>JALHMX010000001.1 GCA_022843825.1 Pseudobdellovibrionaceae bacterium
GGTTTTGTCTCCCACGCCGCCAGTTGAATGTTTATCGACTTTGAAACCCTTTAAGCCAGAAGTGTCGACTATAATTCCGGAATGCAACATTGATTTAGTCAAAGCCAGAGTTTCAGACGTCGTCATACCCTTAAAAAAGATCGCCATTAACAGTGCTGACATTTGATAGTCAGGCAATGTTCCTTGAGTATAGCCTTGTATAAAAAATTGAATCTCTTTTTCTGTAAGCTCTAAGCCATTTCTTTTTTTCTTTATTATTTCTGGCGCTAACATCAGTAGCTCCCCGGCTGGGCGGCTTGATGACGAATTAAAGCAACGCCCGAGCTTGTCCCTAAGCGGGTAGCTCCAACATTGATAAGCTCCATAGCGTACTCATAACTTTTTATTCCACCACTGGCCTTGATTTCCATCTGTGATCCTACGGTCGCCTTCATCAGTTGAATATCTTGAATAGTGGCACCGCCGCCGCCGAAGCCGGTACAGGTTTTGACAAAATGTGCTTTGGCCCTTAAAGATAACTCACAAGCTTTCTTTTTTTCATCGTTAGTTAACAAAGCTGTTTCTATAATGACTTTAACTTTATGGTTGGCAGCTGCTGACACAACAGCTGCGATGTCGCTTTCAAAATAAGTGTAGTTTTTTTCTTTAAGTGAGCCGATATGCACCATCATGTCAATTTCAGTGGCGCCATTTTTTGTGGCTCTGGCTGCTTCAAAGGCTTTTGAATCAGTATCCATAACGCCTAAAGGAAATCCTACGACACTGGCAATTTTTACAGAACTATTTTGAAGATGTTCGCGACACAAGGAAACATAGCTAGAGTTTACACATACAGCATAAAAATCATTTTCACGCGCTTCTGCACACAATTGAATGATTTGAGCTGATGTAGCATCAGGCTTAAGTAAAGTGTGATCAATGTACTTTGACAATTTCATACTTTAAAGTATGAAGGCATTTTGTGTAATCTGCAAGTTATGTTGCTGCAAAAAAACTCTAAGCGGCTTTAACTCCGACGTCATCTTTGCCTAAGAAAGTTTTTGCCTCTGCTGGAGAAACAAGGCCTTTTCTAACCAGGTCCTCAATGTATTTTTCAAACAAAATCATTCCTTGGCCGGCGCTAGTTTGCATAATTGATGCTATCTGATGATTTTTTCCTTCGCGAATTAAGTTGGACACAGCTTTGTTAGATTTTAAAATTTCAAAAGCGGCTACGCGTCCTTGTTTATCGGCTTTGGTAAAAAGAGTTTGAGCAATAATTCCCCGTAAAGACTCCGCCAACATAGTTCTGATTTGCGATTGCTGTCCGGCAGGGAAAACATCAATAATACGATCCATAGTTTTTACGGCGGAATTCGTGTGAAGCGTTCCAAAAACAAGATGCCCAGTTTCTGCTGCCGTTAACGCCAATGAGATAGTCTCTTGATCGCGAAGCTCTCCCACAAGAATAATGTCTGGATCTTCACGCAGGGCAGCTTTTAGGGCATTAGCAAAAGTTTTTGTGTGTGAACCCACTTCGCGTTGATTAACCAATGATTTTAAATTGGGATGAACGAATTCGATAGGGTCTTCAACAGTTAAAATATGCGCTTCACGAGTAGCATTAATATGTTGAATCATTGCAGCTAATGTCGTTGATTTACCAGAGCCCGTAGGACCAGTAACTAAAATAAGTCCACGATCTGCATCGACCATTTCAATGATCGCAGGAGGCAAATTAAGTTCTTGTGCAGTTTTAATTTTTTCCGGAATTGTTCTGAATACAGCCCCTAGGCCTTTTCTTTGCATAAAGATATTACAGCGAAAACGCCCCAAGCCTTCGACAAAGTAGGCGAAGTCCAGTTCCCATTTTTCTACAAAAGTCTTTTTTTGTTTTTCACTGAGTATTTCAAAGATAAGAGCTTGAACATCTTGGTTTGAAAGCTGTCGATAATTTATTGGGGACATTTCGCCATGAACTCGTAGATAGGGCGGAGCTCCACTCGTCAAATGAAGATCTGACGCTTTTTGCTCAACCATTAATCTAAATAAATCGTCTATAACAGCCATTATAACCTCTCACAAATTGATTATTCAGTGCTTATTCGGTACAAGTAGTGAATCTATTAACAGGAGTAAAGTCCAAATGGCTGCAGAAATCCTTATAAATATACGTCCTAACGAGACTCGAGTGGCCTACGTCGAATCTAGCAGCCTTATGGATCTAAAAATTGAAAGAAGATCTTCACCGACTTTAGTGGGGACAATTCACAGGGGAATCGTTACACGCGTTCTGCCAGGGATGCAGGCGGCGTTTGTGGACATTGGTCTAGACAAAGCCGCCTTTTTATATGTCGGCGACATTATGACTGAAGAAAATAAAAATTTTTTCAATGATAATGAGGAAGATGATGTCTCAAAAAGCGATCAAGAAGATATAAGACCATCAAGAGAAATAAAAACTCCAATTCAAGATTTGATTAAAGATGGCCAACATCTGATGGTTCAGGTGGCTAAAGATCCTTTAGGAACTAAAGGCGCACGCATAACGACACATATTTCTTTGCCAGGTCGAGGCATAGTTTATATGCCTTTCGTAAAGCACATCGGAATTTCAAGAAAAATTGAAGATGAAACTGAAAAAGAACGACTAAAAAAAATTATTCAAAAAATTAACCCAGCGGGCGGCGTTATTGTTCGCACTGCTTCCGAAGGAGCGACCGAAGAAACTTTGCGCGCAGACATTGATTATTTGGATCGTTTAGGTAAAGAAATTCAAAAAAACTTTGAAAAGAAAAAGGCAGCAGGACTTGTTCATTCGGAGCTTGATGTTGAATTGCGCGCGCTTCGGGATTTAATGAATGAAGATGTGACCACCGTTTGGGTGGATGAAGCTGAAGCTTACAAAAGAGTTTCAAAATTTGTAACTCAGCTAATGCCAAAGTATAAACATAACATTATTTTCTACGAAGAAAAAAAACCACTATTTGATCTTTACGACATTGATTTAGAAATTTCTCGCGCTACGGAAAGAAAAGTTTGGCTTAAGTCAGGTGGCTACATTGTTATAGACGAGGCCGAAGCTTTGGTCGTCATCGATGTTAATACAGGAAAGTACGTAGGGAAAAAAGATTTAGAAGACACTATTCTTAAAACAAACTTAGAGGCAGTAAAAGAAGTAGCCCATCAGTTGCGCGTGCGAAACGCCGGGGGAATTATTATTATCGATTTTATTGATATGGAGAAAGAAGTTCATCGTGAGCAAGTTATGCAGGCCATGTCAGAAGAACTCAAAAAGGATCGTAGCCGTACCAATATAGTGTCGATGTCAGAACTGGGCTTGGTGGAGATGACGCGAAAAAGAATTCGACCAAGTGTAGTTAAAACATTATGTGAGCCGTGCTCATACTGCGACGGAAAAGGCTATATTAAGCGCAAATCTACCATTGCGAATGAAATTTTTCGGGATATTGAACGAGAAGTGGGTTTGATTGAGAACAAAAGAAAAAACCTGATCATTCACTGCCACGGAGATATCGTGGATTGGATTTACGAAGAAGAAAACGACATGCTTGAGTACTTAGAAAAAAAATTCGGGCATTCCGTCGCTTTCAAAATAGAACCTACTTATCATCTTGAGCAGTACGAAATATTTGATTGAAGAAGCTGACGTAATTTTCTGGGGTAACCAACATGATTTCAGACCGGGGCATGTCTTTGCCTAAAGCTGAAAGGGACTTTAGATGCACCGGCAAGATTTTCTTGGCCGTTGAAAACTGAATCAGCCTTAATGCGCCATCTTCAGCCACCAAGATAAGATCTATGCCCACGCCATCTTTGGTTTCTAAATAATACATTTTTACAGGCAAGTCTCTTTTTTGGATGAGCTGATGAACTTGACTTATCATCCAGCATTTAAATAGATTTTCATATTCAGCAGAAGTTTCTTGTAACGGATAATCTAGTTTTTCGCCTAAGGCTCTTTGAAAGCCGGTATCAAAAAAATAAAAGCGCGGACGCTTAAGCTGAACTTTTCTGACTTGTTGAGGAAATGCAGGCAGATAAAAGCCGACGTAGTGACGAACGAACAAATTAAAATAGTGCTGAATTGTCTTGTAACTCACATCCAGATTTTGCGACAGCCAAGACAAGTTTAAATTATTCCCAGCCTGTTCCGCGGCTAAAGGTAAAAACAAGTGGAAGGGAACTAGATTTCTGATATGATCATAGGAAAGCAGTTCTGCATCTAAGAAGCCTTGTGCGTAAGTTTTTAATTGCTTAATTTTCTCTGTCGATTTTTCCAGATTATATACTTCAGGCAGAGTGCCATAAGTTAAAGCCTCGGACAGTACTAGGCTGTCCTTGATTTGAAAAAAATCCAACGCACTAAAATAGCGATGTTTAAATAAAGAGGTCCATTTATCGCTCGCACTATCAGGTATATAGCAAGCGGTAGCGGCTACTGCAAAATTTTTTTCCTCAATAGTTTTTAGAAGCAAAGGCCAGTATTTACCGATACGGTCAACGCGATTGATTGTTAAGGGCTCCCCCGCAGGAATTGAGGCTAAAAGATCTTTAAATAGATTGGGTGTTTTTAAAAGATCACCCAGTAAAGACCAATTTTCTAAGTCTATGTAAAGAGGGCTGCGAGGGGCAAATAAAGTGAGCAAAGCTGAAGCTTTGCCGGTGCCCGGTGGTCCAAGAAGCATAAGATTGTTTTTCATTTTACTCCAAAAATACTAAATTAGCGTTAAAAATAGAGTTAGATACGCAAAATCTTTACTGCTGTCCAGACATTTTAACTCTTTAGCAGGAATTCTTTGACAGATTTAGGGCCGCAATGGCACAACTCAGTCTCTTACATACCTATGGAGGTTTCATGTACGCAATTATCAAAACTGGTGGCAAACAATACAAGGTTCAAGCCGGAGACATCTTACAAGTTGAAAAATTGGATAACGACTTAGGAGCAGAAGTTACTATTACTGAAGTTCTTATGGTTGGTGGCGATAAGACACACGTGGGATCCCCACTTGTTAAAAACGCTTCGGTATTAGCTGTAGTTACTAAACAGGCTCGTACTCGCAAGGTCTATGTTTTTAAGAAAAAACGTCGTCAAAGCTATCGTCGATTTGGAACTCACAAACAAAGTTTTACGGAATTATTTATTAAGTCCATTACATCTCCTGACGGAGCAGTAACTAAATCTGATGCTACACCAGTAGTTAAAGATATGGGTTCATTGCGTGATGAACGTATTTTACAAAAAATCGCTGAAAGCCGTGCTCGTGCGGAAGCAGCAGTTGGTCAAGGCACTCAGGCTAAAGAAGAAGCGCCAAAAGCAAAAAAAGCTCCGGCTAAAAAGGCCGTAGTGAAAAAAGCTACAGCTAAAAAAGCCCCTTCTAAGCGTGCCACTAAAAAAGCAAGCGCTCCAAAGAAGACGGCAAAGAAGAAAACAAAGTAATAAGTTATTGAAATAATTTTTAAATTAATAGGAGTTAACTATGGCAAGTAAAAAAGCTGGTGGTAGTACCAAGAACGGTCGGGATTCTCAGAGTAAGAGATTGGGTGTTAAGCGTTTCGGCGGGCAACTGGTTAAATCAGGAACAATCATCGTTCGTCAGCGCGGAACTAAATTCCAAACTGGAACAAACGTGAAGCTTGGTCGTGATCATACGATTTATGCGATTGCTGATGGTTTAGTGGCTTTTGAGAGATTCTCTAAAGATCGCTTTAAAGTAAGTATTGTACCTCAAGAAGCAAAAGCAGAAACTAAGGCAAAAGTTAAGGCGACAGCGCCGAAAGCGCCTGCTAAAGCGAAGGCCGCTCCTAAAGCAGCTCCAGCTAACGCTTAAGAGTACATAAAAATTACAAATCGTTCGTATTTTTAAAGGAGCCTATTCCAGGCTCCTTTTCTTTTTCTTTTTACTTTAACATTGCATGCGGAATGCGCTATTACTGGCCACCTAGAAATAAGAGTGTTTATGAAATTTGTTGATGAAGTTAAAATTACTATATCATCTGGTCGCGGAGGTCCTGGCGCAGTGACTTTCCGTCGAGAATCACATCAGCCTCGTGGCGGTCCGGATGGGGGCGACGGCGGCAAAGGTGGCGATGTTATTTTTCGCACATCTAAACATATTAACTCCTTGTTTGAATATAAAACTTATAAAAAATATGCGGCTGATAACGGACAACCCGGCGCCGCTGAAAAGTGTACTGGTGCCCATGGAGCGGATTTAGTTTTAGTCGTTCCAGAAGGAACACTTGTTCGCTCAGCTGAAACAAATGAAATTTTGCATGACCTAACAAACGTTGATGAAGTTAAAGTGCTTCAAGGCGGCCGTGGCGGCAAAGGTAATGAGTTTTTTAAAACGAGCGTTAATCAAGCTCCAGAATATGCTCAGCCAGGTGAAGACAATCAGTCTTTAGAGATAGTTTTAGAACTTAAACTTATTGCAGACGTAGGTATAATTGGTTTTCCCAATGCCGGCAAATCAACTTTAATTTCTCGTATATCGGCAGCAAAACCAAAAATTGCAGACTACCCATTTACAACTTTAACACCTCAGTTGGGTGTGGTTAAAGTTGGGGATTACAGTAATTTTGTTGTTGCGGATATTCCAGGATTAATTAAAGGCGCACATCAAGGGATAGGCTTAGGCATTCAGTTTTTAAAACATATTGAAAGAACATCACTGTTCATACACGTGATAGACGTTTCAGCCATGAGCGGTCGTGATCCGTTGGAAGATTTCGCAGATATAAATTTTGAAATCGAGCAGTATGATCAGCTTAATAAAGATAAAGATGGATTTTTCCCGCTGTCTACGCGCGAGCAGATTATTGTATTTAATAAAATCGACTTGCTGCGCAGTGAAGAGCTAGAAAAGCTTAAAAAAGCTTTTCAGAAAAAATATAATAAAGAGGTTTATGCCATCTCTGGTGTAACTGGAAAAAACATTAAAGATTTGCTTACAACCGTTGCTGACAAAATACTAAAAGCCAAGGGTTTAACACACGATGGTCCCACTGTTCAGCATTGAAGGATAAAGAATGAAAATAGGAATTTTTGGAGGAAGTTTTAATCCTCCGCATAATGGTCACGTAAACAGTTTAGTCACCGTTCAAAAAAAGATGGGATTTGATAAAATCCACATTATTCCCAACAATCAAAATCCTCTTAAAATACCTACAGAGTTGCCAGGTCCAGAACATCGTATTGAAATGGTCAAGCAAGCTTTTTCAACCTATGGATCTGCCTTTTATGTCGATGATATCGAAATCAAGCGCGGTGGAAAAAGTTATACTATAGATACTGTAAAAGCATTGCGTAAAGAATTTGAATCCAAGGATCTTTATCTAATTATTGGAGCAGACAATTTTGAGAATTTTTCTGAGTGGAAAGATTATAAAAAAATACTTAAAGAAATAAATCTGGTCGTTACAACTCGCCCAGGATACGCCATACCCGAAACAGAAGATGAGTTTCCGGACTACTTAAATGGTATGATTGCGGAAAGTGATTTTGGAACAGTTGAATTAACCACCGGGCGTTCGATTGAATTCATTACCTTAAGTGATTTGGACATTTCTTCATCAGAGTTGAGAAAAAAATTACGCCTTGGGCGACCTGTAGACAAGTTTTTACCGCTTTCGGTTGAAAGTTATATTAAAGCGAATAAAATTTATCGAAGCGCTAGTGAAAAAATATCTGATTATTCTCAGTTTACAGCGTTTTGTGCACAAGTGCTATTTGATCGTAAGGCAATTGCCGTAAGAGCTTTTGACCTTCAAGCGTTAGGAACGACAACAGATTTCACACTTATTGCTTCGGGCACAAGTACTCGTCACTCTGCATCCATAGCTGAAAATCTTGTCATGGCAGTGAAAGAAGAATTTAACGTGCTTCCTCAGGGCGTTGAAGGCGTGGATGAAGGCCGTTGGGTGGTCGTCGATTATGGCCCGCTTATAGTCCATGTGTTTTACGATTACGTTCGGCAGGAGTATCGACTTGAAGAGCTTTGGTCAGCCGGCAAGGAAATTACAGTAAAAGATCAAAAAATTTAGACATGAAATCAGTGTTGTTAGACTTTAAAACTTCGAAAGAAGATTGGTTTGAAAAAGCCTTGCAGCATTACACTAAAAAAATTTCGCACTATTGTGATTTTGAAGTCTTAACTTTAAAGACTCTCCGGCAAGGCCGTGAAGAGCTAGATCGTAAAAAACTGTTTGAAGAGCAAGAGTTGCTTAAAAAAATAAATTCTGACGATTTCGTAATCTTATTTGATGAAACCGGAAAAAGCCTAACCTCTGAAGGTTTTGCCGATCAAATTACCAAATGTGAAACGAGCGGAAAAAAAAGGATTTGTTATATTATTGGAGGAGCTTTTGGCGTCACGGATAAAATTAAAAACCGAGCCGACCTTAAGCTGAGCTTATCTTCATATGTGATGAACCATCTGGTGGCGGAAACCGTAGTGTTGGAACAAATCTACCGGGCTTACACCATTAAAAACCGTATTCCGTATCATAATTCGTAAAAACTTATTTATAGCGGGTTATAATTAAGCTCTTCTATTGCAGCTTGAATGTCTATGCAAGCCATTAAAAACTTTTTATATCATCAAATTTTATGTCCGATGTGCCTGCGCTGCGGTTCGTTTAGAGTGGGAACCAGTTTTTTTTGCAAGTTTTGTGAGGATAACTTTTTGCAGCCTCAGTTTAAAAAAGATCATCGAGTACTGTCGTTAAACGACATAACGCTGAACGTGCACTACTTAATTTCTTGGATTCCAGGACAAAGTGATTCGACTTCTGAGGTTCCCTATCTTCTAAAAAGTCGCCTTAGTCGTAAGGCTTGGGACTACTATGCAAAGCTTAGCGCCCAGCACATCAAGGTCGTTGTACCTACCGCGATAATACCAGTGCCAGGCAGCAGACCGCTAAAAAAAGCCTTTCATACACAGTATTTTGCTCAAAGCATTGGGGCACGGCTGCAAGCGTCAGTTTACTCATGTCTCTATCGAAAAAGTGATTCAGTTTTAGCGCAGCAAAAGCGTCGTAGTCGCCAGGAGCGTCGAGAGGCAAATTATGCGGTTCTTGAAGAATTTACACATTTAATTTCGGAGTATAAAAAAATCATCTTAATAGATGATATAATCACGACCGGGGCCACACTTTCGGCTTGCGTTGAGGCTTTAAAACCGCATTTATCTGAGGACTGTAAGATCGAGATAATAGCCCTTTTTTCTAGAGAGAAAGTCTGATATACGAAGATATGGCTATGTATACGAAAATGATTCTAGTGGGCACTATTTTAAGTTCAACGTTTTTTGGTACGGCGGCGCTGGCTGACACTAAAAATCAAGCTTTAGAAATTTTAAAAAAATACAATTCCACTAAAGCCGTAAAAATTAAAACGCATCGCACAGAAACTAAAAAGACCTTAGGAACGACGACGACGAGCGATGGCGAACTTATATATTCAAAAAATCGTGTATACTTTGTTACAGATCAACCAACAAAAACTGAAATTATTTATAACAAAGATATATGGGTTATTGAGTATCCTGATATTGAGTTAGATGAAAACGCTAATCGAAAAGTAAGTGTATTTGGCGCAGAAAAAGCACCATTTATTAAAGCTATGGCGGAAATTTTTTCTGCTCCGAAAAAACTTTTTGGTAAAGATGCGGTTTTCAGTAAAAATGACGATGAGATTATCATTAAGCTAAAGGAAATAAAAAACACATCACTGAAAGAACTTCAGCTTGTTCTGAACTCAAAAGAGCAAAACATTAAAAGTATCTCATTTATAGATGATTTAATGACGAGTTCAGTTTTAAGTTTTGAGAAGACAGAGTTTCTTAAGTCTGAACCAAAAAATAGGTTCGTCTATAAAAAATTAAAAACCGATGAGATTTTAAAACCATGAAAACGAGCTCCGATTTAGATTTAAAAAATAAGAAGGTACACTTCATTAGTCTTGGCTGTCCTAAGAATTTAGTTGATAGCGAGATTATGGCGGGAACTCTGATGAAGGACGGGTACGAGGTTGTAGCTGACGCCGAAGGGGCGGACACAGTTATTGTTAACACCTGTGGTTTTATTGAAGAGTCGAAAAAGGAATCCATTCAGCGGATCTTTGACATGTCTGATCTAAAGGAAGCGGGAAAAATTAAAAAGGTTGTCGTGGCAGGCTGCTTAACTCAGCGCTATAAAACTGATTTAGTCGACAGCTTGCCTGAGGCGGACTTGTTCGTAGGATCAGGAGAGTTTCAAAATATTTCTAAAATTTTAAAGGATCACGATCAGGGAAGCGCCAATAAAACTTTCTTTAACTTGCCAACGTATTTACAAGAAGCGACCACTCCTCGAGTTAATTCTCAGCCGAGGCACCGAGCGTACTTAAAAATTTCAGAGGGCTGCATGAAGCGCTGTGCATTTTGTGCTATTCCTTTAATTCGTGGAAACCTTCAGTCGCGCACAATTGAGAATGTAGTTAATGAAGCTAAGCTTTTAGTCGCCGGTGGAGTTAAAGAATTAATTATTATCAGTCATGATTTTACAGACTATGGTTGGGACATTACACGCAAGAATCCACAAGCTAAAGAATCGCCGTTTGAATTACTTAAGGCTTTAAATGAAATTGATGGCGCGCAGTGGATACGACTATTGTATCTTTATCCTGACGGTATTACTGATGAAATGGTGAATTTAATTAAAAACAGTCACAAGTTAGTTAAATATTTTGATATGCCATTGCAGCACATCAACAATCAAGTTCTTAAGTCAATGAACAGAAAAATGACTCGAGAAGAGATCGTTCAGGCATTGAATAAAATTCGAACTAATATACCTGATGCGGTCATTAGAACTCAGTTTATCGTAGGGTTTCCCGGAGAGACGGCAGAGCAGTTTGAAGAGTTATTAAAATTTATCAGTGAGCAAAAATTTGATCGTGTAGGCTGCTTTAAGTATTCTCCAGAGGAAAATACGCCGGGCGGACGAATGGAAAATCAAATTGATGAAGAAACCAAAAACCGTCGCTACGAGGCGGTTATGGAAATTCAGCAAAATATTTCTCGCGATAAGCACAGAGCTTTTATAGGCAGGACTTTGGATGTTTTAGTTGAGGGCTATAGCGAAGAGACAGACCTGTTGTTACAAGGGCGAACGTCACAACAGGCGCCGGACATAGATGGAGTTGTTTTAATTAATGATGGCCAGGCGAAGGTAGGCGACATGGTTAAAGTGCGCATTACCGACAGTATGGAATATGATCTTATTGGGGAAATTGCACAATAGCTAGGGACGGTCTTTGCAAGACTGAATTTCAGAAAAATAGCTATCGCTAAGATTGCTTTTTTGATCTTTTAATATGTTTGTCACAGTAAACATTTCTGTTAAAGGTTTCAAACCTAATTCACAACTTTTTTTGTAATATTCTAAGGCTTCAGAAAATAAGTTTTTCTTAACCAGGGTGTTTGCCAAACCTAAGTGAGCCCGCATGGAGAGCGGCTGTATTTTAATGGACTCTTTATACTGGGAAATAGCTTTGTCGTGCTGATCAATTAAAAAATAGGATTCTGCTAAACAGGTAGAAGCAAATTCCGAAGGCTTTATTTTTAACGACAGCTGAAATTGTTTTAAAGCCTCTGCATATTTTTCTTGATCGCGCCAAGAAATTCCTTGATAGATGTATCCCAAGTGGTTCGTTGGATATTTTCTGATCAGACGAGCACAATAGATATCTACATTAAGATGATCGGCGCCACGTGATGATGTTTCGCAAAGCTGTTCAGTATAGTCTTTTTTAGAATTTATTTTAGCCAAATCTTCGTACGCCATGCGGGCTTCCGTATAAGATTCTAATAATATATATACTTGGGCTACTTTTTCTAAAGCAGGAATATTCTTTGGGTTTTTTTCAAGGTAAAGATTTAAGTTATCTCTGGCCTGACGAAGCAACCCTTTTCCAATATCTAAATCACTAGAAAGCAATAGGGCTTCGTCCTCAGGAAAATTTGCACTTTCTTTTTTAAAATACTCTTCGGCTAATCGGAAATTCTCTTGTTGAAGATGCTCTTTAACAATCAAAGATTTAATTTTTGTCGTAAGAGTTGAGTTTTTTTTGGCTTCACTGGCTTTTAATTTTTTGTTCAACAAAGCCAGGCGTTTTGTATTTACTGATTCGCTGCGCGACGTTTTAAGTTGTTCTGGCTTAAGGCAAATTGATTTAAACTCGTAGTATTTAACTTTTAGCGTTGGATCTGCACTGACGGGAGTAACTGCAGGAGCCGGAACAACGGGTGCCGGTGTTGGAGTGATATTAATCGGCGGTATTGGCGGCATTACCGGAGCCTGCGCTTCTGCTGAGCTGGTACACATCAATTGTATTAAATTGAGACACGCAAGGGCGCAACACATCAGAATAACGCGATTAAGACGTAACATATTCATACAGATATTATTCATACAATCCGATAAATAATCCAGTGAAACTCTTTAAAAAATTGTCTATCCGAAATAGGCCCCGTTTAAATAATCAATCGGGTCAGGCGGTGGTTGAGTATGTACTTATACTCATCATCTCGGTAACCCTTTTGTTTATAGCTCGCGGTTTTTTTTCTGGATTAAATAATTTTATGACTTCCTACGTCGGCGACTATTTTAAATGTTTGATGGTTCAAGGCGAGTTACCTGCGTTAGGTGTTGGCGATACTGATAATTTGGCCAAACATACTACGGCTGGATATAAGTGTACTGTAAATTATCAGGCGGCGACATCAACTCCTGGCACAGACATCGGCGGCACATCTAGAAACGTGGGTACAGCAAAACCTATTTCTACGACTCAAGGGTCCACAAAAGAAACGGCGGCGCGACGGGGACCGACGGAGGCATCTAAAAGGGCTCGAAAACCTGTAAAAAAGACAGAGCCTGATGAATTAATCGGATCTTCTTCGGGAGCAGACTTCAGGTTTAGTTCAAATGTCCGCAACAGATCAAATAGTTATAACACTATGGACGCAGAACCCATTTCAAATTCAGTGTCGTCGGTAAGGCTTTCCCCCAGCGGCTATGGTGACCCTGATCGCTATCGGACAGTCAGTGGCCGCATGCAGGAAGACTTACTTAAAAATACGCGTGGCGGTGGCGTCAATCAACGACGACCATCCTCTCGAAATGTTCCACTGCTGTCTGAAGATGATCAACGGCCAGGGCCCAGACGATCAAAATTTATGCCTCCAACACGCGTCGTTGCGGCTATGGATGATGGCGTAGATGAGCCGCTGACCTTTGGAGATTTTTTGAAATGGTTGATTATTGCAGGAATAGGTATCGCACTATTTGTACTGATTGGCGGTCAAGTTTTGAGCTACAGTAAAGCCGAACGAGAGTAACTCAGGTTAAAAAAGCATCAATAATTTTGAATAGATATGCAAACTTGGCCTGCATGGTTGTATTGCATGAGCTGTATCTTATACAAACTTATCGATCTTAGTTGAAACTTTAATAAATATATAAAATAACCGTGCAATGTTCGAAATCGTTGGCAGCTCACAAGTTAAAATTTTTAATCTTAAACAAGTCGAAGAGATTCTGCCGTTGGTTTATCGTGTTACTGAAGAATATAGTAAAGAAGTCAAATATCTAATGGCTTGTATTGATGCCATACCGGAACGATCTTCGATTCGAAGCATCGAGCTGCAAGATAAAATCAATGAGCACATTCAAAAATGGCAAAACAAAATTGAACGATTGGGCGGCAAGCCAAAAGGTTTGTGGTTAGCGGATTTTGATTATGGGGACGGCTACTATTGCTGGAAGTTTCCCGAAACAGAAATACTCTATTATCACGGCTACCAAGATGGCTTTACTGGGCGACGTTTAATCGAAAACAATGTGATTGATAAAATATCTACAAAGCCTGAAACTGATAAACATGAGAATAGCCCTAGCACAATTTAATTCAGTTCTTGGTGATTTTGATCACAATAAAAATAAAATTATAAATTCTATTGAATCCTTATCAGCAAAAAAAGCGGAGCTGATTATTTTTCCAGAGGCCGCATTATTTGGGTATAATCCCTTTGATTTATTTGAGCGCAACGCTTTAGTTGAGCAACAGCTAAAAGCATTAAAAGAAATTATTAAAAAGATCCCTAAAAATACGTATGTAATTATTGGCGGCTTTGAGCCAAATCCTAAAAACGGCAGACCATATTACAATACAGCTTTTTTATGTACTCATAAAAAAATTATAAAAACTTTTCATAAAGAACTTTTACCAACCGGTGACGTCTTTGATGAAGCAAGATTTATAGAAAAAGGAAATATTAAAAATAACTATTTCACTGTTAAAGGGAAAAAGTTTCTGCTGACTATATGTGAAGACATATGGGGCTGGGGCGCACAGTACAAAGAAAATCCATTAAAAAATCTTCCGAAAAAGAAAATAGATCTTATTATTAATATCAGCGCATCACCTTTCTATAAGGGAAAAATGAAGCAGCGGCTGAACATGGCCAGTCAGACAGCGCGCTATCTTAAGGCTCCGATAGCTTATGTCAATTTGGTAGGCGCTCAGGATGAAATTATTTATGATGGCCAAAGTTTTATTTTAGATAAAAAAGGCTCTCTAGTTCAGAAGATGATTTCGTTTGAGGAAGATCAAAATATTTTCGATTTAAATACTATGGAAAGTTGGAATCGTGATTCGGCTAAAGAAACAGAGCTTGAGCAAATGCGCAAAGCGCTGGTTTTAGGAATTAAGGAGTTTACGCATAAAATAGGATTACAAAAAGTCCACCTGGGTCTGTCCGGTGGCGTAGACTCTGCTTTAGTCGCCGCTTTGGCTGTTGATGCATTGGGACCAAATAACGTAAAACTTTTTGCGCTGCCAACAAAATTCAATGCAGAAGAAAGTTTCGAGGCCGCTGCACAATTGGCAAAAAATATAGGCGCAGAACTTAAAAACATCAGCATAGAGTCAAGCTATCAACATATAAAATCAATTTTGGATCAAGAGCTGAATATCAATGAATTTTCTTTGGTGCATGAAAATCTTCAGGCCCGGTTGCGCGGAGTTTTTCTAATGGCGTATTCTAACTTAGCTAACAGCCTGCTTTTAACGACGGGGAATAAATCTGAGTATGCTGCGGGCTACGCGACTTTGTATGGCGATATGTGTGGAGGCCTGGCTGTTATTGGTGATTTAACAAAAAAAGAGGTCTACGATTTATGTAAGCTATACAACAGAGAAGGCGAAATTATACCTGAATTTATTTTGGCCAGACCGCCATCAGCAGAACTACGCCCAAACCAAAAGGATCAAGACTCATTGCCGCCGTATGAATTATTGGATCAATCCGTAGTAAATATAGTTGAACTAAAAAAGCCAGCTAAAACAAAAACGGATCATTGGCTGTTAGCTCAACTGTTGAAAACAGAGTTTAAACGCTGGCAAGCCGCACCTATTTTAAAGGTTAGCGAACACTCGTTTGGACGAGGCCGTCGCTATCCGATCGCTCATCGGGCGCGGGGATAAAAAACATTATTAAATAAAAAAGCCCATTTGTTTTGGTTGTCGATCAATCTGCGGAAAAGTGAATGCCGGCTTCCCAGTTAAAGACACTAAATTTTCTATCAACGGTGGTTTGCCACCGATGGAAATTCGTTTATGCATTTCTATAAATAGCCGACCACAATAAGTTGCATCTTCTTCGGCACGGTGAAAATTAGACGAAGGAATTTTTAAATGTTGAACTAAAGTTCCTAGTTTATAATTAGGTAAACCTGGAAACACCTTGCGTGCTATTGGAAGCGTATCCAACACAATTCCTTTTGGACCACTGATTTCATATCTTTTTACGTCAGCCAGTACAAACTGGGCGTCAAAGGGTGCATTGTGTGCGACCAATGGAATATCTTGGCAGAACTCAGAAAATGAAGGAAGTATTTCCTCTATAAGAGGTTTGCCGTAAACCATTTCATCGCTGATCCCATTAACGGCGGTCGCGCCGGCAGGAATTGGCTTTTGAGGATTAATTAAAGTTGAAAATACGGACTCAACTTGGCTGCCATTAAATAGCACAGCACCTATTTCTACGATTTGATCGACGCCTGGGACAGTGCCCGTTGTTTCTAAGTCAAAAGCTATGAATCTCATGTATTTTTTGATACAGATAAAACATGTTAGTATCAAGGAAAAGACTTAAAATTACTGAAACTTTTTTTCAAGAAGAAATGACTTTGGAACTTGAGTTAAAAGCAGGACTAAAGACTACACTTTTAGAGGCACTAAACGCCAACAAAGTAAGCATCAATCAATCCTGCGGAGGTAATGGGACATGCGGTACTTGTCGGGTAGAAATTGTAAGCGGCATTAATGCTGTCGAACAGTCATCATCATATGAGCAAGAGCAGTCGATTGAATTGCAGTTGCGCGCTTGTCAGCGGCTGGCCTGTCAAACAGAGTTTTCCTCCTCGACTGAAGATTTGCATATTAAAATTGTAAACGAAGCTATTTAATTTTTGATTCAATCACGGCTAAATTATTTTTAGCTGTCTCTGATTCCGGATGATTTTTTACAGCTTGTCTTAGAAAATTTTTAGCTGATGCATAGTCTTGGCTTTGATAAGATAGATTGGCCATTCCAATCAGTGCAATTAAATTAGTGGGCCACTTTTTTAAAATGCTATTATAACTTAACTTAGCTTCTTTGATTTTTTTGACTTGCTCCAGACCTGCGGCTGCTGCTGCATTGGCATTTTCATCGACACTTACTGCAAGCTGGCCTGCAGGCAGAACGACTAATCCCCAGTAATCTCCTAACATCCATGAACGCTCAAACTTTTCCATGTCCCAGTGGCGATCAGCATCGTGACCTGAATGCATAATAATTTCTTTTTTATTGAGATCGTAACCAAGAATAATGGAGTAATGCCAAGTCGGAAGCCAGCTGACGCTTAAATTTTTAAAAACTATAACTGGGTGACCTGCGGCGACCTCAGTTAAAAGAGAGTTTAAATTTTTAATAGGCACAGCCATGAATCCCAAGCGTCGAGATGTGCTGATCATATCTGTTTGTAAAGAACCCTTAAGTCCTGGGGTATAGGCTAAAGCCGCGACCTCATCCACCGAAACTTTGCTTCCGCTCCATTGCATAGCCATAGTCAATGTTGCTGGTCCGCAATAACCAACGCTTTGATCAATAAAGGGAACACTTTCTATTTTGGTATACTGTGAGCGTGATCCCGGGGAAGCCAACAGAGCTTCTGTTTGAATTGCGCGCGAAGCACAGCCCAAACTTAAGAATAATAAAATCAGTGCACTAAAAAATTTCACTATATGCGTTTAACCAGGAAGATGATCAGTATGATGACTAAAATAGTGATTAGAATATCTCCACCAGCACGAGCTTCTTGTATTTGAAAAGAAAGTTGCTGCAGTTCTTGCTGTGACAATGAAGCTATGCGTTCGCTGGCCTCATCTGCGGATAGTCCTTGCTTCACAAAAGCCTCACGAATTTCATCAGATTGCAATAAATCGCGAACTTCTTTTTCAGCCTGCTCACGAGAGACTTCTTCAACCACCACACTTGTGGGCAGCATTTTTAGAGCTTGCGCAGTTTCCGCAAGCGTCACCTGTGGAGCATGAGAAAGCAAAAGACTGAGTGCGATCGCAACATATTTTCGAGTCCATTTAGAAAATTGCATAGTGTATCCTTTTGTTTATGGGGGACATTTTGCCCCGGTTTATTTTTGTTTTCTAATATACGTTAACCAGAAGTGTTAGTCAGCAAATAGCAGACCATAGATCACTTTAGCTGATTAAGATTAGCGGATATAAAAATTATTGGTAAAAATCCAGGTCAACCATTTGTTGTCCGCATCGGGAAAAGGCAAAACAGTTTCTAGTCTGACCTGCAACCTGTAAACGCCGCTGCTGGTAATAGGAAAATCGCCGAAAGAAGTGTTTCGGTGATCTATGCGTTGGCCATTTTTATAAAGAATAACCTCATGATGAGTATTTGGTTCTCTGGGCAGCCGAAAAACCAGACGCATATTAGGTCGCAAAGTATGCTCATCTCCCATAAAAATATATTCATTTTTTTTATCAGTAACTATGTAGGTTTCAAATCCTGTAGAGTCGCCGAGGGTATCAATCGATATATAAAATGAGCCTCTTTTAAGCGCATCAAATAAGGGATACTTATCAATACTCATATTCGTCGTAAGTTCTGAAGTCACTAATACGCGTTGGCTAGCCATATTAAAAACATTCTCATAGCTTGGAAACTTAAGCAGCCAATTTGTAACTGGAACAGCACGAGCAGTTACTTCAGAGGACAGATGTAAATTTACTTTTTGAGTGAGTGATTTTTGATCGAACAGCTTAAGCTCATCGACAGGGTCTCGATAGAGGCGCAGTAGAGAAAGTCGAGGATTAAAGGGATAAAAAATAAGACTCCAAATGGTTGATATTTTTTTATTCGCTCCGACTTTATAGGCCATTGTTTTTAAATTAAGTGCATCGACTCCGTCAGCATGCGAAATTCCCTCAAAGCTGGTATTTAGATGATCGATGATTAAATAATCTTTGGAGTTATTTTTAAGATAAGCTAGATCATAATAGTTCGCTGAGTTTTTATCAGTTGGTGAATAGACAGTGTAAGCTGCTGTGTCGGTCAGTATTTTGGCACCAAACAACTGTCCAGTGTTGGTCAAATATCGATCTTGATCCAAAATTGTTGCTGGATTTAAATCAGTAAAAAGTACAAATTTGGACTGTGTTCTTCGGTGCTCTTCTGCTATCGAACTGTAAGTGCCAGACCCAATCGACATCTGCGTGTAAATGTTTTGATGAAGTTTATAATTATAGAAAACATTTTGACCCGCAATGTCTTTGCCAATCAGATTAAACTGAAATTGGGACAAATAAAATCCATATATGACATAGCCCATGAATAAAATGCTTATTGAAATAAAAAATCTATTCATAAGAAGACACTCTATAAACTTCTAGACTGTGTTGGTTTAAGTACGAAAGATTTTCATCAGTAATCAGCTCAAGCTTGTAGTTTTCAATCCATGCTGGCCAGCCTGAGTGAGTATACTTAAGAACATAAAAAGTATTTTCTACAGGAAAAGATTGCGGCATACGATCATAAAAATCGTGCCGAGATAGTCCCTTAAGTTTGTACACGGGTTCTTTAGAAATAAAGTGTAACAGTGAAGATATCTGATAGGTCGGCCCATACAGAGGCCTATAGTCTTTTGTGGCATTATAAATTTGTGTCGCCATGTGCGACTGAGGAAATAGACGCAGCTTTTCAGTTCCAAATGGAGTCAATAGCACGGCAATCAGTCCCAACCAAAACAGACTTGCATAAATTAAACTGAATTTAAAATAGTCTTTAAATTTTTTATCTACTGCTGCTAGGGCCTGTACATGAGCCGTGATTGTCCAGTTTCCCTCAACTACAGCTTTAAATGAGCTATAAGTAAAGAAGGCCCACTGTGAAAAAGCCATACTTTTAGAAAAGGATTTTTGCACATGTTTTACAAGATAAAAAAGAATGACGGGATTAAAAATAAGAGACTGCGCTAAAAAATAGCCCGCAGTCCACTTCCAATCATAAGGCTTGGGTGCATTTAAGCCATGATTTAATTGAAAATTAAAAGAGGCCCAATCATTTTGAGCATTCCAAATAAGAACAGGTGCACAAAAAATTAGACCGAATATAAATGTAAGAAACAATTTTCTAAATTGAATCAGCTTGTAATCTTTTAACCAAAGCAAGGCGATTAACACCGCAGGAGGAAAAAGTACAATGTGGTATTTAGAGCAGAACCCCAGGCCTAAACTAACCCCAAGCAAAATATACCATAGCCTTTTTTGCGTAAGACGAATTTTAAGAACTGAAAAATAAGCCAATGACCAAAAAAGCATAAGCGGAATATCAGGAGTCGCAAAAATTCCACCCAGTCCAAGCAAGGGATTCAATAAATAGAGTATAGAAAACAAGACAAGATCGCCGCGATCTTCATTTTCCAGACTGTAGTTTTTGAGCCAGACAAACAGCGTAAGACTACTTAAAAAAATAAATGGCAGTCGAAAACTGAGACTCATCAGATCAGGGGGAAATAAATTGTAAAAAAAATTAGATATAAGAGTCAGCCAAGCGACGGCAGGTGGATGGTCAAAATAGCTCAGCTGAAGGTTTTGACCCCAAAACCAGTAGTAAGACTCGTCTCCAGCAATAGGGATAAAAAAAGCTAATACAATTTTAGCTAAAACAGAAAATAAAAATATCTTTAGTAAGGTTGAGTTCTTAGTAAGTAAGTTCAACGGGTTTTGTATCACTTGCTGCTTGCCCTCTGTGAATGCCATTTACGGTAACTAGCACAGCATCACCTTCGGTTATTTTTACATGCAAACCGTTTTTAGACTTAATAATTTGTAAAGTATCTTTTTTAAGGTTTAATGTCTTAAACTGACTGTCCGTGCCAGTGGCATAAGAGATGACCGTATCGCGTGTAGCTTCTATGACCATTTCAATAGATTTACCAAGAGTAGCTTTTGATTTTACTATTTCAGAGGCTTCTGGTGCCGGCGTCGGTGGCTTAACCTCAACGACTTGCTCTTCAGTTTCAGATTCTACTGCGGGCTCTGGCTCTTCAGTTGGCTGCTCAATTTCTTTGGCAGCGTTAACTTCTTGATTAATTGTTTCTACGCTCAGATGAGGTGTCTCTTGCTGCAAACCTTCTTTTTGATATTTATTAATAATTTGGTTAATACCGCCAAGTATTATTACTGCGGCAGTAATGAGAACAACGACCTTGAAGGTGTTTCGATTCAAAGAAACTTTTAAATTCGGCGTTACAGTTGAAATCTCTTGAGATACGGCCAGAGGACTATCTTCAGCAGGCTTTTTTTTGATGGGCTCATTCGAAGTGGAAATTAATTTAGAGTTCAGCGAAGCTGTGCCCATCTCTTCATGATACTGATTAAGTACTGTAGTCGAATTTAATTTTAGCATTTCGGCATAGGATTTAATAAATCCACGCACAAAGGTTTTAGCCGGCAGATTATCAACGTCACCCTCTTCAATGGCATTAATTACTCGTGGACTTAGCTTTAAAGCGAAAGCAATGTCTTGCTGAGACAGCTTTAATTTTTTTCTTTCTGACTTCAGCAATTCGCCAGTTATTTTCATCGAAGCTCCTTCTGAATTAATTCAATCATCTGAGTAGCTTTGACGAAGTTTTTTCCTTGAGGGAAAGTTTGGGTTGTTTCCTGAAAACGCAATAAAGACTGCTGCTTGTTGCCTAATCGATACATGGCAATGGCCGAGTAAAAGTGGGCTTCGTCTTGAGTTTCAGCTGTGCAAATTGGACGAGCTCGATCAAGAAGCGTTGATGCTTGCTTAACTAAAGAAGCCTCCATGAAAGAACGAGCATAGTAGACGTGTGCTAAACAACCTTGGCGACCATTCCTTATCACCTTAGCGAAATGAGTTTTAGCCTGTGCATATTTTTTTTGTTCAAAATAAAGAAGACCGAAGTTGTAATGAGCACTATCACTGTTGGTGTAGGTTAGATCACTTAAAACTTCATTAAGAAGACTGTTTGCCTTAGCATAATTTTTTTGCTCTATATTTACACGGGCCAGATTGTTTTTTGCATCAGTAAATTTTGGATTTAAAACAATAGCTTCATTAAAATATTTTGAAGCTAAATCGTAGCGATCACGCATAAAATAAACAATTCCCAGATTATTACAAATCAAAGAATTTTTAGGATCAAGCTGGTAGGCTCCCAACAACTCTTTTAATGCCAATGGAAGATTATTGTTTGCTAAATGAGATAACCCAATTTCCATTTTAAGCTCAGCAGAGCGGCTTTTATTGCTTGGACCAGTAGAAACGCAGCTGGTCAATAAAAGACAGAAAAAGGTCAACGCCAGCAAATATGGATTTAGAATATTTTTGAAAGTTTTCTTCACCATGATTTATGCTAACATCCAAGAGCGTCGAGTCAACGAATGAATGTGTTTTAGTGCGATTCGACTTTGGTTAAAACGCATAAGGTTTCAAAGTGATCTGTCTGTGGAAACATATCAAAAATTTGCAAGTACTGAATACGATATTCAGGCCGCTGCTTAAGTAGTAAGGCTAAGTCGCGCACCAGCATAGTGGGATGACAGCTTATATAAACAATATTCTCTGGGATTGTATCTGCAATCTTGCGAATAACATCGGGATGGCAGCCGCTTCGTGGGGGGTCTAATAAAATTAAATTTCTGGAAAGGGGATAATTTAAAGCATAGATTTCACACTTTGCAGTAAAAAAATTGATTTGCTTAACACGTTTTTGCAGCTTTATATTTTCCGCAGCTGCTGCCGTAAGGCGAGGGTTAAGTTCGACAGCGTTGATTTTCACTTTCGGAAATTTTTTTGCCAATGGAAAGGTAAAATTTCCAGATCCAGCATAAAGCTCCGTGATACTTTTTTCAGAATCTAGCTGCATGACCTTAGAGATACTGTTTAGTACGGCCTCTATCAGAAGATCATTAACTGAGTTATTTACCTGTGAAAAAGCCAGGCCCTCGCTGCTTTCCCCGATTTGGTAGTGCTCTACTTGACCTTCTTGATTTATTTTAACTTCATACTTCTTCAGCTCCGCTGTTGGCTTCAGGGTTTCATTCAGTTCGGCTATTTTTTTTCGCAAAGGCGCTTGCGCAATTAAACAGTCGCTAATGGGCACGATTTCATGAGACCCAGATTTAAAATAGCCCAACTTGCTTCCGAGGTGTTTAAGTTGAATTCGGTTTCGATATTCAAATTTTTGAGAAGTTTGAATTGTTGGTAATAGTTGATAATCAATTTGCGGCAAGAACTTTTTAAAAAGTTCTTTAAGCAATTCTTCCTTTTGATGGATCTGTTCGTCTTCGTTAAATTGTTGCCACGAGCAGCCACCACATTCAAAAGCAACGGGACAAGGCGGCTGGCGACGAGAGGGACCGGGCGCAATAATTTCGATAATTTCACCAAGTAGAAAAGTTTTTTCTGTGCGAGATATTTTAATCTTAAGCTGATCTTGCGGAGCGGAATGAGGAATAAATATCACGACATTTCGCTCATTAAACATCATACGTGCTACGCCATCGCCCCCGATGGACATCTTCTCTATTTTGATTATGTGCTCTGAATGTAAAAGGGACTCTAATTTCATAAAGGTACCAGTTCCCTTTTGGTATTGCAGCGCCCTACAAAAAGGGAACTGGTACCTTTAAATTAAAAATTAACTAATTCATGTTTATCGAAAAAGATCGCTAATTCGCGCTCAGCAGATGCTAAAGAGTCTGATCCATGGACCGCGTTTTCACCCATAGAGTCGCCGTGTTTAGCGCGGATAGTTCCTGCGTCAGCTTTTTTAGGATCAGTTGCACCCATAATTTCGCGGTTTTTAAGAACAGCGTTTTCACCAGTTAAACACATCAGCATCACAGGGCCTGAGGTCATAAATGTCACAAGTTCTCCGAAAAAAGGACGCTCTTTGTGTTCAGCATAGAAAAGCTCGCACTTTTCTTTTGAAAGCAAAGTAAGTTTTGCCGCCGCGACTTTTAAGCCTTTTGATTCAAAGGTGTGGATGATGTCGCCGATGGCATTTTTTTTAACTGCGTTCGGTTTAATAATTGAAAAAGTTCTTTCCTTAGCCATATCTATCTCCTATTTTAACATTGATTTAAGTGTCGTTCCCATATCTGCCGGACTTCGCGAAATTTTGCAACCAGCAGCTTGGAGTGCTGTAAATTTAGCCTCTGCAGTGCCTTTGCCCCCGCTAATAATCGCTCCGGCATGACCCATGCGCTTTCCTGCAGGAGCAGCAGCGCCGGCAATAAACACCGCAATGGGTTTTTTAAATTCTTTCTTAATATACTCAGCGGCTTCTTCTTCGGCTGAGCCTCCAATTTCACCGATCATGATAACGGCATCTGTGTTGGGATCGGCGTTAAACATTTTTAAAGCGTCGATAAAATTAGTACCATTTACGGGGTCGCCTCCAATGCCAACGCAAGTAGATTGTCCTAAATCCAAAGCCGTCAGCTGTCCCACAGCTTCGTAGGTTAAGGTTCCTGAGCGCGATAATACACCAATTCGGCCTGGCTTGTGAATATGACCCGGCATAATTCCAATTTTGCATTCACCTGGCGTGATGACGCCGGGACAGTTGGGGCCGATCAAACGAGTTTTTTTGCCTTCCATGTATTTTTTTACACGAACCATATCTAAAACCGGGATGCCTTCAGTGATACAAACAATTAAATCAAGGCCAGCATCGACGGCTTCCATAATGGAATCCGCTGCAAACGCCGGTGGTACAAATATCATCGTAGCGGTACATCCAGTTTTTGCTTTAGCTTCTTTGACGGTATTAAAAACGGGTAGTCCTAAATGAGTCGTTCCACCTTTACCCGGCGTTACTCCCCCAACAAATTTAGTTCCATAGGCCAAGCATTGCTCTGTGTGAAAAGAGCCTTGTGCTCCGGTAATTCCTTGGCAAATCACTTTTGTATTTTTATCGACGATAATTGACATGTGTGTTCCTACTTCTTTATTGCCGCAGTAATTTTTTTAGCTGCATCTGTTAAATCGTTAGCTGGGATAATGTTAAGCCCGCTATCTGCCAGAATCTTTTTACCTAGTTCGACATTTGTTCCTTCTAAACGAACGACTAAAGGCACTTTTAAACCGACTTCTTTCGAAGCAGCAATAACCCCTTCAGCAATGATGTCACACTTCATAATTCCACCGAATATGTTAACTAGAATTCCTTTAACATTAGGGTCCTTAAGAATAATCTTGAAAGCATTAGTCACTTTTTCTTTATTAGCGCCGCCGCCGACATCAAGAAAATTGGCCGGCGATTCACCGTGAAGTTTAATAATGTCCAAGGTCGCCATCGCAAGGCCGGCCCCGTTCACCAAGCAGCCGATGTTTCCATCTAACTTAATAAAGGCTAAATCAAATTGAGAAGCTTCGATTTCTGTAGGATCTTCTTCGTTAAGGTCGCGTAATTCGACGATCGCCGGATGCCGAAATAAGGCATTCGAGTCAAAATTCATTTTAGCATCCAAGCAGATGACATCATTTTCTTTAGTGACGACGAGGGGATTAATTTCTGCGATCGAGCAATCATATTTTATAAAGGCCTCATAAAGGCCAAGGAAAAACTTTGTCGCCTTATTAACAACTTCAGGAGCCATGCCAATGGCAAAAGCCAATTCGCGCGCTTGCCACGCACCTAAACCCGTAATGGGATCAATATCTACTTTAACAATGGCCTCAGGGCGATGCTCAGCCACTTCTTCTATATCTACGCCGCCTTCGCTAGAGGCCATCATAGCCACGCGTCCAGTGGCTCGATCGATTAAACAAGCCACATAGTATTCCTTAGCGATATTGCAACCGGCTTCGATAAAAATTTTCTGAACCTTTTTGCCTTCGGGTCCAGTTTGATGAGTAACCAAAGTCATTCCCAACATTTTGTTCGCCAAATCACGAACTTCATCTAAGGTTTTTGCGATTTTAACTCCGCCGCCTTTTCCGCGGCCGCCAGCATGAATCTGCGCCTTAACGACCCAGATGTTTCCACCGATAGTTTTAGCGGCCGCAACTGCTTCCTCAGGTGTATGAGCAACTTGACCTTTTAGCGTAGCCACTCCGAATTTTCGCAAAACCTCTTTGGCTTGATACTCATGTATGTTCATAGAATCCTATCTTTACTTATTGAACGGTTTTTAAAGTTGAAACTAGAGCGCGTACAGCCTCTACGGATTTATCAAACTCAGCTTTTTCATCGGCATTCATTTTAAAATCGATAATGCCTTCCATGCCAGACCCACCAAGTTTAGCTAACACGCCAACCATTAAGTTGTCTTTAACGCCAAACTCACCGTTAAGCTCAACGGCGACGGGCAAAATTCTTTTTTGATCTTTTAAGATGGCTTCCGCCATTTCGATCGCACCGCGTGAGGGCGCATAATAAGCTGAACCTGTTTTAAGGTGGCCGCCGATCTCAGCGCCTGCTTGTTTGGTGCGAGCCACGATCGCGTTAATTTTTTCCATAGAAAGTAAATCAATCAACGGAGTTGTCCCTACGGCAGCTGTGCGGATGACTGGCATCATGGCATCACCGTGGTTTCCAAGAACCACGCCAGTAACATCTTTAACTGAAACATTAAGTTCTTCTGCAATAAAAGCACGGAAGCGAGCCGAATCTAAACAACCACCCATTCCTAAAACGCGTTCGCGTGGAAATCCTAGTTGTTGCTTAGCGTATACAGCCATGACATCCATTGGATTACACACCACGATCACAACAGAGTTAGGTGCGTGTTGTTTAATTCCCGCACAACAGTCTTTAACTATCTTCGCATTGATTCCCACAAGTTCGTCGCGGCTCATTCCTGGTTTGCGCGGCATACCCGCGGTTAAAATGACAACGTCGGCGTTCTTAATATCTGCATAATTAGCTGTACCCTTAACTTTTGAATCAAAGTTTTCAATAGGTGCAGATTGAAATAAGTCTAATGATTTACCGATCGCGGCTCCTTCATTAACATCCAAAAGAACGACGTCGCCCAGTTCCTTTTGTGCGGCCCAGTGAGCCGTCGTTGACCCCACAAAACCAGCGCCGATGACAGCAATTTTTTTACGTGTATGAGCCATATGATCTCCTTGTAGTATTGATCTTTCTTTGTTTTAGATAAGCAGACTTATCAGTTGTAGAGGGAAAACGTCAAAACCTCAAGCCTGGCGAACAGAGACAAGTTTTTTCCGCGTTGCTTCGTCAAAGCTCTGTATACAGATGAAAAATAGCGCAATCAGGAGTTTTATATTGCGTTTATTCGAAGCATTAATATTATAGTCTTGGTACTAGTTCTAATCTAAACATGGAGGCTTTGTGATACGTACATTAATATTCGTTGCCGCTTTAGGGTTTTCTTTCGTTACTCAGTTTGCACATGCTCAAAGTGGAACTTCATCCTCTATTTTTTCTAAGAATCAAAAATTTGATCATGAAGGCGTAGAGCTTTATGATACCAATCTTGATATGAAAGCCATGAAAAGAATTGGTTTAGGGGTGGCCGCTGGAGGGGTAACCGGAATGGTTGGTCTTAATGCTGAGTTCAACATTGAACCTGAACACGCTTTGTTCTTAGGTCTAGGGACAGGTAAAGGCTTTAATACATTTAACTTTGGTTACAAAAGAAACTTTGAAGGCATCTATTTATCACCCTACACAAAGGTCGGGTTTTCTAAGTGGTTTGATTCATCTAGTTCGGCTGGCGGAAGCGCAAGTGACTCAGATATTTTACGTCAGGTTTTAGCAGACAGACAGATTCAAGAAAATAATTTTGATGTAAATTTTTTAGCTGGCGGAGCTGGACTTGAATACAATCAGCTTGAAGGCGAGATGGCTGGAGTTAACTTTTTTGGTGAGCTGCTTGTGATGGTAGAAGCTTCTACATTTAAAGTTTTACCGACAGGATCTGTAGGTATTACCTACTTCTATTAGTTCTTAGCGTATAGAAAAACACAATTATTATAGATAGTTACAAACAAAAAATAAAGGGCCGGTATTGCTACCGACCCTTTTTTTGAAAGCGTTTATCGCTTTACAAAACAAACTACTTCTTTTTCTTTTTAGTAGCTTTTTTTGTAGATTTTTTAGCTTTCTTAGTAGCTTTTTTCGCTTTTTTCTTAGCCATGGTATGCTCCTTCTCGGCGATAATATTGCTATTATCACAGTTGTTGTTGTTTCGACTTTTCAGTCTTCTTAATAAAATTGTTCCTAAAATCAATACATTCGTCAACAAATATTTTACACGCGCGTCATTTGCACTCCTCTTTTCGACTATCGAGAGGACTGAATGACTTATTTTGTGTTGTCGATCATCGGATTGATCTCCGCCCATCGATTTATTTCTAGATTAGAGAAGTATTTTTTCATCGATCGAAAAAAAAGTTTATCAATATTCGCTTTTTTGACGGTTCCAATATATTTTTTAGTCGTTATCAAAGAACATTTGTCGTTATCTATTATATATATCGGTCTAATTTTGCTGAGCTTGATATTTTTTTCTCTTATTTTGGAAAAAAAACTTAAAAAAGTATTCTTGAAGACTCATTTGAACGTCATTAATGGTCTTCTTTTGCAGATTAAAGCCGGATATTCTCCTCAGAAAGCGATTTCTGAGATGTTTTTGCAGTTTATGGCACATGAAAAAATTATTTATGAGCCACTTATGGGCTTGCTGAAGCCTGATTTTGATATCCAAACCACACAAAACCATTGGATGAGATTCTTTTTTGTCGAGCTTCGAACAGTTTTAACGTCGGAAGCGCAGGTTGTTCAGCAATTGGAGATGTTTAAACAGGGTTTAAAAGTAAAAAATAAGTTTATTTTGCGAACGGGACAAGTTACTCGTCAAATTAAGGCTCAAGCTGGTGTCGCAATGGCTATTTATGGGCTCATTTTTGCTATATCACACCTTCATTTGCAACTTATGGACAATATTTTGACGGTTATCGTTTCAGTATGTCTGTTTTCGTTAGGTATTTTTGTCATTTTTAAATTAGGAAAGCGCATTCGATGGACGATTTAAATTTACCATCATCTCTTATTCTGGTCTGGGATTTGCGTCGAGCCATTGAAACGCATCAATCGCTGCATATGGGAATCAAAAATTTTAACAATCGTCAGCTTAAGTCAACATTTGCGATGCAGTTTAATCATTGGTGGCAGCAGTATCGTGCGGTTCACACTGAAAATGACCTGAACTCAAAAATAACAGTGTTTAACGGGTCGAACATTCATCACAGCGTATTGATTCAACTGATTCAAAAAGGATTACAAGGTGTTCCTATATACGATCATCTTGTGGATTTGGATCAGAACATGATTAATTCTTGTGACGATGATATTGAAAAACACGTTTCATTGTTGCCTTTAATATTGCAAATACCTTTACTTGGTCTACTGTTTCCAGCTATTTTAATATTGTTATTGGTGCCTGCGCTGAGATTGTTGCAGCTCTAATTAGATTAGTTGAAATAACGTATCGAAATGGGAAATCATGGAAAATAAATCAGAGAAAAATAAAGAATCGCGAGAGCTAGAATGTATTTATGGTCTTATCGGTGAATTAAGCCGTGAAAAGCCTGATATCCGGACGCTTAAAACTCTGTGTGCAGATGTAGGGATCGTATACGAAAATAATCTTGTCCAGCTCATGTCTAAGGTATTGGTTCGGGCCAGTTGTATTGCACCACCGCCCCTTAAAAATCGAAAATCTTTAAAAGTTTTGACCGGAGAGGCCTAGATGTCATTAAAAATTTCCGAATCGATATTAGATACTATTGGTGAAACTCCTTTGGTGCGACTGCAGAAAGTGATTCGAAGCAGTCCTTTGGCGTCTTCGTTATCACACCATCAGTTTTTTGGTAAAATTGAATATTTTAATCCCGGAGGCTCAGTTAAGGATCGTATTGCATTGGCTATGATTGCTGCCGCAGAAAAGCGGGGGGAATTAAAAGCGGGGGGAACCATTGTTGAGGCGACTGCTGGGAATACGGGTCTTGGGTTGGCTTTGGTGGCCGCCGTTAAAGGCTACAAGTGCATTTTTGTTTTGCCAGCAAAAATGAGTGAAGAAAAAAGAGCTCTACTTCGTGCTTATGGAGCTAAAGTTGTAATTACTCCAACTGGAGTTGAGCCTGAAAATCCATTAAGTCATTATTCAGTGGCAAAAAAAATTGCGACGTCGTTAAAAGAAAAGACGGGAAACTGTTTTTACGCCAATCAATATCACAACATGGACAATATGCAGCTTCATTATGATGTGACAGGTCCAGAAATTTGGAAGCAGACCAAAGGCGAAATGGATATGTTTATAGCCGGAGTTGGAACCGGCGGCACATTGTCTGGTGTAGCGAAATATCTAAAAGAACAAAATAAAGATATTAAAATTATATGTACCGACCCGGTGGGCAGCATTTTATATGACCTTTTCTATCATGGAAAAATTGTTGATCCCCCAGGGGCGTACATGGTTGAAGGGGTTGGAGAGGACATGCTTCCAGATAATTGTAAGCTAAAGCTTTACGACGATTTTATTAAAGTAACTGATCAAGAGGCTTTTCAACTGACGCGCAAGCTTGCGACCGAAGAAGGGCTGTGTGTGGGGCCGTCCAGTGCTTTGATCTTAGCTGGTGCCATGAACTACGCGGCCAAAGTTAAAAAGCCATCCAGAATTGTGGTGATGATGCCAGATTCAGGAAAATCATATTTAAGTAAAGTTTTTAATGATCAGTGGATGGTGGATAATAATCTGGAAAAAGTTGAAACCATCAAGTCGGCTTTTAACGTTGAAGTTATGGCTGAAAAAGAATTAAAAAACTATTAAGGAATTTGTATGTCTTCTGTAAAAGATAAAATGAAATTTGCAACGCGCGCTATTCATGCCGGGCAAAAGCCGGACCCGTCGACAGGCGCGATCATGACTCCGGTTTATTTGACCTCAACTTATGTTCAAGAATCGCCAGGGGTTCATAAGGGCTGGGAGTACTCTCGCACCCATAATCCCACGCGCCGGGCTTATGAAGATTGTATTGCTAACTTAGAGTCTGCAAAATACGGTTTTGCTTTTGCCTCTGGTTGTGCGGCGGCGACGACGATTGTTCATATGCTGAAACAAGGCGATCATGTCGTCGCGATGGACGATATGTACGGCGGTACGTTTCGCCTTTTTGATAAAGTGATTAGACATCAAGGTATCGAATTTACTTATACAGATTTAACAGACACTAATAACTTAGAAAAATCCATTAAGCCTAATACTAAATTGTTGTGGTTAGAAACTCCGACGAATCCCACACTTAAACTGGCAGACATTAAAACGCTTTCAAGCCTAGCCAAAAAGAAAAATATTATCGTGGTGGTGGATAACACTTTTATGTCTCCGTATTTTCAACGTCCTATCGAATTAGGTGCCGACATTGTCGTTCATTCTGCAACGAAATACATTGGCGGGCATAGTGATATGGTGGGCGGGGTGGCCGTCACTAATGAGGCACAGATCGCAGAAAAATTGGCCTTCCTGAGTAACTCTATGGGTGGAATTCAAGGACCGTTTGATTCTTTTATGGCGTTAAGAAGTTTAAAAACATTACCTATTCGCATGAAGGCGCACGCCGAAAACGCGATGAAGTTGGCCGAATTTTTAGAATCACATTCACAAGTAGAAAAAGTTCTTTATCCAGGCTTGAAATCTCATCCACAGCATGAACTTGCGAAAGCGCAGATGTCAGGTTTCGGCGGCATGATCACTTTCTTCATTAAAGGCGGATTCAACGCAGCGAAAAAGTTTTTGGAAAGTGTTCAAGTCTTTGCATTGGCAGAATCCCTGGGTGGAGTAGAATCCTTAGTCGAGCATCCGGCGATTATGACCCATGCTTCAGTTCCGCCAGAGCAACGTAAAATCCTAGGCATTGATGATTCTTTAATCAGATTATCAGTAGGTATTGAAGATTATGATGATTTGTTAACGGATCTAAAACAGGCTTTCGCTAAAATTCAGTCCTAAAGGACTGATTTGTTGACTTAAATTCGCCTAATCGTTAATTTTCTAGTTCACTTTGAACTCAATTCAAAAATTGGCCAGGTAGCTCAGTCGGTAGAGCAGAGGACTGAAAATCCTTGTGTCGGCGGTTCAATTCCGTCTCTGGCCACCATTTCGAAACCCGTATAGTTCTGGTATTTTCTATTTAATAACAAGTCCAATTAAGCTAATCTTTTTAAATGAGAAAAATATTTCGTATCCTTTTGTCTTTAATTTTTATAGCTGTACTTCAAATATTTTATAGCTGGGGTGATCGTTCTTTTGAAATGAGTGGTAATTACATATCAGAGACAGCCTTTGCGCTTATTTCTGGAACAGAAGTTAGTGGGACTATAGACAAAATTTCAGTTAACACTGAAATCTCGGTAACAAGTAACTATTTAGCTACGGTTTCGTATGTTACATTGGAAAATCAAAAAATTACGCGTGATTTTCGTTATTCAGAAGACAAAATTCCTTTAAATACGCAAGTACATGTTTTGTACGATCCTAAAAATCCATTAAAAGCTGCTTTAAAAGAAGATGCGAATTATTTTAAGTACACATGCTATGGAGCTTTAGCCTTTATAGGTTCATTTACGATACTCTTATTTTTGATTGCATTTTTAATATATTGGTTAAGAACACCTAAACCCAATACAACTGGTTAGAAGCGCATCCGTCTCTGGCCACCATTTTTTTGTTTAAAATATTGATATTACTAATGATCTTTGAGGTGACAAATTGGAACCTCAAAGATTTGACTTACGAGTAGGCCGTCAAATTGCTCACGCAAGTTAGTTATGACAAAAATATCCAAAATTGAAATAGAGAAAAGCATTTTTATAGTTCGTAAACAGAAGGTCATGTTGGATTCTGATTTAGCTCGAATCTATGGGGTTACAACAAAAAATTTGAATAAGTCAGTAAAGCGAAATTCGGATCGTTTTCCATTGGATTTTATGTTCCAGCTTACAACTCTCGAAGCTGACAACTTGAGGTTCCAAACTGGAACCTCAAGTTCATATGGTGGCCGCCGTTATTCGCCCTATGTTTTCACAGAGCACGGAGCTTTAATGTTAGCAGGCGTATTAAATAGTGATATTGCGATTGAAGCCAGTATTCAAGTTGTACGATCTTTCATTCAATTGCGAGAGTTTGTAATCTCTCACAAAGAATTATCGCGAAAGCTTTCAGATCTTGAAAAAAAATACGATTCGCAATTCAAAGTCGTGTTTGAGGCCATTGAACAGCTTATGACTATTCCCGAAGTGCCGCCTAAGAAGATTGGGATTTAATTTTTAAGAAGACTATTTTGTTATGTTGCGATAGCCTTTTTCAATGAAGTCCAAATTACCTAAAGATTATGTGATTAAAGAAGTGCCTACCGAAGAATTTGGCGACCTATGGATTAAGCAAGCCCAAAAAATTTTTAGAGACAATCTTGATTATTATGGCAGCGAGCCGATTGACACGAAATCTGAGCAGAAAAAATTTAAAAAACTGACAAAACAGTTTAATGGATCTGAGCATTATAGAGTTAACCTCGGGTTGTACTATAAAAATAAATTTGTAGGGTGGTCATGGGGATATCAGCAGGCACCAACGACTTTTTATATGTGCAATTCCGCAATCTTTCCCCCGCACCGGCGCAAAGGTTTATACACGTATTTAATGAACGAAATTGTCAATAAAGCTTCGGCTAAAGGATTTCAAAGCATTTATAGCCGCCATATTATAACCAATAACGATATTATTATCGCCAAACTTAAAGCCGGTTTTAAAATAACTAGCATTGAATTATCCGAAAGATTTGGAACCATGATTCATTTAACTTATTTCCCCCAAAAAATTCGCAATGAGATATTAGATTTCCGTTCAGGCTTTAAGTACCCTGATAAAAAAATGAAGAAGCTTTTTAAGTTGTAATTTTGGGGCTTCCAAACATCTCATTATGATATATTTTTTATGAAATTCGTCTCGTTTTTAGCGTCGAACTTTTGGGCGATGTCTAAAGTCTTTTAATCGAAAAATCAAACATTCTGTATTTATATAAAACACTTTTCTTATAGCGCAGATCATAGCGTCTATTCGCTCGATGACGTCACGTCATTCTGGTCTTTTTATTGAACTAATAATACCTATATGAAGATATTTAATATAAAAATTCAAAATTTACTTTTTTTGCTTGTGGTGTCTGGTTTTATTTTTTCGTGTCAAAGCACGCAGTATCGGCATAACGAGAAGGCCCGAAAAGATCATGCGAAGGAAATACTTAATAAAAAGTATTATGGATCGGCGGTGTCGCGGCTAGCGAATGACCCTGAGTTATCTATATATATGAAAGAGTATTTGAAAAAAACAAGCCTTAAAAAGGACTATCGTAATGTAGTTAAGACTTTATTAGAAACCAGCCACGCGAATCATTATGATCCTATTTTTTTGATGGCAGTTATAAAAACTGAAAGTGAATTTAGAGCGGGCGTGATAGGAAGCGCCGGCGAGATCGGCCTGATGCAAATTAAACCTGATACGGCGAAATGGATTTGTCAAAAAAAAGGGTTTGCGTGGAAGGGTAATAACGCCTTAAAAGATCCTCACTACAATATTCAAGTCGGCGCGCTGTATTTTAAGTATTTAAAAAAATCACTCAATTCAAGAGCCTCTCACTACATCGCTGCTTATAACACAGGGCCTGCTGGGCTAAACCGATGGCCTGCCAGCATTGAAAAGCACCCGTATTTGTCTCGCGTACTTAATAACTATTTAAGTATTTACGGTGATTTAGAAAAAATTAAACTAGAGCGGGTAGCACTGGCTAAATTATAGTCCAAACTTAAGTCCAGATATATAGTCCAAACAATGCTTTAGTCTTTATTATACAGTCAGCTCTGTGGAAAATTGTTTAAAAGGGTAAACAATATGAAATTAATTAAATATCTATGTTTCGCGTTGATATGCGGTTTTGGTTTTAAGGCAATAGCTGAGTTTGATAAGTACAAGCGCGGCGAGGTTATTTGTACCTTTTCAGATGATCAATCATGCAACGAAGAAGTAAAAAAGATAAAGAAAAAATTTCCTCATGCAAAATTTGATCTAATTTGTGTGCCGCCAGTAGATTTGATAGCTCCCAATAAAAGGTGTTTGCAAGTTACTTTAGATCATGCCCAAGAAGCTAAAGATGCTGTCAGTAGTAAGACCAATTCTGCGCCTCGAAAAAATCGTCCTTCGCAAAAAGATGCATCTGTAAGATAGGAGTTATTAAAATGTTTTTTTCAAAATTAATTTTATCTGTGTTGTCTTTTGGCTTAATAATGATCACAACAAATGAAGCGACAGCAGCAAGTCCGTGCGCAGGATTAACCGGCTGTAGCGCCTATGAATGTGTTTATCGAAATGCAGCCCAGTGTAATTCCGATGTATGCAGTGAAAAAGCCTGCAAGCAATATACAAGAACTTTAGCTTCAGAAGATGGATACTTAGGACGCAAGAAGCTTACCGCAATCAAAGGCTGTGTTTTACGTAAGCTTCTTGTTAAAAACGGATATCCTTGCGGAGAAGAAAAGTAAAAGAGTTGTGATCAAGCTTTAAAACGGATCTAGCCAGTCCCAGAAAAAGTCTACTGCATCATCGTACGGTTCTGGCGTTACATCTTCGTCTGATATAATTAAAGTAATGTGATAAAGTGGATTGGCCCACTTATCTCGGCACGAGGCCGTGTAGTCTACAAAACTATTAGCTACATAATCTACGGGGTCACCACCACCAAAAGTCAAAGCAACGCCGCGTGAACCGGGGGCCAAGTTACTTGCTACATTGGCGTTGGTAATTAATGAACGATTTATTTGTTGTCCAGCACCACCCGCCAGACGTCTTTTGTTGCTCGACTTTAAGTTAAATTCAGAGACCTCTCCGTTGGCTAACAAGAAATAATGGCTTTTGCTGGCAGGAAATTTTGCACCTAAAATATCAGGTGCGGCTCCGCCATAGCACTTGGTTTCTGAAGGATCAGCACATTCGATGTCATCATCAGCTCCGCCAGTGCCCTCGGGAAAATAGCCGTTAGCGGTTGAATATCTAAAATAAAACGGTGAAAACTCGACAAATTCGCATTCCGCGCCCATAGAGCTTCCTACACGAAAAACTAGATCGCTATAATATAGTTCCAGCTCTGGTATTTTAATCGTACAGGTTTTAGTTGAACCAATAGCATCCGTAGTTTCAAATTTACAGCTTCCTGCGTAAGTCGTATTTTCATTTTTTTCATATTTTTTAAGAACTTCGATATACAACGGCGAACTTAAGGGATTAATTAAAGCAACGCTAGCCGCTTCTTCTTCAGACTCAGCGACGCCGCAAGAAACGAACACAAGTATTGCCGGATAAATTAAAAATTTAAGTTTTTTCATATACGATCGAATCGGTCATGCAATTATTAAACTTAATAAACCATGGTCTAGTTAATGAGATCACTGAATGGTCTAGTTTATCATTTCAATGAGTGTTCGATGTAGTTTTTGAATACTAGGAGTAGCGTCCGCTTCTTTAACTAAAAAATTAAAGTTATATGAACTGGCCCCTAGACTCATCATGCGTATAGAATGTTCGTCTAGTGATGTAAAAATTGTTTTAGCAAGGCTTGCACGATTAAAAAGATCGTTTCCAATTAATGAAATCAGCGCATAGTCCGTTTCAATATCAATTTTACCCACGCTTTCCAGATCACTGATAAATTTTGTGTTTTCAAGGGTGGCGCGATCCACAGTGACCGCGATGGAAATTTCTGAAGTTGTCACACAATCCACAGAAACACGATGTCTTCCAAACAGTCCAAAAATTTCGCCCATAAAGCCGTAGGCATTTAACATATTAGGATTAGAAATAGTTAACAACACCTGATGAGATCTTTTGGTGATGGCGCGCACTGCAGGCTGATGATCCACAGTTTTTCTTATCCATGTTCCCGGAGAGTCTTTATCAAAAGTCGATCCTACAAAAACCGGAATCGACTTTCTGACCGCCGGAGCAATCGTCGCGGGATGCAAAATTTTAGCACCATACTGAGCCATCTCGCCAGCTTCGGCATAACTGATTTCCGGTATAATTTTAGTGTTCGGGCACAGTCTTGGATCGGTGGTGGCTACGCCAGCCACATCAGTCCAAATTTCTAAAGCAGTGGCATTAACACCTTCAGCAAATAGCGCCGCAGAGTAATCAGAGCCGCCACGTCCTAATATTGTAGTATTACCCTCAAGATCAGATCCGATAAATCCTTGCGTGACATAAACACAATTGGAATCAAGCTTTTTGCAAGCCTTGGCAATTTCAGAAATTAACGGCATAGCCTTTCCAAAATTAGAATCTGTTTTAATTATAGTTCGTGCATCCAGAAGAACGACGCTTTTTTGCGGAAGCTTAAGGCGCAAAACTTCAGTGAAAATTAAAGAAGACATGCGTTCACCTAAGCTCAGCACATGATCATGGGCCTTTGGTGTAAGTTCTTTTAATAAAGAAATATTTTGCACTAAAAGATCAAGCTCTGTAAAATAACTTTCTAAAATTTCAGCGCTGTCATTTTTAGGCAATTGGTTGAGTAAAGTTTTATGACGGTCTTTAATTGAAAGCACCAGCGACGCACACTCTTCTTCTTGCCCACTCGAGGCCATCCTCGCGACCTGCACCAATTTATCAGTCGTGCCTGAAGTCGCAGAGACCACGATAACAAAAGAATTTTTTTCGGCGCAGATCCCTGCGCTTCTTTCCATGGCGCTAAGATCACCCATAGAAGTTCCACCAAATTTAGATACAACGACTGAAGGCTTCATGTTTTTCTCCATCAAGTTTTTAAAAATATAAAACTAGCCTAAAATATTCAAGATCTTTCCTATTCGCTCAGAGTCGACTACACATCGAGTACAAATCATTTGGCTTAAGAGCGGTCTGAGTCGAGCAGATAAAATATAGTCCTTGGTACTCTACTTTATCTGTGCTACAGTCCGATAAGTAAATAGCTACTTCGAGACATCTGTTCATTCCGTTCAGTTCCTCCAATCTAGCGCTCAATGCCTATAGGAGGTCAAAATGAGTAAAAAACTATATATCGGTAATCTACCGTATTCCGCTACAGACGAATCTTTAAACACAAAGTTTTCTGAATTTGGTACTGTTAATTCAGCTAAAGTAATCATGGATCGTGATTCTGGACGCAGTAAAGGTTTTGCCTTTGTTGAAATGTCTACAGATTCAGAAGCAGCTAATTCAATTAGCCGTGCTAATGGAACTGACTTAGATGGTCGAGTGATCAGCGTTGCTGAAGCTAAGCCACAAGCTCCGCGCCGTTCTTACTAAGTTTTATTATAAAATTTAAGTTTAAACCGACCTTTTAGGTCGGTTTTTATTTTTGAAAAGAGGTATTTTATGGATTCTCAGATTATCTCGTTTAATTGCATTCTTAAAAACACAGCAGGACACTTAATCAGTTCGACTTATAATCGTGATGTTTTAACCGCAATAGATAACGACCAAGCCATGCTTTTGGGTCTTTCACGCGGATTACTTAATTTAAAAAAGGGTGAGAAAAGAAAAATTTCCCTTTCAGCGGCAGAGGCTTACGGCTTCTATGATTTGAAAAAAATTATCCTTTACCCCACTAAAAAACTTCCTAAAGATTTACGTGTTGGTCAGTCCATTTCTATCGTGGGAAAAAGTGGAAGCCTAAGAACTTATAAAATCGTCCAATTTCATAGTGATATGGTCAGTCTTGACGGTAATCACCCTTTGGCCGGGCAAGATTTGATTTTTGAAATTGAAGCCTTAGATGTTCGTGATGCTACAGCAGAAGAAGTTGTTGCCTCGCAAAACACAGTGGGCCTTCAGCTATTGCATTAAGCAAAACGTTAGACAAAAACTTGACTCATATTATAAATAAAGGTCTCCTAGTTTTATAACACAAAACAATAAAGGAGAATTTATGAAAAAATATCTAGCGATAGCATTCGTTATTTTAGGTACGTCTTCTATGGCTCAAGCGGCGACGTGGTGGCTTAATTGCGTAATTCAAGAAACCACAACAAGCCATACAGAAGAATACTCAATAGAGAGTCGTTCTTCGATTGGCGCACAGGCCTCTCGATTAACTAGCGGACTTGCATTTGAGGCTTACATGGAAGTAAAAAGAACCGCGAATCCAATGACTCCATGGATAAAAATCGGCGATCGCCAAGTCATTATTAACGTACTTCATAACGGCGTGAATTTATCTCATATTGTCAGCAAAGACGATGCATTAAGCCTTACTTATATGAATGGCAAAAGATTAATGATTGCCTGCCACATCTTTAAAAAATAGTAATTTTTTACAGTGGAGTAGTGCCATTAACGAACAGCTCTAGGGCATTACTCCGCATTAATTTAAATCCACAGTAGTCTCATAAACATCATAAACAGGCATAACTTCAGTAGCGGTCGTATTGGCCTGCATCAAACTTCCATAGGCGTAAGCCAGCATTGCTGCCAGAATGATAGCGCCGATCAACATATACACTTTGTTGTTTTCTGCGACGTAGCTTGAGGGTTTAATTGTTGTAGTTGCCATGCATCCTCCTAGAATAATGTCTAAATAAACATTTGGTGAACATTTTAGGAATGCAAGTAACGCTCCAAAAGCGCTATGGCGTGGTGTTTCACGGTAGATAGTTGTCGTGCACATTGTCGACCGATGAAAATCGAATATTTTCAAATCTCCATCCAAAAGTGAGTCTAACTTCACTGACATCATACAGAACGCGACTGCTCATGGCGGTCAGGCTTTGACCATCATTGATTATAGACATAAAAGTGAAAAACTGATCTCCATTGTGTCCCAAAGAGCCTCTGATGTGAAAACGATTGCCGTTAGCATTTTCAGTAAGTTGCGGAGCTGTTACCAAAGTGATTTTGTTATTAACATGGTCCAGACTTATACCTAGCATTCCACCCAGAAAGAAATTATTAAACACATAATTGTAAGCCCCACCAAACCCTAAAGATAAAACGGTGCTGTTGATTTTTGTAATTTCTAAAGACGAACCATAGCCTGCGACGGTGCTGGGTATAATCGGCTGGTCTGCATCTAGGTTGTATTGATTAAAGCCACCCAAAACGAACCAACTGCCACCACTTTCAATTTGTTTGTTGGACAAGTTAAAATTTCCCGCCAAGGTATAATTAGAGGGATTAAGATTGTAATAAAGATTAGTTCCCCAGTGTTCTAATCCTATATCTGGACGGTAATAAGTTTCGTGCGAATTCGTTGCAGCAACGCCCAACTGATTATGATTATTAAGGTGATATCCCTTATATTTTTGATAAAAAAATTCCGGAGTCCACCGATCACCATAAAATCGAAACTGGTAATCTGTGGCCGAAGTTTCTCCATATTTATCCGGGTTTAAAGTGTGATTTAAATCAAGAAATGAAACAGATAGGGCAAATGATCGGTAGGATAGATTTAAAAAAATGTGGGGCTGCTTGTTGGTTTTATAAAATAGTATTGGCGCGCGATTATCTTTTTCTTGCCACTCTAGGCCCAGATCCGTATTTAGCAATCCCATGGAAACCGCCAGAGTGTCTTTTTTTGATTTTGTCCACTTGCGCGAAGTATTTTCTTCTAAGGCATCAGCACTTGCAAGGTTGCCAATACTTAAAATGTAAAAAAACAGAAAAAACTTTTTTATCATATCTAGGTTGTAATATTTAATCTTCGATATCAGTTGGGATGCTTAAATTTCTTTGGATCACCATGATACCGGGCCCAAAATTAGGTGCTGGAATAGCATAGTCGCGTGGAGTTAGCGGGGCTAACTCTCCAGTTGTTTTATTGACAGAAAAGGCACTGATCGACGGCGGATTGGTTGAGTTACAGGTATAAGCAAAATTTCCGGTGGTGTCGATGCGAACATCATTAGGTCCGCCACCGGTATCAACGTTGGATACTCGAGTTAAGCCACCAGTGGTTTGATCGATGGCATAGACGACAATTTTTTTAGGATCTGTACCAGTGGTAGAAAAAGCAGTACCGTACAGGAAGCGTCCATCGGCGGAGACCGTAGAGGCCGATCCTTGGTTGTCATTAAACGGAGTCGGACTGTTGTTAGAAATAGGAGCTTCAATCGGAGTAAGAACACCGCTAATGGGATCAATGGTCCATCCGGAAACTTTTCTAATGCCGACTAAACCCATATATAACCAATGACCATTCGGATGAATGGTAATTCCATCTCCCGGATTCGAAGCGTCTCCACCTAGATTATTTCTGAAGGGGCTACCAGGAATTAAGGTCAGCGCACCGCTGTCTTGGTTAATTGCAAAACCTACGACGCCGCCATTGCCACCCATAGATGCGGCATACAAAAATTTACCATCGGAGCTAACGACTACACCATTGATAGTGGTTGCGCCTGTGGTGGCGAAAGGACTTCCAGCAATCGGGGTAGGAGTTCCATCGGAGTTAATACTAAATGCGGACACAGTATTTCCATTATAGTTAGTTACATATAAGAATTTTCCAGTGGGATGAAAAAACATTCCATTAGCACCGGGAGAGCCCGAAGCCACTGGAGTACCCACAGCTGTAAGTCGTCCATTCGCAGGATTAATAGAGTAGGTTGATACTGTGCTTGAGCCTACGTTAGCTGAATAAAGAAATCGATTATTAGGATGAATAACCACGCCATAGGTTTGAGCAGCGCTAGCGGGAATTGAAAAAGGGCTACCAACAATAGTTATTAAAGCACCGGATGTTGGATGTTGGGCGTAACCGTAAACTCGACCGGGATTTTCCTGAGATCCAAGATATAAAAATGAAGTGTAAGAAAACTGCATGGTCGTAGGATCTACAATTGTGTCTGCAAACTTAGAAGATTTTCCATCACCGTTAACTACACGAATATCATAAACTCCATTTTGAGCAGGTCCCGCTGTACAATTGATTTGAGTTCGACCAGTGATAACAATATCCTGACAGAGATAGTCGCCAATGTAGACCTTGGCGTTTGTAAAAAAATTATTACCAATAATAGTTACCGGACAACCACCAGATATACTGCAGTAGAAGGCATCGCCATTACCGGTATTAACAGTTATTCCAGAAATTTCAGCCTGAGGTAAATCTGAAGGAGAAAAACTTTCTTGGTCAAAGTCGTTACCTTTACAGTTAGAGATAAACGCTGCGGCCATAAGGGCCGCTAAAAAAAATCCAATGTTTTTATAATAACTACTGGATTTTAAAGTCATCATTATCTACGACCTCTTGAAGGAGCGAAGTTAGAGAATACGATTCCAAGTCCGATACGGTTCCACTTGATGTTTCCGTTACTTAAGCTTTCAGTAAACTCTTCCGTGGTGTAATCCACGATGAATCCCCAGTTATTTCTAATCTGGCGCATATACTGAATACTAAAACCTGACGTCGCTTTATAGGTTGCTGTTGTGCCCGCCAAGGTCTGCTTTTCTAGATTATAATTCGTCGACATACGATATACAGCACCAAAGCTTTGTTTCATGTCGTAGTATTCAAGCCGAATACCCATAGAAGAGCCTGATCCCGTAGTATTCGTATTAGCCACTTCTACAGGGTCAGTGGTTTGATTACCCATCATGTATTCGTAGTTTAAGCCTAAGCGAAACCAACGGATGTTATAGCCGGCAAAAAAGCTGACAGGAATAAACATCATGTCACGGTCAGGAGCATTGTCTAAGCCGTTACCCATTTTACCCTGGCCGACCATAGCATTTACACCGTAAGACAGACCGGTGCCGCCTCGTCGACCTCTTTGGGCGAAACTTTCTTCGATAGTTAATATGCTCACCGCGGCCATAACTAGTGAGAATCCAAGTATTTTTCTAAGCATAATAATCTCCTCTATTAATTTTACCAGACTTTGTAATAAGTATAGACGTAAAACGGAGAAAAATTGAACTGATACGTCTCATAACAAGACTTATGGCCGACAAATAAATGTCAGAGGCCATATAACCGCTTGAAGAAATTTCAAACCACTCTGGCAAACTTGTGTAATGAGACAGAGTCACATAATATTGGCTTGTTTTAAAACGCGATTTTTCCAGGGGGAAAAGTGAAAATAATCACTCATATATTAAAATTTTATGCAGCACTGATATTAGTGGGCTCTGTGGCTTTTGCGCAGGAAATTTCTACGGATCAGAATGAAAATACGCCGCCGGCGGATTATCCAGCTCGAGCATTTTCTGAAGCAGATTTTAGTAAGTATCCGGCATTGAAAGAATTTACCAATGTGATTGTGATCAATAAAGCTAACGAGGGCTCAGACAAACAATCTTTACGGGTTTATGTAAACGGAAAATTAAAAGAATACACGCGCATTTCCAGCGGCCGTGAAAAATTTGAAAAAGGCTGTGCACCGGGACAAACACCTAAGCGTGATCGTTGTTCTCGTCGGGCTTATTGGTCTGAAACTCCGGTGGGACATTTTCATGTTGATGAACTAGTTGAAAACTACTTATCTAAATTATGGGAAACGTGGATGCCTTATTCAGTTTTTTTTGAATCTGGAATTGCGTTTCACCAAGCTCCTGCGGGATCAGAAGCGAAAATAGGACAAAGAGCTTCTGGTGGTTGTGTGCGCCTTCATCCTTCTATAGCACCGAAAATATATTTTATGGTTGAAAAGGCAGGCAAAGGGCTGGTTCCTAAGATGGGTCGTAACGGTGAGCCACTGAAAACCTCTCGTGGTGATATAATTCGTTGGCAAGGCTATAAAACTTTAGTTATTGTTCATAACGTTATTGAATAATATTTAAGGATCTACGCCATGACTGAATTGAACAAGCTGCTCGAAACCTCTGAACAAGATCGCAATTTTAGTTGGGATGAAAAATTTTTTAAAACTTTTTCAGAGCAACAAGTCAGTCTTTTGTCTCAGGATCCGCAGCAAGGCCCCGATGGTTGGCCTTATCTTATCTGCGAAACTCAAATAGCTGATGGATCTGAAGTAGAAAGCACTCAAAAGATATTTCATTGGTTATCGACGCGCGGAATAGGTTTAGTGGTTAATCCTCGTCGCGAGCCCTATCCTGATTACGTTTTTTCTTATGGCATGATTTGGTCTTTTCGGGAAACAGGCTTTTTTATGCGCCCGGATTTGGCCAATAAATCAGGATTAGTGGCTTTTGAAAATCAGAAACTATTTACCGGAGCACCGACCGAGCAGTTTCTTCCGCTATATGTAAGAAAAGTTTTAAAAGATTTTTTCCGCGACCAATCTGTACTGTCACCAAAAGTACTGATGATCTCGCAAGATGAAAAAAATTATGATTTATGTTTTTCGCTGGAGTCTTTAGGAAATCCGCCGCAAGCTGAACACGCCGGTGTCGCCGAAGCCATCGCCTGGTTTCTGCCACCACACTACTCTGTCGTGCTGATCAGCGAACAGGGCCTCCCCCCATTCATCGCCCTTTAAAGGGGTCAGGCTCCCTTCCTTCACGCGTCGCGATACTAAAAGGGAACTGGTACGTATTCTTATTTCGTGGGAAGAAAATCCATAAGGCACTCGCGCCAGTATTCAGGCGAGCCCTCGCTGTAATCTACAGCGATAAGAAATCCAGTTTTTCCGGTAAATTTAGTGCGAGCCACTCGGCCCGATATTTCTAAATCCATTTCGTGAATATTAAAAAATACTTCTTTTCCTACCAATTGATCTATATTTAAATTGGCTCGAAGCTCTTTATTAAGAAAATCTTTTCGATCGATACGCAGTAAAATTCCAGTGGCTGAGGCCTCAACGATTTCACCATACTGAGCTAGTTTTTCTAAGTTATCCATCGAACACAAAGCATCAACAGTGAGTTTAGCATCTTCGCGATTGATCTCTCGACGAGGAGCTCGGTAGTTAGCGGTTTTAATTTTTCTTGCCGTAGACATATTCATGGCCTTTCTTTGTTGTTCTACATAGTCTTTCGGCTGCGACTGGACCAAAGTAAAGTCGTTGACTAGCTTTTTTTAAAAATAAACTCTGTATTCTCAATATGAGATAGAAAAATTTAGACAGTTTTAAATTATCTTCGTAAAGAATTATTTATTGATGCGCTGTTTACAGGAAAGTAGCCTGACCCCTTTTAAAAGCCACAGCTAAACAATAATCTCCGTCAATCCACACGAAGCCAGTGGCTTCGCGAGTTTCAAATTGATTATTTTGGAATTTACGAACCACAACTTCGGACATCAATGATGCCGATAACAACTTAACTAAAGATTCTTTAATCGGCCACAGCAGGCGAACATCTTCAAACAGGGCGCATTCAGCTTCAGAGGAAATGCGTTTTACCGCCGCCGGAGTTAATCGCGAGATAAGTTCGATATCAAATCCTACGGGCTGGGATGAGGCCACATAGCCGCCGAGCAAGTTAGTATGGGCGATTGAAAAAAAACTATTTTCTGATTTTGGTCGTCGATCTAAATCTAAAACAGCTTTTTGCTCTTCATCCGTTAGCGGATAATTTTTCAGGATATGCTGGCGGATGTTCAGGCGATGGCTCTCGACAGCGGAGCTAAAGCTCGCATCCAGATGAAAATTTATTTTATACTTTTCAGCCAGTATTTTTTGATTCACATCAACCTTCGAAACGCTCAGGCCATGTGACAGGCTGACCGCTGGTGATTTTCATCATGCGATCCAGCGGAATAAAAGCTTTCTGACGTAAAGTATCTGGAATACTGACTTCAGGCTTAAAGGTTTTTAACGCGTGATAAATTTTTTCCACCGTGTTCATTTTCATAAACGGGCAGTCGTTGCATTTGCAGTTTTCATCCACCACCGGGGCTTGAATAAGCTCGGCATCCGGTCGCTGTTTTTGCATTTGATGAAAAATTCCGGTCTCCGTAGCCACAATAAATTTTTTGTATTTAAGGTTGGTCTTAACTTCGTTGAGCAGTTTTGACGTCGATCCAATAACGGTGGCGTACTTTAATACTTCGTCATCACATTCAGGGTGAGCAATCACCAGTGCGTCGGGGTGCTGTGCGGTCAGCAGCTTTAATCGTTCTGCATTAAATAAAATATGCACCTGACAAGCGCCAGGCCAGAAAATCATGGGACGGTTATATTTTTTACTCAGCCATTTTCCTAAGTGTTGATCGGGACCAAACAGAATACGACGATCTTTGGGAATGGTTTCTAAAATATCTGCGGCGTTGCTGGAGGTAATGATCACGTCGGAAATGGATTTTACTTCGGCGCTGGAATTTATATACGTCATGCAAAGCGCATCAGGGTATTGGTTGCGCCAATTGAGATATTTATCATACGGGGCGCCTTCTACCAGCGAGCAGCTGGCCATAAGATCGGGAACCAGTACGGTTTTTTCGGGATTAAGTATTTTCACGCTTTCAGCCATAAAAACCACGCCGGCCAAAAGAATATTCTTCTGCGGAATCTGTTGACCCACTTTCGCCAGAAAAAAACTGTCGCCCACATGATCAGCTAAATCTTGAATTGCGCCCTCTTCATAGTAGTGAGCTAAGATGGCCACATCTTTTTCTGTTTTAAGTTTTTGAATTTCGCTGACGTAATCCATAAGGCGGACTATACAGCAGTTCCCCCTTTAAGGGTATGAATAATTGCTTTAGAGACAGCCTTAAAGCTTTCTAAAACGCCTTTGCCTTCGAAGGCACTGGCTTCAATTTCAATAGAATTGTAGCGGTTTAAATGCTTACGTAGCTCGGCAATCGGTAGGGAATTAGGAAGATCGCGTTTGTTGTACTGCAAAACCAACGGAATATCTTTAATGTTATAACCTTGCTGGTACAGATTTTTTTCTAAGTTCTCAAAGGCTTGCAGATTTTCATCTAAACGATCAGCTTGTGAGTCCGCCACAAAAATAACGCCATCAATTCCCTGAAGAATTAATTTTCGGGTTGCATCATAGACGATTTGTCCGGGCACGCTGTAAAGATGAAAACGCGTTTGATAACCGCGGATCTCTCCAACCTCTAATGGTAAAAAATCAAATAACAACGTACGCTCGACTTCTGTGTTTAATGCCATCAGCTTCGATTTCTGATCTTGAGCCAACGATTGGTACATCCATTGGATATTCGTGGTCTTACCGCCCAACGAAGGCCCGTAGTACACGATTTTACAATGAATCTCTTTGGCGTTGTAATTAAATAAAGACATCTTAAAGTTTTGCTCCGCAAACCAATATCATAGTTCTATCCGGTTTTCTAAAGCGCGACCCATGGTGCGATCGTCAATAAAGTCGATATCAGACCCAATCGGAATTCCATGGGCGATACGAGAAATTTTAATATGTTTGCCTTGCAAAGTTTTAGCTAAGTACAAAGCCGTAGTGTCACCTTCAAGATCAGCATCTAAAGCTAAAATAACTTCGGTGATAGGACGGCCGGCTTCGCTGGCTTTATGAAGACGATCAACCAGTTCTTGAATTTTTAAACTTTTAGCCGAGATCCCTTCCAGCGGAGAAATCACTCCGTGAAGCACGTGATATCTTCCGCGAAAGGCTCCGGAAGATTCAATTCTTGAAATATCCGAAGGCTCTTCAACCACGCAAAGGCTTTCACTGTGGCGTGAAGAATCATCGCAAAATTTACAAATATCGCGATCAGTAAAACTGTAGCACTCTGGACATAAATGAACTTCGCTTTTTACTCGCAGTACAGCATCAGTAAGCTTTTCTGCATAGGCATCCTTGGTCTGTAAAATATAATAAGCTAAGCGCTGGGCCGTCTTAGGGCCGATGCCTGGCAGACGGTTAAGCTCATGAACTAATTTTTCAAGCGAAGCTATATGTAACATCTTTTAGAACATTCCAGGAATATTCATTCCACCAGTGATTTTAGCCATTTCTTTCTGAGAGTCTTCTTTTGCCGTTTTGTTAGCGTCATTAACTGCAGCTAAAATTAAATCTTGCAGCATTTCAACATCACCCGACTTAACCACTTCTGGATCAATCACTAAATTAATTACTTTATTTTCGCCATTAACAGTAGCCGTGACGGCGCTGCCGCCCGCTGTTCCGGTGTATTCCTTAGCCGCAAGTTCTTCTTGGGTTTTTTTCATCTTAGCTTGCATTTGGTTGGCCTGCTTCATCAAGTTAGCCATTCCGCCCATTCCCATACCTTTCATCTGCTGCCTCCTCCTAATGAGTATTCTTATTAACTAATTTAATTTTACCGTTAAATATTTCCTGGGCCTTAACAATACGAGAATCCTGCGCCCACGAATCTTTTAATTTCTCTTCAGCTTGTATTTCTTTTTTCTGTGAAATATTTAAAGCTGATTCACCGGTGGCATTTTTAGTTTTTTGTACATAAAAAGTGTAGCCATCGCCAAAGAAAGAATCAATCAATCCTTGCAGTTTTTCTTTGGATTCGGGCTGCATGATTTGATCCACCAAAAAACTAAAAACTAACGGCGCCTCAAGCTGTAAAGTTTTGGTGGAAACGTCATAGCCAGCAAAGGCCACATTTTCAATTTTAGCAGCCAAAATAGGCTGAGTTTGCTTTAACAGCTGGACGAAATCAAACCAGGTCTCTGTTGAAGGAGTTTTGCTGGGAGTTTTAATCGGAGCAGACATCTTTGTCGCCAAAGGCGTTGTCTGCTCTTTAGGCTTTGGGAGCGGGGCGCTGACTCCCGACAGCAAGGATTGTATATCTCGGATATTCGGCGCCTGAGCCATGCGTAATAATGAAATTTCTAAAACCAACAACGGATCATGCGATCTTGAAATATCCGTCAGCGACTTAAGACACATATCAAAAAGCATATGCAAGTCTGATAAACTGACGGGCTTAATTAAGTTTTGGAGAATTTCGATTTCATCCACCGGCAAATCAATATGCTGTGCGGGCGAAGCCTCGGTAGTTAATGATTTAAGTAAAATGGCATGACGGAATAAACGAATCAGATCGTCTAGAAATAATGTTCCATTAACAGAGGTCGTGGACAATTTTTCCAACAAAGCCAGCATGGCTTGATCATCTCGTAGTAACAAGCTTTCAAAGGCCGCGAAAATAAGTGAACGGGAAGTTAAGCCTAAAATTTCTGAAACCATGGTGTCAGTGATCACCGCTGAATCAGCGCCCGCGTGCAAGCCTGAAGAAAAATTAATGACCTGATCCAACAAGCTGATGCTGTCCCGCGCGGAACCTTCTCCCTGACGAGAGATCATCCACAAAGCTTTATCTTGGATTTGAATATTTTCCTGCTGGCAGATAAATTTTAAATGAGCCGACAATTGTTTAATAGGAATACGGCGAAAATCAAAGCGCTGACAACGAGACAAAATAGTTTGTGGAATTTTTTGAATCTCGGTCGTGGCCATAATAAAAACCACATGCGCCGGGGGCTCTTCCAAAGTTTTTAATAGCGCATTAAAGGCACTAGTCGACAACATATGAACTTCATCGATGATAAAGACTTTATATTTTCCTGAAGATGGGCTGAACATCACATTGTCACGCAAATCACGAATGGCATCGACGCCGTTATTCGATGCTCCATCGATTTCGATCACGTCCATAGCCTTGCCAGACGTGATTTCCACACAGTTGGTACAAACCCCACATGGAACAAAATCTTTAGCATCAACACAACGAATGCTTTTAGCTAAAATTCGCGCCGAAGACGTTTTCCCTGTTCCGCGAATCCCGGTAAATAGCATAGCATGCGGCAAGCGATCAGCGCGCAAAGCATTGATCAGTGTTTGTGAAATATGATCTTGCCCGATCATTTGATCGAAAGTTTGGGAACGATATTTTCGGGCGAGCACTTGATATGACAAAGATTAATCCTTTAAACAGTAAAAATAAAAAGGACTAGGCACCCCATATCGCATAGCTTGTTAGACACCGTTGCTTCCTTCCGGACCTAGCGGAATTCACTAGCAAGTCTATCGTATGGGACCTAGCCCCTTGTTGGTTTAGCTGATTCACAAAAATCTATCAAGTAAATGCTACCCCATTTCCCAGAAAGCACCGCACTTCATGCTTGATCTGTAAGCTGCTGTGCGGCCCCCTGTAAAAACATTAGACACTTTGCAGTGTCTCATTTGTGAGAAAATCAGTCTTATTCGGTGTTTAATCACATCTGACAGGGTGAACCGACCATCCCAATTCATGGAATGGGTTTTGAAACATGAACTGATGAAGACAATTCTTTTATCGGAGGTTTTATGTTTATCGGATTCTCAAAATTAATGCTTACAGGAGTGATCGCAGCTTCATGTTTATTTATGGGCTGTCAAAAAAAAGGTAATGGACGAAAAAGTGTAACGCCTCAAGCAGCGGCTGAGAACACGACAAATCAATCGGGAAATCGAGTTGATGGTGCGGATCTTAACCGACCAGGCGGCGACATAAGCATGGATGATAATAAAAATACTCCGGCGCCAGAAAATAAAGACACCGCAAACGTAGACGTAGATAAAGACGATAAAGACGATAAAGACGAAGCTGAAGTTCCAGCGACCATCGGCAACGTAACAAGTAATGATAATACGCCTGTTGTGGTAACCCCAGCAGTCACTTCAAGTGGTGACGCAAGTGTAGATGAACCTGTAAAACCTACAGTAACCAGCGCCGACACAACAGTTGCGACTTCAAGCGGAGACACAACTCCATCGAAACCAACGGTTACAAGTGGTGATGCGACGACTGTGACGACAACCAGCGGTGATGCAACTTCAGTTACAACAGAAGTAGTAGCTAAAGCTTGTTCTGAAGAGATGGAAGCGATTTCTTCAAATATTATAAAAAATATAAATGAAGTTTACAAAAAAATTAGTGATAAAAACGATAAGACTTCTCAAGCAGATCGAGTTAAAGACGTCGAGGCCATTTTAACACTTTGTGATAACTGGGAAAAACAATTTGTTAAAGAGAGCGTGACAGCTTGTATTACTAAAAATATACAAACCAAAAAAGATATTACCGTTAGCGCTTCAAGCTTAAATGATAACGCCTGTTATCCTTATGGAGATTATTTAAAATCTTTAACTGGTAAAGACAACAAGCAGACTAAAGCAGCTGACGCCTCTAACGCGGCACTTGTTAAGCGTTTGAAAGAAATCGAGTTCACAGTGGCCACTGAAGAAGCTAAAGAATTGTTTAACAAAAACAATACAGACTGGAAGATGTACTTAGTCGATGGGAAAATTAAATCCAGCGCTAAAGAGTTGATGAGTATTTTAGATGTGGGACTTTATAATGTACACACTAAGGCTGTGTGTACCGTTAGAAATGTTGATGAGATTGAGTACAGCGCAGATACAGTGATCAAAATTAGAATTACAAAAATTTCTGATTTGAAGCCTAAAAACGCAGAAGACAAAGTTCAAAAAGGTATCGACATGGCATTAGATTTAACTTTGGACTCTAAGTCTAAGCCAGATGCTAAAACGGCAAAAAAAGCTAAGGCGACTTTATCGTGTGCCAAATTAAAAGCGAATCGCATAAGTCAGACCCTTTTAGGAAAAGCGATTCATGAGCAAATTACGTTTGATCCAAACAAAAAATAATTATTGATTATTAAGAGTCCTGGCGATTTGCGCTAAGGACTCTGTTTCTTCCGCCCAGTACTTGTAAGTGTTAAATTCAGGAAAAATTTTAGGAAAACTGGGATCTGACCATCGATTTAAAATCCACGCCGCATAAGTAATTATTCGATAACCCCGTAGCAAGGGAATTAAATCTATTTCATCATAGGGAAAATGGCGAAGCTCTTCATAGCCCGCAACAAAAGATTCAAATTCTTCCGTTTGTTTAAAATCAGTATCAGGCATCAACATCCAAACATCTTGAATTGACGGTCCATTTAGAAAATCATCAAAATCAACAACAACTAATCCTTCGGTTGGTGATTCTAAAATATTGCCGCGGTGAAGATCGCCGTGAATACGAATCATTTTCGCATCCGCTAGGCGCTCATCTAAATGTGAAAAAATAGTTTCAGCGTAATCAAAATAAGCGGATCTGACCTCTAAGGAAACATGAGAGTATAATTGATCTAAGACTTCCCACTTATTGGCGTTGGTGGGTCCCAGCCTAGGACGGTGTTTCGCCGTGGATCTTTCAGAAATATTGTGAAGTTGTCCCAGCCAGCGGCCAATACTTTTGAACTGAGATGGAAGAAGCTCTTGCAGTAATCGACCACGCACTTTTTCAAAAAAAGAAAAATAGATTCCCTCAAACTCATCTATGGTTTTAAAATTTTTATCTGCATTTAATAAGGGATAGGCCGTGGCCACCGCTAAATCTTCGCCTTTAAGCTCAGCTTCGAACAGGTGCTCATCGCGCAAGGTCTCTTTGCTCCAGCGCCCTGGTCGATAGAACTTGGCGATCAATTCCGTCATGGGATAGCGGTCACTTTTTTCGAGGCGAATACTGAAAACCCGATTTTCATAGGAGTTCAGCTGTTGAATTTCCCCGGTGGGGATATAGCCGTTTTGCTCAACACAGTTAAGGATGGCGTCGGGATTAAGCTGGTAAAAGTTTTGATGCTGATTGGAAGTATTCATCTGAGTAAAAAGATATAGCCTGATCTTACGTGCAAGTCAGCGAATAGAATATAAGTTCAACAACTTAAGTGTCGTAAATAGTCTCTTTTCGAGAAATTCTGATCTGAGATCAAATATAAGTTAGTTTAACAGGCATTGGTTTAGCATATTCTTTTCTTAGTCATTGCTGGAGGTTTTATGCAATCAGTATCTTATAAACGACCGGGTTCTTTTTTTTCGACATCAACGTTATCGTTGTTGTTGTGTGCTGCCGTCATTTCAAGTTGCGGAGCCAGCAAAAATGAAAAGCGCGCGGTTCAACCGATAGCAGCTCCGTCGGCGCAAACTTTGCCAGCGCCAACCACCAGCACGACAGCCACGCCAGAAGCCACCGCGACAACGACACTTCCACAACCAGCGCCAACTGAAGCCGGTGCTCCAGTGGGCCAGCAAACGGGCGAAACAGGTAGCACACCAGCCGGTGAAGCAGCAGCCCCAGTAGGCCGTGTAAATAATGATAATTCAAACTCAGGTGGAACATCTGAAAATGATGATAAGAAGCAACCTGCTCAAACTTCTGTTCCCGATTTTAAAGACGCGCAAGCGGTCAAGACCGGCGGAAAAGTTGGAGCTTTAAGTTATACCAGTGCTGCAGACGATGGGATTATGAAATTATTTTTAGAAAATTCAACGAAAGTCAGCCAAGCCCAACAGACGATGAATTCTAACTTAGCTCAGGCGATTAATGGTGCGCGGTTACGAAAAAGCGGCGCTGGAATGGTGATCGACTTAGCCACGATAGAATTTGGTCAAGCGCGAATTTATCGTATGAGTGCGACTAACGAAGGTGATAAATATAGATTATCTGCCACTTCGAGCGGTGGCGACCTTGAGTTTCAAGGCGGTTTTGTTAAGTGTTTAGATGATTCCTGTGACAACGCTTACGCGAAAATTAAAATGGAAGGCGCTTACGCCCGCATTATTTTCCGTACTATGACGATGGATAATCACTTCCAAATTCAAAAAGACATTCAAGATTCAGGATTTTTACAGTGGAAGAACTACATCACTAATTCAGTGACCGGAGCTGACAGCTCTGCACGTATTCAATCGGTGACGGCTTCTTCATATGAAGTGTTAAATGGTAAAGCGGCGATGGGTATACAGTTGCTGACTAACGATAGCGAAGCCTTGGTTTTAAATACTTTGTTAGTGGCTCCAGAAACGGGAACAGCATTAACTCAAAAAGTAACGAAGGTGACGGATTTGTCGGATAATTACAATTTAGCTTCAACAGCAGGAAAAGCTAAAAACTTATCGAACCTGATCAATGAAGTGAACTTAGTGAATAACAACGGGCAAGGCGCTTTAAAAATAAGATTATCTTTTAACGATGGTTCCATCTGGATGGTGTTATCACCAGCTAAAAAAGCCGGCGCGATGACCGCCGACCAAGTCAGAGCCTTCGAAGCCACCGTCCCCAACTTTTAGGTGCCAGGCAACCAAACTGTAAGCAGAGCGGCATTCATTAAGGGTAGTATATGTTACAAAAGTTTATTTTTATATTTATTTTTGCGCTGACGTCTACGAGTTATGCTCGAAACGTATTTGAGGCAACGACTCCAATTAAAGTTAAAATCACGGCGCCGCTAAAGTCCTTATTTGAAAAGAAAAATTATTCGATGTCATTGACCGCAAATGTGAATGGCACTTTAGAAGTAAAAAATGAAACGACTTCGCAAATAGAAACTTATGATATTCAAATAGCAATGCGAGGAAATTCTAGCTTGTCCATGTGTCAATTTCCTAAATTAAAAATTCGATTTAAGAAAGAGCAAACCACTAAAAAGCGAGTTTTCAATCGTCCGGTTTATGATATTGCGACCCATTGTATAGATAACAAAGACGATCTAGACAATGTGATAGCGGATACGCGTACGATGTCTTCGCCTCATCGCGAAAAATTTATTTTCGACTTACAAAGCGAACTGGGCTTACCCAGCCCATTAACCAGAAATGCAATTATAAATTATATAGATATCACAGACTTGAATAACCCTACAGTCAATGTAAACAGGCCGGCTTTTTTCATTGAAAATACGGGGACGATGATAAAAAGATTAAATGGCTTGTACAGTATAATAGGCAAAACTGATGTTTCTAAAAAAAATCTTATAACAAAAGCAAAGCAGGCCGTAGATGACAATCCTCCGCGAGCTTTATTTGACAATTTGAGTGTTCAATCAGAAATAAACGCCGAAGATGTGATCAAGCTTCATTTGCTTCACTTGTTAATATTAAATGCAGATTTTTATATTAAACTTATTGAAAATGACCCCCTTATAGTTGATGGATATGGAACCTTGGGTTTTTGGAATGTTAAGGCTATGGCGATTACTGATAAAAAATGGATTGTGTATTCAAATGACTTCAATTTAGCACAGTTATTAGCGGATCACGATCAGGCAAATAAACAGCATAAATCGTTTTTTCTACATTACGACCCATATATTGCTAGAAAAACTTCAGATCGCTTAAGCCTTATCGGAACAGCGGAAAACAGAAGAAACGTTATTAATTTTTTTATGGCGAAAAAAGATGATCTTTATTCTATGCTTGAGCAACTTCAGGCAGACCCTGTGTTTCAGTCCAACGTTAGGCTTTATCTTGATAATTTCTATGAAAAGCTAATTTTGTTCACAAAATAAGATGTTAAATAAAGCATTTACCCAGAGTCAGCGCCAGTCTGACTCTGATTTTATGGGCCTATAATTTGCTTTAACCCCCAAGAACAAGATCGAAAAGTACAGAGTGCAAACAATAGGCAAATTAACAGCGATGAAGTCGTTGTCAAAGGGCCAAAGCGCTGAGATGATTTTACGGGGTGGTTAAATGGAAAATTCAACAGAACAGTTACATCAAAATTTAAGAAATTCAGGCACTTCGGATGCTTCAATAAATACTCCGTTAATATCGGATTACATGGATTATCGCCTTTTTTTAGCGGATTTTTATCGCTTTAAACAGGCCTCTACCAAGCATTTACTGCGTCCGTATAATTACACTATTTTCTCGGCGGCGGCGGATATCAAGTCGCCGAATTATTTAAAAATGATTATCGAAGGCAAACGAAATTTATCGGAAGATATGATTTCTAAGTTCGCTAAGGCGTGCTCGTTAAATAAATCTCAGGCGGAAGAGTTTAAATTATTAGTTTTATTTAATCAGTCGGAAGATCCGGCGGATCGAAACTACGCCTTAAAAAAATTATCTGAATATCGCGTAGATCAAAAACTAAAAGACGGACAGTTGGATCGTAAAGTTTTTGATAAGGTGCCGAACTGGATTGGTTGGATCATTTATGCCTTAGCCGACCAAGAGGGCGTATCCTTTGAACCCACGCAGCTGAAGCACGCCTTGCGCGGTAAAGCTTCGGAGTCAGAAATCACGACATCGTTGAATCATTTGTTGGACAGCGGAGAGCTGATTCGCGATCCAGCGACGGGAATGATTACTAAAGGGCAAAGCAAAGAAGTGGTGGATGAGATTCCTCCGGCGTTGATTCGTAAATTGCAAATGCAGTTGATGTATTTAGGTTTAGAGTCGCTTTATCAAGATGAGCCCGATCAGCGCGAGTTCGGATCACTGACCTTGTCGTTAACCGAAAAAGAATTTAGTGATATAAAATTCAAGCTTCGTCAGCTGCGAAAAGCCTTACATAAGGAAAATTCCATCGCGCGCATGAACGAAAAAGGAGAGCGAGTTTATCAACTTAACCTTCAGCTTTTTCCGGTCAGTAATGCCTCACAAAAACAGCCCAAAAAATCTACACCAAATTTTAACGCTTAAAAAATAGGTAAATTATTTTGTAAGTTTGAAAAAAATTATTTCAGATTTCAGTGTCATAGAGACACTGGATAACTGTGTTAATTGTGGAAAACTCTGTGGGTTTGGTTGATAACTCACTCTGAAAATGACAAATGTCCTTAAAAGGTCTAGTTCTGATCAGCTCTAAAATTAACCAAAAAAAACTGACGAGGAATATGGCACCAGGTTAAATTTTTTTATTGACCAAGAAAATTTCTGTCAAAATCTTACATTTTTTGGCTTTTAACACTAGTGGTAAAAACACATCACTTTCTAAAAATTGCTTAAATTTTGGTTACATTTTTTGTGGGCTTTTGCCACAATTAAAAGTCTATGGGATATTACTTTACCGGTTATTCATTGCATGCGACATCATTAGAAAATTTAAGAAAACTTTTCGAAAATCCCAGCTTTTCGCAGCCCGGCGAATTTCATCAAAGACATTTCAAGCCCGAAACTTTTCCTGAAGCGCACCAGTTCGCCAAAAATAAAATAAACGCAGCAACCCCAACAAGCCCCACAAACACACTGACAGCGGAAGAGTGCGCGATTTTTTTTGATCTGCTGGTACTGCAAGCCACTTCCACCATAGAAAGTCTGTCCACGGCGCTGGAGGTAGGCCGTCAGGTCAAACCTTTCTTGCAGAAGTGGTTACCAATAGCTTTAAACAATAAAGAGATTGCCGATCAGATGATGACGGGCGGGGCTTGGGGATTAAAGGGCACGGCACCGTTTGAGTTCGGCCATTTTGGCCTAAAAGATTTATCGGTTCACGACTGGGATGATTACGTGGGTTTTCTGGAAAAGTTCACGCCGGAGCAGCTTATCGAGATCACGCAAGATTACGCCATCGGTGATTTGCTGACGGACACCATGGCGATCTCATTTCAGCAGGCGGTGAAGGCGCTTAAGACCGAGTTCCCGCACCGATCTGACGCTTTGATCATTTGCGCCCCGTTTTACATCCACTTAATTCACGATGAAGACGACGCCCACGCGGATATTCCTAAGTAGTATACAATTTTTTAAAAATCAGCTACACTACCAAGTTGTACACTAGATAAGAAAAGTGGGGGTGTACTGGCTTCGACGTGGGTCGTGAAGCAAGAGGAGCATACATGGGCGCATGAGGACCCATTCAAAACGTGCACATTTGTAGTTTCAAACGATAACTACGCACTAGCAGCTTAGGCCGCTACGGAACTTGGGTGAGTCGCCGGTGTTGATTCAAGTTCCGTCATTAATGCCGGATCGGCTCTGCGGGTTTTCTCCAGCAGCAGAGCCTAAGAGTTACTGGGGGAGTGTCGCGAAGAATTTTGTTCGTAGAAGTCTTCGCGGCAAACTAAAATACGAACTAAGTATGTAGGGCCTCTTTTGTGGAACTCTTGCGGACGCGGGTTCAATTCCCGCCACCTCCACCAATTTCAGAGTTTGAGAACCCGGGTCGTCCCCCGGAGTTCTCGCCACTCCGAATTTGGGAATGGGTTACGGATTTTAATAAGTTGATCTGAGCCGCAGTTCTGAAGCGGCAAATTCAAAAGTGAAAATTGGGGACGAAAACGTTGAACCCGAAGGGCTGAGACAACGCAGACTTCGGGCTTTTTTATGGGGTGCGGACGATGTCAAATTTGCCTAAAGTATCTGTGTTCATTGCAACAAGTCTTGATGGTTTTATTGCTCGCAAAGATGGAAGAATAGATTGGCTCGAAAAGGCCAATACTACTTTGCCAACCGGCGAGGATTGCGGATACCAATCCTTTTTTGAATCAGTCGATACACTTGTTATTGGTCGAAAGACTTTTGAGACCGTACTTTCTTTTGAAACTTGGCCTTATGGAGATAAGCGAGTCATTGTTTTGAGTACTCAGCTAAAACAAGTACCGCCACGCTTAGCAAAAACAGTTTCAGTATTTTCTTTTGCTCCAAAAATGATTCTCGAAAATCTTACAGCTGAAGGTTCACAGCACATTTATCTAGATGGCGGTCGTACAATTCAGAGTTTTTTAGCAGATAACCTTGTCGATGAGATTACGGTAACAAGTATCCCAGTTCTCTTGGGTGAGGGCCTTCCTTTATTTAGTAAAGTTATGGCCGATATTTCACTCACGCATATTAAAACTCATGCTTACGCTAATGGGTTTGTACAAAGTCGGTATGCTGTGCAAAAATAAGTATCAATTGCTTTAAGCTCAAGGGGCAGTGACCACGTGTGGACGTTTCGTGTGTTTAAATTAAAAAAGCTAATCCAAGTGATTGGCTTTTTTATTTTTATGGACTCGCGCCTAACTCCCGTTCAACACTCGATCCCATCAATCATTCTTTCTTGGTTTTAACAGAAGCTTGATTGTAGGATTAAGCCTTATGGAATCACTATTAGTTGATCTACTTATTTTCACATCGGTCTCTGTTGTTTTGGTCCCGCTTTTTAAATGGCTCAAGCTTGGAGCTATTTTGGCTTACCTTACGGCGGGCCTTCTTATTGGCCCAGGGGTTATAGGTTGGATCAAAGATCCCGAAGTGATCCTTCACTTTTCTGAACTGGGAGTGGTGTTTTTACTTTTCCTTATCGGTTTAGAGCTTGCCCCGTCAAGACTTTGGAAGATGAGGGGAGCTATCTTTGGAATGGGCCTTCTTCAAGTGACTTTGACTGGGTTAGTATTTGCAGGAGTGGGTCTTTTCTTTGGACTGTCTCCGGCCGTGGCCTACATTGCAGGATTTGGTTTGGCTCTTTCTTCAACAGCCTTTGCCATGCAAATTCTTGAAGAAAAAAGGCAGCTAAAGACCACTCACGGACAAAGTTCTTTTGCCATTTTGATGTTTCAAGATATTGCTGTGGTTCCTTTGCTGGCCTCTTTGGCCTTTTTTTCCAGCGGGGCTTCCGGCACTTCAGTGACCTGGACAAAAATGCTTTATGCATTGGCCGCAGTTTTAGGCGTGGTCTTTGTCGGCCGCTTTCTAGTGCGAAGACTTTTTAGGTGGGTGGCCGAAACAGAAATTCAGGAAGTCTTTACAGCCATGTCTTTGTTAATTGTGGTGGGCACGGGTTTGCTTTTGCAGTCTGTGGGTCTTTCTATGGGACTTGGAGCATTTCTGGCCGGGGTGCTTCTTGCGGACTCCGAGTACCGTCATGAGCTTGAAACCAACTTATTGCCTTTTAAAGGTTTGCTTTTAGGACTTTTTTTTATTGCGGTTGGAATGTCTTTGGACTTAGAGATTTTAAAAAGTAAACCTTTTTTGATTTTGGGTCTTGGGCTTGGTTTTATGACTGTGAAAATGATTCTTTTATTTGTGATCGGAAAGCTGTTTAAGCTTCCTTCAGAATCCGCTCGAAACATGGCTTTCACCCTTCCTCAAGGGGGCGAATTTGCCTTTGTTCTTTTTAGTACGGCCTTTGCTCAGGGACTTTTAAGTGCTGAAGTGCAGTCCATCTTAAATGCTTCAGTGATTTTAAGTATGGCTTTGACTCCATTTTTGTTTAGTCTGAATCAAAATTACTTTAGAAGCTTTAGTGAAATTTCCGAACGCCCCTTTGACGAAATTGACGACGGCGACACCGAGATCATCGTGGCTGGCTACGGACGCTTCGGTCAGATTGTCACACGGTTTTTAAAAGCTCAAGAGGTCAGCTTCACCATCTTAGAGCACAGTGCCGCTCAAGTCGATGTGGCCCGAAAGTTTGGATCGAAAATTTTTTACGGGGACGCGTCTCGGTTTGAAGTACTTGAAAGAGCAGGGGCGAAGGCCGCTAAATATTTCGTGCTGGCCATTGATGACCCTGAAAAGTCTGTGCAGGCTGCACGAGTGGTGGTTGAAAAATTTCCTCATTTAAAAATATTTGCTCGCGCTCGAAATCGTCAACATGCCATCGATCTGATGGAGTTGGGCGTGACCCACATACACAGAGAAACTTTTTTAACCAGCTTGGAAGTGGCCAAAGAGTTGATGCTTCATCGGGGGGCTTCGGAGCTTCAAGTTCAAAACCAGCTTAAAAGATTCCGCACCCACGATGACGAGGTCTTAAAAAAGCAGTTCGACCTGAGGGGCGACGAAACCAAAATGATCTCATTCACCACTCAGGCCAACAAAGAGCTTGAGGACCTGCTTAAAGAGGATCGCCGGAAGGAATTGACCTAAATACATTAGCGCGATGCGATTTGCCAATGCGCGGGATGCAGCTATGATCAAAACTACAAAAATATATAGCAAAGGACTACATCGTGAAATTAAAAAATATTCTGTTATTCGCCACTCTTTCATTTTTACTCGTAAGTTGTAACAACACCACCAGCGACAAGCAAATTGAAGCTTGGGTGGAAAAAAATCCAGAAAAAATTATTGCAGCCTTGACGAATTATCAGCGAGCTCAGCAAGAAGCTAATCAGCCAAAGCCTGAACATGTTAAAGAAAACTCTGATGGCTTGTTTAACAATGCAGGAAGCCCGAAGGTCGGTGGCGGAAGTATTAAAATCGCTTACTTCTTCGATTTCAATTGTGGACACTGCGCACGCCAGAGTGAAACCATAAAAGCCGTTCTGGAAGCGAATAAAAATGTCGAAGTGGTTTATAAAAGCTTGCCCGTACTTGGCCCGTCTTCAGAGCTAGCCGCACGAGGAGCAATGGCCGCACACCTGCAAAACAAATTTAAGGATTTCTACGAAGAGACTTATAAGCTTCGCGAAAAGACACCGGACTCTCTTAAGGGGGTTGCTAAAAAAGTTGGTCTTGACGTCAGCAAGTGGGAAAAAGATTTAAACGGCGAAGTAGTCTCTGCCGAAATCACCCACGTGCGTGATTTAGCGACGAAAATGAAAATCAACGGAACTCCATTCTTAGCCATCGCTCCGGACAAAGTATTTCCTGGTCGTGTGGATCAATTGATGGAAATTGTGAATTCAATTAAGGAATAAGTAGGCGTGGGGTTGGGGAGGAAGTGGGCTTCAGCCATTCAGATCCAGAGGAGTATCCGAGAAGACGTCTTGATAAAATCGCTACTCCGATTCGGAATTGTATTGTTTGAACAGGGCTTCTTACTCATGAATGAAACCTGAGCATTTACGAAAAGTGAAAGGGTGAGTATTCTCTTCATCACCGCCATTGTTTTGTAACAAAGAAAAACTAGATTTGGCAGTACTCTAAAGGTTAGAATCTGATTTTGGCAAGATTCGATATAAAAATAGAGAGTGGATATGGGGAGCTTAGATCATTATAAAGAGGACCTAAATAGCGTTGGTTGGTTTATACCTCCTTATGTAAGTTTGGGATTTTTGAGCGAAATGATCCAAAAAATTAAAAATGCAAATGGTTCTTATACGCAGGTAGAATTAGAATCAATGCTATCACTGATTTATTCACCAGAAAACTTAGCCGCTATGGTTCTCCATCGCTATAGCATTACTCCTTATATTAAAGATTACACGAAAATCATTTCAGAAGCAGTCTTGGCACACTTTTCATGTTTAGATCATGTTGCTGTCGTGGGCTTAATGCCAGCTATAGAGGGAGTCGGCAGATCTCTTGCTAAAAGCAGAGGAATTTCTAATGTGCGGCAGAACGGAACAGACAAGTCTCCTAAAGAAGTCTTTTCTGAATTGGCGGATGCTTGTAAGGAATTTTCTAGCAAGCATAATATTGGCGCAGTAGATGAAATTGATTCGATGATGAATTCATTTAAAGAATATGCAAAAGACCACTTATATATAAATTCTTCAAAGTATAGACATACTGATAAGACAAATCGTCATGGAATTTTGCATGGAGCTTATTCAGATGACGATTACGGAGCACCAATTAATTTCTATAAAGCAATTTCAACTATCAACTTCCTTTGCTTTATCTCAGCATTTCAAGCCTCTATTTCTTGGTATGCACCTAGTATAACAAGTGAATCAAAAAAACTTGCTGAGCATTACATTAACTGTCTGGTTTTTAGCGCATCTAATCCAGATAAGAACTTTAAACCTAATATAGATCCTAGAGTTATCGGCGCAATGTTTGAATCACACAGGCCCGGGCGATAGACTAAAGTGTGAAAACAAAAATCGCGAAATACTTTCATTAATTTCTGCACAATAGTTAAGTAAAAAAATATATTTTTGGTCTGGTTTATTAATTTTAGTTTGCTTTAACTTGTTCGCAAATGAAAATTTATGTAATTTTTGATAATGATAAATCAAATTTTAAATTTTATAGAAAAATTTCAATTGTTTTTAATATTTTTCGTATGTTTTATAGGATTTTTCTTTGAAACATATCAAACGCTTTTTGTAGGTATTATAGCGGGCTTGATAGCAATATGCTACGAAAGGCAAAAGACTAAGATTGAGGATCAAACATTCAAAAGAGAGATTTTTCATCGATATAATGAAAAATATAATTTGTTAAATGATAACCTAGTAGATTTGTCGAAGATTTCAGTTAATGCACATCTAGAGTTCTATAGTGGCGGTAAATCGGATTTAAAAGATTGGATAGAATATATCGAAGACACAAAAAATATTGAATATACGAAAAATATTTTTGATTATTTAAATTTATGCGCAGAAGAATATTACTGGCACAAAAAAGGATTTGTAGAAAAAGAGGTTTGGGGCTGCTGGCACAGTGGAATGATTAGTTGGTATAAGAAGGCGAAGCTAATGCAAGCAGTAGTTCACATTGAGAAAAGTACGGAGGCATCCTATTACAATGAAGATTTTTTAGAGTTATTTGATGAAAAAGTAATAAAAGATTCATTTGAAGTGCGAAAAATAGAAGATATGTCCCATTGTAACAATAAATTAATATTAAGACGCAATATATTTTAGCAACTAAAAATGATTGCATTATTTGCAATATATTTCACAATAAAATTATGAAAATAATTAAAGAGAAAGATAATAATCCGGCAGTTGCAGTTACGTTTAGGTTACCAAAAGCACTGATGATTCAAATTTCAGATCTTGCTGAAAAAAATGAATTATCTAAACAAAAGCTCGTCGCAGCTATTTTAGATCAAGCAATTAAAGATAAAAATTTTCAAATTAAGATTAAGGATTAGCTTATGGCAATCAAAAAATCAGAACTATATTCAAAACTCTGGGCAAGCTGTGATGAACTTCGTGGCGGCATGGATGCCAGCCAATACAAGGACTATGTGCTTGTACTTCTTTTCATTAAGTACGTTTCAGACAAGTATGCAGGCAAGAAAGATGCACCCATCGAAGTTCCCAAAGGCGGTAGCTTTAATGATCTTATCGAGCTTAAAAATAAGAAGGATATCGGCGACAAAATTAACGTCGTAATTAAGAAACTAGCTCAATCCAACGATCTTGTTGGTGTAATTGATGTCGCCGACTTCAATAACCCAGATAAGCTGGGTAATGGTAACGAGATGGTAGACCGTCTCACCAAGCTAGTCGGAATTTTTCAAGATCTGAATCTTACCAGCAACAAAGCAGAAGACGACGATCTGCTCGGCGATGCTTACGAATATCTAATGCGCCACTTCGCTACTGAATCGGGAAAGAGTAAAGGACAATTCTATACTCCTTCTGAAGTTTCTAGGATTATGGCTAAAGTGATTGGCTTATCTGAAGCTAAAAGGGCAGATCAATCAATCTATGATCCGACCTGTGGGTCAGGATCATTGCTGTTGAAGGCCCACGATGAAGCACCGAAGGACCTAACGATATTTGGTCAAGAAATGGATAATGCCACTCGAGCTTTATCCAAAATGAATATGATTCTGCATGGATGCCCCGACGCTTCGATCTTACAGGGCAATACTTTGGCAAATCCACTTTTTAAAGATGCAAAGACGGGTAAATTGAAATCGTTTGATTTCATTGTGGCTAATCCGCCGTTTTCTACAAAGTCATGGACGAGTGGATTTAATCCCGCAGAAGACGAATACAAACGCTTCGAGTACGGCATTCCGCCAGAAAAAAATGGTGACTACGCATTCTTACTTCATATCGTCGCCTCACTAAAGCCAACAGGTAAGGGCGCAATCATTTTGCCGCATGGGGTTCTCTTCAGGGGTGGAGCTGAGGCTGTAATTAGAAAGAATCTAATTACCCAAGGCTTCATCAAAGGCATCATTGGCTTACCAGCGAATCTGTTTTATGGAACAGGCATTCCAGCCTGTATCATCATCGTAGACAAAGAAGGCGCAAGCAACCGTAAGGGCATCTTTATGATTGATGCCAGCAAAGGATTTATCAAAGACGGCAATAAAAATCGTCTCAGAGCACAAGACATTCACAAGATCGTAGATATTTTTAACAATCAAACTGAGCTTGATAAGTATGCTCGCTTGATACCTATTTCTGAAATCAGTGATCCAAAAAATGATTTCAATCTAAACATTCCACGTTACATTGATTCAAGTGAGCCAGAAGATCTTCAGGACATATCAGCGCATCTGAATGGAGGCATGCCAGATTATGATATCGAGGCTTTAGATGCTTACTGGAAGGCCATGCCCAATCTGCGAAGTAGCTTATTCAAAAAATCATCTAGAAAAGGCTATTCAGATCAACTCGTTAAAACCAGCGAAGTTAAGCGAACAATTTTTGATCACCCAGAATTTAAAAGCTATAATCAAACCGTTCAAAAAACATTCAATAAATGGCGGGATTCAAATCTTGAACTGCTTAATAAATTTAAAGCTGGAAGTAAGCCAAAAGAAGTTATCAGTATTCTTGCTGAGAGTATCCTAACGTCTTTTTCAAAAGCACCTTTGATAGATGCTTACGATATTTATCAGCATCTAATGGACTATTGGGCGTTAACAATGCAAGACGACCTCTATCTAATTTCCCATGACGGCTGGGTTGGTGTCATAGATAAAAAGTCAAACACTGAGCTAATCCCTGCCAACCTGATCATTAAAAGATTTTTTGAGAAAGAATCAAAAGCTTTAGAAGACCTGCAAGTCGATTGCGACACCTTCACGCGACAAATGGAAGAGCTTGCTGAAGAGCATGGTGCAGAAGATGGGCTTCTAAATGAAGCTAAAAACGATAAAGGAAAAATCACAAAAGTAACTGTTAAAGCTCGCCTTGCAGAAATAAGAGCAGACAAAGATGCCGCTGAAGAAAAGAAGCTATTAGAGCAGTACTTAGAGCTCAGCGAAAAAGAGACAACAGCAAATAAGAAGATCAAAGATGCCCAGAAAGACCTTGATGAGAAGGTTGCAGCTCAATATTCCAAGATTAAAGAGCCAGAGATTAAAGATCTGGTTATTAACTGTAAGTGGTTAGCAGCAATTGAAACATCAATTCAGTCAGAGCTTGATCGTGTGTCGCAAACTTTGGGCAACCGAATTAAGCTGTTAACGGAAAGGTATGAAATTTCGTTAAATGAAATATCTGAAATGATAAAAACTTTAGAGCCGAAAATTTATTCAATCATTGGAAAAACTATAATATGAAAAAACTTATAGTGGCACAAAATGAAAAACTTAACGAATTAGATACTGAACTGCAGACTTATGGATGTCACCATTCAAATCCCGATATATGTAGCTCAAACTCTTTGGATAAAATCTGCGCGTTTGTTAACTCGAATTGCATCTGTAAATTACCTCCGAGATCATGGAAAAAAATCTATCAGAAATTAAGAGAGGGTCGGAGTGATTAAAAAACGCCTGGCCGAATGGAAATACAAAAAAATATCTGATTGTGTAGAAAGCCTACGAGGCGGCATCGCAATCGCCCCATCTGATTTTACCGAAGCTGAGGAAAATACAGTCGTACATAAAGGCGATGTGACATATGACGGTCTTCTAAATTTAACAGGCCGACAAAGTAGGTTTGTAAAGTCAATTGTCAAGCTGAAAAACCCACAGGCGGTCGTTACCCCTGACTACCTTGTTGTTTCGCTACGAGATCTAGTTCCTGATACCCCGCAACTCGGCCTAATAAATCAAATTCCTGACAAGAATAAGTTAGTTCTCGCTCAAGGAACCTATGGATTCAAAGTAAAATCCAAATTGATTCTACCTGAGTTTTTATGTCTAATATCAGCGACTTTTGAGTATAGAAAGTTGATGAGACTTGTTGCCGTTGGTAGCACCCAAAAACACATGCGAAGTAGCGAGTTTTTTAATCTTAAAATTCCTGTTCCGTCTTTAAGTGATCAAAGTAAAATCTGTGAGCCCCTACAGTTGATTTCAAAAAACATTGAGCATAATGAAAAGCTCATCGCCAAAAAGCGAGATATTAAACAGGCGACAATGCAGCAGCTTCTCACTGGCAAAACTCGCCTCTCTGGGTTTAGTGGGAAATGGGATGTACTACCATTAGGTTTAATCGCTGATCCTAGGAAAGAGTGGAGTTTTACTGGTGGCCCCTTTGGCTCGAATTTAAAGTCAGCTGATTACACGACGTCGGGTGTTAGAATCATTCAATTGCAAAATATTGGTGATGGCGAGTTTCGTGGAGAATATGAGATCTATACCTCCACAAAGAAGGCTGATGAATTAAAAAGTTGCAATATTTTTCCTGGTGAGATTATTTTATCCAAGATGGGAGATCCTGTCGCGAGGGCATGTCTGATACCCGATAGCCATGATCGCTTCCTAATGTGTTCAGATGGTATCCGTTTAGCTGTTAATACAAAAATCCATAATACATATTATATTTACAGTCAAATAAACGCCCCGGAGTTTAGGACAAAGGCGAATAATGCTGGAACTGGCTCTACACGGAAACGCATTGGCTTGACTGAATTACGAGGCATCACAATTGGATGTCCGGCCCTCGCAGAGCAAAATGCAATTGCTAAGATTCTGTCAGACATGAATGTAGAATTATCAAGTCTCAGAACCAAACTCGAAAAACTCAAACTCCTCAAGCAAGGCATGATGCAAGAGCTACTAACTGGAAGGATTCGTTTAGTATGATAACAAAGTCGTCCACGGTTGGACAAATCGAAAGAAAAACCCAAGATCGAATCGTCGGGCTATTTAAGACAAAGCTTCAATATGACTACCTTGGAAACTGGGAAGAAAACGCAGACAATAGAAATATCGAACGAGAGTATTTAGAAAAGCATCTAAATGGAAAGTACAACGACGACCTAATTTCAAAAGCATTGTTTGCGCTAGAAAAGGTCAACGACGATACGACCAAGAGCCTTTACGATTCCAATAAGGCGATCTACAGCCTTCTTCGTGGCGGAGTGAAGGTTAAGCCAGGTGCTAGCGATAATACTGTCACGGTTGATTTAATTGACTGGAAAAATCCACTAGCCAATCACTTTGCTATCGCTGAAGAGGTCACAGTTAAGGGTAAGCATGAAAAGCGCCCTGACGTGGTTGTTTATGTAAATGGGATTGCTTTGGCAGTCATTGAACTTAAGCGTTCAACTGTTTCAATTGGCGAAGGCATTCGGCAAAATTTAGATAATCAGCAGAAACATTTTATTCAGCGATTTTTTAATACCATTCAGCTTGTCGTTGCAGGGAACGATACGCAAGGTCTTCGGTATGGAACTATCGAAACCACAGAAACTTATTATCTTGGCTGGAAAGAACCCAGTGATATCAAGAATCCATTCGATAAGTCGATCCTTCAGCTTTTTGACAAAAAGAGGTTTTTAGAAATCATCCATGACTTCATCATCTTTGATGCGGGCGTTAAGAAAGTCCCCCGCCACAATCAGTACTTTGGTGTCAAGGCAGCGCAAGAACGTTTAAAGAAAAAAGAAGGTGGAATTATTTGGCATACTCAAGGCAGTGGTAAATCTATCACCATGGTTTTGCTGTCTCGCTGGGTTAGGGAAAACATCACTGACTCCAGAGTCTTGGTTATTACAGACCGAAAAGAGCTTGATGAGCAAATCGAAGGTGATTTTCTGGGTGCTGGTGAAGAAATCTATCGCTGCTCAAGTGCTAAAGATTTAATTGATAATTTAAATGCCTCTCAGCCAGCTTTGCTTTGTTCATTGGTTCATAAGTTTGGCCACCAGCAGGATGAAAACGATGTCGCAGGTTACATTGAAGACATACGAAGCCATTTGCCCAAAGACTTTAATGCAAAAGGTAATATGTACGTGTTTGTGGATGAATGCCATAGAACACAAAGCGGCGTTTTGCATGATGCAATGAAAGAGTTACTACCGAATGCGCACTTTATTGGATTTACAGGAACGCCATTACTTAAAAAAGATAAAGCTAAGAGTATTGAAATATTCGGAACATATATCCACACCTACAAATTTGATGAAGCGGTCAAAGATGGTGTTGTTTTAGATCTGCAGTATGAAGCTCGTGACATCGATCAAGACATCACTTCAGCCGATAAGATTGACCAGTGGTTTGCGGCAAAAACCAAAGGTCTTAATGATATGGCTATTGCACAGCTCAAACAGAGATGGGGCACATTACGCAAAGTTTTTAGCGCAAGAGAACGTCTAGAGAAGATAGTTGCCGATATCCTGCTTGATATGGAAATCAAGGATCGCCTTAAAAGCGGTCGTGGCAATGCGATGTTTGTAACCGACAGCATCTACTCTGCTTGCCGTGTGTATCAGATGTTTATTGATAAGGGCTTTACCAAGTGTGCAATCATCACCTCTTACTCCCCAAATATTTCTGAAATCAAAGGCGAGACTACTGGTGAAGGTAAAACTGAAAAACTACTTCAATACGATGCTTATAAAAAGATGCTGTCCAGCTGGTTCAATGAACCTGAAGATAAAGCAATTAATAAAGCTGAGCTTTTTGAAGAACAGGTAAAGAAGAAATTTGAAAAAGAACCTGGCCAGATGAAGCTTTTGATCGTGGTGGATAAGCTGCTGACTGGCTTTGATGCTCCGACGGCGACTTACCTTTATATCGACAAGCAAATGCAGGACCACGCACTTTTTCAAGCCATCTGCCGAGTCAATCGGCTCGATGGTGAAGACAAAGAGTATGGTTACATCATAGACTATAAAGATTTGTTCAAGAGCATTGAAAAAGCTGTTGATAGCTACACGACCGAAGCATTTGAAGGTTTTGATGAATCCGAAGTTGAGGGGCTTTTAAATAATCGTCTAGAAAAAGCCAAAGAAAAGTTAGATGAAGTTCGAGAACAAATAAAAATGCTCTGTGAGCCCGTCAGAGAACCAAAGGGCACCGAAGAGTATCTATACTATTTTTGCCCACAAGATGACGATACAGAAGATGATATCCGCAACAAAGATCGCAATCGCTTAGCCCTTTATAAAATGGCTGCCTCATATCTGAGAAATTATGCTTCCTTGGCCAGCGAAATGGTTGAAGCAGGATATACAGATAAAGAGGCTAAGGACATAAAGTCCGAGGTGGAGTATTACGAGAAGGTTCGTGAGGAAGTAAAACTTGGCAGCGGTGACTATATTGACCTTAAAGCTTACGAGCCAGCTATGCGCCACTTGATTGATTCCTACATTGAAGCTGAAGACAGTGAAAAGATCTCAGCCTTTGATGATATGTCATTGGTGGAACTTATTGTTGAGCGTGGTGATAAGGCGATTGAAGCGTTGCCAAAGGGAATTAAGAAAAGCGAAAAGGCCACCGCTGAAACAATTGAAAACAACGTCCGTAAGGTTTTAGTCGAACAAACTCCAATCAATCCCAAATATTACGAGGACATGTCTGTTCTGTTTGAAGAGCTGATAGAAAAGCGCCGCAAAGGTGCAATCAAGTACGAAGAATATTTACGAAAAGTTGTAGAGCTGACTAAAAAGATCCAAAAGCCAGAAACAAGCTCAAAGTACCCAGTGACTATGAACACACCTGCAAAGCGATCCTTGTTCGATAACCTTGGTGCAGATGAAAAACTAGCATCAGATTTAGATTCCGACATTCGAACAAACAAGAAGGATGACTGGCGTGGGGACAGGATAAAAGAGAAGGGACTTCGGTCTATTATTCGCAAGTATGTGCCCGATTCTGAAGTTGATCGGATTTTCAACTTAGTTAAAGAACAAAAAGAGTACTGACATGGATGTAATCAAAGTTGGTGATCTCTCAATTGAGATAGACCGCAAAGATATTAAGAATGCACATCTTGAGGTGAATCCACCTGATGGTCACATCCGCGTAGCGACGCCACTGCAAATGTCTAATGATGCTGTTAGGCTTCTAGTTATTTCGCGAATCACCTGGATCAAAAAACAGATCAAAGCCTTTAAAAATCAACAACGCGAAACCAAGCGGGAATATTTATCTGGGGAGAGCCACTATTTTTTTGGTAAGCGATATTTGCTAGACGTGGTTCATAGTCATGAAATTCCCAACGTTGCTATCAAAGGAAATCAAATTAAGCTCTTTGTTTCGTCGGATTCGACCAGAGATCAAAGGCATGCGGTTTTAGACAATTGGTATCGTAACGAGCTGAAGTCTGAAGCTGCAAATTTTATTGAAGAGTGGAAATCTAATCTCGGTTTAGAGCATGTTGAGTGGGAAATTAGAAAAATGAAAACTCAGTGGGGATCCTGCTTGCCCGAGCAGAATAGAATTATCCTTAACTCTGAATTAGCTAAACAGCCTTATCACTCACTTGAATATGTAATTGTTCATGAATTGTTACATTTTAAAATTCCAGATCATAACGAAGAATTTTTTAAATTACTTGGAAGCAAGTTACCGGACTGGCGTTCGCTCAAAGAAGAGTTGAATTACAGATTGCCTTACGCAGATTTTGAATAAAGATTATCTAAATAAAATCCGCATTAATTTTAACTCATTGTGGGCTAGGTTCATCAAAAAAACTTATATTTATTTCGATAATAGCAATGCGGCATTAAATTTAGCTTCAGCAGGATTCTTCAGTGCCGATAAAATATTTTCCGCAACTTTGTCGATGAGTTTTTGTCCCCAAAATGGATCAGTATGATCATAATATATAACACGTATATGCTTAAGATCAAACGGTACGTCAGTTTCATTCGCGCATATTAAAACTACTGGTTTTTCTAAAGCATGTGCCAATCCAAGCTCATAAAAAACATTTGGATTTCGTCCTGTAAGATCTGCTATTAAAACTTTTGCACCATTTATTCCAGCCCAAATTTGTTCAATAATTTTACCTGTACCAAAAATTTCATTATCAGCCCGTATTGGCGAGAGTCCTGCCTTTTGTATAGAAGGTGAATATATTTTGTCGTAGTAATCACCGATCGGTTTTGCGAAAGGCATTATAACAAAACATGTATCTGACGTGGAAACTTTTACAGTTTTTTCTAGCTTTAACAAGGCAACAGTCTTTTCGTCAGTAGGGCGATCAATTTGTTCTGACACATCAATTATTCTCATTTTACCATCTTGGTCTTCGTACAACTCCGCAAATTTAAGCGATGTGAGAAAAATATCTTTAAATTCTGAAACTTTCCCAGCAGGAACTTTAAATGTGTCTTGAAGAGCGTTGTCAAAGAATTGGGAATCCGGCAGATTTTCATTTCTATAATGATTATAAACTTCAGATAAAAGCGGTGCATTTAAAAATGCTTGTCGTAAACCAATAAGACGGTCAGTCGCATTTTGGGGTCGTAATATTTTTTTAGCTAATTCAGTTGGCTTAATTTTACCTTGTAAAGGACGCTCCAATAAACCGTATTTTATAGCTGAACTTAACTCCATACTATAAGGACCACTCCATTTAATTCCTAGGTAAGTAGCCGAATCTGCATCTGTACATTCTTTACCAGCATTTTGTTTTATAATGGCTTCGGGTATTCTTAAAGATCTTTCTAAACTATAGCGAGGATAATTAGCATTACCCGAACTACGACTGGCTAATTTTTTCTTTTTTCCCATATTTCATTCCTTTTTCAACAATAGAGAGCTTTAATTAAAATTTAAGTGATGCACTTAATATAAGTCGGATGATTAAAACATAAAGTTAAGTTTTTTATTTAACTGTATTCTATTGAAACAAAACCACAAAGTGCATGTACCAAGTCATTATGAATTTCGCCGACCTTCGCATATGTAAATTTTATGAACCTTATTCAGTAAGGCATAAATTAAGTCTTTCACTTGAGTTAACTAGTCTAAAGACAGTGTAAACAGCCTCAAAAATTCCGATAACTCATCATGCAATCACAATTTATTTTAGGCTTAATCGTTTTAGCCATTATTTCTATTATCGCATATCTTGTCGTCCGAAGATTAAAAAAGGATAAATATGCTCAGAAGGCACTTGATAATTATTTGTGTCGCGAGCTAACGCCCCTTGAAATTGGGACGCTTTACGAACGCTATATTGGATATTTATTTGAAAAGGAAGGCTACAACGTCGTCTATAATGGAGCACTTAATTCCTATGCAGATTTTGGACGGGATCTTATTGTAAGATGTGTTAACGAAGTTCTTCTTATTCAAACTAAGTACTGGGCAAAAAACAAAACTATTAAAGAAAAACATATATTTGAACTTTTCGGATCAATGACACATTTTAAACTTACATCTGAAAAGAATGGCGTACCTGTGAAAGCCATCTTTTACACCACAGCAAGATATAGTGACACCGCTAAAGAAGTGGCCAAGGTTTTAGGCGTTGAGCTAAGAACTGAGAAATTTAATAGGTCATACCCTATGATAAAGTGCAATGTCTCTGCAAACGGCGATAAAACTTATCACCTTCCGTTTGATCCGCATTATGACAAAGTCAAAATAGACCTACACAGAGATGAATATTTTGTGCATACAGTTCAAGAAGCCATCGAAAAAGGTTTCCGTCGAGCCGCATAACGAAGCAAAAAAACCTAAGAATGTGGAGCTGTAACATTCACCGTTTTAGGTTTATTAATTGCCGGACGTCGAATCTCTTGTTCTAAGGATGGACCTTTTACTTCTTTATTCTGGGCGACCAACACGGGCTTTTCTTCGCGCAAGGATTTTTCGACAGCTTCAATGACTTGCAAGTCGGCCATTCCTTCGTGGATTGAAGGCTCTGGTTTTTTGTTCTTTAAGATGCAATCAGAAAAATACAATAATTCTGGGGCGAACTGATCATGTTTTTTGAATTTGCTAACCTTCTTTTTCTCGTTAATAGTAACGGTCATTTCCATGCCTTCGGCGTACTCATAGGCTTGGTCTAATGTCAGCGTACCTTTGGTTCCAATAAGGTCAAAGCGTGAAGTACTGGCGGCACCAAAACTACAGACGAAATTGGCAATTCGGTCTTTAGGAAATTTCATCAACACGGAGACCATTTCGGGAACCTCTTTAAATCTTTTATCGCCTTTGGTAGAAGCGGCTTGGGCAAACACTTCGATGGGCTCATCAGAGAATAAGTGTCTGCAGGCATTTATACAGTAAATTCCGATGTCGTGCAGAGGACCCCCGGCCTTTTCTTGATCGAGACGAATATTTGATTCATCTTCAACCTGCATAGTAAACGTTGAATTGAATATTTTTAGATCGCCCAGTTTTTTAGAGCGTGCATAGCTTAGGGCTTTTAAATTTGCAGGATCAAAATGCAGCCGATAGGCTACCATAAATCGTGTATCACTTTTCTCGATTTCATGGGCCAGGCGTTGGCATTCAGCGACTGTCGGCACCACCGGCTTTTCACAAAGAACATGGATACCTTTGGATATGGCTTCCATAGCATAGGCGTAATGATCTGTGTTCGGTGTTGCGATGTAAAGGGCATCTATCTGGCCGCTGTCTAAACATTTTAAGAAATCTTTTTCCGCGAAGGTATTTTTAACTTTATATTTCCGACCGAGCTTTTTGAGTTTAGTCGGATCGCCAGAGATCAGCGCCGTCAATTCAGAATTTTTTTTAGCATTTGCAAAAGCAGGAAGCACGGCGACCTGTGCGATGTGACCTAATCCTAAAACACCATATCGAATTTTACGCATTTTTTACTCCTGTGTTTGCAAAGATGCAAAGACAGGATTGCAGGCGCTATGCCAAACTCACCGACGCTGACATACACTTTCATTAAGGCTAATTAAATATTTTCGTTCGTTTATGGTACTTCGGCCTTGTTTGATGAGGATTTTTTCACCCTTGCACTAAATACAACAGCCCCAATCCCACAGCCATACACACTAAGGTGTTACGGATAAAAATCGTCAGCCCAAAACAAAATAATATAATAATAAAACGCTCTTTATGAAAAAGCCCGGCTACTTGGCCTTGATAATAAAAAGTCGCAGGGATAAATAAACCCGGCAGGATCGCCGCAGGAATATAGGTAAAAAGATCTTTAACTTCATTGGGAATTTTCATTCGATCGGATAAGCCAACGAAGGAATAGCGAATCAAAAAAGTTCCTATGGCTAATAAAAAAACAATCAATAAAAAGTAATTCGGATCTATCATGTGGCTTTCCTTGATTTTCTTTTTATGATTAACCACGCCAGCGCGATGGATAATAAAGCTGAAATCATCAAACCCGTATTTAACGGAGCTTTATAAAAAACTAAGGAAGCGATGGCGCTGAATAAGGCTATAAAGTAATGCGTTTTGGTTTTTAAAGCAGGAACCAATAAGGCGACAAAACTTAAAGGGATGGCGTAGTCCAAATTTAATTTTGGCGGGGCTATGTTTCCGAATAAATATCCAAACAGTACGGAAGCATGCCAAGTGATCAGCATCGCCACGGCGGTTCCCATATAAAATTGAACGGCTTCGCTATTGGTTTTAAATTTATCTTGGTTAGCGGTCATGGCCGCATAACTTTGATCGGTCAGCGTAAAGGCGCAAAAATATTTAACCCAGCGATTGGCATTTTCTAAATATGGGGACATCGCCGCACTATAAAGCATAAAACGTAAATTAATAATAAGACCTGTGGCTAACACAATCAGAATCGCCGTATTTAATTTCATAAGGGATACGGTAGCCAATTGAGATGCTCCGGCATAAACCACCTGATTCATAAGTACAGCTTGCAGAAAGGACAAATTCGCTTCCGCAAAAACGACACCCATGACCATTCCGAAGGGAATGACTCCCGAAGCGATAGGCAGAATCGCTATAAATCCTTTTTTAAAATTACTCATGATGATGATCATGTTTGAGTTTATGAAATTTGTCTATTTTCAAGAACTTTAGTGCATAGCATGGTGATGGATGATACCAAATTGTTTACACTCGATAAAAATATAAAAATCTCCAAAGGAGAAAAAAATGAAAGTCTACGCCTGCATCTGGTCTAATGAAAGCGCTGCCGAAATGGTGAAGTTTTACAAATCTATTTTTAAGGGCACCAAAGTCGGAAAGTTTTCTTATTGGGGAAAAAACCCGATGGGTATTAAAGAAGGCTCGGTTTTGACGGCACACCTTACCATCCTGGGACAAAAGCTGATGTTATTAAATGGCTACATGGAAATGCCGCTTAATGACTCGGTCTCGTTCGTGGTTCCGTGCAAAACTCAACAACAGATTGATTATTATTGGAAAAAATTAAAGGCTGGTGGTGGAAAGCCGGTGGAGTGCGGATGGCTGGTCGACAAGTTCGGCGTTCGTTGGCAGATCGTGCCCGCAGATTTTGATAAGTGGAACACCTCGAAAAACAAAGCGAAGAAAGAAGCTGTGATGACGGCACTGTGGAAGATGCAAAAAATTGACATCAAGAAATTAAAAGCAGCTTTTGATGGAACTAAAAATTGAAATCATCGATCTATTTAAAAAGGCGCAGGCCATTCCAACTGTTGCAGATTGGATTTATCACGAATTTTGGAAGGTTTATTTATAATGACGTTTGATTGGTGACTGGCACTGAGCAGTACCCTTAGGTATTAAAAGCAGTTTAAAGCCGTCCTATTAGTTTTAATCCAAAATAAGTAACAAAATAAGCTTTAAACGTTACTTATTTTATTGTAAGTATCGTTCAAGTTAGTTAAACTGAATAAGTAACAAAATGCCCATATATTGTTACTTAGGATGAATATGAATAAATCTAAACGAATTGGTCGTCGCTTAAAAAGCTCTGTGGTTGGTGACGAGTTTTATATGACATACATACCTCAGAAATTGCCGCCTGATCCGGCTTTAGATATTAATGATTTGTTGCCATTGTTAGAGAAAGCGATCTCCGCTATCGCTCGTCTGGATGGAATGAGTATGGTTTTGCCGGATGCCTCTTTATTTTTGTATATGTACATTCGTAAAGAGGCTGTACTTTCTTCCCAAATTGAAGGAACTCAGTCGTCTTTGTCAGACTTATTATTATTTGAAACACAGGGCGCACCGGGGGCACCTTTAAACGATGTCACGGAAGTTTCATGTTATGTTTCAGCTATGAATTATGGTTTAGAAAGAATAAAAAAGTTTCCCATATCTTTAAGACTGATACGAGAAATACATGCGAAACTTATGGAAAATGGTCGCGGTGGAAATAAAATGCCGGGCGAATTTCGGACTTCTCAAAATTGGATTGGCGGGTCACGACCTGGTAATGCTATGTTTGTACCTCCTCCACCAGAATTACTGATGGAAACGTTAGGTGATTTGGAGCAATTTTTAAATGATGAAAGTATACAACTTCCAGTTTTAATCAAAGCGGCATTGGCCCACGTGCAATTTGAAACTATACATCCTTTTTTGGACGGTAATGGACGCTTAGGTCGTCTTTTGATTACCTTTATTTTGTGTGAAGGCGGAGTCTTAAAAGAGCCTTTGTTGTATCTTAGTTTGTATTTAAAAACGAATCGTCAAAAATACTATGATCATCTTCAATCGGTCAGAGAAACAGGCGCTTGGGAAGCGTGGATCAAATTCTTTTTGACTGGCGTTATTGAAACAGCTCATCAAGCTACTGAGACAGCCCAGGCGATTATTAAGTTATTTAATGCGGATCGTTTACAAATTGAAAAGTCGGGCAGATCTACGGCAACTATTTTGACGTTACATGCGTATTTACAAAGATATCCCATATCAAATACGACTAAAATAAAAAAAACATGCGGATTGGCGCTACCTTCAATCATGCGTGCCTTAAAAACTATGGAAGAATTAGGGATTGTAAAAGAAATTACAGGGAAAGAGCGCCACAAAGTTTTTGTTTACCTTGAGTATCTAAATATTTTAAACAAGGGAACTGAGCCGCATAAATAAAACCTAATCCCCACCGGCTGCATCAAAAGTACTCCATCCCTTAGGGCGATTGGTCGAAGGTAAAGTCGACTTTTGATCGCGGTTGAGGTGCAGGTGGGCTTTGGCGATGAAGTGCGCGGTGACTGGTGCGGTTAGAAATAAAAATAAGGTGATCAGCACTTCATGAACAAAAATGGTTTGATTGCGGTAAAAGAAAAAAATCATCGATGCCATCAGCGCACCGCCCACACCTAGGGTGGTGGCCTTCGTCGGCGCGTGCAGGCGGGACATCAAGTCAGGTAATTTCAGCATACCGAAAGATCCCACCAAAATAAAAATTCCGCCGATAATAATGTGAATAGCAATTAGTAATTCAAAGATGAAATCCATTTTTTACACTCCAGTTAATCAATCACATTGCCGCGCAAAATGAAACGGCAGTACGCCACCGTCGCCACAAAGCCAAACATCGCAAACAATAAGGCACATTCAAAATAAATCGTGGAATCATATTTGATCCCGTAAAAAATAATCAGGGCGATGGTGTTGATAACCATCGTGTCTACGGCTAAAATTCGATCCATGGTGCTGGGGCCCTTAATCAGCCGCCACAAATTCATCAGCAAAGCTATTGAAACAGTGAAAAATCCAAAAGTTAATGCGTAGGCGATCATGTGAAAATCTCCTTAAGCCGGGCTTCATAACGGTTCTTCATATGGCGAACAGCCACTTCGGCATCCTCTGCATCCAGACAGTGGATCAGCAGACTTTGACCATCGGCAGAAATATCACTGCTGACCGTTCCCGGCGTCAGCGTGATGGTCCCTGCAAGCAGAGTGATGGCTTCCGGTGATTTTAATTCTAAGGGTAAGGAAACCCATCGGGTTTTCAGTTGGCTAACCGGTCTAAACAAAATGAGCTTGGCCACTAAGATATTGGCCATCACGATATCCCAAGCAACCATCAGAACATAAATAACCACGTGGCGGTACGAGCGAACATTGGGACGCTGGGGCCAAAAATTGCTGGTCAAAATTGGAATGATCAGACCTAACAAAGCGCCCAGCACCAGATCACCTAAAGAAAATCGGCTATTAAGCAATAACCAAAACACCGTTAGGGCGATCGCCAGTAACGGATGTGGAAGCCAGCGTTTAAACAGGGTCATGGTGCCTCCTTATTTAAGCTGAACACGGATTGAATATATTCAGTGGGTGAAAGTAATTGCTGTGCAGTATGAGTTGCGTAAACCAAAATCGGTTCAGCGAAAAGGACCAGCATAAGACTGAACAACAGTAAGCCGGTGACGGAAATAAATGGAATAACCGAAGTCGATACTGGCTGTGCTTTTTCGTTGGCCGGCGTAGTCTTCCAAAACAAAGTACTTCCGCCTTTAGCAAAACCGATGATGGATAATAAAGACATGCTTAAAATAATTCCCCAGATCAAGAATGTATTTTCTTCGCGACTGCTGTTTAAAATCATTAATTTACCAATAAATCCTGATAAAGGCGGCATGCCCGTCATGGCAATAGCCCCAAGAAAAAATAAACTGGCGATCAGACCCCGTTGCGCAAAACTTGCCCCGGCAGTCAGGTTATCGGAATGATCTTTTCGTCGCTGGCGAATAAGATCCACCAGTAAAAAAAGCGCAGCGGCAGCAACTGTCGAGTGCAGTAAATAATAAAGCGCAGCCGCTAGGGCATGGGTGGTGAAAAGCGAAATCGGAATCATCAGTGTTCCCATGGATCCGATCACCGCAAAGCTGATCAGTTGACCCAAATTTTTTGCGGCTAAAATTCCCAAGGTGCCAACCACCAAAGTCACTAAACCCGCAGGCAGCAGCCAAGGTGCAGCGATCCACGCCGTGGATTCACCAAAAATTAAAGTGTAGACTCGGATAATAGAGTACGCACCCACCTTGGTTAGAATAGCAAAAAGTGCGGCCACCGGTGCCGCCGTATTTCCATAGGTCCCAGGAAGCCAAAACTGAAAAGGAACTAATGCAGCTTTGATGGCAAAAACCACCAACAGCAACAACGCGCCGGTGTGTAACAAGGCTTGCTCAGATGCCGGAAGTGCAGCGACCTTGACCGCCAGATCAGCCATATTCAACGTGCCTGCAACTCCGTAAATTAAAGCCGCAGCAATTAAAAATAAAGCGGAGCCCACTAAGTTTACAGCCACATATTGAACGCCGGCTTTTATGCGCGTAGCCCCTCCGCCATGAACCATCAAGGCATATGAGGCAATTAAAAGAACTTCAAAAAACACAAATAAATTAAACAAGTCACCGGTCAGAAAAGCTCCATTAAGACCCATGATTTGAAACTGAATTAACGAGTGAAAATGCCGACCTTGGCGATCCAGTCCGCCAAGTGAATAAAGCAAAATAAAAAACGCCAGCACCGAAGTTAAAACCAACATCAAAGCAGAAAGCCGATCCAGCACGAAGGTAATTCCAAAGGGCGGAAGCCAGTCCCCTAAGTTGTAGGTCAGAATATCTCCGTGCAAAGCCATTTGTAACAGGGACACACTAACAATAAAATTAAGAACTACGCCGATCATAGAAAAAGTACGCGCCACTAAGTGATCGCGGTACATTCCTAAAATGATCAGTACAGCTGTTAAGCAAGGTATTAAAATAGGAAAGATCAGCCAGTAATTCATTTTAAATCCACATGATCGGTGTCGGTTTCAATATAGGATCTTAGCGCCATTACAACGATGACCGCCGTCATTCCAAAAGAGATTACAATCGCCGTTAAAACTAAAGCTTGTGGAAGGGGATCGACATATTGATTTACATCCGCACGAATGATGGGTGGTTGATTCACCGCCAGTCGTCCCATCGCAAAAATAAAGAAATTCACCGCATAGGTAATTAAGGCAAAGCCCAGAATAACGGGGAAAGTTCGCGCGCGAAGCAAAAGATAAACTCCTGAGGCTGTTAAAATACCAATTGTGGCCGACATTAATAATTCCATATTATCTGCCTTTCTCTAGATCGCTGGCTTCGCGATTATCCGGCAAATGGGTGGCGCGTCTTTGAATTTGCGAAAGACTGGCTAAGGCCAACATCACTGCGCCCACCACAGTTAAAAATACTCCAACATCAAAAAACAAAGCGCTGGCTAATTCGGTTTTTCCAATAAGAGGAATAGGCACATAGCCGAAAGCACTTTTTAAAAACGAAAATCCCATCAGCATGGCGCCTATTCCGGTTAAGGCGGCGATCATAATGCCAGCTCCAATTATTTTATGGTAATCAAAGCGCATACGTTTTGCGGCCCAGTTAAATCCGCTGGCCATGTATTGCACAATTAGTGCAATGGAAATCACCAGACCTGCGATAAAACCACCGCCGGGAAGATTATGTCCCCGCAGAAAAATATAGACTCCGACCATGATCATCAGTGGAAGCATGACTCGGGTCGCGACCACCATTAATAGTGGATGTCGATCGGCTGAGCGGGCCTGATCAGAAACCCAAGCGGCCAGTTTTGCTCCAGTAGCTCCGCGAAGGGCTCCATCCAGCAGGGCAAAAATAGCCAGTGCGGCGATACCTAGTACGGTGATCTCTCCGAAAGTATCAAAGCCACGAAAGTCGACTAAGATCACGTTAACCACGTTGGTGCCACCACCTAAGGGTTTGGACTGCGCCAGATAATATTCTGAAATGCTGGAAAAATCGCGCGTGATCACAGCCCATGTTAATCCGCCTAAGCCTGCGCCGACAAAAATTGAAAGCACAGCATCGCGCAGTCGCCGGGCTTTACCACTTTCTTTGGGCGTAGTTTTCGGAAGTAAAGATAACGCCAGTAAGATTAATATAACAGTTACTACTTCCACTGAAATTTGGGTCAGTGCCAAATCCGGCGCAGAAAGATAAACAAAACCTACAGAGACCATCAGCCCAACCACACCTACAGTGACTAACGCCACCAGCCTTTGCCGATGTAAAGTCACTATAATCGCGCAACAGACCAGCAACACCAGAAAGGCGGCTATAGCAACGGGAGGCGCGGCCAGAGTCGGGCGCAGACCAGGCGTTTGAAGGTTTGAAAAATAAGTCACAAAGCCCAACAAAGTCGTGCTGGCGATCAAAACAAAAAAGTATCTTTGTAAAGATCCGTTGTGAAAACCATGAATCAGCTTTTGAGAAACAGAAATCATCGCGTTGACTGTTTTGTCAAAAAGCGCTTTGGCTTGTACGACAGGAATTTTTTCGACCATGTTGTTAAGTCGTAGGTAGCGCCAGCAGATAAATACTCCAAGACCAAGAGCAATGGCTGACATAGCTAAAGCCGGGGTAAAACCATGCCATAGAGACAAGTGAAAATCGGGAATAGGTCCACCGATGACAGCCTTAGCGGTGGCGCGAACCAGCGCCCCAGCAAAAGTTTCAGGGAATAGACCGATCAGCGGAACCAGCAGCACTAGCACCGCTGGTGGAAGCCACATGCCGAAGGGCGGGTCATGGGGATGAGTATTTTCAACAGCTTTTCGTGGACCAAAAAAAACATGAAAAATATAACGAAGCGAGTACGCCACAGAAAATACCGCAGCCAGGGTGGCCAGCACGGGGAACACCCACGGTTGTCCGAACCAAAAAGCTTTACTGGCTTCTTCCAGCATCATCTCTTTGGAAAGAAATCCGTTCAGTAACGGAAAGCCCGCCATCGAGCCCGCAGAAATGATCGCCATGGTGGCGGTGATCGGTAAAATTAATAACAAACCGCCAAGACGTTTGATGTCGCGAGTTCCAGTTTCGTGATCAATAATTCCCGCGTTCATAAACAGAGCAGCTTTAAAAGTGGCGTGATTAAGAATATGAAAAATGCCGGCCACAGCAGCCATCGGAGTGCCAAAACCAAAAAGCATGGTCATCAGTCCCAGATGACTGACCGTGGAGTAAGCCAACAAGGCTTTAAGATCATCTTTAAAAAGTGCGATCACGGCGCCCATCAACATGGTGATCAGTCCGGTGGTGGCGACTATATAAAACCAAGCTTCTGTTCCGGCAAGCACCGGCCACATTTTTGCCATCAAAAATACGCCGGCTTTTACCATGGTGGCTGAATGTAAATAAGCTGAAACAGGCGTGGGTGCGGCCATGGCGTGAGGCAACCAAAAGTGAAACGGAAACTGCGCGCTTTTAGTAAAACAGCCGCCTAAAATAAGAATTAAAGCCGGAAGATAAAGTGAAGACGATTGAATCAACTCTTTATGTTGGAGAATTTGACTTAAGTTGTAAGAACCCACAATGTTTCCTAAAACTAACATTCCAGCAATCATGGAAAGACCACCGGCGCCGGTCACAGCCAAAGCCATGCGTGCACCCTGGCGCCCCTCTGGCAGATGACCCCAAAAACCGATCAGCAAAAACGACGACAAGCTGGTTAACTCCCAGAAAATCAGCAAAATAAGAATATTATCCGAAAGAACAATTCCTAACATGGCCCCTTGAAACAAAAGCAAGTAGGTGAATAACTTTCCCATGGAATCATTTTTTGAAAGATAAAAGCGGGCATAGACTATAACTAGTAAACCTATGCCTAGAATAAGTCCGGAAAACAACAGGCCTAAGCCATCCAGATAAAAATTAAAATTCAGTCCTAGACTGGGAATCCAGTTCCAGCCGACCGCTACAAATTCGCCGCGAAGTACAGCGGGTACATGGGTCAGCAGTAAAACAAAAGCCAGCAAGGAAAAGAATGCGGTGGCAACAGTGCAGGCATTACGGCCTTGGCGAATTATCAAAGAAGGAAACAGAGCCCCTATAAAGGGCAAAATTAATATAAGGGCAAGACTCATTACATTTATTTACACAGATCTTGGCCTAACTACAACTGAGAGCTTCGCATCAAATTGAATTACGGTCTTGGTCCTAATTTGAGACAATTTCATTGTCTAGTGTAAAGAATTTTTTCAGTTTTCATGAATTTAAAGGTATACTTATGGTATGCGGTACGTACAGTTGATATTTGTTTTATTAGCACTGGTGTTTTCATCTTGTACAAAAGATGGAGGATTCGCTCCGAATGCTATCGATGAGAATCCACCACCAAGCAACAGTGCCCCGGGAAGTATTTCTTACTCGAACTCTTCACCGGCCTATACTCCTAACACAGTCATAAATAATAATATTCCAACGGTCACCGGCGGAGACCCGGTGACATTTTGGTCTATCAGCCCAGATCTTACCGCAGCAACAGGCTTAAATTTCAACACCGCCACGGGAGTCATCAGTGGAACGCCGACGATTATTAATGATAGCGGAACAAGCTTCATAGTTACGGCGACTAATGCCTATGGCTCAGCGACTGTTAACATAACGATCATCGTTAGCGTCGTTGAAGTTGCTCCGACACTTTCTTATTCTGGAACCTACACTTATTTTGCGGGCCAAACGGTTTCGCCGCCAATAACTCCGACTTTGGGTGGCGGAAATCCAACGTCATGTACATCTTTACCGGCATTACTAACAGGTTTTGTTTTAGATCCTACCACCTGTGTAATCTCAGGAATGCCGACGCAAACCGCGGCACAACAACTATTTACGATTACCGCCAGCAATAGCGGCGGAAGCAGCAGCTGGGCGATTAGTATTGGCGTCTTAGCCGTCGGCGCAAATAATATTGTTATTACCGGAGTCGCAAATTTTACCACCACAGCGTGTGCCCTATTTAATTTAACAGCTCGAGATATTTTTGGAAATGCTTCAGCGGTGGCTTCCAACACCACCTTTAGTTTATCTGGCGCTGGTGCAGATGGCGCTTTTTACAGTGACTTAGCATGTAGCAATTCCATTTCTGACGTGGTTATTTCTAATGGCAGCTCCAGTGCCGTTTTTTACTACCGCAAAACCACGGCGGGATCGACATCTTTGGCGGCGACACTTTCTTCACCGGTAAATCCAGCCTTGGGAAGCGCTAGTCGAAATGTAACGGTGGGTAACAGCACACCGGCAAAATACGGTGTGGTGATACCTGCAACAGGAACGACGGTTTCTTGTAATAGCTTGACGATTAATGTTTTAGATGCCAGCGACAACGCCGTTAACGCGACCTCAGCTTTGACAGTAAACTTAAGCGGAACTGCTAGCGCTACTTTTTTCAGTGATGCCAGTTGCAGTTCTTCGACTTCAAGTTTGGCCATAGCTGCGGGTTCAAATTCGGGCACCGCCTACATGAGAAAAATCTCAACGGGATCTTCAACAGTCACGGCTTCATCTGCCGGAATGGCCTCTGGCACAGGATCAATTACTATATCAATGGCCCCAGCGGAAAGAATAAGATTTAGTACGGCGGCGGCCATTCCTTTTGCGGCCACAACTTGTCAGTCTTACACTTTGCAAACTCGAGATTCATTAAATAACAATACGGTTGCGGTTACTGCAGATACAGAGGTGACTTTATCAGGTGCTTCTGATGGAAGTTTTTATTCTAATTCAAATTGTACCGGCGCGATTACTAGCACCACGATCAACAGTGGCTCATCAACACGTGTGGTGTATTATTCGAAACCGACACCAACTGCTGTTGTTCCCGGAGCCAACATTGTCTTAACTGCCGACGTTGTGGGATGGAGTCCCGCGGCCACAGCAACAGTCAATGTTTCCACTGGTGATCCACTTAATTTAGCCACTGCGAATCCAGCGATAGGTATTGCGGTTTCAACCTCGACACAGGTGACGGCAGCGAATAAATGTTTATTAACTACGGTACGGGTTCAAGATGAGCTCAACACTTTAGTGCCAACATCTAAAGTTGTTTCACCTATAGTTGCGAATTTATCTGGAGGCGGTGCAGGCGCCCAGTTTTGGAGTAATGCCACTTGCACCACGCCGACGACCACAGTCACCATCAACGCCGGTGCAAACACGGGAAATTTTTATTACAGCAGCACGGCCGTCACGGCGACGGTTCCGATCAGTTGGACCAACGGTGGTTTAAGTGGCAGCGGCGGATCCAGAAATGTGACGGTATCCAGCGGTATTCCTTCAAGACTGACTTGGACGACAGCACCAACTAATTTTAATATCAATACTTGTCAGACTTTAACTTTCAATGTGCGCGATCCCAACACGGTGACTGCAATCGGGGCTAATGTTGATTCTGTCACTGTTTTTGATCTATCCGATGGATCCGATGGCCAGTTCTTTTCAACGGCGGGTTGTTCTAATCCTATTACAACAGTACAAGTGGCGAATGGTGCGCAAATAGCCACTTTTTATTATCGTAAAGCGACGGTGACTCCTCCTGCGGCGACTATTTCTGTAGATTTACAATCACCATTAGATCCGGCCATTGCCACACTGACTCGATCAGTGAATGTGGGTACTCCGGCGCTGGTTCCAAATAATATTTTGATCACCGCTGCACCATCTTCAAATTTAGTGGCGACGCAGTCGTGTAGTTTGCTAACCTTGCAAAGTCGTAATGGAACGACGCCGGCGAATGTAACTTCAAATTCTACGTACACATTATCTGGAACAAACGGCGCCAACTTCTTCTATGACAGCGGCTGTACCGCTGAGGCTTCACCCATTTCAATGACTATTTTAAACGGTACGAATTCAATCAGCGGTTTATATGTTAAAACAATGAACGTTGGAAACGTGACTATTAGTGGATCCGGTTCATTGACGGTGAACAGTCTGGTGTTAAACTATAGCGCTCCGCCACCAACACGGTTGGCGCTTTCTGGCCCGATTCTGATGAACGCAGGAAGCACGTGCGGAAGTTACATAGTAACGACGCAAGATTCTGCCGGCGTCGATCGAAATGTTATAGCGCCGACAACGATCTCATTTGTCAGCACCGGCGGCACCGCCGTACAATTCTACTCGGACGCATCATGCACCACCGCTTTACCAAGTAATCAAGTTAACTTGCTGACAGGATCAAGTAACGCCACATTCTATGTGCGCGGAAATACTCCAGGCGCGGCTTCCATTCAAGCCAACAGCGCCGGTTTAACTTCAGCTAATTATGCAGTGACGATCCAGTAGATTTATTGCGGATTAAAAGTTTGTCGGCGATGTGCTTTCACCTTCTTGGGATGAAGTCTATAAAGTAAGTTGCACAAAATAAATAAAAAGATAAAGATAAAGTAAGCAACTAGTTTTATTAAGCAAAGGAGTTTCTGCTTGAAAATAATTTCAATACTACAAATAATCGTCGCACTTGGTCTAATTAATGTGTGGCTTCTGAGATACTCTAAAGAAACAGCTTATCGTGGCCGATCAGCAAAAAATCTGAAAGAAGAGTTTGCAGTTTACGGCTTGCCTGAGTGGTTTCATTATTTAATTGGAGTATTAAAAGTCATTGCTGCTCTAGCACTTATTATTGGCTTGTGGAAACAGCAAGTAGCTTATGTGGCAGCACTAGTAGTATCAGTGTTGATGTTAGGTGCTTTAGCAATGCATTTTAAAGTTCAAGACTCTGCTAAAAAGTTTATTCCCGCGACTTTAATGTTGCTTATGGGGCTAGTCATCGTTTACGGCCACAGCGTAAATTAGTGAGGTACTATCGTTTGTACAGTCGTAGTGCTTTATCCCGTTGTACTGAATGATGTACAATGGGACTTGGATAGCCAAATTTACTTCGGTCACCATCAGGGTCATGAAGGTCTTTGGCCGGAATATTTTTAAGCTCCTTTATGTATTTTTTGATGTAGATCCCGTCAGGATCAAATTTAATACTTTGTAGCCATGGATTAAAAATTCTAAAGTAAGGCTGAGGGTCACAGCCGGTCGATGCAGCCCACTGCCAGCCACCGTTATTGGGGGCTAAATCACCATCAAGCAGAGCTTTCATAAAATAATTTTCGCCCCATCGCCAATCAATTAATAAGTCTTTTGTTAAGAAGGAAGCAACGATCATCCGCACACGATTGTGCATCCAGCCGGTTTGCGCCAGCTCTCGCATTCCAGCATCCACAATTGGAAATCCCGTCGTTCCATTGATCCAGTGTTGAAAAAAATCTTCGTTATTTTCCCATGCAATGTTTTCATAATGTTCTAGAAAACTTTTCGTTTCTACCCGAGGACAGTGATAAAGTATTGAGTAATAAAATTCTCTCCAGGCTAACTCTTTGACAAAATGTGCTGGGCCAGATTTTTCTTTCCAGTCTATTTTTTCTAAACCCAATGCAGATATAATTTGAGGAACCGTTAAGCTGCCGTTTTTTAAATAAATAGAAAATCTCGACGTAGCTTGGATCGACGGGTAGTTCCGTTGATCTTTGTAATTTAATAGTTTTGCTTTGAAGCCTTCAAGCATTTCGAAAGCTTTAAAAAATCCTGCTTCTGGCAGGGGTATCGTTACTTTTTTTTGATTTTTCAATTCAAAGTCTTCTAAAGAATCTTTAAATGGAAAACTGGATTTTTTAGTAAATGTTTTCCAGGTCATTTTAAAAAGATCTTGTCGGCGATTTTTCTTTAAATAGTAGTCTCGGACGTTAGTCTGCGATTTAAGCCGTGCTTCTCCTACGGAGCCATTTAACTTATCAAACCACTTACGAGCGTATGGAGAGTAGACCTGATAGAAATCCCCGGGCTTTTCGCTTTTAAGAACCTCAGTGGGCTCGAATAACAGATGATCGCGGCAATTTAGGACTTCAATATTAAAATCCGCGAGAATTCTTTCAATTTGGATATCTCGTTGAATGGCATAAGGCTCGTAGTCACGATTCCAGGTTATCAAAGATGGACTTGTTAGGTGATTTTTAAAAAAATTCAAAAGTTGCGGAAAAGCTTGGCTAGGTTGACAGTCAATCACTAACAAATCCCCGCCTTGTTCCACCAAGTCTGATTTTAGTGCCTTTAATGTCTTAATAAAAAAACCAAATCGGTTATGTGAAAAGTCAGAACGAGACAAAAATGTCGAATCAAAACAAAAAATGCCTAATGTTCGTCCGCGATTGCGTTTCCAGTTTATTTTAAGACCTTCATTGCCAGGCACGCGAAGGTCTCTTCGAAACCAGTGTATACCCCATTCGGTTTCCGCGTTAGTTTTCAAATTGTTTCCATAACCTTGCTTTTTCTGCTTCAGAAAGATTCTCGAGACCTAATGAAAACTCGGTCCGCGTCTTAGAGGATTGTTTTTCTACGCCTCTCATCATCATGCACAAGTGCTGGGCTTCGACGACGACAGCCACAGATCTGGGATTAACAAAGTTATATATAGACTCGGCTATTTCCTTAGTTAAGCGCTCTTGCACTTGTAATCTTTTAGAGTAGACATCAACAATACGAGCAAACTTTGATAGCCCTAAGATTTTATTTTGAGGCAAATATGCGATAGAGGCTTTTCCCCAGAATGGAAGCATATGATGTTCGCAAAGACTGTAAAATTCAATGTCTTTTACGCACACTATGCCACTGGATTCACTTTCAAAAATTCCTTCACCCACAACAGACTGGATAGATTCGGCGTAGCCTGACATGAGGTACTGTATTGCTTTATAAAAGCGTTCTGGTGTGCGCAGTAAGCCTTCACGCGTAGGGTTCTCGCCGATTTCTAAAAAAATTCCACGCGCCAGGTTTGGAATAGAAGGAGAATTTGATAACTCTTTCATTGAAAGGAACCAGCTTTGGCTTCAGAAAAGAATTCAAAAGAAGCATTACTCATTTTTTTACCTCACAGTAAGGGCTATCCTGGCATTCAGCCGAGTCAGCATATCTTGGTAGGAAGGGGCGCACTAAAGCAAAGCACGAATAACTCATTTCAAGGCCAGACTTAAATAGGCGATTTTTAGCTATTCTTGCAAGCCACTGGTATTTCGGAAGTATAGACCATATTTCGATAAAAGCATCTACCCGCGTAGCCACTGAGCCATCTTGTCGGCGCACATGCATGACTTTGTGAATTTGAGTCGGATCCAATTTTTCACTTGCAGCATTGAAACCTGAAGAAAAGATATCAATAAACTGAATACGGTTGGCGCCGCGCTGTTTTTTGTAATGATTAATTTCCTTACTGCAAACCTTGCATAGACCATCATAGTAAACTTTAAGAGCAGTTTTGTTGGATTTTGTTTGATTACCCATATTGTTCATATTAGTATGAACAATATGCAAAGTAAAGCTAAAAAAAATAAGCCAGCCCAAAGTTTACAAAAGCTATCTCTATCTATCGGAAATTTCATTCGTTATTGGGGTTTCCGACGAATCCACGGTGCAATATGGACGCAACTGTATCTTTCTAAAACACCGCTAAGTTGCACGGACTTAACAGCCAGACTGGGTCTTTCAAAGGCACTTATTAGCCCTGCCTTAGATGAGCTTCATCAGTATAAATTGATACTTGAAGCCCCGGCGCCAAATGAAAAAACTAAAGTCTACCAAGCCGTTGAGGATATTAATCAAGTGATCAGACATATTTTAAAAACCCGTGAAGCCAAGATGCTTAAACAAATAACTGAGGACTTTTCTATCTTTAAGAAAAGCGATGAAACTAACAAAGAGATTAACAAGGCCCATTTGAAGTCTTTAGAAGAGATGATATTTTCTGCCAATTTAATGTTACAAATTATGTTAGAACAGAAAGATCTAATGAAGTTGCCGCTCGAAATTGAATCATGAAGACATCATCTTTAGCTCGAACTTTTGAATTAGCAAAGCTTGCAGCCCAAGTTGGCTTTAAAGAATTGAAGTCAGGCGACTTAAATTCGCGATTAGAACAGGCCGCATTAATCGCTCAAAGTTTATCTCGTCTCAAGGGGGCCGCCATGAAGGCAGGTCAACTTTTAAGTCTGGATTTGGATGATTACTTTCCACCGGAAGCCATTGAAATATTAAGTCACTTGCAAAATTCAGCGACCGCTCATCCTTTTGAGGAAATTGAGCAAATCATAAAAAATGAAATAGCTGCCCCACAAAGAAAGCTTATAAAGTCACTTTCACGCGAGCCCATCGGAGTTGCAAGCATTGGACAAGTTCACAAAGCACTTTATAAGGATCGCGAGATCGTACTAAAGGTACAATTTTCTGATGTCGCGGATTCCGTCGAGTCGGATTTAAAAATATTAAAAACTTTGGGCACTTCATTTTGTAAGCTCAGCGGACGCAAAATGAATTTAGATCCACTTTTTAAAGAGTTTAGAGCCATTTTAGAACAAGAGTTAGATTACCAGGCCGAAGCTAAATTCCAGAATCAATTTTATAAAAAAATTAATAAACTTAATGAAGTATCTGATTGCAATTACCGCGTGCCAGAAACGATTCCAGAACTGAGTGGTCAAAAAGTTTTAGCCATGAGTTTTGAATCAGGCCTAACTTTTCGAAACTGGTTAAAGACCAAGCCTGATGCTAGTTTAAAAAAACATATTGCTATCGCTATTTTAGATTTGTATTTTCATGAGTTTTTTGAGTGGGGCTTAGTTCAGACCGATCCTAATTGGGGAAATTTTTTAATTGAACAAAAAGGATCTGATTTGAGCATTTGCTTATTAGATTTTGGTGCTACTAAACGCTACAGTCGTGAATTTATTCAAAACTATATAACCTTATTAGATTATGCTGCTAAAAATAAGAGTGTTCCATTGCGAGAGCTATCTATTCAATTGGGTTTAATCGATTCGCGCGAGGCGAAATCGACCTTCATTGCTTTTGAAGAGATGCTAAAGACAGCCATTAAACCATTTTTTGTTGAAAAATCGGGTACACCGTATTTTGATTTTGCAGACCGAAATCATACATTGGAGTCACAAAAAGCTGTAAAAGCTTTATCGCAAGGCTTAGTCTACAGCGCCCCGCCATACTCAATCATCTTCCTCCATAGAAAACTAGCGGGCGTATACTCCATATTAAAAAGCCTAGAGGTTCAGCTTGATATTTCGAATTACTGGCAAATGATGAAAGATCTTTCGAATATCCCAAATAAGCCTCGTGATTAATTCACATAAATGCTTTAAATCCATAATATAATGGACCCGGAGATCGGTGGAAATACGGGCATGGTGTTAGAAAATAGTTTGAAGCGGATGAACGAACTTATTGGTCGACAAGCTTCACAGAATAATATTCTATAGTTTTTATGCGTATATTAATACTTTTAGGATCAGTCAGAGAAAGTGTTTCTCCCAAACCCCATCTTTTAAATCATTTCGGCAGCAGTGCGTATTCTTATAGGCTGATTGAAAGTTTTAAAAAAAATCCTCAGCAAAGAAATGCTCCCTAAATGGATTTTATTATTATTTCGCTGGCTGCGTTTGTGGCTTCACTGTTGACGTTTTTTTCGGGATTTGGCTTGGGCACAATTTTGTTGCCGGTGTTTGCGATTTGGTTTCCGATTGAGTTATCAGTCGCGCTGACGGCGATTGTTCACTTTCTGAATAACGTTTTTAAGTTAGTCTTAGTTGGTAAATACGCCAATAAAGCCGTAGTGATTCGCTTTGGTCTTCCGGCGATTCTGTTTGCTTTTATCGGCGCAGCCTTGTTAGTCAAAGTCGGCGATCTTAAGCCCATCCTTGATTATGAAATGTTCAACCGAATGCTACAGGTCACTCCGGTGAAAGTGATCATCGCTATTCTAATGATCACTTTCACACTTTTTGAAATCATCCCCAGACTTAAAAATTTGCAAGTTGATCCGAAGTATCTTTCGGTCGGTGGGATGTTGAGTGGATTTTTCGGAGGACTTTCCGGTCATCAGGGCGCACTAAGAAGTGCGTTTTTAATTCGCGCTGGTTTAAGCAAAGAAAGTTTCATCGCCACCGGCATCGTCATCGCGTGTTTCATCGACTTTGCCCGCATCGGAGTTTACTCAACGCACTTTACGCAGCAAGGACTAACTGACAGCGCCGCTATCACGATAGCTGCGACACTGTCTGCATTTGCTGGCGCCTTTGTTGGAAGTAAACTTTTGAAAAAAATCACTATGGCTGCTGTTCAAGTTTTGGTTTCTATCGGACTTTGTCTGCTTGCCATCGCGCTGGGAATGGGTTTGATTTAAAATTAAAACAGAAAAGGGTGCAAAGCATGACATTAAATAAACATGATGAGTTGTTACTTAAAGATCTTAAATTTCAGCCTATTTGGTTGATGATTTTTTATATTCTATTAGGCCTAACTAGTTTTATAATTGGTTTGAATATCGAAGATGCTCTTTCAAAGTGGTTGTGTGGCGGAGGCGGTTTTCTAATTGCGCTTGGATCTGAAAAGTTGGTCTCACGCAGAATTAGATTTGCAGCCCAACAACTTATACTTAGATCCTGAGGACATATGCGTGGGACTATTTCTAGTAGTTACAGAAATAGCCCCTGAAGCCTACTTAATCTTATCTAAAAACGGTTTAATAATATCCATCGGGAATGGAATAATAATCGTTGAAGAGCGTTCGTTTGACATCTCGATCATGGATTGCAAATAGCGAAGTTGTAAAGAGACCGGGTTTTCAGCCAAAACAGCAGCGGCTCCGGAAAGCTTTTCACTGGCTTGCAATTCACCTTCTGCAGCGATGATTTTGGCTCTTCGCTCACGCTCGGCTTCCGCTTGACGAGCCATCGCACGTTGCATTTCAACGGGAAGATCGACACCTTTAATTTCGACGTGACTGACTTTCACACCCCAAGGATCGGTGCTCATGTCTAGAATTTCTTGAAGTGTGCGATTAAGACGATCTCTTTCACCTAACACGGTATCTAATTCCGCCTGACCGAGGACAGAACGCAAAGTGGTTTGTGCCAATTGCGAAGTAGCTATGAGGTAATTTTCAACTTCGATGACGGCACGCACAGGATCAACGACACGAAAATAAACCACGGCATTAACTTTCATGGTGACGTTATCTTTGGTGATCACATCTTGCGGGGGAACATCCATAGTGACAGTTCGTAAATCGACGCGAACCATACGATCGATGATTGGGAAAAGAAAAATCATACCCGGCCCCTTGGCCGCGATGATTCGACCTAAACGGAAAACTACGCCGCGTTCGTATTCACTTAAAATTTTAATGGCTTGCGAAAGCAAACCGATTGCTAATATGCCTATAGTTAATAGGGTAGATAGGCCGATAGGTAGATTTTCCATTTTTTAGAACTCCTTTAAATTGTTAACTTCGTTGTACTTCTAGTTTTAAACCATTTACATTTTTTATTATGACAGAATCATTTTGCTTTAACTGGTCATTTGAGAAAAATTCCCAAACTTCGCCGCGGATAGAAACTTGGCCCGAGCGACCATCATCGTTGACATGCATCACTTTGGCAGAATAGCCCGCAAGTCCCGCGGGACCGCCGCCACCCACGCGCTGTAAAGTTTCAGCTGATAATTTTTTTATGCGCGAAGTGGCCACCGCGATCAGCATGGCGCCGGAAAGAAAAGTGAATCCCAAAGTTAATGCGAATAATGGACTAAGTTGAAGATCCGTGGCTTCAGGATCCACCACCCACAATAATCCCAACACCAGCGAGACCGCACCGCCGGCGGCCAGTATACCACCAGAAATTACAAAAATTTCGGCAATCACCAGCGCAGCTCCTAAGCCGATCAAAACTAATCCCCCCACACGAATGGGAATAGCTTGAAAAGCGATGAAGGCGGTAATTAAACATAATCCGCCCAAAATTCCGGGAATACCTAAGCCAGGGGAACTGATTTCGGTGTAAATCAGAAAAATTCCCAGCGTCATTAAAATCGCCGCGATGTTAGGGTGTGAAAGCATGTTTAAAAGTTTTTCCCCTAAAGTCATTGGAATCGGTTGAAAAACTAAATCAGGCTTAGCGTCTATTTTTGTAAGAATATTTCCCACCAGCACGGTGCGGCCATCTATTTTTTGCAGTAAGCTGGTGCGATCTTGTGCGATGACGTCGATCAATTTTTCTTTCAAGGCTTCTTCGGCAGAAAAGCTGGAACTTTTGGAAACTACGGCTGAGGCCGCTTTAATATTTCTTTTTCGAAGTTCTGCCATCGCGCGCGCAAAGGCCGCAATATCATTCACAGCTTTATCTGACATGGGCCCTTTGATCTCTTCACCTTGAGCGCCCACGGGATGAGCCGCGCCGATGTTAGTTCCCGGAGCCATTGCTGATAGATGCGAAGAAATCATAAGAAGTGCACCGGCCGAAGTGGCCGCAGCACCGGCTGGCGCGGTAAATACCACGACTGGAATTTTAGCTTTGTCGATCGATTGCGCCATTTCGCGAACACTGCTGACCAAACCGCCGGGAGTGTCTAACTCAACTAATAAAAAATTGGCATTAGCTTCAGTCGCTTGCTCCAGCGCCCGCTCTAAATAATGCGCCGTCGCTGGATTAATAGTGCCGCGAATTTCAGCCACATAAGCGGACGACGCGAATGCTGAAGAAGCCAGCGTTAAGGAAAGAAAAAATCCTGCTAACCAAGAATTTCTAATCGTGTTCATCATGTTTGATTCAATATACGAATGATGACGTTATGGCAAACACCTTAAGAAAAAATCTCTTCAAATTCCAAATTCTCCCCGGCCAAGACGAAAACTGTGGTGGGCAAAGTTTTGTTATTTTTAAGCAGATCGGCGTAATAGGTGCTGTAATCCTGCGCGGTCTGAGTTGGGCCTGGTTTGCGCATGCCCAGAAAAACTAAATCCGCATCTTGAGAGTAGCGGCTAATAACAGAAAAAGGTTCATCAGCGCCCAGCACTTTAATATCCAAATCAGCAACTAGCCGTGCTTTGTTTAAAAAGTCAGTAAGGTATTTGACGGTGCCTTGGCGTTCACTTTCATTTTTTACCAGTGCTCTTACGACCAGTTGAGAACGTCGCCAATCGTAACTGCGTTGAAGTAAGTATGCTAGGCCCAGCATTAAGCTGGAGTTTTGTGTGTCACCACTCCACCAAAGATCGATGCGCTTGGTTTGCTGGCGTGTAGGAAATAATCCTAAGAATCTGCGTTTGGGTTTGTTGGCGTCAGGGTTGGCGGTCTTGCGAACCACCACCAGATTGCGATTCAGTGAGCTAACTAACGCAATCAACTCGGCAAAACTTTCAAAGTTGTCTTGGTTCTCTGTTTCACCCAGCATAATTGTATTTGGCACCAAGGGGCCGATGCCATAATTTTCTATTAAAGCTTTTACGCCAGTCATGGTGTTATCTGCCAAATGAACATCGACCAGTGCAGGCACACCTTGTTTTTCCAGAAACTCGCGGATGGAGGTTTTGATTCCTTCTATACGATCGGATGTGACAGAGCGCTTCGGTAGAATCGAAGCCACCGTTAGAAAACTTCGATGTTGATTAATAGCATGAGCCATTTGAATCAGATACCATCGTAACGTCGGAGATCCACTTAAGACTAAAATGTGCGGACGCCAAGAGCGCGCGTTTTTTTGGTAATTATTAAGACGGTAGATGGCGAAGCGGGCCAGCGACAACAAAAGGCTGCGACGAACATCGCCCCATCGCGATTTCATATGTCGCTTGCGCATGATCCAGTAAACTAGTCCGCAGAAAAATATGGCGCCGTAGGTGGCCCCGGGATCAATCATTAACATTGCACTGAAACATGCGCCGGCACCAATCAGCGACAGAATCCACGGTGTGCGAAATTTCGGTCTCCATGATGGATTTCCGATCAGGCCCTCAAACCCCGCCGATAAATTTAAAAATCCGTAAGAGGTTAGAAAGAACATCGACAAAACAGGAGCGATGGCATTCAGATCGCCCAGCATAATGCCACCAAGTCCCACTAAAAAAGCCACGCCGGTAGCAATTCGTGGTTCATCACCGTTGGCAGAACCCGTGCCTAAAAAACTTGGTACTACGCGGTCACGCGCTAGCGCTTGCAGTGTGCGAGGCGCTCCAAGTAACGCTCCCAAAGCGCTTGATAGGGTGGCGCCCCAAATTCCCAGCAGCACTAATCCCCCTACGCGCGAAACCTCCATCATAATCATTGGGTTAGTTCGCAATACATCCTCGGGCACCAGCTTCCACAAAAATATCGGAATAAAAAGATAAATAAGATAACCGATAAGTACGGCGCTTAACGTTCCCAGCGGTAAAGACTTAGCGGAGTTTTTTAAATCGCCGGACATGGAAAGTCCCGCCTCAATTCCAGTTACCGCCGGAAAGAAGACGGCGAAGGCCAACCAAAAACTGACCGGGCTGGTCAGGGCTTCAGGCACGACCACTTTACCTTCGGGCGCAGCGCCCAGAAAAAAAGAAACCAGCGAGACAGCGATAATCACAAAGATCGCCATTTGCGCCTTAAGTGCTAAGTTGGCAGATAGATAAGCGACCACAGTCAGAAAGATCAGGCTGACCACGCCGATGGCTAAAATGGGAACATTGGGTAACAAACTATGAACGGACTCTGCAAAACCCGCGATATAAAATGAAACCCCCAGGGCTTGTGCTAAAAATAGCGGAAGACCGATGGCGGCCCCGGCTTCGATACCGAAAGATCGCGAAATCATATAGTAGGCACCACCGGCACCGACGCGCATATTTGTTGCCGTCGCAGCTATGGATAAACCTGTCAGAAAAGTAATCGCGCTAGAGATGGTGACGATGATCAGCGTGGCTGTAATTCCAACATGGCCCACGATCCATCCCATGCGCAGGTACATGATGACGCCCAAAATGGTAAGGATGCTGGGAAGAAAAACTCCTTTAAAAGTTCCAAACCCTTTGCTTTCCGGCACCGATTGTTGTTCAGACGACCTCAAAGCGGGCTTCCTGGTTGTTGTTCAGAGCGAACATGCAGATCCAACTGAGGAAATGGAATTTCAATGCCTTCAGCTTTTAACGCTTTCCATACTGCCATATTCACTTGGTGTTTTATCACACCGGGTTTTTTAGAAAAATCTTGCGTCCATATTCGAACTAAAAAATTAATAGAGTGTTCTCCAAAATTATCCAGAATCACATCTGAATCCATGTTTTCTAAAACACCGGGCACTTTATCAACTGCGGCCTTCAAAGTGCTGACGACTTTTTCAGGATCTGATTTGTAGGAAACGCCGATAGGTATGCGTATTCGTACGACGTCATCGGTGTGGCTCCAGTTGACGACGTTCTTTGAAACAAAATCAGAGTTAGGAATGATAATCGAAATATTATCATTGGTCAGAACAGTCGTAGAGCGCAATCCGATTCGCGTCACCTGACCCATGACTGTTCCCACTTCAACACGGTCAGCGACTTTAATGGGTTGCTCAAAAAGAATAATTAAACCACTGACAAAGTTATTGGTAATATTTTGAAGTCCGAAACCCAGCCCGATTCCCAGTGCGCCGGCCAGCACAGCCAGCGTACTCAGGTCTAAACCGGCGGATTGCAAAATAACCAAGGTACCAATTGTCAGAATAAAATAGTGAAGTAAGGATAAAACGGTGTCCGTTTTAGAGTTATGAAATCGAGTTAACCGCTTTTGCAAGATACGACGAATTCGGCTAGAGATGAAGTAGAGAACAAAAAATAAGAGCAAGATATGCAAGATGGCAAACAAAGTGACTTCAAAACTGCCTATTTTAAAAAAAGCTCTGTTAAATACGTCGATCACTTGTTGAAACCATGAGGTTATGCTTTTATATTCCATTTGAATAAACTATATCTTAATCGAGGCAACGACAATGATTGACTCTCCTTATACTCCAATAATTTTGCTAGCTGTTCTTCTGGTGCTTTTTGTTTGGAACCGCTGGCGCTATGATCTGGTGGCCATCTTCGGTCTTATTTGTTCTGTGGCCTTGGGCATAGTTCCTGTTGAAACAGCATTTCTGGGTTTTGGACATCCGGCAGTAGTGTTGGTTGCTGCAGCACTTATCATTAGTGCGGGGCTTAAATCCTCAGGTGCGCTAGAAGCCGTCACGGGATATCTTCCTGTACAAGGCAAATCATTATGGTTTCAACTTATTATTGTTTGTGGCCTTACAGCATTTCTTTCGGCTTTTATAAATAATGTTGCAGCTGTGGCATTGATGATCCCGTTTGTGATCAAGTTGGCTTATGATTCAAAACGCTCTGCGCGTTTGTATCTAATGCCTCTGGCGTTTGCTTCTTTGCTGGGTGGTTTGGTCACTTTGATTGGAACACCGCCAAATATTATCATTGCCACTTACCGGGCTCAAGCTACGGCTGAAGGTCGCTTCACCATGTTTGATTTTACTCCGGTGGGACTTATTTTGTGTTTGGCTGGAATAATTTTTATTTCTTTTTGTTCGCGATTTTTTATAAAAGTCTCTCAAGTTGGTGAGGGAGGTTTGTTTAAAAAGACGCACGATTTTTTAACTGAGCTTCAGGTTGGCGACGACAGTCCGCTTATAGGAATTACCGTAAGAGAGCTTTTGGAAAAATATCCTGACTGCAATCTTCTGGGTATAAAGCGCGAAGCGCGTCCCTTTGTCATGCCTCGTCCTTATGAAAAGCTGCAAGCCGGCGATTTTTTGATTATGGAGGCGGTCTCTGAAGTTCTTGAGATTTTTATATCCAAAGAGAAATTTACTTTATTAGGAAAAGATCTGAACGTCGAGATTTTGGGTGATGAAAATACCAAGATTGTAGAACTGATCGTGCCTGCGGATTCCTATGCAATAGGGCGATCCTCCCGACAGTTGGATTTACGTTGGAAATATTCCGTCAATGTGTTGGGAATTGCGCGCGTGGGAAATAGGATAACTCGTCAGCTGGGCGATGTACTTTATAATGTGGGTGACATCATTTTGTTGCAAGGGGAAGAGTCCAACATCGCCAAAGCCGTTGAAGATATGGGCTGGGTCTTTTTATCAGAGCGAAGTACTTTATTTAAAAGCAAAAGAGAAATATTTCGACCGGCCCTTCTTTTTCTGGGGGCTATTCTTGGAAGTTATTTTGGTTACTTCGATATCACGTTGGCCTTTACGGGTTGCGCTTTGTTGTATGTTTTGATGGGCTACATTCGCCCAGCCGAACTTTATAATAAAATCGAATGGCCGGTGATTGTGCTGTTGGCCTGTCTGATTCCCATCGGTGAGGGCATGGAAACAGCCGGGTCATTAAAAATTATTTCTGATTCCATCTTAGTTTTAATTGCGGGCCTAAGCCCCATTTATATTTTAGTAATACTTATGGCAGTCACCATAATGCTGACAAACGTTATCAACAATGCTGCTGCCGCCATTGTCATGGCGCCGGTGGCGCTTGAAATTGCGAAGCAACTCAAAGTTTCACCCGATGCTTTATTGATGGCGGTGGCCGTGGCCGCATCCACCGCATTTATCACCCCCATCGCCCATCAGTCCAACGCCCTGGTTATGGAACCGGGTGGCTACGAATTTAAAGAGTATGCTTATCTGGGTTTTCCACTGACTGTTTTGGTTTTACTTTTGTCGTTACCGTGTTTATTGTTTTTTTGGCCGTTTTGAAAGGAAGGAAAAAAAGTGATCTACTTCGGTCGCAACGGAGACATCCACACCGAATTATTTCCGGGCGCGAAGTAAGTTACGTCTCAAATTTTGTAAGACCATTTCCAATTTCAGTATTATTAAGAACAATTCGATATTCTATAGGAAATGATTTTGATAGCATGGCGCTAACACCGCAGTATTTGGTCTGCGACAGAGTGACAGCTTCAATTAATTTTTCAGGTTCTACGGTTCCTTCAACAACGAAGCTTAAGATGGCTTTATCAAAAACGATAGGGTGCTTGCCGGTAGAGGTTTGAATATCAACATCGATATAAAAGCTTTGCGGAGGTTGTTTGTTCTTTTTTAAAAGAGCGATGACATCCATAGCAGTACAACCACCTAAGCCCATCGCCACTAGTTCTTTAGGGGTCGGCGCTTTATCTTTTCCTAGGGGTGACTTTGCATCCATTAAAATGTTGTGCTCTCCCGCTCGGCCATCAAACTCCATTCCCTCTTTCCATGCGACTACTGTTTTCATTTTTTCTCCTGTAAGTTTTCTGTACGAAGCTCTGTGTGTCTAATTTTTCCGCCAAGATTAGCAGTATAGACTAAACTTAATAGCGCGATAGCGGCAAGACCCATGACGATTAAATTAATTAAGCGACGCTGGGATTCGATTTTTTGAAACCAAAGCGCAAGAAATGCGGCGGCTCCTGCGGCAAGTGTAAAAACAAGAGAAAATTTGCCAGCGTCCTCGTGGGACTCAATAAAAGACTCAGCAACCCCGGGCAGGTGTTCAACGACTTCTTCTGCTGGTTCTCCTGTCAGATATATGGGAAGGACTACTAACGCCACACCTAAAAGAATTATTAATGAAAATCTTTGCACCGAAGCGTTCTTAGTCCATAGACCGTGGCCTAAAAATGCAAGAACAATAGGAATTCCAATAAGGGGAATGTGATTAATGATAAGATGCACATGCGCAAAATTCATGTAAGATCCTTCTGGCAAAAATACCAATCGGCACAGTCATAACCTTCGTTCAATCTTGCTTTTGCAGCGGCGACGGTCGTCGGAGGAGGAACGATGACCTTTTGCCCTTCACTCCAGTTTTCGGGCGTGGCAACACTGTGCTTATCGGTCGTTTGTAGTGCTTTGACCAGACGTAAAATTTCAGCAATCGATCGGCCATTCGTCATCGGATAATAGATCATCGCACGCAGTACATTCTTATCATCGATGACAAATAAAGCGCGAACCGCCGCGGTCGTGCTGGATCCGGGCTGAACCATTCCGTAAGAATTGGCCACCGACATTGAAATATCTTCGATAATTGGGAATGGAACATCAACATCGAATTTATCCTTAATATTTTGAACCCAGGCGATGTGCGAATAATTGCTGTCGATGGAAAGTCCTAGTAGCTCGCAGTCAATTTTTTTGAACTCAGGATAGCTTTTTGAAAAAGCTATGAACTCCGTTGTACAGACTGGCGTAAAGTCTGCGGGATGCGAGAAAAGAACCAGCCACTTGCCTTTATAGTCGGACAATTTTCGATTGCCGTGCGTGGTCTTACAGTCAAAGTTTGGCGCAGTTTCGTTAAGTCGTGGGTATTGAATATCCATAGGATCTCCTTTTGTTAAAATTTATTAAATCAAATATTTTCGACGACTCTTTGCAGCCGCTTGTCCGCCGCCGCGGCCATTTCGCTGAGTTTGTCGTCTGCAAGCAAACCCATGACGACACTGGCCTTGGCAATTTCGATGGAAATTTTACCGGAATCTATTTTACGAACAACAGCATTACAGGGTAGTAGGCCCGTTACATCCGAGTTACAAAGAAAGGCATCATAAGCCAGTTTCGGATTGCACGCGCCCAATATCACCAGCGGCTGCATATCATGGCCTAATTTTTCTTTGACCTTCAAATGAAAATCAATACGAGTTAAGACGCCAAAACCTTCGGCCATCAAGGCTTGACTGGTCTTTTCAATAGCCTGGTCCATGGTTCCACCGATTTCTTTTTTGAAGTTAACTTTGATCATCTTCCCATCTCCTTCATTGAGCTTAGCGACAGACTTACACGGCTGATCGGCCAAAATGTCTCATAAACCGAATATATGTAAGCTTATAGCGTATGATATTTGATTAAGCGAAGAGTATGCCAACGCTATCCCGTGGTTAGCATTCCGCAGGCGATACCGACTAAAGTTTCTTTAAGAAGCTTCTCGTCGTTGCGTTGCATGGCTTGGATTTGCAGAAGGTTTAGGATGTGGATGTACGGAGAGCGTAATTTTACGCTTTCCTCTAGCCATGGACGATGGGGAATAAGTTGTTTGGCTTGGCTGATGTCTTTAAAAAACTTTAAGGCTTTTTTATATTCAGTTTCGATTTGATTATAGGTTTTTTCTGAGCTCTTGCCGTGTTTCGCGATAAGATAGTGCTTCCAAATTCCCAGCTCAACTTTGGCCAGAGTGAATCCCATGGTTTTTACAAAAGACGACATAAACGGATCTGAAAGATAAAGTTGGCGCAGATCTTCTTGGTCTGAGGTGTTAAGTTGGGACCAAGCGGTGCCCACGCCCCACCAACTGGGAAGCAGCAACCGAGTTTGTGTCCAACACAGCACCCAAGGAATAGCGCGTAGTGATGACAGCGATGCTACTGATCCTGCACGCTTGGTCGGCCGCGATCCAATTTTTAAAACGCTTAAATAATTATACGGTGTCGCTTCCAGACAGTAATTCAGTAACTCCGAATTATCTACAAATTTTCGGTATTCAGTTTCAACTTTACTGGCCAGCAAGTCTAAACTGGGTCGAGCTTTGAATTTAACTTTTTTTGCTCCCCTTAAGCGGGCCTCATTACTTAAATGCAAACACTGTGCACTTAATATTTCTTTGGTGGCAAACGTACGCTGAATCATTTCGCCTTGTAAAGTCAGCTTCGGCGTTTGAATCGCAGAGTTCGGCCACCACGAGATCTGCTCGCGCAGGCTTCCACCGCCGCGGGCAATACTTCCACCGGATCCGTGAAAAAATGTAGGAGTAATATTGTATTTCTTTAGTGTGGTTTCGATTTCAAACATCGAGTTTCGAATCAAATGGCGGCTGGCCAGAACTCCCAGTTGTTTAGAGGAATCCGAATAACCCAGCATAATTTCTAGTTTTCCATTGAGCTTATTTAAGGCTAGTTGAAGATTTTGTTCGTCTTTCAGCCAGGCATTTAAAATTTTACTAGAATTTTTTAGCGCGTCACGAGTTTCAAACAACGGAACCACGGGCAGAAATTTATTTCCGCTGCAAAGACTGACTAATAGATTGGCGGTATTAATATCTTCTGCGGATTCACAATTGGAAATAACGAACTCACGCACATAGGAAGAAATATCAGCACCTTCAGAAATCTTTATTAAGGTTTGCAGCATTAAACGAATAGAGGACCCTTTGTCAGTCAAAGCTTTTTTAATTTCAGCGGCATCTTCCCGTAATTCAATTGGTAACACCATGGCGGGAAATAATTGAAATAATCGGGTCATCAACAAAACTTGATAATGATTAGAAACAAAGTGACTAGAGCGTTTTAGAAAAGAGAAATACTGTTTACGCCACTCAGTGATGGCTTTTCCATCTTGTGTTTTGATTTCATTTAGCCGAGACAGCGAACGAATAAGTTGTTGAATCGATTGAATTTCAAAATCGCGGTTGTGACCCAGATCTTTAAGTTTTTCTAAATCCACTAAAACTTCTGATAATTTTTTGCGAACAATACCGGTTAAACGTTTACGAGAGCCCAACAAACACTGCAGCATAACTTTTTCATCGACGCCAGGGTGTCCATCTTTGTCGCCGCCAACCCAGGTGTGCAAATTAATTTTGTAACCTTCTTTGCGACTTAAAATAAAATCAAATATACTTTCATTGAAAACCACAGAAAAAATGTATTCAGCTTCATCTAATACCGTTGGCTGCGTTGATTTAACCAGCGGGTGCAACCATAGCATTCCCAGCTTACTGCGAATTTCTTCATCGTTCAGAATAAAATTATTTTGCAGGCCATCCACCATTAAATCTGTTAGCTGTCTTAAAACATTAACCACCACCATCGGGCGGGCCTCAGTGGGATGCGCGGTCAGTACAAAATTCAGTTCGGTCTGCGAAGCTAAAAATTGATAAGTTCCTTTTTGTCGTTGGCGCCAAGTGCGATAGGCGGCTTCACACACATTCACCATCTCGAGTAGTACCGAAAAGCCATGGGCAAATTTATATTGATCCTTAGGTGATTCTAATTTTAATTTTTGCAGCAATGATTCTAAAATAACTTCGTCTTTAGATGAACGCGACTTTTTAAGGCGTTGTCGATAATATTCGATGCGCTCGTAAAACTTCTCGCCTTCGTACTCTTGAATGACTTCGCCAAAAAGCAAAGTCATTTTACGGATTAGTCGTCGCAATTCTTTAGGTAGGTGCTCGATAACAAATTTTTTGTTTGCTAAAAACAAAACGACAGTATCCCGTTGGCGTTTAATATCTTTTTCGGTGGCCACATCGGGGTTAAGCCATTCAATCACAGCGGCAAAACCCAAACTTTCGGGGTCATTAAATAAATAATTTTTGGCCACGTCTAATACAGTAAAATTTTGATTCAACTGAAAACTTAAAGTCGGATCGAAAATTCTTTTATTAACTACTTCAATGGCATATTCTTCAGGTGTGTACTTGTCTTTGAATTTACTGTATCCGCGAAGCCTTGCGCCGGCACGAATTCTTTTTAAATTGTACTTGCGAACTATGTCTTGGCGGGCGCGATAAAGCATTCCGCCGATTCCTTTTCCGCGATACTCTGGATCCACCATGACCTCGGCGCCATAGAGCGTTTTGCCTTTGCGCGGGTTATGATTGTGAAAAAATCCACCAGAAGTAAAATCTTGCCAGTTGTCTTGCGGAGAATAATCATCCCAAGAAATAATGAGGCTGAAAGCTAAACCTACAATTCTGTTGGTATTTTTATCAATGACGACCAGTTGCCCTTCAGGAAAGTATGAATGATGAGCTTCCAGCTGTGCGATCGACCAGGGTTTAGAAAACGGGTAAACTTTTTTGCAAAGCTCTTGAATATCCGCAAAGTGTTCAAATTGCGGGTTTATGATCTCAAATTTATTTTGATTATCTAAGTTTGACATGTTCCACGGTTTGTAAAATTTCAGCTGTCGTTTGACTGTCCCGAAGCGGCAATACTGTGCCTGAAATTCTTGAGGTTTCAATTAAGTCCAAATCAAGATCACCCACAATCATACTTTCTTGATTCACGTGGCCTTCAGCCAACAGGCCGTCACGTGAAAATGAATAATCTGCCGGAGTATAAATCGCCGCTTGGCCGTAGTTCATAGCCACTGCGGGAACCATCGGGAGCGATCCCACCGTAGGCGAGTGAATAACATACATTTGATTTTCAATTGCACGCGCCTGTGCACAGTAACGAACTCGTAAATATCCATTGCGATCATCGGTACAACTAGGCACCACTAGAAAGTGCGCGCCTAAGCGTGCAGCAGCACGAGCCAATTCCGGAAACTCAACATCGTAGCAAATTGCTACAGCAAATTTACCGAAGTTGCTTTCAAAAACCCTCAAATGAGTGCCCGCACTGACAAACCACTCTTCTTTTTCAAAGCGGGTCATGTGCAGTTTTGTTTGAATGTCGTATTCACCATTCGGTGAAAATACATAACATTTGTTTAATAACTTTGATTTATCATTTTCATCAAAGCCGGGCATCGTGCCACCAACGATGATCATCTGACTTTTTTTGGCCATTGCAGAAATGGTTTCAACAATGCGCTCTTCTTGACGTGCTAAATCTTTAATTTGATCTGCGATCGGGCGCTCGATATTAGCCAGCGTTAACAGCTGTGTGGTAAAATATTCGGGAAAAACCAAAAGCTGCACCTTATAGTCGCGTGCTGTCTCTACGAAAGCTCGCACTTGCAGACTAAAGTCATCAAAAGATTTAACAGGGCGAATAAAATATTGCAGTGAGGCTACTCGTAATTTGTTCATACGAAATCTTAACAGCAGCATGAGAACAGTACAAGGCATAACTTGGAACTTGCATTCTCTGCTATTTTTAGCTCATATAATAACATTAACAAGGAGTATATATGATTTATGATATTACCGTTCCTCAGTTCTGCAAAATGTTAAATAATTTAAATGCGATTTTAACCAAAGCAGCAGCTTTTGCTGAAACAAAAAAAATTGAACCAGATGTTTTATTAAATTCACGCTTGGCGCCGGATCAATTTAACTTAATTCGTCAAATTCAGATCGCTTGCGATTCAGCAAAAATTGGAGTGTCAAAACTGACGGGTAAAGATGCCCCGGTTCATGACGATAAAGAAACAACTTTACCGCAGCTTCAAAAAAGAATTACGGAAACAATTTCATTTCTCAATTCATGCACAGAAAAAGATTTTGCTGCTGCAGCCGAACGCCAAGTCACTACGCCACGCTGGGAAGGCAAATGGTTGCTGGGTCATGAGTATGTAACTCAGCACACGATTCCCAATGTTTATTTTCATATTACCGTGGCCTATGAAATTTTGCGCCATAACGGTGTCGAGATTGGTAAAAAAGATTATTTGGGGCCAATGCCATTTAAGCATTAGTCAGGCGATTTTATTAAAGACACAGCACTGGAAAAATCTTTAACTTACTTGGCCTCTGAAGAGGCTTTGCAAAGTATCGAGCGCGATCCTTATTGGCCTAAGTGGGATTCTCCGTGGTGGCACATGAGTCTTTTACATGAAATGGGATTAGCGCATAAAATTCCGCAAGTTGCTGTTGCTAAAATGGTTCAAGTTTTAAAACATCATTATCTTCCAGTTTTTCCAATTAAAGAAGAAGAAGTGCCAGCAGGTATAGATCCTTACCGAAAAATTCTTTGTCTTTGCGCTGTGGGAAACATGTATCAAGTTTTATTTAACGCCGGTGTTGACGTGGATCAACAACTGCCGTGGATGCGAGAATGGTTTTTTCGCTACCAACTACCTGACGGCGGGTTGAACTGTGATGAAAGTGCGTACAGTAGGCCTCATCCTAAAAGCTCGTTATTGACGACAATTGCTTGTTTAGAAGCTGTTCTTTTTTGTCATCGTCACGAACTGACGCCTAAAGAAATAGATTTTTTGAATAAAGGTGCAAACTACTTAGTAAAACAAAAACTTTTCCGTAAAGTTTCGACTGGTGAGGTTATTGACAAAGATTGGTTGGAAATTCGATTTCCGCGCTTTTATGATTATGATTTTTTACGAGGGTTTTATTTTTTAAAAAAATGGCAAAAACACTCGGGCTTTAAAATACCACAGGACATTGTTGATGAAGTCGAAAAATTAGTTTCACTACAAATGACCGACGAAGGCATCAAGCTTAAGCGATATAATTTTATCGAGAACAAAAGCTATAATCCAGGGAAAGATGGTCAATGGGTTTGGGCAGCAATTACAGATTTTGAACTGATGAAATCGGTCAGTTATGACGGATGCATTTGTCACCCCGTCACCATACAATGGAATGAGATTAGTCTTAAATCCTAACTCTCCGCTAGATAAATAGATTCATCTAGTTGCTTTTCCGATTTAGCGACGACGCAAGTGACGACCGCATCACCGGTTACGTTCAGTGCTGTACGGGTCATATCTAATAAACGATCGACACCGATAATTAAACCGATGCCTTCTACCGGAAGATCAACTTGTCGTAGAACCATGGCTAAAGTGATCAAGCCTACGCCCGGAACGCCAGCAGTACCGACTGAAGCCAGAGTTGCGGTTAAGATGACCATGATAAAACTGGTCAGGCTAAGCTCTATTCCGTAGGCTTGTGCAATAAAAACCGTGGCCACACCTTGCATGATAGCAGTTCCATCCATGTTTATAGTAGCTCCAAGCGGCATAGTAAAAGAGGCCACAGTATTTTTTACTCCCAATTGTTTTTCTACCGCATCCAAACTTACCGGCAAAGTGGCATTACTGCTTGAGGTTGAAAAAGCAAAGACGATCACTTCTTGAAATTTGCGAAAGAAGATAAGCGGGCTTAAGCCGCCAAGTATTTTAAGTAGACCTCCGTAGACAAAGATAAAATGAATTAAGATTACACCTATAACTGTAAAGAAATATTTTGAAAGTGGTACTATCGCAGAAAATCCTTGGCGTGCAAAGACCTCAGCAATCAAACAAAACACACCGATAGGGGCAATGACCATCACCATGGTCACCATTTTCATAACGATATCGTTCATGTCATTGAAGAAACCTAAAACTCGACGGCCGGGTTCACGCGACATACTGATAGCCACGCCGAACAGTAAGGAAAGGACTATGATTTGAATCATATTTCCCTCAGTCATGGCCCGTAGGGGATTAGTCGGGACAAAATCAATAATAACTTGCGCCAGCGAAGGAGCTTCTTTGGCTGCAAAATTAGTCTCCGTAGTTAGCGCAAAACCCGCACCGGGCCGAGTAAGTATAGCTGTTAATAACGCTAAAGCGATAGCGACTGCGGTCGTTGCTACATACAGAACCATGGTTTTGGCGCCGATTCGGCCCATGCGACCGATGTTATCCATAGAACCCACACCACATACCAGGGACACAAAAACTACAGGAACCACTAAGAATTGAAGGGAGGCGAAGAAAATCTTGCCGCCGGTGAAGAACACGCCGCCCACTAAAAAGTTAGAAAATCCGTTTTCCCCCATGGCTTTCAACAGCAAACCTGTGATTAAGCCTGCGACTAAGGCTAATAGAATCCAAAAGGTAAGACTACGGTCAAAGATACGCAACTCTTGTTCATTATTTTTTTTCTTCATCTGTGAAGCCTAACATCAGTGCAACTTTTTGGGAAATAATATTTTTTGCGTGTTTATAATCTTGTATTGATTGCATCTTGTGAGTTTAAATAATAAGTAAAAGCAAAAAGAATTTCTAAAAATAGGGGTGTGTATGGGAATTTTTGATACATTGGACGCATTTTTTGGGCAACTTAACGGCGTCATCGCTCAAGTCCTTTTCTTTGACGTATTCCCGGGAGAGGCCACCATGCCTTTGGCTGTGGGCTGGTTGATTGTCGGCGCGGTATTTTTTACCATTCGCTTAAAGTTTGTTAACGTCAGATTTTTTAAACATGCCATTCACATTACCCGCGGTAAATACGACACCGGAAAAGAAGAAGGGGAAGTCTCTCACTTTCAAGCTTTAACGACTGCTTTATCAGCGACTGTAGGACTAGGAAACATCGCCGGTGTAGCTATTGCCGTAGGAATCGGTGGACCTGGCGCCACATTTTGGATGATCGTGGCCGGATTGCTGGGAATGACATCAAAATTAGTGGAATGTACTTTGGCCGTGATGTATCGCCGTATTTCCAGTGAAGGAAAAGTCATGGGCGGACCGATGGAATATTTATCCATGGGTTTTAAAGAAGTCGGTTTTCCTAAAATGGGAAAAATCTTAGCGGTGGTTTTTTGTTTTATGTGTATCGGTGGATCATTAGGCGGAGGAAACGCTTTTCAGGTCAGCCAATCTTTGAATGCAGTTAAAGGCACCATTTCATTTTTTGACGGCGCACCATGGGCTTATGGTTTACTGATGACAGTTTTGGTCGCGATGGTGATCATTGGCGGTTTAAAACGTATTGCCAAGGTGACCGAAAAATTAGTGCCTTTCATGTGCGGAGTATATTTGTTAGCCGCAGTTAGCATTCTTTTGTATCATTTCACAGATATTCCATCTGCCATCGGTTTAATTATTCAAGGCGCATTCACTCCTGAAGCTGGCTACGGTGGTCTTATCGGCGTATTAGTTACCGGATTTCGTCGAGCTGCGTTTTCCAATGAGGCCGGAGTGGGATCCGCTGCTATTGCTCACTCAGCGGCAAGAACCAAACAGCCAATTCGCGAAGGATTCGTTTCGATGCTTGAGCCTTTCATTGATACAGTAGTGATTTGTACAATGACATCACTGGTGATCGTGATTACCGGGGTCTACAATGCACCTGAATTTGCAGGATTGGTTCAGTCTAATCAAGGAGCGGCGTTAACATCAGTAGCATTCGGATCAGTTATTAGTTGGTTTCCGCACGTTTTATCATTATCAGTGTTTATGTTTGCTTTCTCGACCATGATTTCTTGGTCTTATTACGGAGAGCGCTGCTGGTCTTATTTATTTGGCGAAAAATCATCAATGATTTATAAAGTTATATTTTTAGTAGCCACTTTCTTAGGGGCTGTGACAAGTGCCACCAATGTTATCGATTTTTCAGATTTAATGATTTTGGCCATGGCCTTCCCGAATTTCATCGGTTTGTATGTCTTAGGTGGCCGAGTGAAAAAAGCCATTGATAATTATCAAATTGAAAAATTCTAAGACAGCTCTTCAGCAAAAACTTTTTCGGTTATTTTCCAAAACTTATCTTGCTTGCGAGCAATAACGAAGTTGGGAAGACGAAAAAGTTTTTGATAGCGCACCACTTGTTCTGGCGTTGTTAATTCAACGGCCAGCTCAGGACGACGCAAATGGGATCGAAGAAAGTTGATGTTAAATTTTTTAATGGCCGATGGATTGTTAAAAAAATGGGCCTCGCTGACGTACTTCGCATCAAAATCATAATAGCGAATTTCTAAGTAAGCGTTTGAGTTTTTATCCAGACGTGATTCAAAAGTAATTTTATCCGGAGTTAACACGTGCGCATTTTTAGAAAGTCGTGCCTGCTTAAGCTTAGCTTCAGCATCGATAAGCTCGGCCTTGCACTTATCACATTCGCGTGCAGTGATATCATTTTCACAACCGCAGGCATGACAAATTTTAAATCGAAATCGAAATCCACAAGGGATAATTTCTAAAGTGGAAGTGCTTTGAGTGGCTCCGCGACACTTACGACCATAGTGTTCATACACCACGCCATCGTCATCGGCATAACCCCAAAAATTATTCTCATGTCCACACTGGGGACAGGGAACGATTACCGGAACAGTATCTTTACGCGGCCGTCGATCACCAATTTCAGGCGCATAGATATCATGGCCCATGCCCGTGTAATCCAGCACATAACAGTCGTCTTTCTCTTCGGATAAGCGCAGGCCGCGGCCCACAATTTGTTGATATAAACTATTCGATTCAGTCGGACGCAAAATAGCGATCACATCGACGTGGGGAGCATCAAATCCCGTGGTTAACACCGAAACATTCACCAAGTATTTAAATTTTCGTTTTTTAAAATCGTTAACGATTTGATCGCGCTCTTTGATGTCCGTGTCTCCGATAACTAAACGTGCATCGTCTTTAGGAAGATAGCCCATAATTTCTTCGGCATGTTTCACTGAAGCACTAAAAATCATTACGCCTTTCCGATGAAAGCGTTCGGTTATATCAATAATATTTTTTATAATTAGTGGTGTTAAACGTTTTTGATTTTTTAAAACCTCTTCCACTTCAGCTGTTGTGTAAGCAGTTCCACGCTCTGTAAGCTCAGAAAAATCATAGCAGGTGACGGGTATGTCCACCTTAACGGGAATAGTTAAGTATCGATTTTTAATCATGTAGGAAAGGGGTAATTCATAAACACACTGTTTAAAAAATCTATTTTTATCGGTTTTGATTTCGCCGGATTGCGAATATTCATAGATCCAACCCAGGCCTAAGCGATAGGGAGTTGCTGTCAGGCCTAAAATGCAAAGCTCTGGGTTACGTTGTTGCAATTTTTTGATCACTTCTTGATATTGAGTGGACCCTTCTTCGGCTACGCGGTGGCATTCATCAATGACAAGTAAGGAAAAATTATTAAAAAATTCATCGGGCGCTCGGGCCACTGATTGTACGCTGCCAAATATCGCTTTATCATCAAAATCTTTTTTTCCCAGACTGGCGGAATAAATCCCAGCTGATAAACCATAATTTTTATATTTTTGATAATTCTGCTCCACCAGCTCTTTAACATGGGCCAACACCAAAACCCGACCCTTCGCAATACGCGCCAGTTCTGCAATCACCAAGCTTTTCCCCGCACCAGTCGGCAAAACAATCACCGCTGGCACACGTCTTTTCTGAAAAAACGCCACGACGTTATTTACGGCTTGTTGTTGATAATCCCGCAGTTTATACATAGACGAATGCTACTCTAATAAAAGGGGTCAGGCTACTTTTCGGAACGCAGTGCATATCTAAAAGTAGCCTGACCCCTTTAGGAAAGGTGATTTTATGGAAGAAAAAGATTTTGAAGGCACATTAGTCTTTGAGAAGTTGGCTGAGATTGGTAAAATTGATGCTTTCTTGGAAGCCATCGATGTTGACGATTTTGCACGTGCAAAATCGTTGATGAAACATGCAAATATAGATAGCGAAATAATACAACTAGTCCTACAGAAAATGGGCGATGCAGACGGAGAGCATTAATTATGAATAATAAAGACATCGCGATAGAGTTTATACAAACCTGTGCGCTTAAAAGTCCAAAGTTGGCTTTTGAAAAATTTGTTAATCCTAACTTTAAACATCATAATCAGTATTTTCCTGGGGATGCACAGTCTTTAATGAGTGGCATGATGGATGCTGATAAGGATAGTCCCAATAAAAGCTTTACCGTAATGCATGTCTATGAAGCTGAAGACAAAGTGGCGTTATATTCCCATGTCGTGAAAGAAGCGATGGAAATTGCGGTAGTCCATATGATGCGATTTGAAAATGGCAAAATATCGGAGCTTTGGGATGTCGGTCAAGTTATGGAAAAATACTCACCTAATGAAAATGGAATGTTTTAATGTCGCTGCAGCAAGCGCCGACACTTGAGACCGAGCGCTTAGTTCTGCGTGCGCATACACTGCAGGATTTCGAATTATGTTTTAAGATGTGGGCCGATCCTGTAGTTGCGAAATATATCGGGGGTAAGCCGTCCACCGAACAAGAAACTTGGTATCGGTTGATGCGATACTTAGGGCATTGGTCATTATTAGGTTTTGGGTACTGGGCTGTGCAGGAAAAACAAAGCGGTGAATTTATAGGTGAGGTCGGATTTGCCGATTTCAAACGTCAGATGACTCCATCCATTCAAGGTATTCCAGAGTTGGGGTGGGCCTTGCGTTCAGAATTTCATACGAAAGGTTACGCCACCGAAGCTTTGAAAAAAATAATGTCATGGTCTGATCAAACGTACCAATGGCGAAAAACTGTTTGCATTATCACCCCTGAAAACAAAGTCTCTGTTCGTGTCGCTGAAAAGTGCGGATACACACTAAAGACAGAAGCAAAAATGAACGAAAGCCCGATATTACTTTTTGAACGCGCTATTTAAGACGGGCGATTTTTCCATCGTCGGTAGAGATGTACAGGAAGCCGTCGGGACCGGTGCGGACATTTCTAAAACGCAGCGAAAGATCGGAAAGTAATTCTTCTTGGGCGGTGACTTTCTGACCGTCGATTTTTAAGCGACGTAAATGTTCGCCGGACAAGTTCGCCATAAAAATATTATTTTTCCACTTAGGAAATGCACTTCCGGTGTAAATTGTAATTGCTGATGGGGATATCGACGGAGTCCACTGCACTACGGGCTGTTCCATTCCCTTTTTGGCGGTGCCTTCGCCAATCTTTGGTCCGTAGTATTCGCGACCAAATGTTATAACCGGCCAACCGTAATTAGTTCCTGGCGTAATTAAATTAAGTTCGTCTCCTCCGCGCGGTCCCATTTCGGAAGACCACAATTCATTTTTTTCAAGATGATAAACTAATCCCTGAGGATTGCGGTGACCATAACTCCAGATTTCAGGTCGTGCTTTTTTATTTTTTAAAAACGGATTATCAGAAGGCACTGTACCGTCTTCTTTCAAGCGGATAATTTTTCCGTTATGAAATTCTAAGCTTTGCGCGCGGTCGCGGTCGTTACGATCACCGATGGAAACAAAAATGTGGCCCTTGCCGTCGAAATCAATTCGGGATCCAAAGTGAATTGAGTTATCATTGGAGCCTACGCCCGTGAATATTTTTTTAAAGTTAACTAGTTTGTTTTTTTCCACAGTTCCGAAGCCAACTGCGGTCATCGAGCCATCTGCTACCGGCTCTGAATAGGCAAGATAGACTTTATTTTTATCTTTAGGATGAACGCGAACATCCAACAATCCGCCTTGACCCTTACTCCACACTTTTGGCGCACCAGAAACTTCAGTCACAGCCTTCGTCTTAAGATCAAAAAGCTTAAGCTTGCCCCCACGCTCGGTAAAAATAATCTGATCTTTATTTAAAAAATCGAAGCCCCAAATCACATCTTTTTGCTGCGTCAGCACCTCAAACGTAAATTTTTGCCCTTCAGAGGTATAGACTTTGTCTGCTGCTACCGAAACAGAGGAAACTAACAACAAGATTGAACAAAATAAACTGATCATAAATTCTCCTTACGACAGATAGAAATTAATCTAGCTAGACAAAGTAATTAAAGTCAAAAATAATGAAACCGATGGGAAAATTGGGACTTACGAATTTTATTTTAAGGAGGCGCGGTTTTATACGGGTGAAGCGCGGGCAGTGTTGCAACGGTTCCCCACTTCCAAGCAAGGTAGCCTTCCAACTGGTGTCTGACGGGATCAGTTAAAGGTACACTGGCGATGACAAGTTCAGAGATATGGGCGGCGGCGCCTCGGTTGGCTGCTGAATAATCATTACCGATAAGTAAAGTTTCTGCGTTTAGATTATCTGGATTAGTTGCGGTGGATCCCGCAAGCGTTCCATTAACATAATGGCTCCGAGTGCCCGTGGATAATGGACGTACAACTGTGTATACATAATCGGTTGTGGTGGTCGGAACGAAAGTGGTGTTGTATCGATTACCATTTTGATCCCAGTTAATTGAATTGGACGTTGAATTCCATATAAACCAAAAAAAACTGGCACTAACTGCAGGACGTTTTGTAAGAAGCGCTCGGACATTACCTGTATTATTGTGTCTCATGACTACGCCGTAGGTGTAAGTTTGCCAAGTTAGGCCCGTGACGACTAAACTATTGTTGACTGCATCCCATGTTATTGTAGGTAATCCTCCAGTCCAACCAGTGGCATTGTAGGTAGGATATCGTCCCGCAATGCTTTGACTAGCATGATAACCATTACCGCTAAGATCTCTCCACTCGGTGACGGGATCTCCATCGTTCGCTTGAGAAATTCCAGCCACACCGGCGCGCACTGATGAGGCTTCGCTGGAATCATACCAAGCTAACAGATCCGTTCCTAAGTGTGTAGGCGTCCATCTTCTTTGAGTCCAATATGAAAACGGTACAAACATCTGTGCCTGAGATACTGAAGCTGTTAGTAAAATTAAAAAAATACTCAGTTTCAATTAATCCCCTCTTTAATATTTTTTCTTACAGTAAGTTGCGCAACTTGATTTAATATTTTTTTGCTTTGATTTTTTAGCTCCAACAAGTGTGGCGACGTAATCCGCTTTATCGAAGCGTGTGTTAGGATTGCAGTCTGTGGCATCATTGAACTCTTTTTGCCAACCCACGTAGTCGGCGGTTTGATAATCGATGTCGTCACTGATTCGACACCCTAGGTAGCAGTGCGCGCGCTTATCATTACCCAGTTTTAGCGCTGTCTTTTGTTCAGCATCTATAATTTTTTTGGCTTTATAAAGATCAAAAAATGAGGGCATTGGCGGTTGAATGCTCATCCATTTTTGTATCTCTGGTTCAGAAATTTCGAGGCAGGGCTGATTGGCCTGGGCAGCCACCGTAAATATCGAAAATAATATAATTAATAGATATCTCGACATAGTGTATTTCTATCATGTTGGACTCTAAAACGACAAGTTATTTGACATTGTTATGGTCAGATCACCGTGAGTCTTCCCGTGTCACTTAACCGACCAGTACAGGACGGACGTAATACGAGTTGAGATAATCTTAAATTTAAGTTATTTATTCATAAGCGAGCTCTATGAGGAGAAATTGTTTTTATGGATAAAATTGAATTTAAAAGTCCAATAAATTTATTAATGAATAAAATTACCAGTTGGTTTGAAGCATTTATTCTTATTTTACCAAATTTACTGATCGCCACGCTGGTCATATTTGCCTTCATTATGGCAAGTAAGGCTGCGGCTCGGGTATACTGTAAAGTCACACGCATAGATAATTCAGCAGTTAATAGATTAATTGAAAGCATGATCAGAATATTTATTATTACCTTGGGTGTGGTCACGGCTTTAGGTATTTTAAGTTTAGATAAAGCCTTAACTTCGGTATTGGCGGGGGCCGGTGTTGTTGGTTTAGCTTTAGGTTTTGCCTTTCAAGAAATTATTTCTAATTTTATCTGCGGAGTTATTATTACGATTAAAAAACCCTATGTAGAGGGCGACATCGTTCAAATTGATAACTTTGTTGGAACAGTTGATCGCATTAATCTACGCACGACGGACATCACAACTTTTGAAGGCCTTGATGTTTTAATACCAAATAAAGATATGTTCACAAAACCAGTGACGAATTTAACCAAAACTGCGCGTCGACGGGTGGAACTTAAAGTTGGAGTCTCTTATTCAGAAGATTTACGCAAAGTCGAGCGACTGGTCAAAGAAGCCTTAAAAGATTTGCCAGACCTTATTCAAGATACCATTGACGTTTTTTATAGTGAATTTGCAGACAGTTCTATCAATTTTAATGTTTATTTTTGGGTGAATTTTCCAGGCAATGGAGCTTTTCCCCGATCTAAACATGAAGCCGTTATGAGAATTAAAGAAACTTTTGATGCTCACGAGATTACGATTCCATTTCCAATGCGTACTTTGGAAATTAAAAACAGCACTGGTGCGCCCACAGAATTGATCGATTAATGACTCAAAAATTATATACTCTACACAACAAAGAAGATCTTATTCGCTGTTATCCCATCATGAAGGAACTTAGACCGCATTTATCATTAGAGGAGTATTTATCTATTTATGAAGTAGCACATCAATCAAATGGTTATGAAATAGTAGCGATTGAGGAGAATGGAAATATCTTAGCACTTATGGGTTATCGTTTTATATCGGACTATGTACGCGGTAAATATCTTTATATCGATGACCTAGTAACTACAGAAGCTGCTCGGTCAAAGGGATTCGGGGCTCAACTCTTAAAATACGCTGAAGAGTTGGCTTTAGAATCAGAAGTTAGTGTGTTACGCCTTTGCACAGGACTAACTAATGAGGGCGGAATTAAGTTTTATGAACATAATGGCTGGAGCAAACGATCCTACGCCTATGTTAAAAGGATTTAATTAATGGAAATCAGCACGTTAAGTCTAATTTGGATAGCCACCTATTTCCTGGGTTTTCTATTTGCTATCCTTGCTTTGTGGCGTGCACGTACCGCACAAGGTGCTACAGCATGGGTGGTCGCCCTTATAGGATTTCCAGTCATTTCGATTCCGTTGTTTTTGATATTTGGCAGAAATAAGTTTTACGGTTATGTACGAAATCGTAAAAACTTAGAAAATGAAGCCTTAAGACAGACTACAGAGATTAGAAAATTTTTTAACGAACAAAAAAGTTTAACCTCAGTATTAAAAGAACTAACAGTTTTAGCCTCTAAGGCCAATCAGCCCGGATTTACCACGTCTAATGAATTAGAACTTTTAGTTAATGCAGAGGCGACCTATAAGTCGATGTTTGAGGCCATAGAAAAAGCTAAAGAATATATTTTGTTTCAATTTTATATTTACCGAGAAGATGATATTGGAAATAAATTTAAACAGGCTTTAATTAAAAAAGTAGCTCAAGGCGTAAAAGTTTATTTTTTGTATGATGGCATTGGCAGCAGGATAAGTAAGTCTTTTACTCGAGAAATGCAAAAAGCAGGCGTAAAAATATTTGGCTTTGAAAGCACTAAAAAATGGCCGTCTCAGTGGCAAATCAACTTTAGAAATCACCGTAAAATTGTTGTGGTCGATGGTCATGAAGCTTTTATAGGGGGTATTAATGTTGGTGACGAATACTTAGGTAAAAGTGATTTCGGCCCATGGAGAGATACACATGTTAAGATCTGCGGACCAGCCGCCGCTGCGGCACAAATTTCTTTTATAAAAGATTGGTACTGGGTGACAGGAAAGGCGTTAAAATTAACGTGGGTAGATCCTACCCCGGGTCATGGCGCAGATGTTTTAGTCTTGCATACGGGGCCCTCTGATGAAGGTGACGTGTGCTCTTTGGCTCATTTGGCTATAGTGACCTCAGCGAAAAAAAGAATATGGATTTCTAATCCTTATTTTATTCCTCCAGATAGTTTATCAGATGCTTTGGCATTGGCCGCACTTCGTGGTGTTGATATTCGAATAATTATACCTTCCTACGGAGATAATCTTTTAGTGCAATATGCATCTTATCCGCATGTAGAAAAACTTTTACGCGTAGGTGTAAAATTTATGAAGTACACAGCGGGATTTCCTCATCAAAAAGTCATGTTGATCGATGATGATATTGGCGTTGTGGGTTCCACAAACTTTGACGCCAGATCTTTTTTTATTAATTTTGAAATTATGGCCATTTCAGATGATGCCAATTTTATCAAAAACATTGAAGACATGCTTAAAAATGATTTTTTGCAGTCAAAAGATTTAACCATACATTTTTTCGATAACTTACCGCGCTGGAAGCAGTTGGCGACCAGAGCTGCACGTTTGTTTGCACCTATGCTTTAAAAGGATTATATGAAACTCAAAAAATTAACAGAAGAACTAGAAAAAGTAGCCATCATCTATTCCAAAAAATATAAAATTAAACGCACGGGCGATTGGTACATGATGAAGATCCAAGAAGAACTGGGCGAGTTATCCTCGGCTTATTTAAAAACTACGAAACGCGCACGAACTAAAAAGAAGACTCAAGCCGAGCTTCAAGAAAACTTTAAAGAAGAGTTCGCCGACGTGCTTTCAATGTTGTTATTGTTTGCTCGCCATCAAAAAATTGACATGGATAAAGCGGTGCAGGAAAAGTGGCTGAGTTATTTAGATAAGCCTGAAGAGATTTAGATAGGAAACGAAGGTTTGTATGTCGCAAGTTGCATTCCACTATGATCCTCCAGTTCAGTTGGATCAAAATTTATGGGAAATTAAAGGACGCTGGAAAAATAAATTTGGACGTCGCATGACAGTGGTGCGATTAAACGATGGCCGTTTAATTATCCATAATGCTATTCAGCTGCATGAGGACGAACTCTATTGGTTGAAAAGTCTGGGTACGGTTTCATTTATTATAGCACCGAATGTTTTTCACTGTTCTGACTTAGCATGGATGAGTCATCACTTCCCACAGGCACAATGTTATGCGCCAGCAGAAAAGCGAAAAGATTTTCTGGATAAAAATGTGGATATCAAAATCACCGAGCAGGATTTTCCTAAAGATATTTCTGAATTTGAATGTATTTACATTAAGGGAACTAAAATTTCTGAATCAGTTTTTATTCATCATCCTTCAAAAACGTTAATACTTTGTGATTTAGCTTTTAATATGCCGCAGGTCTATACGGGATTATCAAAATTTTTTATGCAATGGAATCGGGTGTTTCGTTTGGGACCCACCAAGTTAACTCGGTGGATATTTACAAAAAATATCGGCGAGCTGAGAAAAAGTTATGAACAGTTGTTTAAACATGATTTTGACAGGGTCATTGTTAATCACGGTGAAACGGTTAATCAAAACGGAAAGGCCCTGCTTAAAGCAGGCTATAAGGAAATTTTTGGATAAAATAAGGGAGCCTGGATCGGCCCCCTTATTCTTACCTATTGTAGGTTTTACTGCTCAGATTCTTTTTTTGCTCCTACAAGCCGTTCAAAAAGCCCACTTTTATTCGCTTGGATGGCGATTTGACGTGGTTTGGCAGCGGGTACCTTTGGTAAGATCAATTCTAATACACCGTTTTCATATCGAGCTTCCACTTTATCACTTTCTACAGAACTTGGAAGTGTGAAGCTGCGTTTAAAAACTCCGTACGACTTTTCATAGCGTTGAAACTTCTGATTTTCGTCCGTTGATTTTTCGCGTTTGCGTTCCCCTGATATGGTTAGCATATTATCTACTAATTCGATTTTAATATCTTCCTTTTTCATTCCTGGAACGTCCATACTCATTAAGTAGTAATCTTCTGTCTCTGAAATTTCTGAGACTGGACTCAACGCTTTATCTTGATACACATTTGCTGGTGTATTCTGAGACCAACGATCAAAAAAATGATCCATCTCATCAAAAAGATCGTGACTTAAATTTCTACTAGTTAGATAGGGTGTTAATAATCTCATTTTAGTCCTCCTTTATCTTATTAAGGTTTATCTGTATAAAATCTGTGTCGAAAACTTCTTTCGTCAAGTATCTAAATTGTTTTATCCAATGATGGCGAGGGAACCTGAATGGTAAGCACTTCTTGATCAGCGCTATCCATAGCATTGGCGCCGGACATCACAACAATAAGCCCCACAAAGCCCAGTATAACAATGAACTTATGAAGCAAATTATATACTGCATTTAAAGTCATAAAATACCTCCTGTTAATTATTATGTGTTATTGCTTCTGATAAAAACCGTGAGTTCGTGTTAAAAATTGTCAAGGTGGCCTGAGTGATGCGTTTAGTCGATATCTGTTCCGGGCGAAAGTCTTGGCTAACCTAGATTTATGCGTATAAATTATTTTTATGGTTACCGAATGGAAACAAAAAATAGCGGAAGAATACACAAAGCATGAAAAGAAACTGGAAATTGGTTTCTTTATCGGTGGCTTTATTTTTGATATTTTCTTTTTAAGTGAAATAGATGATGTTTTTTCATTAGGCCAGCAGTTGATTTATTTATTGATCATCGCGTGGGTATTGCACTATGAAATACTGTTTCGATTACATAAGTGGAGACCTCAGCGTGGTCTTATATTTAAGATTTGGAGTTTTCGAAGTTTTATCATGCACTTCCTTATGGGAAGCTTGCTTAGTATCTATTCCTTGTTCTACATCAAAAGCTCATCCCTATTAAATAGTTTAATTTTCTTAACGGTTATGATTGCGCTGCTGGTCGCTAATGAACTTCCACTGTTTAAAAAAGCTAAAGTCAGTTTTAAGTTTGCTTTGTACACTATTTGCTTGTTTTCATTTGTCTCCATACTTTATCCCTTATTGCTGGGCTTTGTGGGCTGGACACCGTTTGGTTTAGCTATGGTTACCACGATGTTGCTGTTTTTAGCCCAGGTAAAGTTACTGCGTCGTCAATTGCAGGATGAAACTTTAATTTTGAAAGTTGTAACAGCACCCGGCATATCCGTCGTCATGGTTTTTACCTTTTTTTATTTCTTAGGCTGGATTCCGCCAGTACCAATAAGTGCGACAGAACAGGGTATTTATTATAACGTTGAACGGCAACAGGAAAAATATTTGCTGACCACACAGCGTCCGTGGTGGCAGTTTTGGAGTGCGGGCGATCAAGACTTTAAAGCGCGTCCTGGCGATAAAATATTTTACTATGTTCAGATTTATTCACCAGCACGATTCTCAGATCAGGTTTTTGTGAAATGGAGCTTCAAAGATCCCTCCCACGGTTGGCAAAAAACTGATCGCATACCCTTGCAAATAACTGGCGGACGAAAAGAGGGATTCAGGGCCTCGACTTATAAAACAAACTATCAACCGGGAAAATATCGTGTCCAAATTGAAACGTCGATGGGGCATGAAATTGCCAGACTGACATTCACGGTTCAAACTGATAACAGCATTGAACCGCGAGATTTTAAAGTACTTACAAGATAATTAGTATTTAACGGAACAGCCGTAAGGTTTAGTTGAAGTAGTAGCTACAGATTTACCTGCTAACGAGGCCTCTAAAGCTTCAGCTACGTAATTTTTTGATTTAGGAATAACATCAGCACTTGAAGAATCATTGCTATCGATAGCTCCGGCATACACAACATTTCCTTCAGGATTGATGATATACATGTGTGGAGTTACTTTTGCGTCGTAGGCTTTTCCCATAGCTCCTGTTTCATCTAGAAGAATGGCTGCAGTAGCGGATTTTTTGTCCTTAAAGTATTTTGTCGCAGCGGCAGGGGTCATATGTCCTTGTTTTCCTTTAACTGATGAAATAACGGTTAACCAAGTAATTCCCTGTGCAGTGTATTTTTTTTGAAGATCCTGCATATTAGTGCTTTTTTCATAGTGTTTTTTTACATAAGGACAATCTTTGTTAAACCACTCAAGCACTAACCATTTTCCCTTGTAGTCAGAAAGTTTTTGAGTTTTTCCAGCTGCGTCTTTGACTTCGAAGGCAGGGGCTGGTTTTCCGGGAACGGCTTCTGCCCATGCTAAAGTCGGCGCTAAGACTAATGCATAGGCTATAGCTAATACTGATAATAATTTTTTCATTGTGTCTCTCCTTTTAAAATATTTAAGGTCAGAAGCTGAGGCAATAGTTTAGGCTCAGACCCGTCTCTTGGATAATAAGTATAAACTGGAACTGAGCTGCGGCCAAGCTTTGAAAGTGCAGCAGTGATTTTTGGGTCGTATCGAGTCCAATCAGCGCGCATCAGCAAGATATTATTTTCTTTAAAGTAATTCTGAGCTTCGACAGTGTCCAGCACCGCCTGTTTGTTAACCTGGCAAGTGATGCACCAAGCCGCAGTAAAATCCACAAACACAGCCTGACCATTTTGCCGAGCCTCTTTAAGCTTTGCTTCATCATAGGCCTGCCAATTAGAAGTTATTTGCGATGAAGTGGGCGACCCCAATAAATTAAGGCTGTAGGCTAGGCCACCAACAACAATTAAGGTGACAAGTGCTAAAATAATATTTTTTTGAGAGGACAAATATTTTGATAACCAAATTGCTAGCGACACAACAAAAATGGCGATGCTGGCTAAATACCAACCATGAGTGTGAGCTTGCTGTCCCAAGACCCATAATAGCCATAGCACCGTCGCAAAAAGAGGAAATGCAAAAAATTGCTTAAGCACTTCCATCCATGGGCCTGGCTTGGGAAGCACAGTAAGTAGTCGAGGAAAAAAAGCGAACAGAATAAAAGGCAAGGCCAACCCAAAGCCTAAACCTAGAAAAATGATCAGTGCACTTAAAGCGGGTAAGGTAATCGCCGCACCTAAAGCAGCCCCCATAAAAGGTCCAGTGCAAGGTGCCGCCACAAAAACCGAAAGTACTCCCGTACCAAAAGATGAAGAGCCCCCCTTAAGTTGACCCGAGAAGTTCATAATTGATGTACCCATCTCAAAGGCGCCCAAAAAATTTAAAGCCATAAGCCAGAATAAAAGAACTAAACCTAAAATCACCGCAGGTGATTGAAGTTGAAACCCCCATCCCACCGCAGCGCCAAATGATCGTAAAAACAAAAACAGACCGCCTAACAGCACAAAAGTGGTCATCACTCCTAAAGAGTACAGCAAACAATCTTTAACTCGGTCCTTCCCTTTAGTTTTTAAAAGCGAAAACGTCTTTATGGAAATAACAGGAAATACACAAGGCATCAGATTTAAAATTAAGCCGCCTAAGATTGCAAAAAAGATTAAAGACAAAAGTGATTCAGCACTGACTGCGCCTGTTAAGGACAAAGGAATATCATTGAACTGCCAAGCCGTATTATTATAAGCCGCTACGAAGCTAAGCTTAGCTGGCGCAGTTACGCTGGTGGTTTTAAAAATAAACTCATCACCATTGGCATCGATCTCTGGCGTCGCCGCATGAATAAAATCGCCATTTAAAGGAAATATCTGCAAAGTTTTTAAATCAGAGGCTGATTTAACTTTTAATTTTAAATGACCTTGATCCAGATAGGCCATTGATATCTTTAAAGGCGCTGAATCAGCAGACTCTGGCACGCGCGCCAAAAACTTTTTAACTAAGTCTAGGTCCGCCGCTTTCCAGCGCGAAGCTGCACTATGAACCGGTTGTTTGAAATTTATTTTTGCAAAGCCAGGCACACAGTCAATTTTACAGACCAGCCACTCTAAGTTCATTTTAATTTCTACGTCAGATGTCGATTTCGGTTTTACAGAGAATAAGTAAACCACAGATCCTTCGTAGCCAATATTCGTCAAGTGCGCGATAGGTAGGCGGGCTGGAAAAGGCCATAAAATGGGGCCAATATCTGCCGTCTGACTGGAAAAATCAAATTTAGGAGCAGCTCCCGAATCCCCAGGATTCTGCCAGTACACATGCCACTCGGGGTCTGGCTGAAAATAAAGTCCCATCACAGTTTCATCCTCAGAGGAAAAAATCTGCGGTGCCAAAACCCGAATACGGATATGTTGATCTTTAATAGATTCTTGGGAAAACCCCATACTTAAAAACAAAAATTGAACTAAAACGAATACAAATATTTTCATGAAAATATTTTCGACTGGTCCCATCCAATCGACAAGATTTAACAGTATTAACTAAAAATAACGCCATGCCCGCAAACAGGGTAGTCCTAAAAACTAGGCGTTCTCAGCTCTTATTCATTTGTGGTGAGGTACCACAGTTTTATTCCGAGACTTTGAGCCATAATGATTCAATTAATCCACTTAAATTAAGTGAAAGACTATATCTAGCCTTAAGTTTTTTTAGACATACCCGATAATATGTAAAATAAAAATTCTAAAAACGTTAGATCGCCAGTATGTTTTCAGTGGATTATACCGTTATATAAAGGAATAATTTTGAATCTTAAAGATTTACAACTTTACGTATTTTCAGGGCGCGGCCACTTGGAACAAGAGCAACATTACTATGAAAAATGTTATGAGACTTGGAAAAACATTTGGAAACAAACGTTTCTAGAGCTTGATGGTAATGATAAATTATATTCAGATAATTTTACACGCCAAGATAAAATACTTGGATTATTTTACAAAGATGTGTGCGTGGCCGTAGCAGGCTTAAGGACGAGTAATTTTTTGTTTAAAAACAGTGAAGACGATTCAATTTTTTCGTCATGGAATCTGGATGCAATAGCGAAGCTAATTAAAGAGGGTTCTCGCGTTATGGTTTGCAGTAATTTAGCAGTACATCCTGATTACAGAGGAGAAATATCTTATGGGCTTACTTTAAAAAATTTAATAACATACTTAGCGACCAAGCAGTTTTTAGAGTCAGACTGTGACTCGATGGCAGGAACGGCGCGAGTAAATCGCGGAGCAAATAAGGTAGCCTATAGTAATGGAGCACACTTAATACAGAAATCTGAAATGCATGGAGTAGAAGTGGATCTGGTGGCATTTTACAAAAGCGAGTTAATTAATAGAGTTGGCGATTTAAAAGGCGATTCTATTTGGAATAAACGTATTGATTTTACAGAAGTTAAATTTAACAAAACATTGCGAGTCGCTTAATGACAAAGGGGAATTTTTTATGACACTTGAACAACTAGCACGTCAGGAAACAGCTAAGACAAAAGATATTATTTTAAACTATCCGTGGGAAGATCCAAAAGCCTATGCGATGTGGTTAGCCCAGACATATTATATGGTATCACATTCAACACGTTTGGTGGCGTTGGCGGGAGCCTACGTGCCAGTAGGAAATGAATCCTTGCATGCTCGATTTGTAGATCATTCTAAAGAAGAACGCGGGCATCAGGCTGTATGCGTAGCCGACATGAAACAGCTGGGTTATAAATTGAGTGATTTTCCTATGACATTTCAAGCGCAGGCGATGTATCAGATACAATATTATTGGATTCAGTTTCGTGGAGCAGCCTCGTTTTTTGGTTACACTTTAGCTTTGGAATGCTTAGCAGAGGAGTTTGGTCCGCAACTAGCCGCTAAAGTTTTAAAAGCCCACGGACCTAAAGCATCCATGTTTTTAAAACTACACAGTGAAGATGACCAAGAGCACACCCAGTCCGCCTTTAAACAAATTGAAAAGCTTTCTCCGGAAGATGCCCAAGCAGCTAAAGATAATTTAATTATTTCTAGCGAGATCTATCGATCTATGTTGATCGAAGCTCAAGCTAAGTTGAAGCAGAATTTATCGAAGAAGCAAGCGGCTTAAAAACTACAACATTATCAATTAGTTTTTTAGTAATCGTTTTGCTGGCTTCGATACGAGGGCTTTCAATAGCTAATGTAGCTACAGGCCTGCCTTCTTGAGAAAATAGTGGCGCTATATAATGTATATCATCTGATATATTCAATCGATCTTGGGATTTAAGCTCAGAAATAGTATGGGTTTTCAGTTCTGGCTTTATGACAGAACGAACTTCACTGGCGTAGATTTGTTTAACATAAGTTAGCAACTGCTCCTCAAAACTAATATCGCGAGTATACAGCTCCGGCATTTGATAACAATACAGCTTTTCCAATGAATACGAACAGAACTTAAAAAAATTAAGATTTCTGAAGACTTGGACCAGGCTCGAGTTATGAATTTCTATGACATTTCCTGATTTAATATAAGTGAATAAATCTGAAGTTGGGCGATAGCCCAACTGTGATAATGCATTCCAAACGACACGGATAGAATCAAGCAAGCTTGAACCCTCAGCCTGTACCGCTTTGTAGACATTAAGATAAATTTGTAATGAATTTAAAATGTTAAAACGTGCCTCGCTATTTAGATTAGAGAAGTGTTCAAGATTGCTATTGTGAAAAGGGATAATTTTGATTCCTACGCTGGCGCCCATAGAGGCTATTTCAGTTGCGATTGCTTTAAATTTTGAACAATCGTTATTTATGGAATCAGCAGAATTTTTATTAATAGCTGTAGTGCTCATAAGGCCTAGTTTAGGGAACATAATAGTAAAAATCAAGCCACCCGTAGAATATTTGCTCTTTTGCGAGAGCTTCTGTAAAAACTTCCTTTTTCACTATAATTTCGCCACTTTTCCCCTGAATAAAACACTTTGCAGGATGAGTATTTTTCCTTTATTTTGGTGTCTTGAGGAGTCGCCATGGCATTGATATTTCTACCTTTTTTCATCTTGTTTTTTTCATGCTCTTTGTGGGCCGTAAATTTAGATCAGGCTGTTCAATCCACTTTACAAAAAAATGAAACCCTTGGTCAGAGCCGGTTACAGGTTAAACAAGTAGAAGAGCAGGGGAACCAAATTCGTGGCTCTGTATATCCAAACTTGGCTTTAAATGGAACGTATTTAGTGCAGCCGGAACTTAAGGATCCTGCTTTAGCTGCCCTTTTTCCTAAAGAGCAAAAGACAGCAAGTGCAACACTTACTCAACCTTTATTTCGCGGGTTTCGTGAGTTTGCCGCCATCCGTCGCCAAGATAATTATTATCGGGCTCAGCAGCAAATGCACCTGTCCAAGGCGCTGCAGATTTATCAAGAAGTGGCGCAAAGCTATATGGATGTACTGGCGCTTGAACAGGATATAAAAAATATCGAAGCTCAGAAAAAAATATATCAGACTCGGGTGCGCGATTTACAAGGACGAGTTCGCAGAGGAGAATCCAGCGCGACGGAAACGTTAACCGCGCAGTCTACCGCAGCGGCGTTGGATGCTGAATATCAGATACAAAGTGCGCGGCTTCGATCTGCGCGACAAAATTTTACTTTGTTAACGGGGCTGCCGATTGATACGCCCCTGACAGATATCAGCGATCAGGATGTGTTGCAGCCGCTGAAGTCTTTAGAAACCTATTTGGAAAGAATCGAGTCTCGACCTGACTTAAAAGCTCAAAAAGAAAGTACAGAAGCCGCAGACGAAGATGTTTCAATTGCTAAAGGCGCCCACTGGCCTACCGCAGATTTTTTAGGTAACTACTACTTTATTCGACCAGTTAGTTATCCTGATGAACTTCAGTGGGATATCCAATTGCGAGTTAGCTTTCCCATATTCGAAGGCGGAGTAACTCAGTCGCAGGTCCGAAGCGCAGCTTTGAAGCGCGGAGAAAGTGAATTGGCTTTAAGTCAGCTTCGACGTAAGGCGGAGGCAGAGATTCGTTCGTTGCATGAATCATCGCAACTGCGTACGGATCAGCTTAAATATTTAAAGCTGTCTTCAGATTTATCTGAAAGAAATTACCAAACATTATTGCGGGACTCGCGCCGGGGCTTGGTCCGTAGCATAGATGTTCAATTGGGCTTAACGGAATATCGTTTTGCCAAAAGAACATACGATCAAGCGCGCTACGAGGCTCGCCTAGAGCGTATTCGACTAGATATTGCAGCAGCGATTATACCACCAGTTTTAAATAAGGACTTATAATGACACTTTCAGATTTATCAATACGTAGGCCCGTTTTTGCTTGGATGCCGATGTTCGGGCTTATTGTTTTCGGAGCCATAAGCTTTATGCGCATGGGTGTCAGCGAGATGCCTGACGTAGAGTTTCCGATTATAGCATTAACGGCGCGCTATGAAGGAGCAGCACCGGAAGTTATGGAAGCTGACGTTGTAGATCCTTTGGAAGATGCTTTAATTAGTCTTGAAGGAGTAAAAAATATTTCTTCAAAGTCACGAGTAGGCGTGGCTGAGATCACTTTAGAATTTGACTTGAATAGAAATATTGATGCTGCCTTTCAAGACGTTCAGGCTAAGATTTCGCAAGTTCAGCAAATGCTGCCCACGGGTATGGAGCCTATTGCTGCTATGAAAATTGCTATTTCTGAGTTTCCGATTATGTGGATCTCGTTAACGAGTGAGAAAATGAGTCTGACAGACCTTATGATATTTGCAAAAAATGACGTGCGCGATCGCATCACCACTGTTCCTGGTGTGGGAAACTTATGGATGCCAGGTTATCTCGAGCCCAATTTGCGAGTCTGGCTTGATAATGAATCCTTAAATCAATACGCACTTTCTGCTTCTGATGTTGTTTTAAATATACAAAACGAACATCGCGAGCCCCCGTCGGGACGAACTGAATTTGAAAATAAAGAATACAGTTTAAGAACTTTAGGTGAAGAAAAAACAGTGGAGCAGTTTTCAAGTATTCTTTTAAACTCTCGCGGTGGTGGTCCGAATTACAATCCAGTCAGCTTAGGGAAAGTGGCTAAAATTGAAGAAGGCACCGTGGATGTATTACAGTTTGCGCGCACCAACGGAGCACCTGCAGTGGGGCTTGGCGTCGTTAAACAACAAGGCGCTAATGCAGTCACCGTGGCCAAAGGTGTAAAAAAGCGCGTCGCTGAAATTCAGGCTTCATTGCCGGAAGGAACGAATATAGTTGTTAACTTTGATGGAACGAAATTCGTTGAAGAATCCGTCGCTGAGCTTTTATTAACTTTGTTTTTAGCCGCCCTGTTAACATCACTTGTGTGTTGGGTATTTATCGGCTCTTGGGCATCTACGTTTAACGTATTGCTGGCCATACCCACTTCGGTGTTGGGAAGTTTTATCATTCTTTATTTTTCAGGTTTTACCTTAAATATTTTTACTCTTTTGGGTCTTAGCTTAGCCATTGGTATCGTCGTAGATGATGCCATTATGGTTTTGGAAAATATTATTCGTCATCGTGAAATGGGAAAATCACGAAAGTTAGCAGCACTTATCGGAGCGCGACAAATTACCTTTGCGGCCATGGCGGCTTCGATTTCTTTAGTAGCGGTATTTTTACCAATAGTCTTTATGGAAGGAATTATCGGACGATTTCTTTTTGAATTCGGTGTTACTTTAAGTGCGGCAGTATTGATTTCTTTACTGGAGGCTTTAACCTTGACGCCGATGCGAGCGTCACAGTTTAAGGGAAGCACCGAAAGAACAACAAAATTTGGACACTTCTTTGAAAATAATTTTTTGAAGCTAAAAGAATTTTATTTTAAAATGCTAGAGCACACATTGAATCATCGTTGGAAAGTGCTCATTGGCTCCTTAGTATTTTTTATTCTTAGCTTTATGAGCGCAGGTTTGTTAAAAGGTGAATTTCAACCAGCTCAAGATCAAAGTATGTTAATGATTCAAATGACAAACCCGCCAGGGTCATCCATTTCATTAACTGACGAAAGAGTTAAAGTAGCAGAGCAGTTTTTGGCGTCGCGTTCGGAAATTCAATCCTATTTCGTTGCTGCTGGTGGATTTACCGGGGGCGAAACTAATATTGCCATGCTGTTTGTAGAAATGAAGCCAAAAAAGCAGCGGGGTATTGATGCAGTAAAGAACAAAGAATTAAGCCAGCAAGAATTTATAGAAGTTACACGAGAGTACTTAAATAAAACAATACCAGAAGCTAAACCTCAGGTGCAGGACCCATCGACTCAAGGTTTTGGTGGTGGTGGGGGCAGCGGATTTCCAGTGGAGTTCACTATTCAAGGACCTGATTGGGTTACTTTAGGAAAAAAAGCTGAACAGATTATTAAAGAAGTGACCGATAAAAAAATTATGACAGATGTCAGCTCAGACATGCTAACTGGAGCTCCTGAAGTGCATATAATTCCCAATCGGCAAAAAGCTTCAGAGCGCGGAGTATCAGTCACTTCGATCGGTACAGTTCTAAATGTGGCCTTGGGTGGAGCCGTTGCGGGGTCTTACGAAAAAGGTGGGCATCGTTATGATGTGCGAGTAAAACTAAAAGAAGACGGTCGGTCGCCACAGGATCGCATCAGGTCTTTATCGGTGCGAAATAATCGTGGTGAGCTCGTTCCTCTTTCATCAGTGGTTGATCTTAACGAATCCACAGTGCCTTCATCTATTTCTAGAAAAAATCGTGAACGAGCCATCACAATATTTGGAAACTTAGGGCAGGGTCTAAGTCAGCAGGAAAGTTTAAACAAGGCTGAGGAAGTTGCTAAAACAATTTTAACAGATGGTTATGCATTTAAGCTGAGCGGAGCAGCTGAAGAATTTATGAAAAGCTTTTTAAGCTTTGGCATAGCCTTACTGTTGGGATTTGTGGTGGCCTATATGATTTTGGCCTCTCAGTTTAATAGTTTTCTCGATCCTCTAACTGTTTTTGTTGCGTTGCCATTTAGTTTTTCGGGGGCCTTCTTGGGTCTACTGATTGGTCAGCAAAGTATTAATTTGTTTAGTATGATTGGTTTAATATTACTGATGGGTATTGTTAAAAAGAATTCTATTCTATTAGTCGATTTTACGAATCAGGCTCGAGACGAAGGGGAAAAAGACGTTACAAAGGCATTGTTGCAGGCTTGCCCCAATCGTCTGCGTCCTATTCTTATGACATCGATTGCTACTATTGCTGGGGCACTGCCCGCGGCCTTAAGTTTTGGTCCTGGAGCAGAAGCGCGCCAGCCCATGGCCATTTCAGTTATTGGCGGTGTGCTAGTTTCAACGCTGTTAACTTTGTTTGTTGTTCCTACGGTGTACAGCTTACTTTCGCGCTTTGGTCATAGATCAAAACCTAAGGAAGCAGAAGATCTTGAGTTTGAAAAAGCCATCAAGGCCTAAGAACGAATAAGATCTATAGGGGAAAGTCGATTTAAAAAACCAGTCGCTTTCCCTACAATCAACACGACCAAAGGAATCATGGCTACGCAAATAACAACCATTGCTTGTATGTCAAATTTTGTGGTGATTCCAAAAATCATTTGAATTAGTATCTGGGTAAGAACTAATCCTAAACTTAATCCCGCCAGCAAGCTAAGACTTACAATAAACAAAAACTGCTTGAATATGATTTTGCGGATAGTGGAAGTCTCCGTTCCCATGACTTTAAGCAAATTAAATTCATTCAGTCTTTCTTGAATTTGCGTATTCACCAGGACTATAAAAATAAAGAACCCAAGAATAATTGATATCACGGCCATCATTTGCAAAGCCAGCGCCATTTGATCAACATAGATCAAAACATTTTTAACAGTTTGGCTGACATCAATAATTGAAACATTCGGAAATCTATCGACGATGACCTGTTGAAATGTATCATAATTCTTTGTGGTTGAAATCGAGGTCAGAAAATTTTGAGGAGCTTCATTAAGTACTCCATCCTGGAAGACAATAAAAAAGTTAGGATTGAAGCTGGTCCATCTAATATTTCTAATGGAAGTCACTTTTCCTTGTATTTCTAGTCCTTGAACATCAAACAGCATTACGTCACCCATTTTGGCGTTGATTCGGCCAGCATATCTTCGCTCCAATGATATTTCTGGTAAGCCTTCGCCTGAGTATTTTTCAGAATTCCATTTTCCACTGACGATTGTTTCTGAAGCCTTTAAGTGGGTTTGATATGTTAAGTTCACGCCTCGATTTCTAAAACGAACTTCTTCTTCCTGTTCTCGGGTTGATAGGCCCTCATTTTCCTGTAAACGATCGTAGTCGATATCATTCACTTTTAAAATGCGAGAACGCACTAAAGGATTAAACTCCATTTTAGCTTGCAGCATGTCTTGGGCCAGTTTTTCTATCTCATCTTTTTGTCCACTTTGAAGATCAAACAAAAATACTTTAGGTAAAGCGGAGGGGTTTTCTGGCTTAATTTCGCTGATGATGGACTGCTTGATATGAGGCAAAAGAGTCAGAACTAAAATCGCCATGGTAAAAGTAATAAACACCATGTCTGCCGAATTTTTTTTATTGATAACCGACTTGATGGCATACCGAGTAGACCAGTGCAAAGAAAAGCGATGAATATTTCTTTGGATAATCGTAAATAAAAAAGACAAAGAATACTTTAGCAGTATAACTATAAATATGATCGCAAAAGTAAACAGAGTTGCTGTCTTATAAGATAAAACTTGATAAAATGAGAGCATCCAAAAACCAGCCAAACACAAAGCTGACCAAACATAAAAAAGCCATGGTGTTTTTTGGATTTGATTTTGACTTAGAAACAATGTTCTGGGATTAAGCTGGGCAATAGCACTATTGACCGGCATAAACATAAATAGAGGTGCAACGACGGAGATCAACAAGCTAAACAGCAAGCCCTCTAAAGTTGTACTTAGTTGAAAGGGCAGATTTTCAGTTGTAAAATAATAGTTAATTCCTGGTTTTAAAATAAAAAACGTAATGAGTGAAAAAGAAAAAGCCGCTAATGAAACAATGAAGACCTGAATAATATATAATGATTGAATTCTAGCGGTGGACATTCCTAAAGTTTTATATATTCCAATATTTTTTCTCTGGTGTTGAAACGCCCATCGCATAAGATAGCCGCCGGAAAGAAAACATAAACTAATGGCAACAATAGCCACTAACCCCAAATAATCTGAGAAATACTTAAACACAGACCCACTGCTTTGTGAACGCTCAACGGCAGTTTCAAATCTTACCGTAGAGTCAGTGACTTGATTGTAGAAATTTTGTTTTATAGGATTAAGATCGATGTTTTTATTAAGCTTATATAATAGATAATTCCGAGAGGTGCTGCCTTCGGCCAGCAGTTCAGTCTTAGACAATAGTTTTTGGGAAAGATAAATAACCGGAGCCAGGCCTGCTCCGCGAAAAAAGCGAGTACTATCTTTTTCGATGATCTCTATATTCTTAACAGGAAATTTTCCAAGGAAAAGTTCTGTCGCCTCAAGCTGGCTTAAATTTAGATCCAGCATGGTCACAAGTTCTGGATCGATCCAAATCTTATCAGAGTCATAATCGAGTTTGATATTTTCAGACTTAATTTCTCCATAAAAGGGATAGTTTTGACCAAATGCCCTTACGGACACTAATCGGCTTTTATCACCAGCCTTAAGCATGGCAAAAAATTCGATGGTGGATGTTTTGCTTTCAAAGGCTACAGTCTTATCGAACAGCTCAACTTCTTCAGGTCTAAATTGTCGGCTTGCGAAGATGGTGTAATCCGCGCCAAGCATGGTCTGCGCGCGCCCAGCCAGGTCCTGCTTCAAGCTTCCTTGAAACATCTGAATGGTAAGAAAACCAAAAGTCCCAATAAACAAATTGATGATTAAAAATAGATATATTTTTTTTTGATAAAGTAAATCTTTAAAGCTAAATTGAAAAATCCAAACAAGACCTTTTAAATAGCCCACAATTTTCCATCTTCTAGTTTAAAAGTTCTATCACATTCCTGAGCAACTCTAGGATCATGTGTAACTAAAATTGTTGTTGTTCCATATGAACGCACTTGATTAAAAAAAACGTCCATAACTTTTTTTCCAGTTTCAACGTCAAGACTTCCTGAGGGCTCGTCGGCCAGCAGCAATTGAGGTTTTGTAATTAAAGCTCTGGCAATGGCTAAGCGTTGCGACTCGCCACCGCTAAGCTCATTCGGGGAATGATTCAGTCGCGAACCCAACCCTACGCTAGCTAACAAATTTTTAGCAGTGTCTTCTGAGGCAACTTTATTTTGAATTTCTAGCGGTAGTAAAACATTTTCAATAGCATTTAAATGAGAAACTAAGTAATAGTTTTGAAAAACAATACCAATATTTCGCGCACGAAACTCGGTAAGATCTTTTTGAGTCATAGCTGATATGTCGACGTTCTTAAAAAAAATATTTCCAGAGTCTGCTGAATCGAGGCCAGCAAGCAGACTTAGAAGTGTTGATTTTCCGCTGCCAGAAGACCCTAAAACAGCTACGACTTCAGAGGTGTTTATCTCTACATTTAAATCATTTAGTATTTTAATAGGCTTATTTTCTAAAAAATAGCTTTTGTTCAAATTTTTGATGTTTATGCTCATGTCAGACTTTCTATTTTAGATATTTTGAGATACTTTTATAAATATTCTCAGCGACAACTTTGTGGCCTTTTTCATTAGGGTGTATGCCGTCTGGCAAGTTAAGATCACTTTTCCCTGCGACATCTTTTAGTAAAAAATCCACTAATGGAATTTTATTTTTTTTAGCAACCTTCTTAAAAGTCTCTTCAAATTTTTTTGTATAGTCTTTGCCGTAGTTCGGGGGCATATGCAGTTGGCCTAGCATGATCTCTAGTTTGTTTTCTTTTGCCCAAGCGATGGTATCATTTAAGTTTTTTTCAGTCGTTTCTGGTTTAATGCCACGAAGGCCATCATTACTGCCTAAAAGTAAAAGGACAAGATCCGGCTTAGATTTTGATAACCACTTGATTCTTTCTAAGCCTGACGCCGTCGTCGAGCCGCTAGAGCCCGCGGCTTTTACAGTCCAGTTTAAACTATCTTTTTTTAGTTTTTCTTCGATTAAAGCGGGAAAAGCTGCTGACTGTGCGACGCCGTAGCCCTCTGTCAGAGAATCACCTAATATCAGTAAAGTTTTTTTTGATGCGAATACATTAATACTTGCGCTAAGTAATATTGAAAGAAGAAGAAAATTCCTAATCATGTCCTAGCCTTTCTTAAAGAGTGATCGATAGTGTAGCTAATACTGTTACAATCTTCCAGCAAAAAGCAAATTTTTGTAAATGACATGATATGTTTATAGTCACCTTGACATTCTAATAAGGCGATCGACATTATGCTTTATGTCTTTACATGAAGAAAAGCGGCTAGTTGAGACACTTATTACGGGGAAGCCCGCAGTTAAAGCCTATACCGTTGCAACGATAAGCATCTTGATCATAATGGCGTGCACTTTATTTTATTGGCAGGGCTCTCAAGCTTGGACGTCACTTTTACCTGCAATAAACTCAAAAATTTTTCAACACTCTGAAATTTGGAGAGCTTTTACTGCAATTCTTATACACTCCGATATAGAACACTTATTTTCTAATATGTATATGCTATGGATTTTTGTGTTCTTTATTTATGGTTACTTTGGATTTACTGTTTTTCCTATTGTTAGTTTTTTCGCAGCAGCCATTGTTAATATTATAGCGGTTCGAACTTATGCTCCAGATATTCAGTTGTTAGGGGCTTCGGGTTTGGTGTATTTGTTAGGTGGCTTTTGGCTGACTCTTTATTGGTTTATACAACGTCAATACTCGTGGTCAAATCGCTTAATAAGAGTATCAGGAATAACGTTAATGATTTTTTGGCCGAGCACCTTTGTAGTTACCACTAGTTACCGTACCCATGCCATCGGCTTTTTGGCTGGCGTAGTTATGGGTGGAATTTATTTTTGGATAAATAAAGATAAAATTCGAGATAAAGAAGTTTACAATATAAGCCTGGTTTAATAAAAAATAACATCTTGGTTTTTTAAATTTTTAGACAAGAACGGCGTACTTAAATAGAGCTCGTGATAATAATTGAGGCTTTGGGCCCAGCAAACCCGACATGGCTACAATAAACAAAATAGCTAATGAATAAACTCCGACTTTTTTCCAATTAATTTGACCAAGACGAGTTTCAACCGCATTTTTAAACTGCTCTAAAGTAGTTTTAAATTTTTGAGTATCTGATTTTTTACGAGCTTTTTTCTTCATGACTAACTTTATAAATAAATCCTACGAATTGCAACTGGGTTGGTCGCAATTTGCAGGACTATAATTTTATAACTATCTTTATCTTTGCTGTTCGCTTGGCGGGATGGCGCGTCCGTCTGTCGTTGTGTTAACAGAACCGTCGTCATACATTGTGCCACGAGTTGTATCTATGGGTGCTGTGTCACTTACGGGTCTCATCGCAAACACAATAAAAAGTAAGACCACTGCAATACCGATAGCCCAGTAAATGCCTTGGCGACCTGGTAGCATTTTGTCTGTACGCATGTCCTGTGTTCTCGGTGATGTACCTATGCTTGGTGAAGTTGTTGCCATATAATGTCCTTTCATTTTTAATGTTAAGCGATGCAAGATAAGTTCCGAGGAAATATTGTATCAGTTGTAAAATAAAAGAGTTTTATACACACAATAGAATTATTTGCCCCAAAATAGGGGGAAAATATCCTAGTTTTCGTGGACGATGCGCTGAACTATTTTAACGAGTTGACCAGGGTCGCGCATAGGTTTTTGCACAAATTCATTGGCACAAAGTAGGGCGACGCGCGGCTTAATATCTGATTCCGAAGTTATAACCACTACGGGTACATCTGAAATCTTAGGATCATTAAGTTTTTCTTGTAAAAATTCTACACCATTCATCACAGGCATCTGCATATCAAGTAAAATAATTGAGGGAGTTGGCTGCATGGTTTGTGCAAGAAATAGTGCCTGCTGTCCATCATACGCTTGCACTAGTTCAAAGTTTTTTTCTTTAAATAATAATGAAATCAAACTTTGAAAGTCCTGAGAATCTTCAACGACAAGAATTTGTTTTTTGTGTGACATGTGGACCTCAATATCTCTAACTTTTCTTGCAATATATGTGTCAAGTGGCATGATAGAAGCAGCTGATATAAAAACTAGAGGAGCAGCAATTTATGGCGCGCGTAAGTACTTATCTTAATTTCACACGACAGACAGAGGCCGCTTTTGCCTTTTACAAGGGGATATTTGGTACTGAATATAATGGTATTAATCGTTTTTCAGATATGCCGACTTCGGTAGGCGCACCGCCGATCGCCGAAGAAGACAAAAATTTAATTATGCACATCGAACTGCCCATATTGGGTGGTCACTTGCTGCGAGGAACAGATGCGCCTGAGTCAATGGGCTTCAAAGTTTCGGTTGGCAATAATATTTATATCAATTTAGAGCCAGATACTCGTGCTGAGGCCGACCGCCTTTTTGTAGCGCTGTCGCATGGAGGAAAAGTACAAATGGAGATGCAAGATATGTTTTGGGGCGATTACTTTGGCTCTTGTGCGGACAAATTTGGAGTTCAGTGGATGCTCAACGTGAGCAAATAAAAAACATGTCGCTTTTATTACGACCACTATCAGTTGGTGATTTATATCTTCGCAATCGAATTATAATGGCTCCGTTGACTCGCTGTCGAGCTTCAGGAGCGGATGGCCGCACCCCAAATGCATTGATGGCACAGTATTATTTACAGCGTGCGGATGCTGGACTAATTATAACTGAGGCAACGGCTATATCACCAATGGGAGTAGGCTATCCTGACACTCCCGGTATTTGGTCAACTGATCATATTGAAGGGTGGAGAAAAATTACTCGTGCTGTTCGTGCCCGCGGTGGTAAAATGTTTTTGCAGTTGTGGCACGTTGGACGAGTTTCTCATCCTCTTTATTTGAAGGGTCAATTGCCTGTTGCTCCCAGTTCCATGGCTCCCGATGGTTATGTTAGCCGAGTAAGACCGCCAGTGCCTTTTGTGCCGCCGCGTGCTCTATTAACGGAAGAAATTCCACAACTTGTTAGGCAATACAAAGAGGCTGCTGAAAATGCTATGAAGGCTGAATTTGATGGTGTTGAAATTCATGGAGCTAATGGATACTTAATTGATCAGTTTTTACAAAGCGGATCTAATCATCGCATCGATCAATATGGCGGCTGCATAGAAAATCGCGCGCGTTTTATGATGGAAGTCACAGATGCAATTATCTCAGTATGGGGACCCCAACGGGTGGGAATGCATTTAGCTCCGCGCAGAGACAGTCACTGCATGTCGGACGCAACACCATTCAGCACCTTTAGTTACGTGGCCGAGCAGTTAGCTCAAAGAAAAATTGCTTTTATTTGCGCTCGTGAATATGAAGCCGTCGACAGTTTGGGACCAGGAATAAGAAAATTATTTAATGGCATATATATTGGAAATGAAAAATTCACTTTAGCTTCTGCTGAAGCTGCCCTTGAGCGAGGTGATGTAGACGCTGTGGCTTTTGGCAAAGACTTCATAGCTACTCCTGATCTCGCGAAACGCATAGCAATGGGTAAAAAATGGAATACACCTAGACCTGAGACTTATTATGAAAAAGGAAAAAATGGCTACATCGATTATCCATTTCTGGATGAATAAGTCTTTCGCGGCGCGCGCACATCTTTTTCATTCGACACAGACCACATAGACTTGTGCTTTTGCGTCATAGATGATTTTATAGTTTAGATGATAGATTTTTTAAGAAAAATTACAGATCGCTATTTAAACGCAACTTATGCATTCAGCTTATGCATTGCTCTTACGTTGGGAGCAACTTATTTTGCCTATCGCAGTTCACAAATTGAAAATGCAGGGCGATTTGATCGTACGGTTTCCAGCGTAGCGAACACTTTAAAAAACCGGATGACGATTTATATTAACGCTCTTTTTTATACTCGAAATCTTTTTGATACCAAGGAAGATCTTAGCCGAGCTGAATTTAGAAATTTTGTATTAGGAATGAGATTGGATGAAAATTTTCCAGGCATTCAAACTATGGGATACGTTGAGCGGCTATCTCGGGCCGAAGCAACTACTATACTAAAGGAAATGCGTAAACCTGTTTCATGGGCGGGCATGGAGCCAGGATCAAATGAAATTGATCTGGTTGTGTACTTTGAACAGCTGGTCGATAGTAATTCTTCTGTTTTAGGCAAAGATATTGGCGTTACTCGGGAAAGAAAAGAAGCCATGAACGCCGCTCGCGATTTGGGAATTCCTGTAGCCACAGAGCGATTAATACCAATGGGCGCAGGAGCCTCACAAAATGAATACTCGTTTGTGGTGTTTATGCCAAGGTATCGTCTTGGCGCGGACATATCCACATTAGAAAAAAGACGTAAGGCGCTGCTGGGATTTGTGTACGCAGGGTTTAGAGCTTCAAATTTATTCGGTCGAATATCTGATGAACTTCGGATACATAATAGTCACCTAGCTATCAGAATTTACGATGGCGTCGGTGTTAATCCAGAACGAGTAATGTTTTCCGAGGGTGATTTTGAAAATGTAGATAAAAACTTAACCCGAATCATAGAATTTCGAGCAGCAAATCATAGCTGGACTCTTGAAATTGTGGCGCCTTCAAACTTCGGATTGGCATACTTACGATGGGCGCCTTATTTTGTTTTAACTTTGGGAACAATGCTGAGTTTAGCCGTACTACTTTCAATTTTAAAGAGTGAACGGTTGGCAGCTTATCTAAAACAGGCTCGAGAAGAGGCGGAAAAGGCGAATGAGGCTAAATCAATGTTCTTAGCCAATATAAGTCACGAAATTCGTACTCCATTGGGAATCATTATTGGATTTGCAGAGTCCGCCTTGGCAGAAAATAAAAAAGAGCAAAGAGATACTTATTTAAATACAATTTTAAGAAGTGGCAAAGAGCTCGCCCGAATTATTGGTGACGTACTCGACTTATCTAAGATCGAAGCCAAAGCCTTACTGATTGATCATGGAGCGTTTTCATTAAAAAGATTCAATGAAAATATAAATGAAATATGGAAACCACAGGCCGAGTCTAAAGGCCTTAGATTTTATTTTGAACAACAGAGCCAGTTACCGGAGTACATTGAGTCAGATGAAGTACGAGTTAAGCAAATTCTAGTTAATTTACTTTCGAATGCGTTAAAATTTACTAGCGAGGGATCTATTCGGGTGGCTATCACTAAGGAATCATCTACTTCGGTCGGTCAGTCTGACTTTTTGGTGTATACTATAGATGATACAGGGATAGGAATTCGTGACGAAAGTCGCAAAAAATTATTTAAGGCTTTTTCTCAGGAAGACAGTTCTATTACGCGAAAATTTGGAGGTAGTGGATTGGGGCTAGCCATTTCTAAGGAATTAGCACAAGCCCTTGGCGGTGATATAGAAATTCAGAAAAATCCACAAGGAAAAGGCAGTCGGTTTATATTCAGAACTCCATTAGTTCCCGCAAAAAATTATGTCCACCATGATATGCCTGCAAACAACTACGAGAAAATTTTAAAAGGAAAAAGAATCCTACTAGTAGAGGATTCTGTCGATAATCAAATGTTGATAAATGTTATTCTTAAAAAATTTGACGTAAATTTAAGTATAGCTAACAATGGACGTGAAGGCGTGACCAAGGCGCTAGAACAAGCCTATGATTTAATTTTAATGGATATTCAAATGCCCATTTTGGATGGATATGCGGCGTTTACAGAGTTAAAAAAGAATGACGTAACAGTTCCAGTTATCGCCTTAACTGCGCATGCATTAAAAGAAGAGCGAGAAAAGGCGCTTAAAATGGGATTTTCAGCTTATTTAACGAAGCCGATTGATCGGTCTGAGCTTATCAAGACCAGCGCCCAGTTAATTACAAAAAATTTAAATATAACCTCTTCATCCACCACGATAAATTAACTGTACCAAAATTCTGCATTAATGCTTTCTGGTGGGGCAGTTCTCCTTAATTTATAGAAGACAGGCTACGCTAGGCCCAAGCAGCAAGTGGCTAGTATATTGCTTTGATATAAGATTGTTGGAGGGAAGAAATATGAAAACTCGTCAAATGATTAATAATGTAAATGGAAGAGTAGCGATACCCATTTTACTTTATTTATTAGGAGTGCCGGGACTTTTTGTGCTTCTGCTTTGGTTTTTTATTTTCCGGGGGTAACTCTATATGTATGCAGATCAGACATCGGATATTAAACAGTTTGCTCAGATTATAAAGGACATTAAGTTTACAATGCTGACTACAATTGATCCAGCGGATGGTTCTTTGCATGGTCGTCCAATGACTTTGCAGGAAACAGAATTTGATGGAATCCTGTGGTTTTTCGCCGCTCGCTCATCAGAAGTTGTGAAGCAGATACAGAAAAATACCAATGTGAATCTTTCTTTTTCTCATCCAAAACAAAGTTCCTTTATCTCAGCCCAGGGCAACGCAATCGTTACCTTGGACAGAGATAAAGAAAAAGAGTTGTGGAATCCAGGGTACAAGGCTTGGTTCCCTAAGGGGCTTTCAGATCCCGACTTATGCCTGATTAAGGTCAATGTCTTAAGTGCAGATTACTGGGAGTCCACAGACTCAAATTTAGTGAAATTTTTTAACTTTGCCAAGTCGATGGTTACAGGTAAAAACAACTTCGAGTATTTTGGTAAATATGAGCATTTTAGTTTGAACTAATATTTTGAACTAATATATAGACAGGATAAAATCCTTGGTGGCAGCGGTTTCTACGGATTTCTGTAAAATATACTTAGCATTAAAGATAATAATATATAATATTAAGTATTTTACTTTAACCTTGCCAGATCTCTATCTAATGTTTTAGAGTCGGTCCATGAGTTACAGCAGACATTTACAGTCCTTGGCGGCAGAGTGCCCTGAGGGCATACTATCTTTATGGCGAAAAGAGCGCGCTTTTCGCGTGGGGCGTATCTTAAGTTACGTCGGATTTTTTTTAGCTATAGTAGTTACTGCAGTGGATTTATTGTGGAGCAATGCTTTAGTCGTCGCGGCTGACATAATTCTATTAGCAACTATTCTATTATCAGTATATTGGATCAGATCTAAAAATCGGCCAGAGTACTTTTGGATTCCTATGTACGTTGCTTTTTGGTTTGGTATGCTTCCCAGTCTAGGTTCCACTGGCGGCGTGAGGAGTCCTTTTTTAGGTTTGTTTTTGGCCACTTTGTTTGCAGTTAGTGTTGTTTTGGATGCTAAAAAGCGAGTATGGTTTTTTGGTGGTTTTGTTTTACTTCATGTACCTCTTTTTTACTTCATTAATTTTTTTGCACCTCTCTCAGAGGCTCCTCCAGCGCCAACTGAACTGATAGCAATCATTGTAGGTGTTAACTTAGGCGTTATTATTCTGACCTTTCACGCCATGTTAAAAACAGAAGATGAACTTTCTCTGGAGTTCGCCGAGCACTATCGTGATCTTGCCCGCGCCGAGGAAGACTTGAAGAAAAGTGAGAAAAAATTGCTACTTATCCAAGAAGATCTAGAAAAGAGAGTTAAAGAAAGAACTTTGCAGCTTTTAGAAAGCCTTAAAGGAGAAAAATTAGCTAAAGAACAGGCGGAGACCGCCAATCAAGCCAAAATGCAGTTTTTAGCAAATATGAGTCATGAAATACGTACCCCCATGAATTCTATTTTAGGATTTTCAGATTTAATGGCTAATGAAAAAGTTACTCCTGATGAAAGCCGAAATTATTTAGAAAGAATAAGAACGAATGGGACTCATTTGTTGCATCTCATTGATGACATTTTAGATCTAACAAAGTTTGAAGCAGGAAAAATCCCGATACATAAGTCGCAAGTTTTTTTGAAGGGACTATGCGATGATATCGTCAATTCTTTTATTCCGGTATTAAGAGCAAAGGGTCTTCAGCTAAAATTTGTATATCAATGCGATGTGGCCTTAAAAATTAACACAGATGCTCATCGGTTAAGTCAGGTGCTGACTAACTTACTAAGTAATGCAATAAAGTTTTCCGAAAAAGGACAGGTTGTAGTAAAAATCAGTTGTGATAGTTTATCTACGCAACTTCTGAATTTGTCTGTAGAAGTCATCGATAGCGGAATTGGTATATCTCTTGAAAATCAAAAAAATCTTTTTAAGCCGTTCAGTCAGGCCGACAACTCTATAGTGCGAAGATTTGGCGGAAGTGGCTTGGGGTTGGCACTATCCAGACGAATTGCAGAAACTCTTGGGGGTAGCCTTCAATTGAAAGAAAGTATTTTAGGACAGGGCAGTCATTTTGTATTCCAAATACCAGTGGAATATACTAGCCAGCAAGTGAACAAAAAATTACTACATACATCTCATGGAGCAGCATCCGTGTTTAAAAATTTGCACGACAAAAATATTTTGGTCGTTGAGGATTCAGTGGACAATGTATTTTTAATTACTCATTATATAAAATCAATCAAAGCTAGTGTAGATGTGGCCAATGATGGTTCACAGGCTGTTAAAATGGTTGACGAAAAAAAATATGATTGCATCTTGATGGATATTCAGATGCCGATTATGGACGGATTAGAAGCAACGCGAATAATTCGTCAGCACGGATACGCAGGCCCTATAATCGCTTTAACAGCTCATGCACTGGCCAGTGAGCGAAATCGATCCTTAGAGGCCGGTTGTAATATTCATTTAACTAAGCCTATAAAAAAAGAAGAATTAATTAGTGCTATTAGCGAGCAACTTCTGTAACGTATAGTTCGTCAATGATGTTGTTTAAAAATAGTTATTTATTTTTGCTTATGGCGTTAACTGCATGTGCCGGTGCGGAGTATCCGATATCAGATCATTACGATGGGAAAAGATTTTATAACCAAGATCGTAATGCTGGTGGCGGGAAAAGCTTTTTAGATTTATTAAAATGGAAAATTTTAGAAACAGCCAAACCCTGGAATAGATCTGTCGAAGACAACATGAAGCCAGATTTTAGTGGACCGCGGAAAAGTGATCATGGCGCCATTACTTTTATTAATCACGCCACCAAGTTTATACAGCTTCAACATATTAACATAATTACGGACCCCATATTTTCCGAAAGAGCCAGCCCGTTTTCATGGATAGGCCCCTTGCGATATCGTCAAGCAGGAGCTGATATTTCCGAACTGCCGAAGACAAATGTAGTGGTTATCAGTCATAATCATTACGATCATTTAGATTTGCCAACTTTAGTGAAGCTACATAAAAGAGACGAACCGCTATTTGTGGTTCCATTAGGAAATAAAAAATTATTAGTTAAAGAGGGTTTGACTAACGTTATAGAGCTTGATTGGTGGCAAAGTTTTTCTGTTGGAGGCAGCACCAAGATCACGTTGGTTCCTATGCAGCATTGGTCTGCACGAAGCTTATTCGATCGTTCTGAGACTTTGTGGGGTGGTTACGTTATTGAATCATCAGGTTTAAAAATATTGTTTTGTGGTGATACTGGCTACAACGATCACTTTAAACAAATTGAGAAAAAATTTGGGTCGATGCATTTAAGTATTATTCCTATAGGGGCGTATGAGCCCCGTTGGTTTATGAAAGGATCGCATCTAAATCCTGAAGATGCAGTTCAAGCTCACGTTGATCTTAAATCAAAACTAAGCATCGGAACTCACTATGGAACTTTTCAATTATCTAATGAAGGCATGGACGATCCTATAAACGACTTAAAAAATAGTCTTGAAAAATTTAATGTTTCATCAAATCATTTTCTAGCACCTAAAAATGGTCAGACCATTTTTTTCTCATCACAAGGTTTTACTGAGTAACTTCTGTAGTTCGTGTGCATTATCAAAAGCATTGCCGTCTACCATGTTGTTAAATATTAACCAATACGGAGTAGGACTTGTTGTTTTTATTTTGTCGGCAAGTTCAGATAAGTAATCTGTCGAATATTTGCTTTCATATAATTTAGGTTTACCATGCAAACGATAATAGTTATTGTTTTCGGACAGTGTGATATCAGGACCGATCACGCAGACCTCAGGATCTGCATGGACTTTATCAACTTTGTATTGATTAAGTAGATCAATGGCTTTATCTGAACACCAACTTTGATTCTGTGGCTCCCAAAGTAATGTTCCGCTATACAAGGATCTGAGTTGATCTAAAAAGGGTTCGGCTGTTTTAGCATTAAAAAAAAGAGTATGTGGTAGGTGTACAACCAGAGCACCCCATTTTTCTTTAAGTGCAGATATCGCATACAGGGCTTCCTGCAGCCGGGGCCCTGCATCCATCAGGCGCATATTTTGAGTAAAGTACCTGGATAATTTAACTGAAAAAACAAAATCCTTAGGAACGGTCTCAGCCCATTTTGCATAAGTTTCAATTTTATGATCCCGATAGTAGGACGTGTTGATCTCAGCGCAATTAAAAATCTGAGAATAACGTTTTAATTGAGATCCTTCTTCTGAAAAAAAATCATTTTGGCTGCTGGGTATGGTCCAGCCTACTGTGCCTATGCGTATATTTGTTATAATATGCTCTCTCCTTGTTGTTTCGCCTGTGTAAGCTGCAATGGATGTGCACTTTTAAATAGGTATAATAGCCACTTCAGCTCTTAAATTGGGGTATAAAGCTTGGAGTAGTGGAGATATGCCCCGAAATTTTCTTATTCTCCTCCAGCGCTTCCTGGCGTGCCAGGGCTGGTGGTGTTAGGCACATTCGTGCGGGGCCTAGTATCTTGCGGACGCGGAACATTCGGTGTGGTAGGAGTTGGTAAAGTTGTATTTGGGTTTATCTGTAAAGCACGACGGCGAGCTCGTGTAGTTCTGTCTGGCGACGTCACAATTGTACCCGTCGCTCGCGTATCTGGTTCAGCTAATACCGGAGGCGCAGTTTGTGAGGGGGCCTCTTGCCCTGGCAGTGGCGTCGGCGTCTGGGCTATGCATACAGCGGCACTCAGTAAAACAACAGAAAATAATTTTTTCATAAAATCTCCATACGTTTATAGTCAATCGCTGCAGGCGCAGTTCTAGGTATCTCAAGCTCTACATCATCTAGTGGTTTTAAGTTTTGCTTAGCGGGTCCTTCTAAAACTTTGCCGTGACAATCAAAACGTGATCCATGACATGGACAATCCCAAGATTTCTCTACTTTGTTCCATCGGACTAGGCCACCCAGATGAGGACACGCGGCAGACATAAACTCAATGTGCCCACTTTCATTTTTATAAGCGGCCACCATTCGAAGTCCGTCCCGAAAAACATAACCTTCATCACGGTATAAAGCGTTTACATCAGGCTTGGGCTTTACTTCTAACCATTCACTGTATTGTGCAGCAACATTAGCGTTTTCTTTTAGATATTCTCCAACTGCCCGCAGGCTAATACGTGAAGGATCGTATAATTTTTCCCAAGGATTTTTTCGTCCTAAAATTTGATCGCGTACAATAAGGGCTCCTATGGTTCCGTTGGTTATACCATTACCCGAATCGCCGGTTATGACGAAAACATTATTTCGATCTAAAGGATTGTACCCCATAAAACCTAGGCCATCGATCGATTCCATCACTTGTCCTGACCACTTATAAAGGACGCTTTCGATTACAGGAAATTTTTTCCGTGCCCAGGTTTCCAGATTTGAAAAGCACAAGTCGGGAAATTCTTCTTGTCCCGTTTTGTGATCTTCTCCGCCGACAATAAGTGTGTCATACGTGTCATGCGACTGTAATCGAACATAGTGGTACGGATGATTTGTATCCCAATACAGGGCCTTAGAAATACTGTTTTTAGGAATTTTGAATCCTATCACATAACTTCGATAAGCAGCCTGTTTTGTGTGAATTGTTACGATGTCATTAATTGGCGTATTAGTCGCTACAACTAATGAATCACAATGTACGCTGTGTCCTGATTCAGTGATGACTTTAGGTACATGGCCGCTGTCGACCTGCTGGACATGCGTTTGTGTAAATATTTTTCCGCCGTTTTGAATAAGCTTATCTGCCAAAGCCTTTAGATACTTTAATGGATGAAATTGTAGTTGCTTAGGAAACCTTAAGCACGGCAACAAGGATAAACTGTCTAAGGGAGTGCGCTTTAGAAGCTGAACATCTAGTCCTGTTCGATACACGGCCTCAAGCTCTTTCTGTAAGATTTCGACATCTTCACTAAAAAGATATCCCGAGACTTCTTCGACATCACAGACTATTTTTTCTTTAGTGATAATATTTTTAATCACTTTTATGGCCGATGAGTGACTATGAGCCGCTAATTGAGCTCCCTCCTTGCCATGAATACTTTCAAGCTCATAGTATCGCTTGCCAAGTACTGCTGATAAGTGAGCCGTCGTTTTTCCAGTTTGTCCGCTGCCAACTTCGGCGCTTTCGACCAGCACCACTTTTTTATTTTCCTGTGATAACAGATAGGCCGTCGTCAAACCAGCAATGCCGCCACCAATGACACAGACGTCCACATAAAGATCTTCATTTAGTTTAGTATAACTAGGCATATCTTGAGTATCTAGCCATAGCGACAGCGTTTCCCCGTGATGAAGTTTATTCATAAAAATCTCCTCTATGTGGTGGATGCAAATGCAGGGCCCAAATACTTTATTGGTAATATTTGGGACTTGTTAATAGCATTTTTCCCTACAGCCTAAGTCCAACCGTAATTTGTTGTTAACAAGGTGTTGGCCCTTTGCTTGCAACTTGTTTATTTATAACAAGGAGCTAATTTATGAATAAGAATCAAAACACAAAAAATGCTGCGGATTCAAAAGAGCAAAAGCGTCAGTCATCGACTTCAGCGCCGCGTTCTTCTGAGACGCAAACAAGCAGATCTGCCCAAGGAACTAGAAGTCAAGCAGACAAAAGTTCAAAAGCAGATATGAAAAACAGAAGATAATACAGCAGTTATTAAGTTAACTATTGCACCAATCCTGTTTTTCAGAAGCCAGAAGACAAAAGTTTTCTGGCTTTTTTTATTACTTTTTGTAATATAAACCCGACAAGGGGTTTGAAGTGCTATTTTATTTGTTGCTCGCATTTGTTATCTTTATAGCCGTATTTTTAATTTATGTCGCGACTCGGAATCCTTATTTTCTTTACGAGCGAAGTGGAATTATTAAGGCTACGCCTGAAAAAATATTTCCTTACTTGAGTGATTTTCAAAAGGGCTATAAGTGGTCACCTTACGAAAAAAAAGATCCTCATATGCAAAAAATCTTTCGCGGACCAGACGGACAAGTTGGTTCTGTGATGGAATTTGAAGGTAATAAGGACACGGGATCGGGCCAGCTTGAGTTTTTAAAAATTATCCCTTATGAACTTGTCGAAATTCAACTGACTATGATTAAACCCATACCTGCAGTAAATAAGGTTCAGTATAAATTAACTCCAGAGCCCGAAGGAACCAAATTGACATGGACGATGTCAGGAAAAGGCGGCTTTTTGGGTAAAATGATGACGGTATTGATCGATTGTGAAAAATTGATCGCTGATCAGTTCACTGAGGGCATTAACAATTTAAAAAACGTGGTTGAAAACGAAGACTAAGCTTTTCGCACAAATTCAGATTTCAGATTAATCGCACCAAGCCCATCGATTCTGCAGGCAATGTTGTGTCCATCATTTCCATCAGTTAGACGAATATTTTTAACTTTCGTACCTACTTTGACAGCAGAAGACGATCCTTTAATTTTCAATTCTTTAATAACCGTAACAGTGTCACCATCAACCAGGACATTTCCATTGGCATCAAGTATAGCAGAATCGTCTATGAATACATCTGCCACTGCATTCTGAGAATTTTGGCTCCACTCATGTCCACAAGAAGGGCATATCCATAAATCTCTATCTGCATAAGTGAATTCAGCTGTACATTTTGGACACGCGGGATCTTTGCTCATTTAAAACCTCTTGTAAAACTTAAACTATTTACTAACATATAGTATTGAACTAAAAAGGAGTTTGCATGCTAAAAAAAATATTTATTGGGTTGGGCGTTATCATCCTGTTTATCCTTGGCTATGCAGCCATGCAACCGGCTGCATATACACTGGGTCGATCCGTAGTTATAAATTCTACGCCTGAAAAAATATTTCCACATATTAACAGCGCACAAAAATTGAATGAATGGATGCCCTGGGCTGCTATGGATCCAAACATGAAAACAAATTTCGATGGACCCGCGGAAGGCGTGGGATCTGTTATGGCATGGGATAGTCAGGGCGATATGGGCGTCGGTCAATCGACGATTACAGAAAGTATTTCTAACAGTCGCGTGCGCACGAAGATAGAATACTATAAACCTATGGAGATGAATCAGATTTCAGATATCACACTGACACCAGAAGTAGATTCAACCAAAGTAACTTGGTCAGTAAATGGTGAAAATAATTTCATTGGAAAAATTTTTTCAATGTTTGTAAATATGGATAAAATGGTCGGACCTGAATTTGAAAAAGGTTTAAATACATTAAAAGCCAAAGTAGAGAATGAAAGTACAGGAGTAAAATGAAACAAATCGGAAGCTGCCATTGTGGCAAAGTGAAATTTGAAGTCAGTAATTTAAATCTGAACGAAGCGATTACGTGTAACTGTTCTATATGCCAAAGAAAAGGAACTATGCTTAGTTTCGTGCCTGCAGAAAATTTTAAACTGTTAACGGACAGAAGTGCACTTACCGATTATCAGTTCGGAAAGAAAAGCATTCATCACTTTTTCTGCTCAACTTGTGGAGTGACATCCTTTGCAGAAGGCAAAACTCCTGAGGGTATTCCGATGATTGCCATTAACGTTCGCTGTGTTGAAAACATTGAGCTATCGATGGTATTTGCCAAACAGATTGATGGAAAAAGTTTTCAATGAGGTTGCAGGATTGGGAAATAAAATTCGAGGAAAAAATTTCTACAATCGCAACAAAAGAAGATCCGGCCCATGATCTGTTACATTTTAAAAGAGTCGTTTCTATGGCTAAGAAACTTTGTGAAGCGGAAAACGCTAAATCTGAAGTTGTAATACCTGCGGCTTGGCTTCACGATTTTGTGATTGTTCCTAAAAACAGTCCGCTACGATCACAAGCTTCTAAAATGGCCGCAGAAAAGGCCATAGAATACCTAAAGTCGATTCAATACCCAAAAGAATTTTATGCAGACATTGCTCATGCTATCGAAGGCCATAGTTTTAGCGCCAATATTGAAATTAAAACTTTAGAAGCTCAAATAGTTCAGGACGCCGATCGATTGGATGGAATTGGTGCGATTGGATTGGCTCGTTGTTTTGCCACAGCCGGCTTGATGAAAAGGTCTTTTTATAATTCTGAAGATCCTTTTTGTGAAAAACGCCAACCGGATGACTCGCAATTTACTATTGATCACTTTTTTGTGAAATTGTTTAAGACGGCCGAAACTCTTAAAACAAAGTCAGCTCAGGTTGAAGGTCAAAAGCGCATTCAGATTATGCGTCAGTATTTAGCTGACTTAAAAGTCGAAATATAGAATTTAGACTTCGTCATGTACGCGTAATTCATTTTCCGAGGTTTATAAGGAATAAATCCTAGTGCTTCCAGAGTGTTTTGTAAGAGATAGCTGCAAGCTATCTGATAATCCTTTCCCCAGTAAATGAGTCTTGAAAACGGCCTACACTCCCAAAAGGCCTGTCCTTTATAAGGAGTTTGGTACCCCTCGCCCCGCGTGGCCTTCGAATCTAAAGCTATATGAAGTAAGAATTTTTTAAAGCTCATGTAATTCATCATAAAAGATGCAATCTTCCCGGATATAACCGAGATAAAGCACTTATAGGCATATTTAGAAGGTACTTTAATAATGAGATGGATATGATTTGATTGAATGGCTTTACGGTAAATTCGGATTCCATACTTTGTTGCGGCTTTATTTAGAATCGATTCTATTATTCTAGAGTTTTTTGTAGCTCTAAAAGATCTAACTCCACCAGCAAATTGAGACTTTAAAACAAAGTGAATGGGCTCTTTGGTATTTAGGGGGAATAAGTAAAAGCTGTTTGGATTTCATAAAGAACTCTCCTAGGTAAAAAGCATTTTTTAATAACGATTTAGACGAAAGAGTGTATTTGCAAATCATCGAGCGGGGCGAGGGGTACATAAAACCCAAGACACGCAGAAGAAAGACGACGGGCGGCGGAGGGAGTATAAGCAAGATTAACTGAAATAAGTTACTTTTTTGATTTTTTCGGCTTAAGACTCGCGCAAAAGTCCCGCGCCGCTTTTTTATCTTCTTCACTGATATGGAAAGCATCTTGGTTTTTTAACGCGCCAATGAGCGCGTAGGCAAAAATTGAGTGACGATTTTTTGGATTAGTTTTAACTAACTTGGCTAAAGTTTTTTTCCATCCTAGCTTTACAAATTGATCGACTGTTTTAATATTGGCTTTGTGCATGGCTTTTTCAGTGTTGGGACCCAGATTGCGCATGTCTGATATTTTTTTGTAAGTTGTTCGTTTTTCTTCAAATGATTCGTCACGAAACATCTGCGGAAAGCGAGTATCAATTTTTTCTGTTTTTGGTTTCTTCGCTGGCATTTTAAGAGCTCTCTAATTTTTTTAAATCCATATTTCTTAGGGCTGGAGACCAATAAGCAATGACGGCGACAGTTATTAAACACATAATTCCACCAAAGTAAACCGCGGGAGCTGTTCCTAAAAGTTTCGCTGCGATTCCTGATTCAACCTCGCCGATCTCGTTGGATGAGCCAATAAAAATGGAATTTACTGCAGAGATTTTACCACGCATATAATCCGGAGAGGCTAGCTGAACAGCAGTCGCACGAATAATCATGCTGACGCTATCAAAGCATCCGCTTAAGGCCAGAGCGAAAAAAGAAAGATAAAAGTTTTCGCTGATGCCAAAAATGAGTATTGAAATTCCAAAGCCAGTGACTGCCGTAAGCAGTGCTTTTCCGGTGCGAAAACGTGCCGTACGCGCCAAGTATAAACTCATGATTGTCGCGCCCACCGCAGGAGCTGCTCGCAGAAGTCCTAACCCTTTAGGGCCCACCATTAAAATATCGCTGGCAAATATGGGTAGTAAAGCGGTTACTCCACCGAACAGGACTGAAATCATATCTAAAGTTAAGGCTGGAAATAAAATAGGGTGCTTGAAAACAAAAATGCCGCCGGAGAAAAGCTCTTCGGAAATAGACGTATGATCCGGGCGATTCGCAGGGGGAGGTATAACTTTTTTAATCAGCAACATCGAGATATAGGCTGCAATTAAGAAAATGCAAACTATCGAAGATGAAACAATAGGACCTAAAAATCCAAAAGTTATTCCACCAAAAGCCGGACCGGCAATGCGGGCAATTTGCATTGCGGAGCTGGACATTGCAGAGGCCTGCATCAGTTGGTCCCGCTCTACAAGTCGAGGAATGCTGGCAAAAATAGAAGGCTGCGAAAAAGCGCGGGCCATACCCGTTAAGAAAGCTGCAAAATACAGTAGTATCGCCTGGGAAAGTATCGGCAGTTGTGACGCATAAATATGTTCACCGAGCACGATGATACCTGAAATTAGACTGACAAACATGACTCGTCGGTAAACTAAAAGGGGTTTGGTTCGATCGACAAGGTAACCTGCATAAAGTGCTAATCCAATCGCAGGAACAGCTTCGGCCAGGCCGATGAGCCCTAAGTACAAAGGATCTTGTAAAAGTTCGTAGATGCGCCAACCTAAGATGACCGCTTGCATTTGCACAGCGAATGTAAAAAGGAAACGGGCGGTAAGCAGCTTTTTAAAATCTAAAGGCATATGTTGATTTTACTCTGAGTTTTTTAAGAACACAGCAGATTTTTAAGAAAAATCTATATAACATAACTTGGCCGTGCTAAGGGTATGGTCCATGGCAAGACTTAAAGTTAAATTATCACGAAATTTGCGTCGCACGATTATGCAAGGTCATCCTTGGGTTTATAAAGATGCTGTTTCATCGCCAGGTGTGGTCGATAAAGCTCAACTTTGTTGTGTGCTTGATTCTAAGGGTGAACAGTTGGCCTGGGCTATATATGATCCCCATAGTCCTTTATCTTTACGAATTCTTTCGACTCAAGATGCTCCGCCAAGTGCCGCCTTTTTCGAAAAAAGATTTCATCAAGCTTATCAAATAAGAAATAGCGTTCGTAGTGATATGACGACCGCCTATCGACTGTTTAATGGAGAAGGTGATTTGTTGCCTGGATTAATATGCGATGTTTACGACACGACAGCGGTGGTGCAGTTTGATGGACCAGGCCCCTCAGAATTTTGGGATAAAAATTTAATTTCACAATGGATTTTAAAAAACACAGATTGTATATCTGTGGTTGAAAAAACCCGTCGTAGTCCGACACGCTCTACCGAATTAATTGCTGGCGAAAATTACAATAACGAACCCATCATTAAAGAAAATGGTGTGATGTTTAAAGTAAATCTAGAGAAAGGCCAGAAAACGGGATTCTTTTTAGATCAGCGGGATAATCGAAATTACATTCGACAATGTAGCGCAGGAAAAAGCGTATTGAATCTTTTTAGTTATACCGGTGGTTTTTCTGTTTATGCAGGCTTAGGTAAAGCCAAGAAAGTAGCCAGTCTTGACGTGTCTAAAGGGGCCATTTTATCCGCTGAAGAAAATTGGGCACTGAATGGTTTAGATCCTGCTCTGCATACCGGACTGTGTGTAGATGTCTTTGAATACTTAAACGGAAAACCAGAAATGTGGGATCACATTATTGTAGACCCACCTTCAATGAGTCATTCTGAAGATCAAAATGCTGTAGCAAAATCCAAATACATCGAATTATTTGCAGCTGCCGCAAAACGCGTAGATAAAAATGGCGAGCTTTCATTAAGTTCCTGTTCAAGTCACATATCTTTTGATGATTTTTTTGAAATTACCAATGAGTGTCTTTCAATTGCTCGGCGTAAAGGGCAAATTCTTAGAGTCAGTGGCCAGGGACCGGATCATCCGTTTCCACACGCTTGCCATGAGTTTAGATATTTAAAGTTTATTCACTTACGACTGGATTAATAATCGTATTCTATAAGTTTGTTAAAATAATCTGGAGCAGGTGCAACAATCTCCATTGGTGTTTTCTTAAAAGGATGAAGAAACGAAATCGAGTGCGCATGAAGCATAAGATGACTTTTATTTACTGTTTTTTTACCGTATTTTAAATCTCCAAAAACAGGATGTCCTGCTTCAGCCAGATGAACGCGAATTTGATTTTTTTTGCCGGTTAATAAATTAATTTTTAAAAGGCTTAAATGCTGAGTTTCTTTGATCACCTTGTATTCAGTTCGGGCCAGCTTTCCCTTACTATTATCATTGGTACTTTTTACATAATATTCTTCGTCTTCTTGAAGGTAGCTTTCAATAAGACCAGATTTTTTTTCCATCTTTCCAAGCACAATCGCGTAATAATACTTGGTGGTGTTAGGCCAATTATCTTTTAACGCAAACTGAGCCTCTTCTGACTTAGCAAAAACCAACACACCTGAAGTAAACTGATCCAAGCGGTGCACGACATAAATACACTTCCTTGATTTAGCATTACCTTTGCGCACATATGTATTTAATGCATTTTCAATGGTGTTGGTTTTTTCCCATAAGGCAGCCACTGTTAAAAACCCAGCGGCCTTATTACCCACGATAAGATCAAGATCTTCATGAAGAATTTCAAATCCTAAGGGCTGATATTTTTTAGGTATTTTAGGTGGTTGGAGCTTCATCAGCGAGGATATAGCATAACTGTATTTAAAATGTACTCATGTTTACTTTTACGTAAAAGTTATACGTGCCTGATTATTAAACACTAAAATAGGTCAAAAGGATTTACTTTATATCGAAATGCTTGGAATTACAGGGGATGTTTGTTAGATTTCGCCCGTACAGAACATAACCCCCAAACGATCTAACAGGAGCAATTCCATGAAATTTTCTACGAATTTTGTTACCAAGGCCTTGATCACCGTTCTTTCAGTTTTTGCCGTTACAGCATGTACTAAAAACTCAGCTGAACTGGGCACTGAAAAAAATCCGATTAAATTGCATTTCGTTCCCTCTGTTGATGCAAAAGTTATTGAAAGCAATTCAAAAACTTTTAAGGAGTATTTAGAAAAAGAAACGGGTTACAAATATGAAATTACTATTCCGCAGTCTTATGTTGCCGTTATCGAAGCTTTTGGAACGAAGCGCGCAGACATCTCGGCGATTAATACTTTCGGATATTTGTTAGCGCATGAAAAGTACGGAGCACAAGCTCGTTTAACAGTTTTACGTCACGGACAAGCAACCTACACGGGGATGATTTTCGCTAAAAAAGATTCATCGATTAAGACAATTGAAGATTTAAAAGACAAAAAAGTTGCTTTTGTGGATCCTGCTTCTACTTCGGGTTATTTGCTTCCGTTAAAAATGTTAAACGATAAGGGCATTAAACCAAAAGATACTATCTTCGCACTAAAACATGATAATGCTGTTTCAATGGTTTACCAGGGACAAGTTGATGCTGGTGCGGCTTTTTACTCTCCTCCATCCAAAGATGATAAAGGGAATGATGTCACTGAAGATGCTCGACGCTTAGTAAAAACGCAGTACCCAGATGTTGATGATAAAATTGCGATTATAGCCCAGACAGATGCGATTCCTAATGATCCATTTATTTTCCGCAAAGACATGTCAGAAGAAATGAAAACTAAGATCGTTGATGCGATGTTAAAATTCGTTGAAACTCCAGAAGGTAACGCAGCCTTCAAGGCTATCTATGGCGTTACTGGTTTGAAAAAAGCTACGGATGCTGATTATGAGATTTCTCGTGCTATGTTAAAATCAGTTGGTAAGTCAGCTGAAGAGTTAATGAAAAAATAGTATCTGAAAAATATTTTTGAAGGACGGTTTAATGTCAGATCCAATTTTATCGATTAAAGATTTAAGAAAAACTTATTCCAATGGAGTGCAAGCTTTAAAAGGAGTCAGCTTCGACGTTAAAAAAGGTGAGTTCCTAGTCATTATCGGTTTGAGCGGTTCGGGTAAATCAACTTTGCTTAGATGTATTAATCGACTTCATGATCCCACATCGGGTCAAATTACTTTTAATAATAGCGGAGTCAAAACTGAAATAGCATCTATCCAGCATAAAAACGATATTCGTGGTTTAAGAAAAAATGTAGGAATGATATTTCAACATTTTAATCTTATTCCGCGCACGACTGTATTAGTAAACGTTTTGATGGGTAAGCTTTCATCTGTGTCTACATTAAGAAGTATATTAGGGATGTTTTCTAAAGCTGATAAAGATGATGCTATAAAATATCTTAATCTGGTGGGAATTAAAGAAAAGGCGCATATTCGTGCGGACCAGTTATCTGGGGGGCAGCAGCAGCGGGTCGCTATTGCGCGCGCTTTGACGCAAAATCCTAAAATTTTATTGGCAGATGAACCAGTGGCTTCCTTGGACCCGGCGACTTGTCATGTGGTTATGGATTACTTAAAAAAAGTGAACCAAGAGTTGGGTATTACAATCATTTGTAACCTTCACTTTTTATCATTAGTGCGCCAATATGCTACGCGAGTTATCGCTTTAAAAGATGGAATGCTAGTCTACGAAGGTGATCCTAAAAATATTGATGAAGCATGGTTTGAAAAAATCTACGGTGCTGGCGCTAAAGAAGTTCACATTAACTAAAGGGCTGTAAGATATGAGTCAAAAAAAATTTGAATTACCAATGCGTCGCTTAGTACTTGATGGATTTAGTTTTTCTTTTTTAGTTATGGTTATGCTGTTTGCTATTTTCAATCCGACTGAGGAGCAGCAACTTAATTTGCAATTTAACTTTAATGTTTTTATAGGTTCTTTTTTGGTAGGGATGGTCATCAGTTATTTGTTGAATGCATCTGGCGTAAAAACTTTTGGTGAGCACTTGTTTCAGCCTGATTATAAAAAAGCAGTAGAAAACAGACCCATGCTTAAAACATTTTGGGGCTGGCACTTTATTGGTTTTATGTTGTTATTAATTATTGTCGGTGTATTTAAAACTAAGTTCTCAATCGTAGAGCTCCTCAACGAAGATGGATTTGGTGGAGCTAAACGTCTTTTCGCTGGAATTGCAGAGCCTAATTGGCAAATCTTACCTCGTGCAGTGCTCAATATGGTTGAAACTATTTTCATGGCTTTTATGGCGACTATTCTGGCGATTCCTTTTGCTTTCGTTTTTAGTTTTGCTTCTGCACGGAACATTATGACAGGAAAAGTCAGCTTTGCGATTTATTTAGCGCTTCGAACATTTTTTAATGTGACTCGTTCGGTGGAGGCCATCATCTGGGCTATTATCTTTTCAGTGTGGGTGGGTATTGGGCCGTTCGCAGGTATGCTGGCCTTAATGGTTCACTCGATCGCATCACTAGCCAAGCAGTATTCAGAAATGGTTGAAACCGTTAGTGACGGACCGATTGAGGGCGTTCAGTCTTGTGGGGCGACTAAGCTTCAAACCATTTGGTTCGCCATCGTTCCACAAGTTGTTTTGCCGTATATTTCATTCACCGTATATCGCTGGGATATCAACGTGCGTATGGCTACAGTTATTGGATTAGTTGGTGGTGGTGGTATCGGTACCATGCTGGTTCAGTATCAAGGTCAAGCGATGTGGCAAGAGGTCGGCACTATTATCTTTGTCATTGCTGTGGTTGTTTGGATTATGGATCAAGCTTCTGCGTATATTCGCGAAGCTTTGAAATAAATATTAACTAAAGGAGAAACGATGAAAAAAACAATATTTGCTTTAATTATGGGGTCAATGCTAAATGCCAACGCGCAGATTCTAAGTTTTTGCGATCATACAGCTAAGCTCACTGCTGAAAATGAATTTACTATAGATTTTCCAGATCAAGAAATTCTAGTAACTGAAACAAAAGCAACTCGATACGTAGGTTGGCACACCAAAGAATACATTGCTACAATAACAGGAGAAGTTAGTACTGTAATGTATGCTATAGAAATGTTCGAATACGAAACTCCGCGTACAGCATGCATCGTAGATGCAATAAAACGATTAAATTAGTTTTATTATTTTTTAACGGCAGGATTGCATGACAAAAAAATTAGGAATATTTTCTGTACTTTTGTTGTGCTTTGCTTGTAGTCAGTCCACCGTTAAAAATGATTTGCCTTTTTTTAATCACAACTTAGTAAGTTCACCCGAAAGCCCAGTATCAAAAATTAAAATTTCTTTTGTCGGCGATATTTTGATTCATAGTGCATTATATAAATCAGTCGTTAACAGCAAAAGCCAAAATTTCTCTCAACTTTGGCAAAATGCCATCCCCTATTTTAATTCCGCAGATTATTCTTACGCAAATCTAGAAGGACCAACGGCTTTAGGCATATCTAATAAACTTAAAGATATGGGTGATATCGGTTTTGTCTATGACGGCAGTGTGTATTCCGGAGAAAAATTTTTATTCAATTTTCATCCGCGTATAATCAATGACATTAAAGATTCAGGCATTGATATAATATCTACAGCTAACAATCATACCTTCGATCGCGGCAGCGTGGGCATTGATCGAACAATCGATGCTTTACAAGTGCGAAGCTTGAACTTTGTGGGCACCCGTCGCTTTGATGAAAAAAATAAAGAAGGAATTCATGGACTATATAAGATCACTCAAGTTAAAGATTTCAAAATTGGCTGGGTAGCTTGTAGTGAATTGCTAAATGGTTTTAAAGATAAACATGGACAAACTCTTCTGTGTTATGAGCAAACCGACGAGATACTTCAAATTATTCAAGAGTTAAAACAAAATGAGAAAGTAGACATCGTTATAGTTACCCCTCACTGGGGTATAGAATATAAAATTAAGCAAAACCCACAGCAAACGGCGCATGCCCACAAATATTTAGAAGCTGGTGCCGATGTCGTTATTGGTTCCCACCCCCATGTGCTGCAGGCCGTAGAGCACTACAAAACGAAAGATGGACGAAACACTTTTATCGCTTACTCATTGGGTAATTTTGTTTCTGGTCAACTTGGCCTGCATAAGCAAGCCTCTGCCATCGTCTTCTTAGAGTTTCAAAAAAACGACAAGCTATCTTGGATTTCAAGTTATGGCTTTCAACCTATTTTCTTCAATCTTAAACAACGTCAGTTGGAAATTATCCATCCCAATGGCCCAAAAGATGTCATTCAGCACGTAGAAAGCATAATGTCCCTGAAGAAAGGGAATTAGTTAAATCCTTACAAACAAGATTCAACTTGAGTTAAAACACTAATGGCTCTTTGATTTTGTCCTGATTGAACAAAAGATTTAGCTTGTTGTACTCCGGCTTTAATTTGGGTCAGCGAACACGTCGTCGGCGGGTTAGACCAGCCGCCATTGATTCCTACGACGTAGTCGATCATAGCTATTAGATCAAGGTGGCCGTTATTATCAAATCCAGGCGAGCGAGCAGATTGTCCGCTGACCAGATAAAAAGTGGCTTGGGGTTGTCCGATGTAGCTTGAAAGTATTTTTCCATTAGCATAGTAGTAACTGGCTGTTTTTGTTAAAAAGTAACTCGTCATTATTTTTCCGTTGGGATAATAAAATGAGGCGTTGGGGCGAAGTGCATAGCTTGTCATTATTTTTCCATTGGGCCAATACCATGTTGCATTTTCTCTTCCAGCATACGAAGTAGCAATTTCACCGTTTTGATAGTAAACCGAATCACTCTCTCTGAATGCACCAGAGCACGCCTGAAATTTTACATACTGAAGTTGAGTTCTTAAAGCCGGAACTTCCGTTGGATTTGTTAGCTCATACAGCTCTAAAATTTTTAGATAATATTGAGCTTGTAAACATCCTGGTTGTGCTGTCTGTGCAAAGCTAACACTTGAAAGTGTCATTAAAGAAAAGGTGATGAGTGCACTAATTAATTTCATTGAATTCCCCTTTAAGTGAATGGCTATAGGATTAATCGCTTATTTTGAATATATTAGGACCAAGATCCGTAAGCAACTACAACTTAGCCTTTAACCACCTCATGTTTGAGTTTTAAGCATTGGAAAATTCCTATATATTTCAACAAGTTATGTTTGATTTTCTGTATATAGATAAAATCTATCAGAATAAAAATTATATCAATAATATTTATTATCGTCCCGATATTCCCGATAAGATAATTGAAAGTTTACAGATGCAGATCTATCACTTATTGTGAGGTCTCGAATAATAAATAACAGTCAAAGGAGACTAAAATGGCAACAATAATTAATACAAAAATTCCAGATTTCAAAGTTGAAGCTTATCATAACAACAGCTTCAAAACGATTACTCAAAATGATCTTAAAGGAAAGTGGTCTATCTTTTTCTTTTACCCGGCGGACTTTACTTTTGTATGTCCTACTGAGCTTGGTGACATGGCAGATAAATATCCAGAGTTCCAAAAAATGGGAGTTGAAGTTTATTCAGTAAGTACGGACACCCATTTTACACACAAGGCGTGGCATGATACATCGGAAACAATTAAAAAAATTACTTATCCAATGTTAGCTGATCCAACAGCGCATTTATCTCGTGCTTTTGGTGTTCACATTGAAGAGGCGGGCTTATCTTACCGTGGCACTTTCGTAGTAAATCCAGAAGGTTTAATCAAAGTTGCAGAGCTTCATGACAATGGTATTGGACGAAATGCAGATGAATTATTAAGAAAAGTACAGGCCGCGCAATTTATTGCAAAAAATCCGAATGAAGTTTGTCCAGCTAAATGGAAACCAGGCGCTACAACTTTGAAGCCAGGATTAGATTTAGTCGGTAAAATTTAGTTTAGTTTGTTTTAAGATACGTTAAGTTTTTAGAAATAAAAAATTATGGCGACGTCTTGTAAAAGGACGGCGCCATTTTTTTAAAAGGAGATCCTATGTTAGATACAACTATTGTTGAACAACTAAAATCAGTTTTTGCGCAGTTAACTGGCACCGTCGAATTGGTTTATCATGATACAACTCATGCAGATCAAGCTCAGCTGTTAGAGATGCTGAAAGACGTAGAATCAACTTCTTCTAAAATAGTTGTTAAATCATCTGATCAATCAAAATCTGATAGGGCGCCCTCTTTTGAAATTCATACGGATAAAACTTCTGGAATTAGCTTTAAAGGTATTCCTAATGGTCACGAGTTTTCTTCTTTGATTATTGCGATTTTGAATGCTGATGGAAAAGGTAAGTTTCCTGATGAAGGAATTATTGATCGCGTAAAAAAATTGAAGGGCCCTATTCGTCTGAAAACTTATATTTCACTAACTTGTGAGAACTGTCCTGATGTGGTTCAGGCGTTGAATCGCATGGCGGTTATTCACGATGATTTTCAACACGAAATGGTCGATGGCGCTTACACTCAAGACGAAATTGAGCGATTAGGAATTCAAGGAGTTCCTAGTGTCATTTGTAACGATGAGCTCGTTCACTCAGGAAAAATTAATTTTCTCGATTTGATGGAAAAATTAGAGAAATATTTTGGTGTGGATGAATCCATTGAATTTTTATCACCGAAAGATTTAGGTGTCTTCGATGTGGTTGTTGTGGGAGGTGGTCCTGCAGGAGTTGCTGCGGCTATTTACAGTGTGCGCAAAGGCCTTTCTACCGTACTTATTGCAGAAAAATTTGGTGGACAAGTACAAGACACTAAAGGCATCGAAAACTTAATTTCCGTAGTTTATACTGAAGGTCCGCAGTTATCAGCTGAGCTCTATAAACATTTAACCGCATATCCAGTAAAAATTTTAGAGCATCGTCGCGTTTCCCATATAGATAAGGCTTCTAAGGAGGTTCATTTACAGAGTGGGGAAAAACTTGTGGGAAAGTCGATAATAATTACTACCGGCGCCAAATGGAGAGAGCTTAATATACCAGGTGAGAAAGACTATATGGGACTAGGCGTGGCGTACTGCCCCCATTGCGATGGGCCATTTTACAAAGACAAAAAAGTCGCTGTGATTGGTGGCGGTAATTCTGGAGTTGAGGCGGCGATTGATCTGTCAGGTATCGTCAGTGAAGTCACATTATTTGAATATAATGATCAACTCAAAGCAGATAAAATTTTGGTAGATAAGTTAAAATTAATTCCGAATGCAAAAATCATTACTTCTGCGAGAACAAAAACAGTCATTGGTGATGGTAAAAAAGTGACGGCATTAGAATATGAAGATTTAAAATCTAAAACAGATCAGAAACTGGAACTGGACGGGATTTTTGTGCAGATAGGCTTGCTTCCCAATAGTGGTTTTGTAAAAGAAACTGTCGAGCTGAATAAATTCGGCGAAATCGTCGTTGATTCCAAGGGAAGAACTTCGGTGCCAGGCATTTATGCTGCAGGCGACGTAACCACCACACCATTTAAGCAGATCATCATAGCCATGGGCGAAGGGGCGAAGGCTGCTCTTACTTCCTTCGAAGATCGTATGTATGGAAAATAGGTTTTTAGAGTCCAAACTTACAGTTTTTTAATTCCAAAAGCTTGATTCCATTATAGGCCTATGTTACCTCTGTACCCCACTATAACACACGACGGGGTAACAACCTGGTCTTGCGAATTTGGTTTTCGCAAGAATACTCGAGGAAAGCTATCAATCTTTGATTATTAGCCCACAAAATAAGCATTTGTTATGCTTGTTGACCGAGCTCTGTCCGTCGGAGGCTTAACCAGAAAGAAAAGGAAACACATGGCACAAGTTACCATGAAAGAAATGCTAGATGCTGGCGTGCACTTTGGTCACCAAACTCAACGCTGGAACCCGAAAATGAAACCTTATGTCTACACAGCTCGTGGCGGTATACATATCATCGATCTACAAAAAACCGTAGTGCGCGCAAATCAAGCTGCAGAATTCGTTAAAGAAATTGCTGCTAAAGGCGGATCAATGATTATGGTTGGAACAAAGAAACAAGCTATTGAACCAATTCAAGAAGCAGCTCAACGTTGTGGTCAATATTTTGTGACTAAACGTTGGTTAGGTGGAATGTTAACTAACTTTGAGACCATCAAAGCGTCTATCGATCGTTTACGTAAAATAGATAAAATGAAAGAGAACGGCGATTTTAATTTGATCACTAAAAAAGAGCGCGCTGGACTTGATAATGAGTACACGAAATTGACTGAATACTTACAAGGTATTCGCGAGATGAAAGCTTTACCTAAAGTAATGTTTGTCGTAGATCTTCCTAAAGAACACATTGCAGTTCTTGAAGCTAAAAAATTAGGAATAAAAGTTGTAGCAATTGCGGATACAAATTCTGATCCTGAAATCGTTGAATACCCAATTCCAGGAAATGATGATGCTATTCGTTCTATTAAACTATTTACTAACCTTATTGCTGACGCATATTCTGAAGGTGCTAAAGAATGGGAACAACGTATACGTTCTTCTACAGATAAAGCCTCTGATACTGAAAAAGAAAGAACTGAAGCTATGGCTGATGCAGCTAAACGCCCAGCTCGTGGCGCAAGACCAACTAAAACTGATGATAAAAAATCAGCAGGACCTACAGTGGTTAAGGCTAATAAAACTCGTAAGTTAGTTGCTGCAGGAACTGCAGAGTTAGTAGAAATCGAAGCTGAACTTAACGAAAATAAAACAGAAAATAAAGAAGACGCAGAGTAATTTCTGCGCCCTCTCAGCTATTAAGCTTAATTATAAAATTTTAGAAGGAGAACATATGTCAATCTCTGCGACTATGGTTAAAGAGTTACGCGAAAAGACAAGCGCCGGAATGATGGATTGCAAAAAGGCACTTGAAGAATCAAAAGGTGATTTTGAGGCGGCCGTTGAGTGGTTGCGAGTAAAAGGTTTATCTGCAGCAGCTAAAAAAGCTGATCGTATTGCAGCTGAAGGACTTGTTCATGCCGGAGTTATCGATAATAAAATTGGCGTCGTAGTCGAAATCAATTCTGAAACGGACTTTGTATCTCGGAATGATGGGTTTAAAAATTTCGTAGTCGATATCCTCGAGCACGTATTGTCTTATGACTCTACAGATAATATTTTAGATCAAAAACATAAAAAACAAAGCAATAAGACAGTGGGCGAAGTTCTTAAAGAAACAATTGCAACAATTGGTGAAAACATAGTTATTCGCCGCGCTGAACGTTATGTTGTTCAAGGTAATGGATTAGTTCATACTTATATCCACGGAGAAGGTAAAATCGGCGTAATGGTTGAAGTAGCTACCTCAACTCCTGAGGCTGCTAAAACTGCAGAAGCAAAAACTTTTGCATCAGATGTTTGCTTGCATATCGCTGCCATGAATCCTATGGCTCTTAACTCAGACAGCATGAGCGCCGACGTTATTGCTAAAGAAAAAGAAATTTTAAAACAGAAAAACTTAGAATCAGGTAAAAAACCTGAGATGGTGGATAAAATTGTGGAAGGTCAAATTCGTAAGTTTTTGGCTGAAAACTGTTTAGTCGATCAACCGTTTGTTAAAAATCCAGAGGTAACTATTTCTGCTTATGGCAAAGAAGCTTCTAAAAAAGCTGGCGGTGATCTTACAATTAAACGTTTTGTGCGTTTTGAGTTAGGTGCTGGTATCGAGAAAAAAGTGAACGACTTTGCAGCCGAAGTGGCCGCACAGACCAAAGGTCATTAATTGATAAAGCAAAGCCTACGGAAGTAGGCTTTTTTTTTGCAACACGTAGGATTTCAAATGAAAAAAAGTTTCTATAAACGTATACTTTTAAAACTCAGCGGAGAAGCTTTAGCCGGTAATCAAGGCACTGGGATTAATGCGGCAGTTATCAATCAGATAGCTGCTGATGTTAAAACAGCGCATGAAACGGGAGTACAGATTGGCTTAGTCATCGGTGGTGGAAATATTTTTCGCGGAGTAGCGGCTTCTGCGCAAGGCATGGATCGCGCTAATTCTGATTACATGGGAATGTTGGCGACTTGTATTAATGCTTTGGCATTACAAGAAGCTTTAGAAAGAGCTAAGGTCCCGACTCGGGTCCAATCTGCTATTGAGATGTCAGAAATTGCTGAGCCGTACATTCGTCGACGGGCCATTCGTCACTTAGAAAAAGGCAGAATTGTTATATTTGCAGCAGGTACAGGTAATCCCTTCTTTACTACAGACACTGCGGCGTCGCTGAGGGCTATGGAAATTAATGCAGAAATACTTATGAAAGCTACGAAGGTTGATGGTATTTATGACAAGGATCCAGCTAAATATAAAGATGCTAAAAAATATGATAAAATCAGCTACATAGAAGTCCTGCAGCAGGGTCTTCAAGTCATGGATTCGACGGCGATCAGTTTATGCATGGATAATAAATTACCAATTATGACTTTTGACTTAGCAAAAACAGGTAATATACTGAAAGCCGTGCAAGGTGAAAATATAGGAACGATTGTCGTTTAAAGTTTGAGAGAGGTGCTTATATGATTGAACAGGCAAAGTCTGGTGCAAAAGCTAAAATGGAAAAAGTGGTAAACTCACTTATTGAAGAGCTCAAAAAAGTTCGGACAGGCAAGGCGCAAGTTTCGATGTTGGATTCAATTCGTGTCAATTACTACGGCCAGCAATCGCCGTTGAGTCAAGTCGCATCAGTTTCTACGCCGGACGCTAAAACATTCTTAATTGCTCCGTGGGAAACTTCAATACTCAAGGAAATTGAGATGTCGATTGTTAAGTCAGATATTGGCATGGCTCCTATCAATGACGGCAAAGTGATACGATTAAAAGTACCAGATTTAACAGAAGAACGTCGTAAAGATTTAGCTAAGCAAGTTAAAAAAATTACTGAAGACTCCCGAGTCGCAGTGAGATTAGTTCGTCGAGATGCAAATGAAGAAGTTAAAAAGCTTTTCAAGGACAAAGCTATTAGCGAAGACGAATCTAAGAAAGCGGAGACAGATATTCAAAAGTTAACAGATGATTTTATTAAAAAAGTTGATCAAATCGCTGATGAAAAAGAAAAATCAATCTTAACTATTTAATGGAACAGTTGAACCACATAGCTATAATAATGGACGGTAACGGTCGTTGGGCTCAGCAACGAAATAAGCCGCGAGCAGTGGGTCATGTTAAAGGCACTCGTGTAGCCAAAAAAATTATTAAACATGCATCTGATCAAGGAATAAAATATTTAACGCTTTATGCGTTTAGCGCTGAAAATTGGTCTCGTCCAGCTGCTGAAGTTAGTTTTTTAATGGGGTTGCTGGAGCGTTATCTTAAAAAAGAAACTGAAAATTTAGTTAAAGAGAATATTAGATTTTCGATTATTGGAACAGTTGATAAACTACCAGATGGAATTAAGAAACATATTCACCGCGCAGTTGAACAAACTAAGGATTGCACAGGTTTGGAATTGTGTTTTGCATTAAGTTACGGCTCTCGCCAAGAGATTACAGAGGCAGTTAAAAAAATTGCGCAACAGGTTTCTGCGGGGAAAATATTAGCAGCGGATATAGACGAAAACACAGTGAATCAGAATTTGATGACGGCCTCTCGTCCAGACCCTGATTTTGTAATAAGAACCAGTGGCGAGCAACGTATTTCTAATTTTTTATTATGGCAGTGCGCTTACAGTGAATTTTATTTTGCAGACGTACTATGGCCAGATTACACTATCGCCGATTTTGATTTAGCATGCAGTAGCTTTTACGCTCGTGAACGGCGTTTTGGGAAGGTTAAAGACACTACTCATGTCGAACTTAATCACTAGAGTCATATCAGCATTCTTTGCATTAGTAGTTCTGTGGACGATTATTTATTTTTTTGAAAGCACAGGCCTTGTTGTATTTTGCGTGCTCATCGCTACAGTAGGACTATACGAAATGTCTTTGCTTCTTTTTAGGAGCGGATTCCCCAAATATGCCAAAACAGTCTTTTTCATTTTAGGATTAGTTAATTTGCTGGTGGCCTCTTTGAAAGATATGTCATTTCAGAGTCCTTTGTTAGTGTCGACTTTCTCAGTGATAGTTGTAGTAAGTTTAATATTGCATAAGACTTTTAGCTCGGTGGATCAGATTTTATTATTTGTATCTAAGTTTGTAATGGGAATTATATATGCTGCTTGTTTGCCGGCATTAGTTATTTCGCTAGTGCAGTCTTCTCATGGCATACTGTGGTTTTTGTGCCTGTTAACAGTTATTTTTTCTGGCGATACAGGGGCGTACGTTTTTGGAACGCTATTTGGAAAAACTAAAATAGCACCATTATTATCTCCAAAGAAAAGTCTGCAGGGTAGCTTTGGGGGATTACTTTTTTCATCTCTAGCTGGATTGGGATTTAGTTTTATTATTCCCGAAGCATCCCCGATTTTAATGATTATTTTAGGTTTTTTGGGCGGAGTGTTAGGACAGAGCGGCGATTTCTTTGAATCTTTAGTAAAGCGCGTCGCAGGCGTGAAAGATTCTGGATTTATAATGCCAGGCCATGGTGGGGTTTTGGACCGAATTGATGGTGTTTATTTCGCTTCACCTTTATTTTACATCGCAGTTAACTATATAATATAGTAGGTTCGCTTTATCTTTTATTTAATAGGGAAAAACCATGAATATACCTGATTTATTGAGTTCGATGTATAGCAATATAGTACCTTTCGTCATTTTGCTAAGTATTTTAGTTTTTGTACATGAACTAGGTCATTTTTTAGTGGCGCGGATGTGCGGAGTCCGAGTTGAAGTTTTTTCGATTGGTTTTGGAAAAAAAATATTAAGTTATAAAAAAGGTGATACTGTCTATTGCATTTCACTTATACCTTTAGGTGGCTATGTCAAAATGTTTGGCGAACAAAATGGTGATGCGATTCCGGAAAGTGAAAGAAGCGTCTCTTATACTCATAAGACAGTAGGGCAACGCATAGCAATCGTATTGGCAGGACCGCTGATGAATCTGTTTTTTGCGGTAGTCGTGTTCGGAGGCATATCTTATTTTGGAGAGCTGACTCGCTCTGCGCGTATTGCAGAAGTTAAAGAGGGCTCAGTTGCAGAAAAAGCGGGTTTATTAGCAAATGATAAAATTATATCTGTTGATGGAGTAGCTGTTCGCAGCTATGAGGAGTTTCTTAATGCGATCAGTAAAAAACAAAATGAAAATGCGTTTTTAGTTGTTCAGCAAGACGGACAAGCAGAACGTACTTTAAGCGCGCCAATTCTTTCTAAAAACAATCCCAATGTTTTTTCGTCGACAAAACACGTAGGTGAAATAGACGGAGTTTTATCTTATGCTAAAGGAAGTATAGTAGCAATTAAGATGGATTCTCTGGCCTATCGCTGGGGTTTACGAACTGGCGATGAGATTGCGAAGATTGATGGAAATAAAGCGACAACATGGTCCAGTTTAAATATTTTGACTGATGGAAATGCCCATGAAGTTGAGTTAGCTTCTAATAAAAAAGTGCAAGTACCCGCGCATACACCAGTACAAAATTTAGCTGTTTTAGGAATTGAAGAGCCCGACCTGTATTTAGGAGAAGTTGTTCCAGGATCGCCTGCGGCAAAAGCGGAAATTTTAGCATACGATAAAATCTTGGCTATCAATTCCGAGCCAATCAGCAGTTGGGATTCGGTTTTGAACACGATCAAATCATATGATGGAAAAGAAGCCTTAACGGTTACTCTACTCAGAGAAGGAACAGAAGTAGTAAAAAAAGTAACACCTGCAGTAACTTCGCAGATGACTCCTCAAGGAAAAGAAGATCGCAGGTACACGATAGGTATAGTGCCTATCGTGAATTATACACAGCCTGAATTAACGACTGTTTCCGAAGGGTCTATTTTTGCTGCTATAGCCAAGGGCGCAAAAAGATCATATGATATCTCTGCCATGACTTTGATTTCATTTGTTCGTATGTTTCAGGGCGAAGTATCGACCAAAAATATCGGTGGAATTATTTCAATAGGGAAAGCAGCTAAGGATTCTTATGAAATGGGAATTCAGCCTTATTTAGTCATTATGGGAGTTCTTTCTATTAGTTTGTTTATTTTGAACCTATTGCCTATTCCTGTGTTGGATGGAGGCCACCTGGTGTTTTACATCATTGAGGCTATAAAGGGTTCACCATTAAGTATGCAGAAAATGCAAATGGCTCATCAAGTTGGTTTTGTTTTACTTATGGGTTTAATGGTGTTGGCATTATTTAATGATGTTACGCGCTTTATATTTAAATCTTAGTTTATATGAAAATATTGTCTTGTGACACAAGCACCTTATTAGGCAGCGTTGCAGTTAGCGATGGAGATAAAATTCTATCTTACCGATCGTTGCAGCGCGCGGGCTCACACTCCGACACTTTAAATGTAATGATTCGTGAATGTTTGGATGAATCTACCCTTGATCTTAAGGACATAGATTTATTTCTTTCAGGTTTAGGACCAGGCAGCTTTACTGGTATTCGCATAAGTGTAAATACTATAAAAAGCCTAGCCTACGTACATAATAAGCCATGCGCAGGCCTGGATTCTTTGTATTTGATGGCTGCATCCGCTAAAAATATTTCAAAATCGATAACGACCATGATTAATGCGTTTAAAAATATGGTCTATATAGCTGAGTACAAAACTAATGATAACAATAATTTAGAAGTAATAAAAGCGCCTCAAGTGGTGCGTGTGCAGGACTTAAAAGAGTTTTTAAATTTTAGTAGTCTTATTGTAGGTGATGGATACTCAGCCTATGAAAATTATTTTAAGAATAGTTTTGAAAAAAAAATGATACGTAATAATAAGGTTCTCGATTTCCCTCAGGCTACCACATTGTGTCATTCATTCATCGCAAGATTAGATGAAGATTTTCAGAAAGAAAAATACCATTGGTCGACCTTGATGCCCATTTATTTACGTGCTTCTGAGGCCGAAGAAAATTTAAAAGGTATTAAATATATACCACTTGCAATGCGTTAAAAATAGTCACAAGTTTGTCAGGTATAAATTAATTAAAGTAACTATTGAAAATGCGCGGTAACATACCATATCATAATTTAAGATGATTACAGAAAACAAAAGCAGCTATTACGACATCTTAGAGGTTTCGACATCTGCAAGTCAGCAGGATATTCTATTAGCCTATCAAAAAGCCATGTTAACTTATTCAAGCAGTAATACGGCACTTCGATCTACATTTTCTGAGACAGAAATTGCTGAACTCAAACAAATGGTAGAAGAAGCATTTGTAGTTTTAAGTCAGCAACGAATTCAACCCCATATCGAATTTTATGAGCCGCCAGTTTTGAATCTTAATTCTATAAGTAGTTCTGCTGAGATCATTGAAGATATCCCCCCGATAGAAGTAGCACCTGAAGTTAAAACCATGGCTACGCAGGCGGAAAAAGCGGATACAGAAATAAAAGCAGATGTTGAAGCTGAGCATGATGCGGATTTTGATTTAGAAATTCAAAATTGTATAGAGTGGTCAGGTGCTTTTTTAAAAAAAGTTCGTGAATATAAAAAAGTTTCAATAGAGCAGCTGCAAGAATCAACCAAAGTGAACCCTTGGTATTTAAGAGCGCTGGAAAGCATGGATTCTCAAAATTTACCGGCCACAGTTTTTGTGCGCGGATATGTTATTCAATTAGCCAAAGAGTTAGGTTTAGACGATAAAAAAGTAGCTGACTCGTATATGAAAATTTATAAAGAAAAGCTTGAGCACGCAAAATAAAACGACTTTTATAGTTTCTGACTTAGAAAATCAAAAAACAAGGTTGGACAAATGGTTGGCGGAGCAGATTTCTGACTTAAGTCGCAGTCATGCGGCTTCTCTGATTGAAGCCAATCATGTTAAAGTAAATGGAGTAGGGGCTAAATCTTCCTACGTCATTAAAAATGCCGATATTATAGAAGTAACTTTACCTGAAGTTGAATCAACGGAATTAGTGCCTGTTGATATTCCGATTGACGTAAGATTTGAAGATGAAGATTTGTTGGTTGTGAATAAACCTTCGGGTTTAGTGGTTCATCCCGCAGCAGGACACCATCAAGACACTTTAGTTAATGCCTTACTTTTTCATGTTAAAGATTTATCCATGAAAAATCAGAAGCGTCCTGGGATCGTTCACAGAATAGATAAGGAAACAAGTGGATTGTTGGTCATTGCTAAGAATGATCTGGCCCATGAAAAGTTAGCGTCTCAATTTAAAAATAAAACCAGCCATCGAGTTTACTATGCAGTCGTATCCGGTGTTGTTAAAAAAGATAGTGGTACAATTTCTTCTTATTTAATGAGGAATCCTTCGGACCGAAAAAAATATAGCTCTTTGAGACAAAAAAATAAAATTGTGAATCAATATGGTGGAGATATAGAAAATGCTAAATGGGCAGTTACTCATTATCAGGTCATACATCGCACATCAAAAATGACATTGATTAAACTACGCCTGGAAACTGGTCGAACTCACCAAATTCGCGTACATTTAAGCGAACTAGGTCATCCAATTATCGGAGATGCAATTTACGGATACTCTGCAAAAAATCAACTTCCAAAGGATTTAACTCGTTTTTATTTGCACGCGGCCGAGTTGGGATTTCTTCATCCCCGCACAAGCAGCCCATTGAGCTTTACTGTAGATTGGCCTGAAGAAGATCTTAAATTGATTCAATCATGGGGTTTTCCATATGTTCGTTGAAACTCAGTGGGGCTATATGTATCAAGACCTAAAACATATAGTCTTCTTTGGAAAAAAAGACTGTTCTTTGGAAAATCTTAAGAGTATTTTTTCTGATTTCCAGTTTCGTTCTATTAGACAGACGCATTCGAAAACGGTTATTGTCTCTGTGGAGAATTCCGAAATAGTCGAGGCTGATGCGCACTATACAAATGAATTTAATGTGGCACTCGTTATTAGAACGGCGGATTGCTTGCCAATATTTATTTATTCTCAGCAAAACAATATAGTAGCGGCCATTCACGCGGGTTGGAGAGGTGTTGAAAATCATATTACTCTCGAGACATTAAAAAGACTACCCAGTGGCAATGATTATAAAATATATATAGGACCTCATATTTTGCAGGAAAATTTTGAAGTTAAACAAGATGTAAAAGATCTTCTATTAAAGTCTGCCAAGTCCGCAATATCAAACGTAGCAACACAAAAAGCCGGAAACTATTATATTGATTTACAGAAGATCGTGAAAACTCAGATTAATCAAGTTTTCCCCCAGGCTCAGGTCTACGAAAATCACCTTAATACCTATAAAAACCCACGATTTAACTCTTTCAGAACTGATGCGACACCTCAGCGAAACCTGAGTTTTGTCGTTCAAAAAATGTCACCTGTATAGTATCTGCACGTCTAAAAACCCTCTAATTCAATCTATCCCCATTTGAGACAATAAAAAATTGGCTCGTGCTCTGCTTATTGTAGCTGATGGAGATTAAAGGAGTTTTTATGAAAAAAGCACTAGAGCTATTAACAGTAGGTATGATTTCAACATTATTAATGGGCTGCCCTGGTAACTCGGGCGGTGGCGGTAATGGTAATGTAAATCAATTTGCTAACGAGTCTTGTACAGTTTTGAATAACAACTTTGATATGGGAAGTTATTCATGTACTCAGCTCATCAATGGAGTTCAGAGAAGCACGCAGCAGGTCAGCTTTTCAACACGGCAAGATTTTTGTTATAAAATTACAAATCAACAATTTAATATGGACTATGCTACAGGCCAGGCCATTGCAGTTAACTTTCGAGCTCAACTGTCTTCTCAGCAATGTACGGCATATCCTACTAACCCTACAAATCCAACCAATCCTACGCTTCCTGGTATGGAAGGATTTAAAACATTTACCTGTCAGTTGTATGCGCGAAGAGGTAATGCAGTTTATCAAGGTGAAGCTCAGCAATTTTATCTGCCTCGAAACGGAGGAAGTGTAACTTTGAAAGCTAATGCTATGCAGATGGATAAATGGAAATGGATTCCATATTCGCGAGTAGTGAATTTAGGAACTTTAACGATGAGATATATTCCAGCGATGGGAATGAGCACGACTTCAATGGATCAGATTAAAATGTCGATATCAGGCATAGACAGCACTTCTGTATCGGTAGCAGGATTTGCAGGTGCGGAAAATAGAATTGAAATTACTCCACGCGACGAAGAGGGTGGAAGCACGCAAATCTTAGCATCATGTGTAAGCACTGATGCCATGACTCGACCGCAAATAATTTCATCTGACAAATATCAGTGCGTTGGCACGGAACAATACCGAGGCAGAACACGTCCTATTAATTATGTAAATTTAATGAGTGATGTGGTGAGTAGTGGAATTTCAATCACAAACACTGTGTATGTGCAAGCTGACGGGGCTGGTGGCTTAGTGAATTTTTCTCAAGCCTTGAATAGCTATGACGATTCAAGTGTAGACGTGCGTGCAAGCATGTTGTCACCAACATCAGTTAATATTGAAAAACTTGGATACTCATTAAAAGTAAAGTGCCAACCGAAATAGTCTAAACGATCAAAAATTGCAGTAACGCAGCCGCAGAACACAGATGTGTAATGGGTTGCGTTAAATATCTGTATTGACCTCAAATTTTTAAATTTCTAGAATTCTATTATACATACGTGAAACTTCATCTAGGGCTGGTGTAATGGGAATTTTTGACAGGTTTGCAGATTATTTTTCGAACGACATCGCGATCGATTTAGGAACAGCTAATACACTTGTTTATGCTAAAGGGCGCGGAATCATTTTAGATGAGCCATCCGTAGTCGCCGTACAAAAAAATTATCGTGGCGTACAGAACCGCGTGCTAGCTGTAGGTAAAGAAGCGAAAGAAATGTTGGGACGAACACCTGGTAGCATCGTCGCAATTCGACCTATTAAAGATGGAGTTATTGCAGACTTCGAAGTGACCTCAGCCATGCTAGAATATTTTATTAAAAAATCTATAGGCGAGAAAAAATCATTTGTAAGACCTCGTATAATTATTTGTGTGCCTTATGGCATTACCCAAGTGGAGAAGCGCGCCGTTAAAGAAGCAGCTCAGTCTGCTGGAGCAAGAGAAGTGCATTTAATTGAAGAGCCAATGGCAGCAGCCATAGGAGCAGGATTGCCGATCACTGAACCATCAGGAAATATGGTCGTTGATATGGGTGGTGGCACAACTGGTGTGGCTGTAATTTCATTAGGTGGTATTGTCTATTGTAAATCTATTAAAGTTGCGGGTGATAAATTAGATGAGGCCATTGTTAACTACGTTCGACGTCAATTTAATTTGTTGATCGGGGAAAGAACGGCCGAAACTATTAAAATAAAAATTGGCAATGCTTATCCCTTAGAACAAGAAAAAACTATGGAAGTTAAGGGGCGTGATTTAGTTGCGGGAGCGCCGAAAACGATCGAGATCACAAGCTCTCAAATTAACGATGCATTAATGGATCCATTGTCTGAAGTCGTCGATGCTGTTCGAGTTGCTTTAGAAAAAACTCCGCCTGAACTGGCCTCAGATATTGTTGATAATGGCATTGTCCTGACTGGTGGTGGAGCATTATTAACTAACTTGGATATCTTATTACGTGAACGCACTGGACTTCCCGTCTCTATTGCTGAAAATCCATTAACTTGTGTTGTTATGGGATCAGGCAAAGTTCTTGACCAATTAAATTTGTTAAGTCAGCTGACTATTGATTAAAGTTTATGAGCAAAGTTATTCCGAGCAGGGAAAAGTATCGTTCAATTAGATCGATACTAATCATCTGGTTTTTAATTTTTTCCATCATTCCTTTGTTGTTCATGGGATGGTACTTCTTATTTAAATTTGAAAAAGCTTTAGAAAATGAAACTTCGCAGCGTTTAAAAAATAACGGCCGTGAAATCGAAACTATTATTTCTGACTACTACAGCGATATCCACGATACGCGAGATGACCTAATTATAAAGTCCGAAGCCATAGGGTATTTCGTTAATGAGAATGTGGACTCATTAAAAACATACAGTCTTCTTTGGTTAAGAAAAAGCGCCGCAACGACGGTTTCCTTTTACAACAAAGCAGGGCAGTTGCTATTAAGTACAACTAAAGATGATAAAAAAAATATACGACACTTTAGTCTTAGTAATGAAAAAATACTTTTGAACGAAAGATACCTGCAGTATTTAAGTACTCAAAAAGACATTGCATTCGTCGATGTAGGTAAAAACAAGCTTACCTTGATTTTATTTTCGAGGGTAAACTATCGCACCAGCCCTCTATCTTCAGAACAATTGGCTGGATATGTGGAACAATCTATAGATTTAGGATCAGAGTTCCTTGTACGCATGCGCAATAAACTTAAAATTGAAAGTTTTTTAATACCAGATAATTCTACAGCGGAAGTAAGAGCAAAGCCAAATATGCTGGCGACGAGTCGAGAGGCTTTTCGACGTGTCAATATTCCTGCCGACATGAATGTCGACCAACTCATTAATTACTCTATGCAAGATCAGCGATATGGTTTCATTTTATACCCAGTTTCATGGGGCAGATCTAAGTTTTATGTAGGACTAGGAACTGTTCGGCAAGACTCCGAAGCATTGCTTAATAACATTCGATTTGCATTTATCTCTGTTATATCTGTCGTCGCCGTATTATTGTTTATAACTATTTTACTAACTACGAACTGGTTTTTAAAGCCGGTTAATAAGTTAATTTCAGGGCTTCGTGCATTTGATACGTCTGATCAATTATTGCAGTTACCAGTCAGCAATCGGACAGAAGTGGGATTATTGACTCAGGCTTTTAATGAAATGAGTTATAAAATTTATCAGACTCGGGCAGATTTAAAGAAAAAAATTAAAGAGCTCGAGATGATCAATCAAGAACTGAAAGATGCTCAAACGAAACTCGTTCATTCTGCGAAAATGATGAGTTTAGGTCAGTTGGTCGCTGGCGTAGCACACGAACTTAATAATCCAATAGGATTTATTTTTAGCAATACGGCCCATTTGAAAGAATACTCAGATAAACTATTTGAGCTTATAGACCTTGTGGAAAAGCATCCAGATCAAATGGAATCTAAGAAAAATGAAATTGAATACGAATATATTAAAAATGATTTACCTCGTTTAATTAAGTCCTGCCAGGACGGAGCACAAAGGACTCGTGATATAGTTTTGGGTTTGCGTAATTTTTCTAGGCTTGAAGAAGCGCAAATCAAAGAAATTGATATTAAAGATTCCTTGCTAAATACTTTAGAGCTTTTATCTGGAGAGACGAAAAACAGAATTCAAATTTATACTCAATTTGAACCTCTACCTAAAATATTGTGTTTTGCTTCACAGATTAATCAGGTTTTTATGAATATTTTATCGAATGCGGTACAGGCCATTCAAGGGCAGGGGCAAATATGGATCACGGCGATTCCTCTTAAGGTCGCCGAAGGTCAAATGGGTAAAATTCAAATATCTATTCAAGATAGTGGTGTAGGTATGGATGCTCAGACGTTGGAAAAAATCTTTGATCCTTTTTTCACGACAAAAGGGGTAGGACAAGGTACGGGTTTAGGCCTAAGCATTTCGTACGGTATCATTCAAAATCATGGAGGAGAAATTCATGTTCGCTCCGAGAAAAACGTAGGAACAGAGTTTCGTGTAATTCTGCCCATGAGGCCATTAATTCAAGATAAAAGATAAAAAAAAGACCTGGTTTACCCAAGCCTTTTTTTATTTTGAAATTACAGTTTTTAACTATGAATTAAAATTTTGGTTGTTATTTGGTAGCGGCAAGCTAGGAGTTTCTTCTTCTTGAGGAGATCCAGGCAATACCGTTGCCTTTTCAGCAACCACTTTTGAAGTTGTATCTACATTAGTGCGAGCAGCATTAGCTACGCGATTTTCTAAGTTCTGTTTTAAATCGTCCGTAGATGTTCGTTCAATATGTACATTAATAGCAGGTTGTTTAGTCATGTAATCTATTGGAAACGCGCCCAATTTTGCAAGATAACTTGAGATACTTCCATTGCCATGTTGAATGATTTCTCTTAATGTAAAAAGAGGAGCATACTGAGAAGCCTTTTTCTCTGATTCAAAAATAATCTGAGTTAAAGTCGCTCCGGTAATATCGTTTTTAGATTTGTTATCAATCACCATGACTTCTTCATTACTGCGAATCATTTTCGCAATATCGTCCAATGTCACATAGCAGCTTTGTTGCGTATCATAAAGTTTACGATTCTGATATCTTTTGATGATCTTAACTTTAGTTGTCGGTTTCGTGTTCAAATTATCCATTTGATTCATCACAAGGTCCTCCATGTTTAGTTAACCTATTCTCGCGAAAAGTAGCTGCAAGTTAGCCCTGCTGCCACTCCCTGTCAAGCAACAGTCGAGTTGATCCACCATAGACTCTAATTTTCTAAATATCAAATTTTAATGGAGCACGGGGCATTTTAACCTAGCCTAGGATGTTGCCGCATTATTAAGTAATTTCAGTAGTTTAAGTCATATTTAGTTTAATAGCAGTTTGATTTTGCGGACAATAAGACAATTCCATTATAGCTATAAACTATAGTTATAGTCTAGAAGTCGCAATTATGCACATCTTATATGCACTCTAGACTTCAGCAAGAGCCAAAACAGCCCGATACAAACCATAGAAGCAAGGTGGCCCTATGGAAGTGTACGGTAGAGAAGTCCAGGTAAAAACAAAAGATTTCACAGGTTTTTTAATGCTCGTTTTTATGTTGCTTACTTCCGCCTGCGCCACTCAACGCTTTCCTTACTACGACTCAGCTTTTAATGACCGCAACCGCGCTCCAAGTTCTATTGAAATTCCCGAAAGTGCTGATGCTCAACACCCGAGTTTAGACAAAGTAAACAAACAATCGCAAACAGACTATTTTTTTATTGCTGCTGAAATGAATGCCTATGATGGACAACAAGTTGAAGCGATCGCTCAGTTAGAGTCTGCATACGAGCTGGATCCAAAGTCGAGCGTGATTCTTTACCGCTTAGCAATGGAAAACTATCGCGCAGGTAAAAATAAAGAAGCCTTGAAATGGGCAGAGCTTGCGATCGTACAGCAGCCTAAACAAAAAGACATTAATATTTTAGCAGCTAGCTTGTATTCGACGTACAAGCAGTATCAAAAAGCAGAGTCTATTTATAAAAAACTTATTGCCATAGATAATACAGATCCTGAGGCCTATTTGTATTTAGCCGCTGTGTATTCTGAACAAAAAAAATATTCTGAAGCTATTAAATATTTTACTAAGCTGACTCGATTTAAGGACTACAGTCAAAAGCATTTAGCCTATTACTATGGTGCGCGCACTAAATTTGAAGCAGATCGTTTAAAATACTTTAAAGAAATTAAATCAGATTTGTTAAGCAGCCTGAAGCATAAACCTGACTATTTAGACGCATTACAATTTTACGGTCAAATTATAGAGAAAACCGAGGGCCAGAAAAGACTGTTTGCTTTTTATTCTGACTATCAAAAAAAACATGGACCCATTCCTCGACTTGCGGAGGTTTTATCCCAGTACTTCCTAGAGAAGGGTGATTACGATAATGCCTATGAGCAATTAGAGATCGTAGAGTCTTCAACTCAGGATCCTATTCAAGTTAAACTTAAGATGGCGTTGATACTTATTGATAAGAAAATATACGACCAAGCTCTGGATCGACTCGAGGAACTAACAGCACTTGTTCCTGAGTCAGATAAAGTTAAATTTTATTTAGCATCAATCTACCATGAAACTAAAAAAAATGAGTTGGCTATCAAAACCTATCTAGAGATTCAGGATTCCAGCAAACATTACGAGGATTCAGTAAAAAATGCAGCATTACTGTACCGAGAGGTGCGCCAAAATGAAAAGGCCTTATCTCTATTGAAAAAACTTACACAAAGTCGTCCTGAAAATTTGCAAAACTATATTGTTTATTCTCAGTTTTTAGAAGATGCAAAAAAATACGATGATGGAATAGATGTTTTAAAGAGAGCCTCTAAAAAATTTCCTAAAGAAGCCCAGTTACCGTACTTCATAGGAACACTTTATGATAAAAAGAATAATAAGGTCGAAATGTTTAACTATATGTATAAAGCCATTGAGTTAGATGAACGTTTTGCGTTAGCCTTAAATTATGTGGCGTATTCTTTAGTTGAAGCAAATCAAGACATTCAAAAAGCAAAGGATTTAGCTTTAAGAGCACATCGTGTCGACAAAGATGATCCGTATATCAATGATACTGTTGGCTGGATTTACTATCAGCTAGGTGATTACGTACGTGCAGTTGAGTATCTTGAGCGCGCACATAAAGCAGTACCGCAAGTTTCTATTATTGCAAATCATTTAGGAGACGCTTACGTTAAATTACGCAAATTTGAACAAGCCTATGACGTCTATAAAAAAGCATTATTTAATGAAACGGATCCAGATAAAATTAGGGAATTATCAATTAAAATTTCAGATTCAGAAACGCCTCAAAGAAAACTACGTCGTCCGGCCGCAGCTAACGTCGAGAGAATAAAAGACGAATCTGCTTTCGATGTAAATAGAGATGGATCAAAATAATTGCCAATGATATTTTGAAATCTTGTCTTAGCGGTAATGGAATAATTATCAAGATTAAAAGCACAAAAGACGTTATAAACAAACGTAATTTTTGAGTATTTATATTCCAGAACGACTGATTATAAACATCTTGAAGCTTCTTTGCGCTGTTAAAGTAACTAAAGCTAAATATCGTAAATAATGCAGTGAAGTAGCAAAGTATCCAGGTCAGCGTTACCGCTGTCACAAAAAAATATATAGAGCCCTCTTTAAGATAAATAAGCATGAAAGAACTGCCTGAGCCTAAAAATAGAAACAATGGAACGAGCGTCAGAAAATAAATAAAAACTCGTATTTGATTTTTCGTAGTGTATTGTATGCCCCATAATAGTATTGCTACTTGAAACCAGGCAGCGATACTCAGTAATGCGCCGCCTTGAATCTGTGAAAAATAAAGAAATATAAAAGCGACGAAATAAAGTATTAAATGTTTTAATTTGAAAGTTGCCATTTAGTTATATTGTAGACGTATAATATAGATATGTTAAAGAAACTTTTTCATCTCAAGCTTATTTTTTTGATCTTAATTTTTGTGTTTAGTTTTTTGGGATGTAAATCATCGCCAGTTAAAGACGCTACCGAGGGGTATCAACTATCAACTAAGGCACGAGTGACTGATAAGAAAACCAACTCAAGTTATAATGTAGATATTTTGATTAGTGTGGTTCCCAACAAAGCGACTCGCTTAGATGTAACTGCTCTGTTGGGATATCAAGTTGCCGAGATGGTTATGAATCCTCAACAAATTCAGTATATTCAGCGTGAAAACAAATTTTTTGTACAAGGGCCATTTAAGTCTCAAGTTCTTAAACCGCTTTTTAGACAGGCTATAGATCCAAAATTGTTTTGGTCACTAGCCCATGAAGAATGGTTTTCCGACGGAGTTTATTACGGTGCGGAGGTTAAGTCAGAAATACAGCCTAAAAGCAGCAAAGGCTTTAGTCCTCGCAAGATTACTATCGAAAACTCTGCTTTTAAAATGATTTGGCTTTTCAAATCTAAAGCTCAAGTCACACTGTCTTATTACGAGACTTTCGTCTTGGTTAAGCCAGAGGATTACAAGCTGATCAATATAAAATAATACTGCTTCACTAACCGGCAGGTCTGGCCGCATAATCATAGTAGTAGGCGTGCTTGGAAGCGCTTTTATCAAAATGATAAAGGAGATCACCATATGTCCTCTTCAGTGAGTTTTCGCAATTTATTAGAAAAGCGGCAAAACCAAAATCACGATGCTTTAGATCATTGGAGCGGCACTTTTTTTGAGTACCTAGATTTGGTCAAAAAAAATCCAAAGCTAACACGCAATGCATATCAACGCATGTACGACATGATTATCGAGGCAGGCACGGAAGAGTATATCGATTTTAAAAAACAAGTTATTCGGTATAAATTTTTTGATGATCTTGCTAACAACGGTAAGGACGCCGTATTCGGACTAGATGTTCAGTTGATGAAACTAGTGAATGTTTTAAAATCTGCCGCGTTGGGGTATGGAACTGAAAAGCGAGTTATTCTACTGCATGGCCCTGTGGGCTCTGCCAAGTCGACGATTTGTCGAATGTTAAAAAAAGGTCTTGAGGCATATTCACAAACTGCAAGTGGTGCACTTTTTACTTTTGAATGGGTTGATGAAGGCGGAAAGCTTGATGGGATTTTCGGGAAGGATGTTCGTGTTTATCAAACCCCAATGAATGAAGAACCATTATGGCTTATTCCCGAAGACATGCGCCAATCTGTTTGTGATGATATTAATAAAGGACAAGACGGTGACTATCGAGTAAAAATATCTGGAGAACTTTGTCCGCCATCTCGATTTATTTTCAAAAGTTTAATGGAAAAATACGGCGGCGACATGATGAAAGTTTTGTCGCATATTCGTGTAAAAAGAATGTTTATTTCAGAGGCCGACCGCATTGGCATAGGTACTTTTCAGCCTAAAGACGAAAAAAACCAGGATTCTACTGAATTAACGGGTGATATTAACTATCGAAAAATTGCTGAGTATGGATCAGACTCAGATCCGCGAGCATTTAATTTTGACGGTGAATTCAACGTGGCTAATCGAGGAATGATCGAATTCGTCGAGGTGCTTAAGTTAGATGTCGCATTCTTGTATGACCTTCTGGGCGCCTCTCAAGAGCATCGAATTAAACCGAAAAAATTTGCACAAACCTACATTGATGAAGTCATTATAGGTCATACCAACGAGCCCGAGTACCGACGATTACAAGACAATGAATTCATGGAAGCATTACGCGACCGTACTGTAAAAATCGATATTCCGTACATCACTAAACTAAAACAAGAAATTAACATTTATAAAAAAGACTATAATTCTCAAAAGCTGCGCGGAATTTCGATTGCACCGCACACCATCGAGATCGCTGCCATGTGGGCTATTCTTACTCGTTTGGAAAAGCCAAAGAAAGCTAATTTAACACGTTTGCAAAAACTAAAACTTTATAATGGAAAGACGCTTCCAAATTACACAGAAGATAATGTGAAAGAGCTTCGCAAGGAAACAACTCGTGAAGGGTTAGATGGTATATCGCCTCGTTACATTCAAGATAAACTTTCTAACGCGTTAGTTATGGCGCAGCAAATGAACAAAGGTTCAGTAAATCCATTTATGGTAATGAATGAGTTAGAGAGCGGACTTAAGCATCACTCACTAATCTCGAACGAAGAGCTTAAGCAAGAATATAAAGAGTTGCTCAGCGTAGTTAAGCAGGAATATGAAGAGACGATAAAATCTGAAGTCCAGCGCGCGATCAGCGCCGATGAAAGCGCTCTGCAAAGATTGTGTGGAAACTATATCGATAATGTAAAAGCCTACACGCAGCGAGAAAAAGTGCGCAATCAGTACACCGGCGGAGATGATGAACCCGATGAAAGACTTATGCGCGCTATCGAGGAAAAAATCGAAATACCGGAGTCGCGCAAAGAAGATTTCCGTCGCGAGATTATGAATTACATTGGCGCACTGGCTTTGGATGGGAAAAAATTCAACTACAAAATGAATGAGCGCCTTCACAAAGCGTTGGAATTAAAATTGTTTGAGGATCAAAAAGACAGTATCAAACTAACTTCGCTAGTGACTTCAGTGGCGGATAAAGACACCCAAGAAAAAATTGATATTGTTAAATCTCGTTTGATCAAAGATTTTGGCTACGATGAAATATCGGCCACTGATGTTTTACATTATGTAGCCAGCATTTTTGCTCGAGGTGATGTGAAAAACAAATAGGGAATGCTGTATGTCAATTCGCGAAGATCAAAATCGCTTTAAAAATATAGTTAAAGGGAAGGTTCGCGAAGAATTTAAGCGCTTCGTTACTCAAGGTGAACTCATTGGTAAACGAGAAGATGAATACGTTAAAATTCCTATTCCTAAAATTGATATTCCGACTTTTAGATTTGGGCCAAAGCAAAATGAGCAAGGCGTAGGGCAAGGTGACGGTGACAACTCTGGACAGCCTCAGCAAGGACAAGGGCAATCGGGCTCTGGACAAGGCGAAGCTGGAGAGGCCCCAGGAGAGCATCTTTTAGAGGTTGAAATATCGCTAGAAGAGCTTGCGGAAATTTTAGGAGAGAAGTTGCAGCTTCCCAATATTCAACCTAGGGGAACGAGCCAGTTAGTAACAGAAAAAAATAAATATTCGGGAATTGCTCCAGTCGGACCCGAAGGTTTAAGAAAATTTAAACAAACATATAAAAAAGCTTTGGCTCGTTATATATCCTCTGGAACGTACAATCCAGATGATCCCAAAATTATCCCCATAAGACGTGATTATCAATATCGTACCGTTAAAAAAACGCAATCACCACATACTAAAGCAGTTGTCATTTATATGATGGATGTTTCAGGGTCTATGGGTGAAGAGCAAAAGGAAATTGTTCGCTTGGAATCTTTTTGGATTAACACCTGGCTCACTAAACATTACAAGGGATTAGAAACACGTTTTATTATCCATGACGCCGCAGCCAAGGAAGTCAGTGAAGATGTATTTTTTAAAACCAGTGAGTCTGGTGGAACCTTGATTAGCTCAGCCTATAAATTATGTCAGCAGATGATTTTAGAGGATTATCCAACATCGGAGTGGAATATATATCCCTTTCACTTTAGTGATGGCGACAACTGGAGTGGAGAAGACACCAGGCTGTGCTTACAGTTAATCAAAGACTTCTTCTTACCGAATGTAAATGTGTTTTCTTATGGACAAGTTGAAAGTAAGTATGGAAGTGGCCAGTTTTTAAAAGATTTGCAAAAAGAATTTCTTGAGGACGAGCGCATAACCCTTAGTCAAATAGAGTCTCGGGATAAAATTTTGGATTCTATTAAAGATTTTCTGGGAAAAGGAAAGTAGGGTTTATGGCTAATCTGACTTTAGAACTTGAAGCCGAACGAAAAAAGATTTGCCAAATTGCTAAAGACTGTAACTTAGATTTCTTTGAAACAATTTTTGAATTAATTAATTACGATCAAATCAGTCAGTTTGCGGCTTACGGAGGATTTCCTGTGCGCTATCCACACTGGCGCTTTGGTATGGAGTATGAGCAGCTGTCTAAGTCTTATGAGTACGGATTATCAAAAATATACGAAATGGTGATCAATACTGATCCATGTTATGCTTATCTGATGGAAGGTAATTCCATGATGGATCAAAAATTAGTTATGGCTCATGTCTACGGTCATTGTGATTTTTTCAAAAATAACATTTGGTTTTCTAAAACAAATCGCAAGATGATCGATCAAATGGCCAACCATGCAACTCGTGTAAGACGTTACGTGGATCGCTACGGCCAAGAAACCGTTGAGAAATTTATAGATACTTGCCTGAGTTTGGAAAATCTTATTGATCGATACTCTGTACTTAATGCTCCGGATAAGTTTAAAAGCACTTCAACCCAGCTTAAAGAGTCCGATTATATATACAACGTAGAACGACAATACATGGATAAGTATATTAATCCACCTGATGTGGTGGAAGAGCATAAGAAAATTCAAATTGAAAAAATGCAGTCAAAACTTAAATTTCCTGAAGAGCCAGTAAGAGATATTTTATCATTTCTTATTCACTTTGCACCACTAGATGACTGGCAGCAGGATGTTTTAACCATTATCAGAGACGAAGCCTATTACTTTGCTCCTCAGGGTATGACTAAAACCATGAATGAGGGCTGGGCTTCATACTGGCATTCGCATATGATGACCAAGCGAATTTTAAATGATGCTGAGATCATCGATTTTGCTGATCATCATTCGGGAACAACTTTTATGCAGATGGGTGGATACAATCCTTATAAGGTGGGTATTGAGCTTATGCGCGATATTGAAGATCGCTGGAATAAGGGAAAGTTCGGTCGCGAATGGAACGAGTGCGATGACGTACGTGAAAAGATACACTGGGATAAAAGATTAAATCAGGGCCGAGATAAAATATTTGAGGTTCGGAGGATCTATAATGATGTTACTTTTATAGATGAGTTTTTGACCGAAGAATTCTGCGTTAAAAATAAAATGTTTGTCTATAAACTAAATAAGGAAACGAATAAATTTGAAGTGGACACCACCAATTTTAAGGCTATTAAATCTCAGCTGCTTTTCCAATTGGCCAACTTTGGTCAACCAATTATTAAAATAGAAGACGCCAATTTTGAAAATCGCGGCGAATTACTCCTCACCCATGTGCATGAGGGATTGGATTTGCAACCAAACCACATGGATCAAACCATGAGAAATCTGTTTACAGTTTGGAAAAGGCCGATTAATTTGGTCACCATTATGGAAAACGAAGGCTGTATGTTTCGTTTTGATGGAAAAAATTATACGAAGCATGAAATTGAAACTGAAAAAAAACCAGAAAATGTAGATTAGTATAAACATGGGGAAAAATAAAAACACCAACACCAATGATGAACCAGATCGCGTTCTGGTCTACTCCGATGACCCAAAAGATAAAGCCAAAATGGACGGATCGTTGGCCAAAGCGCTTCAACAGCAACAATCCACCGAATTAGTTATAAAAAATCAGTTCACTGCGGTTTTCAGAATAGAAAAAAACGGTCGCGGCGGAAAAATCGTCACCGTATTAGATCAGCTTCCTAAACACGAAACCTTCCTCAAAGAACTGACCAAAGAATTCAAAATCAAATGTGGCGTCGGTGGCACCTATCAGATGACTCCTGCGTGCGGAGTCATCGAGGTTCAAGGTGATAAGCGTGACCAGATGAAGAAAATTTTAACTGCAAAGGGCATTAAGTTTAAGGGTGTTTAATAGGAACTCGAACTCATCCCTACAATCCGTGAATCCTTTTGGCGAGGATTTAAAGTCCCTTCTTCGGTCCTTATTTAAAAATCAGGTCAAAGAAAACTCAAGTTTGACTAAGGTCTAATTAAGTCGAGGTAGCTTTTAATCACTTTTAATAATAATAAAATTATTTTTAGGACTAAAGTTACCCACCAAATACGCCGATTCTTATTCTGTCGGTGAAGACAGTGTTTTAAATCCGCCATTCGGTCACCTCCTTAAAAAAGAGTCGCCGAAAGGCTCAAAAAGCAGGGATGAGTGAGTTCATCGCTGCTTTTTGCATTTTGATGGCCATTAAAACTAATTTATATCTTTGCTCTTTTCTTTTTAAAAAAATCTTTCAGCAAACCACCGCACTCATTAGCCAAAACTCCACCACGAACAACAAAGCGATGATTCAATCGAACATCTTCTCCCATTTGAGCCAGTGAAACTAAAGCTCCACCTTTGGGATCCACAGCACCGTAAACAACTCGGCTAATACGGGATTGCACTAAAGCGCCAGCGCACATAAAACAAGGCTCTAAGGTCACATACAAAGTGCAATCGATTAAGCGCCAAGACCGCTTTGTCTTGCAGGCTCGGTGCAATGCCAGCATTTCGGCGTGCCCAAGGACAGTGCATAGGGTTTCGCGACTATTGGTGGCCGAGGCGATAATTTGGCCATTTTTGTCGGTTATAAGTGCACCGATCGGGACTTCGCCTTTCAGTTCAGACCGCTTCGCCAGGCTAAGGGCTTTTTTCATCATTTTCAGATCAAAATTTGCATCAAATAGTTGCGTTTGACCATCGGATATCATAGTTTGGTTTCCTTGTTCGCATAGAATATCTATGACGTAACAGAATACATGTCTAGTGTATTATTTTATCATTGGAAGGCAGGTGAATTAATCATGGCTTTAGTAAGAATTCGTGACGGAGAAAGCTTCGAAGCAGCATTCCGTAAGTTCAAAAAATCTTGTGAAAAAGCAGGAATTTTATCCGATGTTAAAAAACGCGAGCACTTTGAAAAACCAAGTGTTGCTGGCAAAAAGAAATCTATCGCAGCTCGTAAACGTGCTAATAAAAAAGTACGCACTAGCAGCTTCAGATCACGCGAACAAGAATAGTTCAAAATTAAGCCCGCTTATATAAATAGGCGGGTATCTTTTATAGATATGGAAATTTTATGGAAATCAGAGAAAAAATCACAGCTGAAATTAAATCAGCAATGTTGGCTAAAGATTCAGTAAAATTAAACACCCTTCGTTTTTTACAATCAGCCATTAAGAATAAAGAAATTGATTCTAGACCAAACCCTATAACTGCTGACGATGTTATGGCGGTCATTAAAAAATTAGTTAAACAAAGAAAAGAATCCATTGATCAGTTTACCTCTGCCGGCCGCATGGATTTAGCCGACCAAGAATCCGCAGAACTTAAAGTTTTAGAAAATTATTTACCACAACAAATGGGCGCTGCTGAAGTTGAAAAAATTGTGACGGATGTGATCGCCGCTTTAGGTGCTAAAACGATTAAAGATATGGGTCCGGTAATGAAAGAAGTTATGGCTCGCACCGCTGGCTCAGCTGACGGCAAGATGATTAGCGAAACGATCAAATCGAAGCTAAGTTAATGCGATACCCACCCGAGTTTATCGACAAAGTCCAAGAAACCTCTAGTCTTTTGGATATTATTTCTCAGTACACACAATTAAAACCCAGTGGGTCAGGCTTTATGGGCCGTTGTCCATTTCCAGATCACCAGGAAAAAACGGCCAGCTTTTCGATGAGCGAAGCTAAACAGGTTTATCATTGTTTTGGGTGCAAGAAGAGCGGAAACATTTTTACTTTTTTGCGTGAATATAACGGCATGAGTTTTCCGGAAGCACTAGAGTATTTGGCGGATCGCGCAGGAATTCCGTTGCCGGAGATGGCACATGACAAAAATGATCAGTACGCACAGGCGCAAGACAAGAAAAAGCAGATGCTTAAGATAAACAAAGTGGCCGCGGATTTTTTTCGTGAGACTTTGAAGCGGACGCCTGCGGATCATTCAATCAAACAATATATTTTGCGCCGAAAACTTCAGCCAGAAACTCTTGAAGAATTTCAAGTAGGATTTGCCCCTAGCGAGTGGGACCGTTTAACGTTGCATCTTCAGAAACATAATTTTTCTATGGAGCTTGCCGAGGAAGCGAAACTGGTGAAAGCTCGTAAAGAGGGTCAAGGGCATTTTGATCTTTTTCGCGATCGTTTAATGTTCCCTATTATTTCTCCCAGCGGAGAAGTTCTGGCCTTTGGCGGACGAATTCACGATCAGGGAGAACCTAAATATTTAAATTCTCCAGAGTCGTATGTGTTTTCTAAAAGCAAAGTTCTTTACGGATTAGCCCAAACGGCAAAGTACATTCGCTCGGAAGATTGTGCGATTATCGTCGAAGGCTATATGGATTTGGTCAGTCTTTATCAATCGGGCTTGAAAAATGTTGCGGCCAGCATGGGGACTGCATTAACCGTAGAGCACGCAAAACTCATCAAACGTATGACGAATAATGTTGTGGTCTTGTTTGATGGGGATGAAGCCGGGCAGATGGCTGCGGAAAGAAGTTTAACTATTTTGTTGTCTCAGGGGTTATATCCGCGAGGGCTGGTTTTGACCGAAGCGAAAGATCCAGATGAGTTTATTAATCAGTTTGGTTTAGAAGCGCTTAATAAAAAAATTCAGTCTTCATCCGATTTATTTAATGTTGTTCTTCAAAGTTGGATGATTGATTATCGAGGAGAAGCTTCGCAAAAGGTTAAATTAGTGGATCGTTTAAGACCTATTTTTGATGCGATTGCAGATCAGCGCCTGCGCAGTTTGTACGGCGAGGACCTAGCTATGCGAATGAATGTGACCAAGGATTGGCTGAGATCAGCCCTTAAAAACTCAAATAACGCTAATCGCCAACCGTTCAGCAGCGGACCTTCTATGGAAAATTTACAAGCTAACTTGGTGTCAGTGTCGTCGGAAGTTTCATCCAGTCAGTCAGTGATCTCAGAACCAGTTGAAGAAAAAATAAGACTGTCAGATGCCTCTCAGGTCGAAATAATGCTTTTACAGACGGCCCTCAAGAGCCGTGCCAATTTTGAACAGCTACTTCAGTCTTCTATCGAAGAACGCCAAGAGTCAAAAAACATCGATTTCAAGCAAATATTAAGCCAAATCAATCATTTAGGTATATGTAAAATCCTTGAAAAGGCAGAGCAAGTTTATAGACAAGACGTTAATAAATTTGATAAGTTCTTCACTCTGTTGGTTGATAAAATTGATAAGCCGGAAATGCTTTTTCAAAATTCAGGTTTTGGAATGGGCGCCGATTTTGATGCTGAAAAAGAGAAAAAGTTTTTATCAGATCTTATCAAAAAAATTCAACAGAATTTTTTAAAGGAACAATCAAAAAAAATGTCTATCGATATTAGATTAGATAAGCAAACAATGGATGTCGACAAACTCAAAGAGTTTATTGAATTACAAAAAAGTCGATTGTCTTTAAAAAAATAAAAAAGAGTTTAATTGAGTTAATAAGTGAATGAGGTCCTATGTCGAACAATATTTTAAATGCTATAAAGCCATCTGAAAAAGCAGAGCCTAAAGTTCTGACTATTCCAGAGCAAGATGCTGTAGCAAAAGAAGAACTACAAAAGCTGATCAAGCTTGCAAAAGAAAAAGGTCGTATAACGATTGAAGAAATCAACGACGCTTTACCTGCAGAAGTCGTGGCAGCTTCGGTTCTAGATGCATTTATGCATTCATTAGAAGCTAATGGCGTCGTCATTACTGAATACTCAGAAGCAGCTAAACAAGAAGAGCGTGAAGAGTTTTTATCTGAAGTCGATAAAGACGACGAAGACGAAGAAGATGCTAAAGAAGTTGAAGATGTTAAAAGTGCAGATCCAGTGCGCCTATACCTGCGCAAGATGGGATCAGTTTCATTATTAACTCGCGAAGGTGAAGTTGAAATTGCACGTCGTATTGAAAAGGGTGAGCGCGAGATCGTTCGCGCGATGTTGATGTCTCCTTTGGGAACTTGGGAAATTATCAATCTAGGTAAACGGTTAGATCAAGGCCGGATCAAAGTTAAATCGATCTTTCGTGGTTTAGAAGATGAAGACCATCAGTACGACGAAAAAGAGTATATTGAAAAAATTCATCAATTAATCGGCGTGGTCATAAAATATCAAACAGACACCGAAAAAGCATTTACGCAGTTGCGTGAAGAAAACATCAAACAAGATGTTAAAAATAAAATCATGATAGAAGTTCAAGGGTACAATGAGTCCTTGATGGCAAATTTTGAGTCTATCAATTTTAATCGTAAAACCATCAATCGCGTAGTTATTAAATTTAAGAACTTAGTGAATCGTATGGGCTCATTAAGAAAACGTATTAAAGATGGAGTCGAAAAAACTTTTTCTAAAGACGTTGCAACTATGATTGAGCGTTTAAAATTAATCGAGACCAATGAAAAAGAATTAACAAAAATGACTCGGGAAACTGGCCATAGTTATGGAAAGTTTCGATCTTATGCGCTTCAGGCTCAAGAAGCAGAAGTGCGCTTAAAGCGTCTTCATGTAGATACTGAAATGAATTTTCGTTGGATTCAAGAAACCTACACCGCCATCTGGAAAGGTGAGCGCGAGGCCGATGCCGCGAAATCAGAATTAGTTGAAGCAAATTTACGCCTAGTTGTTTCTATTGCAAAAAAATACACAAACCGCGGTTTACAATTCTTGGATCTTATTCAAGAGGGTAACATTGGTTTAATGAAAGCCGTTGATAAGTTCGAATATCGTCGGGGTTACAAATTTTCAACTTATGCCACCTGGTGGATTCGTCAGGCGATCACGCGTGCGATTGCCGATCAGGCTCGTACCATTCGTATTCCAGTACATATGATTGAGACGATTAATAAATTAGTACGTACTCAGCGTATACTGATTCAAGAGTTAGGTCGCGAGGCCACTCCTGAGGAAATCGCTGATAAAATGGATATGCCAGTGGATAAGGTCCGCAAGGTCCTTAAAATTGCCAAAGAGCCAATCAGCTTAGAAACACCAGTGGGTGAAGAAGAAGATTCTCACTTAGGGGATTTCATCGAAGATAAAAAAGTGATTAATCCAGCTGAAGCGATTGTTAACTTAAACTTGGCCGAGCAAACTCGTCGTGTATTGTCGACACTAACTCCGCGCGAAGAAAAAGTTTTGCGTATGCGTTTTGGTATCGGTGAAGAGTCTGATCATACTTTAGAAGAGGTCGGTCAGGACTTTAACGTCACCCGTGAGCGTATTCGTCAGATTGAAGCTAAAGCTTTGCGCAAGTTAAGACATCCAAGTCGTTCGAATAAGCTTAAAACTTTTGTAGACTCATAGATATTACCAGCTTGGGGGTGTAGCTTAGTTGGTTAAAGCATCCGGCTCATAACCGGAGGATCCGGGGTTCAAGTCCCTGCGCCCCTACCAAATTTCACATAAGCATTTTTCTGGCTAGTCCACTGAATTTAAGCTATTTTTTTATTATGCAATATCGTGTAACCCCCGGCCATGTGCTTCAGTTTAATCACATCAAACGTCGTTTATCTCAAAATAAGAGCTGTGAGTTTATTGAAGTAGGAGCCGGCAGCGGTTTAGTTTCCAGGGTTTTACTTGAAGAGGGAATGGCAGGAATAGCTTTTGATTTAAATGCTCAGGCCTGCAAAAGCAACGTCGAGTTCAATAAGAATTTTATTAAAAACCGCCAATACCAAGTATTGAATGAAGACTTTTTTAGTTTTGAACCAACTCATAAAGTAGACATTGTTCTTTCCTGCATGGTCATTGAACATTTTCCGCCGGAGCTGCTGGACCAGTTTTTTAAAAAAGCCAAACAGCTTTTAAAACCCAATGGAAAAATTGTAACACTCGTACCAGGATCGCAAAATCATTGGGGAATAGAAGACGAAGTTGCTGGACATCAAAAAAGATATGAAAGAAAAGATTTTGAAGCTTTGGCGCAGCAGTACAACTTAGAACCTGTCCACACCTACGGGCTAACATATCCATTGTCTAACGTATTGTTAAAGCTATCAAATTTTTTAATTGCTCGTAATGAAAAACATAAACTGAAAAAAAATCTGCTCGAGCGTACAATTGACTCTGGGTATCGTGAGGTTGCTTTTAAAACCACGTTTCCATGGTATTTTAAGCTTATTATTAATGAAGTTGTTTTGTTTCCATTTATTCTTTTACAAAGAATTTTTCATAAAAACCCCAACTGTCTCGTTATTTATAATGAGATGATTTTAAAAGCATAAACTTTTGTAGACTCATAGTTCTGCCTTTGATATTTTAATCCCACCAAATTAATCACTATATCTTTCACGGTGGGGGTGTAGCTTAGTTGGTTAAAGCATCCGGCTCATAACCGGAGGATCCGGGGTTCGAGTCCCTGCGCCCCTACCAAATTTCGAGAGATCCATACCAGACACTTGTACAATATAAATGCAATATGGAATAAAAGAAACATTGCCTTAATACATAGGGTAATCAATAATTTACTGATACAAACAATAAGGAGAATATTATGAAAAACGCTATTTTGGCGGTTGCAGTTATTATGTTTGCGGGCTGTGCGACAATATTGAATGAAGACCTACAAAAAATTAATGTATCTTCTAGCGCGGAAAAAATTAAGGGTAATATTGATGGTATTCCATTTGAGGGTCCGGGTGTTGTCGCGGTTAAAAGAGCAAAGGGTGATAAAATTATCAATATTGATACTAATGGCTGTCAGAAACAAACTGTTTTGAATAGCACTGTAGATCCTAAGTTTTTTATTAATATTCTTTCGGGCGGAACATTTGGTTCAACGACTGACTATGCATCTGAGAAAATGTGGAAATACCAAGATCAAGTTGTAATTCCTTGTAAGTAGTTTGCCAGACAAGGAAAAAATGTGTTCAATAAAACAATTTTTTTCTTATCATTTATTACTATAGTTTTCGATTTTGAGGCCCAAGCTGCTAATTTTCAGGCAGATTGGGTAGCTGCCTTTGGATATTTTGCAACTCCTTCAGAGTTTAATGCTTCAAGTGTAGAAATAGCTAGCTCTATGACCTGGCAAGCGCAAGTCTTCGAAAAAAGTCAAGATCCGTATCTTTTTTGTAAATTTCCCGCTAGAGCCTTTCTCCTTTCACAAAAAGGTCTCATATCGGTTAAAGATTTTAGTCTATGTCCTGAACTACAGGAATTTTTTAATAAAGCGCCTTTCGAGAAGCTATCAATTGTTTTTGCAGGTGAAAGCTTAACCCAGCCAGCAAGTATAATGGGACATTCTTTTCTAAAGTTAACAGGACAAAATAAAAAAAATATTAAGCTAGATCATACCATTTCTTTTTTCACTCGTATGGATGATGTTAACCCTTTGCAGCTTGTGATACAGAGTTTTATTACAGGAAAAAATGGATTTTATGCTTTGGGTCCATTCGGAGATTCAATTGATTACTATATTAAAAGTGAAGGACGAAATCTTTGGGAGTACGAACTAAGTCTAACCCAAGAACAACTCATATTTTTTAAATACTATCTTTTTGAGCTTAAAAATATAAAGTTTAAATATTATTTTCATGCTTTTAATTGTGCGACATTGATTAAAAATATTCTTGCGGTTGTTTACCCGGAAGTACAGACTGCAGGACATCTTTGGGTGACACCATTAGACTTAGTGAAAGCGCTGAAACAAAGTGACCGCGTAGTCGAACGCCGCATTTATCCAAGCAGTAGTTGGATCATAAAGCAGCTGAACCAAGTTCCAGGTTATAAATTAAATGCAAATTTAGATTCGAACAAAAGTTATATATCTGAAGAGGAAAAGGCCTATACATATCACTACATAAAAGCTTATCAAGACTATCTTCTTGAAAACAACAAGATAGATAGGGAGCAATTTAATGCTCGTATTCAAGATATCAATAGAAAATTTAATGATTATGAAAAGTACGATCAAATGAGTTTCGAAAATTTACCTGGACCAGAAAGAACTGTTTCGGATTCACAAATAGCTTTCAGTGCCTACAGATATAAAAGTACAAGCATGTATGGCCTTTATCTATTACCTTTATCACATGAAATTGTAAATGACTTAACTGGATACGCATTTGAATCAGAAGTGCGGCTTTTTGGCATCGATCTATTATTGTCAGAATCTGATGAGTTAAAGGTAAACACCATAGATGTATTTAAAGTTGCTTCATACAAATATCATGATCCATTGACCGGAGGTTTATCTGGACAAATATCTTTTTCTTACCAAGATAATGCAGAAAATATAAGTCTGTCGGAGCGTAGGGCCGGCGAGGTAACATTGAGTCTAGGAAAGACTTTTCGATTATTCCAGGATATAGATTTCTATATTTGGCCTTCGGCACTGATTTCAATGCATCAAAATGTAAATTTAAATGCTAATCCTCAACTAGGATTTGTAATGAGACAATTTTATGATATGAAACTATTTACTAACTATGAATATCAATTTGACGCTGAAGGTAATTTTCTTAATAGAATTAAAATTGTTCAGTCTTTTAATTTTAAAAACTATTCATTTGGAATAAAGTATTCAAGATTTTTCAATCGCATAAGTGATTATGAAAAATCTGGTGCGTATTTTATGATTTTATTTTAAGCAAAATCAGCTTTTAACTTAAATGGTAAAATTTTCTAGCTAAATCTACACTTCATGAACGAACCATTCCCTCGGAGAGCGATATCTTTGGCCCCAGACGCCGCGGTCGACGCGTTCACCTACAGAGATGACCATCACGATGCGGTCGCTGCACTTGAATTTTAAAATCTTTTTTACGCGTGATTCATCGAATCCCTCCATAGGACAGGTGTCAAAGCCTTGTGCGGTTATCGCCAACATAAAATTCTGACAGGCCAACGCTGCCGATTTAATACATACTTCTTCACGGTCACGCCAAGACCAAGGCTGTCGCATTATAGGTCTAAAAATTCCAATAACATTAAACATCAACCATTTAAATGGTGCTAGAATTTGAAAACCATACAGGAAAGGTATAAGTTTACTATAATAAGGCTGCATCTTTTTTTCTAATCCGGCAGGAATTCCAGAGCGTAAAATATCTTGCGATGTTTTTTTCCAAAGCGAAGGACTCACAGAAACAACAATTAATTCTTGCGCCGTTTTTGCAGCCCCTTGATCCAAGCAAGCGACGGCCAAACGCTTTTTCTTTTCCTCAGTGCGCACCCAATGAAATTGCCAGGTCTGCATATTCGATGAATTTGGCGCTAGCAAAGCGGCATCCAGCGCTTTGTTAATGACTTCAGGCGGTACCTTTTTATCTGAGTATTTACGAATGCTTCTTCTTTTTTCAACAGCTTCAAAAAATTCCATATTTATACGATTACAGAGAACGATCATGTTGCCAATATAAAAGGCTATAGCCTGGAATGATGCATACTTCGGTTGCTATTTAAGGGTTATATCAATATAACTTAGTCATTCATTTTAAACATACCGGGAGGTTCCTATGAAATCGATTACAGAATTTGCTCAACCTGTTTTACAAAAAGTATTGGCTGCGAAAACAGCTTTGGCATCGGAAGGCAAAACGCCTGAAGAAATCGCTGCGGCTTTAGGTGAAACTTTTAAATTAGAAGGCGATAAATTAAAATATATTCAAGCTGCAGCAGACCTGGTTGTAGATAAACAATCCGTACGTCGTGTAATGGTAGCGTCTTTTGCAGAAGGTGAGACCGCTCCGGCAAAATACCAAAAAATTGAAGATACCTATTACTTAGTCGAAACACTTGATTTGACGAAGCCGGCTCCAGCAGCGCCTACTAAAGGCGGCGGTCGCGGTGGTCCTCGTCAAGGTGGTAATCGATCTGGTGGCGGACCTAAGGGTTCTCCATGGGGCGCTTCACCTGAAGAAATTGAGGCTAAGAAAAAATCTTCAAAAGCAGCGGCCTCAGCTAAAAAATCATAGTCGGATCATGCTTAAATACATATTAGTACTTGGCGTTTTTGCAGTGGGATGTGCTTCCACTAATACTGATAAGTCATCAACTGCAAATAATGTTGTTCAAATTTCGCGTTATATAACCATTAATACTTGTTACACCGGACAGGGTAAATGCATTGGTCGTACGGTAAAAAACATTGAAGAAGCAAATATCAAACTGGATATGCAGCAGGGGACAGCTCGAGATATTTATAAATTAGAAGATGAAGGTATCGTTTTTCAAAGTGATATTCGCATAACTAAGAAAGCCGACCAAGACGAGTATTTGGTTTATATAATGATTCACTCTGGCGATCGTCTGAATCGTGAAGCGCGAATTAGAACTTTTAAAATTAAAGATCTATCGAAAATGCCAATCACACGAGTTTTGGATAAGCCCATCAAATTTAAAGGCGGGACTTTGCAAGCTGAATTAGTGGTTGGGCCGCGCATGGCTATTCATATCGCCAATCATCGATCGCAGCCAAATATATTGTTAACCTGCCAAGGTCAGGACAGTGGTTGGCTCAGCGAAAAAAAAGAAGCTCTTAAAAATCATGAACTTATTAAATATGCGTCAAGCGTGTTCGGACCAGCTACAGGCTGTTCGGGCAAAGTGATTTCTCATTTTGAAAATCGGAAGTTTGGTGAAATGACTTTTGATTTTAATCGAAAAGCATTTTTTAAATCAGAAGCCTTTCCTCCTGAAGTGTCCATGCTGACATTAACTGTTGAGAACGGTTTTAGTAACGAAAAAGAAGCTATTCTAAAAATACAAGAAGTAGCTAAAAATGCAGGCCTAAAAATAAAAATGAATAAGCCTGAAGTTAAGAAATCTGGCGCTGTGGAAACCAAAACATACTGGGATCCAAGTGAAGGGGTTAATGGCCGTTTGTTTTTAGTTTATAAAAACAGCAAGTTGACGAGTATTGGCTACGGGATGGCTCTTTAATTAAAAAATAAAATAACTTCGGCATCTTTTTTGCGATGTAAGGGATAAACGGACGTTTAACAACCTTATATCAAAGGAGATGCATATGAAAAAATTGAATGGGAAAAAAATCGCCATAGTGGCCACAGATGGATTTGAACATTCAGAGTTGGTGATACCTAAAAAAGAGTTAGAAAAAGCAGGTGCGTCAGTGGATATTATTTCGATTAAGGCTGGCGAAATAAAATCATGGAAAGACAAAAACTGGGGGGACTCAGTTAAAGTGAATTTCACATTAGGTGAGGCTGCAAGTGAAGATTACGATGCCCTTATGCTTCCCGGTGGAGTCATGAATCCTGACACTCTTCGAATTGATGAAGATGCCATTAGCTTTATCCATGAGTTTACCGAAAGCGGGAAGCCCATCGCAGCGATTTGTCATGGACTTTGGCCATTAATTGAAACCAATATTTTAGAAGGCAGAAATGTGACTTCATGGCCATCCTTGAGATCAGATCTTACAAATGCCGGAGCCCACTGGTCGGATCAAGAAGTGGTCGTCGATCAGGGATTGGTCACCAGTCGAAAACCAGAAGACATCCCTGCATTTTGCGAAAAGTTTATCGAAGAAATTGCCGAAGGAGTTCATGACGAGGTTACTGCTGGCGAGAAATTTAAAGAAACTGAACACAGATCAAGTATGTATTGAGTTTTAATTAATTTTTCTAAAAAATCGAAGTGATAATAATATTAAAGCGAAAAATAAGATTTCACTGAATACGGCCCACGCTGAAAAGTGTTGGCCGTATTTTTGGCTTTCAGCCATAGCGCTGCAGCCAGGAATAATTCCGCCCATTTGTCCTTTACGAGGATACAAATAAGCGACGCCATCTTTGTCATCCTGTGAAAGATATTTTGGTGTATATCTCCAGTCATGTGCTTCATAGGTCATGACTGAAGCGTTATCGCCCGAATGATCCAGGCCGATCGCGTGGCCCATTTCGTGAGCCAAAACGCCGGTCATCACTTCCGGAATAAAATTTCCTGGAACAAAAGTAGATCCATTAAGAATTATTATTGATGAGCCATTGCTTGGATAGGCCACTCCGCTTGGTCCTGACATTCCCATATCTTCACAGTAAACTAAAATTTCACCGGGAACTGAATCAACTCTGTCGACTTCACCACCAGCGCGTAGTTTTAATTCACTTTCAGTAACTGTATTCCAGTAATCTTCGATGGATTTATTAATCGCGTTCATTAAAAAATCATTGGTAATACCGCTGGCCTGACAGCCACCTTGACCAATGTTAACGACGACATCTTTGTGATTGGATAATCGATAGTTTGGATCGATGATAAGGAATGAGTTAGCTTGAGCAACTGTGAAAAATATTATTAAAAATAAAATTTGTTTAAACATCTTTTGTTCCTTTATGAATTAAAAATAACCTGTAGCGCCGACTTGAAAAGCTAAAAAAGACGCTTTACCGCCAGGGTCAAAATAAAAAGTTTGGAAACTAAAACCATAATCTTTGAGATAACCACTGGACCGAGCATTCATTTTATAATCTGCCCCAGCGTTTAAAGTTAATGTCGCAGATTGCGAAGAACCTGAGGGTTTATAAGCTGTTGCGGTGCCCCCTCCATTAGGAACTGTAACTGTTCCACCTGGGCCTGTAATTTTTTGGATAAATGATCCAAAGCCATACCGCAGTGATGTTGATCGCCATCCTTTAGGTTGAAAAAGAAAATCATAAAGCAACGTGAAAGTTTCAATTTTATAGGTTGTGTAATGATCCCCAGAATTATTTTTATTATAAATATATCCTATTCGCGGCACGAAATCTGGAAACCAATCGTACTTAACTGGAATATGCCAACCAAAATTTATATAGGGTGAATACGGATCTCCTTTTTCTTTGCCCTTGGAATCTTGTACTTTAGGGTCAGGCTTATAGACTCCTAACCCGACAGTCCAGGCATGGGTACTTTGTGAAAATATAAAGATGAGAAGATATAAAGCGTAACGCAGCATTATTGAAATCCCCCCAGAAGTCTTGATGTCTTTGTAATTTTGAGTCAAAATTGAAACCTCGGTCAAGGCTTACTTAAAAACAAGGAGATTGTATGAAAAAGTTTATTATTTTGGCGGCGTTGTTTATATCAGGAAGCTTGGCTTTTTCCTCTGAAACGGCTAAAGGCATTAAAAAAGATTACGAACAATTTAAGCAGGAAATGTCTGCAGAGTTAGAAAAGGCTGAAAAGAAAATCGAAGTACTTAAGGAAAAAGCCAAAACTAAGGGATCAGAAACTCAAGACAAAGCAATTGCTGAGTTAGAGCAAACGCGTGATGAATTAAAGGCAAAACTTGCAGAGACTAAAAAAAGTGGAAAAAGTAATTGGCAAAAGTTTAAAAGAAATTTTGCCAAGTCAGTCGACAATCTAAATAAAAAAGTTCAAAAATCATTAGAACAGTAATGTTTGCAGGTATCGATGAATTTCAAGTGCAGGATCAGCGAGAGGACATAAGCTATCCTGTCGTCGTTGTTTATCCGACAACAGTTCCATCGCAGAATCACAAAATAGGGCTGTATGATATCGAAGCGACTTTTCAAGCGCCTGTAAAATCAGGGTCATGGCCATTAGTGGTTATTTCCCATGGCATGGGAAGTTCAAAACTGGTCTTTAGAACCTTAGCTGTTTTTTTGGCTCAGCAGGGCTATGTGGTTGCCATGCCGGAACATCCTTTTGACAATCGAAATGACAACTCACGATCAAGGACTTTGGAAAACCTGCAGGATCGTCCTCGTCATATTTCACAAGTCATAGATTTTTTAGTGGCTCATCCGCAGTTTAAAGCTGTTATCAATCCAAAACAAATCGCTGTCGTCGGACATTCATTAGGCGGATACACCGCTTTGGCACTGGCCGGCGGACAACCCAAGATTCAACACAAAACGATCGATGTGCAAGCGGATCCCCGTGTAAAAGTCGTGGTTTTGTTAGCGCCGTCGACCTACGGGTATGATTCAGAGGGAACACTAGACAAAGTAAAGGTTCCTGTACTTATGATATCCGGAGAGCATGACGATATGACACCCTTAAGACATGCTGAAATCGTTAAAAGTAGACTTAAAGATTTATCTCGACTTACTCATCATATTGTAAAAAATGGAACTCACTTTTCTTTTTTAAGTCCTTTTCCAAAGGAAATGATTGGTCCTCATTTTCCACCAGGCAATGATCCTGCAGACTTTGATCGATTAAAATTTTTAGACGAGATGAATGGTATGATTCTTGAGTTTTTAAAGAGGAGTATGATTTAAAAATGAAAAAATATTTATTCGTATTTGCATTAGGAGCTGCCCTTTCTTTTTTAGTTACAGAACACTTTGTTAGGAGTGAGTTGAATAAACAATCTGAAATTTTTCAAAAAGCAGAAAGCGTTAATAACAAGATCAAACTTCTTAGTGAAACTGAATATCAAGAATATCTAAACCTAAAAGACTCAGAAGAAAAATATAAAAAAGCCGATGAACTACTGGGCAAAGTTATGGTTTTGTTTTTAGCGGACCTTGGATCTAGATTGGCTAATAAGCCTGTATCTATCGATAGTAATACAGATACACAGCCACCGCAGCAGTCTGCGAATACTGTCTCATCTGAACCTTTTCAAACTCAAGCTCAACCAGCCGTTTCAGTCAGCGCTCCAAATTTTAAGTTGAAAGAGCAACAGCTTTTGAGCAGTAAAGATGAAAAAGAAGCTATGCGGCTATTAGCTGAAGTAGAGATCAAAGATTTGGAAAAGCAATTAAGTGGAACACAGACAATTACATATAAGCAACAAAATCTCGTTCAAGGATCTTATGCAGGATGGGTTGTTTTTGATGATAAAAGTAAAGAGCGTTGGCAAGTGGAGTGGACGGTAGATGCACGTTGGGATGGAAAAAAACTCAGCGGCAGTTATGTCGTTATTCTATCCGACAGTCGGCGCGGTCCCTTTAGTCGCACAAATGGTAATGGCGAGGTAAAAGCATTTATGACTTTACCTGGGGACAGTAATGCTGTTCTTGTTGAATCGCACGGAGGAGACGGGTTTATGCAAATTTATCCTTTTGCAGACACGGGAAAAGTTTTTGGGAATTATTATCTTATGCAAAAAGATCGCTCTTTTAAAAAAGTCGGCGTCGTCATTTTAGAGAAAAAATAAAAAATTCTCGTTGGCGGTTGTTTTCAATAATTTCTTTGGTGGTGGTTAAGATATAGTTTTGGAAAAGCGAATCTTCTTTCATAAGCGATAATAATTTATCGCCATCGCGATGTGGGCCAAGAATCAGGCGCTGGGCTTTAAGCACTCCATTCAAGGCTGTTTCTTTTAGAATTTGATAGATCAGTAATCCACCTACACCAGCAGTCACTACGGTGCCGGTCATATCTTGTTGAAGCTCTTCGGCTTTCTGAACAAGGAAATAGGCTTTTGAAGAATTTCTTGCATCAAAAACATAAGTTCGAAATCGATCTTGAAGTTTATTCATGATGGATTCGACGGGATCTACAAAATAGATATTTTTAAATTCTTGGCTTTTGTAAGCGGCAGTTCCTAGGTAGCCATGATCACAACAAATATCCCACACGTCTTGTCCGGGGATCAGTTGGTCAAAGGCGATTTTGAGTCGCGGAGATAGGCGCATTACTCAAGACCCAAAATTGATTTACAGTTTTCTATGCGAGTTTCAATCTCGCGAATATTTTTTTGCAGCAGACGTAAATCATTTTCATCAATATCTTTTTCCAAAGCCGCAATGACCAGTGGATGTTTTTTTAACCATTGACCCTGCCGAGCAGCATAGGTCTCAGGAATGCCGGTGCGTAATGCGGCCTGAGTCGCATTAGTATCAAATAGGTATTCAACAATAAATTTCAGTGTTTCTAATGTAAGTATATTTTTATGAGCCTTCAGTCGTGATGAAAACCCCATCTGTCGAATTCGCATAATGTGTTTATATACTTAATGGCATAGTCGCTGCACCTGTTTATTTATTCAAACCGTATGCGTCTATATGCGCGTACGCGGCTGAGTAATAGGGAAAACTGGAACTTTAAATAAACAGAAAGGAAAAAATATGGATAAATGTAAAAACTGTGGCAATGAGTACGACAAATCGTTCCAAGTTATGATGAATGGGGCGGAATATAATTTTGACAGCTTTGAATGCGCAATCAATTTGCTAGCTCCGAAATGTGCCCATTGTAATACCCGCATTATTGGACACGGTGTTGAAAGTGAAAGCAAAATGTATTGTTGTTCGCATTGTGCTAAAGCCCACGAAGCAGGCGGTTTGCATCAGGACGCATAAAAGCCAAGACTTTCGGTCTTGGCTTTTATGATAATGAAATAGTGATGGATTACTTTAAAGAAATTTCTAAAACTGTATTTTTGCCATTCGCTCTGTCAGAAGTATAAGTAACATCTAAAATACCATCGGCGTTAAGACCGTATAGTCCTCCGTACTGATTTCCACTCGTCAATATTTGGCGATCTTTTAGCATAGCTGCTTTTGTTTTGTAACATAAAGCAACTTGTCTCCAAGCAGCTGATATACCAGAAGCAGTTAATTTAACTCTGCCATTAACTTTACCTGTCATTTGCAAAGAGCGTTCTGTATCACAAATTAACTTAGCTTTTTTAGAAGCAATAGAAACTGCCATTGAAATTTGAGAATCAGAAGACATAGCATCGGCTAAGCTGTGATCTGCTAAGGCTGAAAACGAGCATGCCGAAATCGCCAGTACGGTTAAAAGTTTTTTCATAAAAATCTCCTTTTTGTGGGGGTGTTAGTTTTGGGTTCATCAGGAAGATTAGCAATACTTGTGCATGTATTATCAAATAGAATGAGTTTAAAAAGCAGTATATTGAAAGTGACAATTACGGCTAGACAGTTTTACGAATCTTGTGCTGATAGGCTTACGGCTGACTTTGGGGGGCATATAAATAAGTACTTGATCTTATTAGGCTTTTAAGAATAAATAAGCTATGACTTCAGATCCGCAAAAAACCACATTTAAAGACCTCCCATTTCGCCAAGATCTTATTAGGTCTGCGGTTGATTTAGCCGGACAGTTTACTGGTTATGAAACTTTAGGTGTTATTGGTATTGGTGGAAGCTCCATCGGAGCCGAAGCTTTATGGGAAACTTTAGTTGGTGTAGACCAGCAAGATAAGAAATTAGTGTTCTTCGATAACACTGATTTTTTAGACGCCCAAAGAAATTTAAGAAGTCTTAATCTTGAAAGAACAGCTTGGTACATTGTTTCTAAAAGTGGATCCACCTTAGAAACACTGGCAACGACAGAGTGGGTGGCAGAAGCTTACCGACAAAAAAATATTTCATTTTACTCTCGCTGTGCTGTTTGTACCGAGCTTCGATCAAATCCTTTGCGTGATTGGGCTGTGGCTCATAAAATTCCTGTGTTAGAAATTCCAGTTGATGTGGGCGGCCGCTTTTCTGTTTTATCCCCTGTAGGATTATTTCCACTGGCGTTTGCTGAAGTAGACGTTAATAATTTGATTGTCGGAGCGCAGGTCGCGCTAGAAAAAATGGCCGAGATCCGTCAAACAGCGCAGATGTGCGCAAAAAGTTTTAATCAGCGGAGTATCACAGTGTTTTGGTTTTACTCTTCTGTGGCCAAACCTTTCGGGGCCTGGATTCAGCAGTTATGGGCTGAAAGTTTAGCCAAGAAAACTGATCTTCAGGGTAAACCTGCATTGAGCGTAAGTACTCCGTTGTTTGCCGTGGGAGCTAGTGATCAGCATTCAATATTGCAGCAAGTGTCCGATGGAGCTCGCGATAAGTTCGTCATATTTTTTCGTTCAACTGAGCTAGAGAATTTTTCTCAAAATTGTCAGATCAAAGAGTTTACTCAGTTAAAGTTTTTGCAAGGCCGCAAATATGGAGATTTAATTAAGGCGGCAGCTGATGGAACGATTCAGGCCTTAAAAACTGAAGGTGTGGAATTAACAGAAGTTTATTATCCAGATCATTCAGCTAAATCTTTTGGATACTTAGTGATGTGGTTTGAGTTATTGGTCGTTGCAATAGCCGATGAAATAAAAATAAATGCTTTTGATCAGCCCGGTGTCGAGCTAAGTAAGAAAAAAACTTACGAAATTTTAAATAAAAACTGAATCGGCTTAAGTAGCTTCGTTAAAAGTTCATTGGTGTATTTATAAAGTGCAACATTTTCTTTAAGCCAAATATCATTTCGAATCGTCGATATCATTGTATTCATTTCAGTTAATGATTTTTCTAAAGTTTGTTTTTGCTGAAACAAATTTTCTATATTTTCTATATCTTGAAAAGTTGTTGCATCACGCGGCTTAACTAATATTGGCTTTATTATGTGAAGATCTAGGGGATGATGCTTAAGGTGTGTGACAACAAGGAAGCTCATTTTACCTTCTTGCAGGTCACAACCTTTTTGGCCTCGGCCTTTATCTCCATAAAGATCAAGTATATCATCTTGAATCTGAAATATCTTTCCCAATAGATCAAAAATATGATGAATTTTATTTTGAAAATTAGTGTCTTTATTTGCAAGCAGGGCAACGCCGACAGCAAGATCTGCAAATAAAGCGGCGGTTTTTAAACCGATACATTCAATATAGTTTTTTTCAATGTTAGGAAGATCAGACAAATCTTTAACCGAAAACTCAAGGGTTTGTCCGTTGACAATTTTACAGCCCATTTTTGAAAATAAAGCCGCTAATTGAATTTGTTTATCAGCACTCAAATCAGAATTGTAAATGATTTGTTGCCCGCACATCAGCAGAAGATCCCCGGCATTGATGGCCTGAGCAGCGCCATATTTTTTCCAGGTCGTGGGATGACCACGCCGATATTCATCCCCATCTTGAAGATCATCATGAATTAAGGTGGCGTTATGAAAAATTTCACAGGCAGCAGCCCATGAAACTAAAAGATGTTCGGGGACGCTTAGCGATTGACCAATACCGTGTGCAAGCTGAGGTCGTAGCATTTTCCCGGGATGACTAAAGTGATCGGCAATCACTTCCTGCAAAAAGGGTGATGAATTGTCTTTGATGATTGACAGAATTTTTTGGTTTACTGAATCTAAGAAAGGAGAAGTTTCCATACCCATATTAGTATAGTGTACGTATTAGTGCGCGGGTAAAGCTTTTTATATAACGCGATCTTTTGTAATCTCTAACAAATTCCCCAAAAATAAGAGCATTGGAGTGGATAATTAAGTCGGCACGGTCCGCATTAATAACTCCTAAGTCTGAGATTTTTCATGCTGCTTATATTAGCAAACAATTGATAGATTTATAGGGAATAAAAGGACTCTTGTAAAAAGTACTTTGTAAGTGTCAAAGGCTTATACTATTTTAATAAAAATAAAGTCAAACTCAGGAGACAGATATGAACAAAGTAAAATCAAAATCTAAATTAGGATTTAAAGGTAATTCTCATAGAGACATTGCGGATGGATTATCGATATTATTGGCCGATAGTTATATGTTGTATATTAAAACTCATAATTTTCATTGGAATGTTGAGGGGCCTATGTTCAATACACTTCATCAGATGTTTATGGAGCAATACACAGAGCTATGGAATGCTTTAGATCTTATTGCAGAACGCATTCGTGCAGTGGGCGAGTATGCTCCGGGCTCGTACAAACAGTTTTCTGCCTTAACTTCAATTAAGGAGTCTGAAAAAGTTCCCAAGGCGACCCAGATGATTAAAGAGCTTTTAGAGGGACATGAAATCGTTATACGAACAGCTCGAAGTTTATTTCAAATTGCAGAAGAACAAGATGATGAAGTTTCCTGTGATCTATTAACTCAACGTCTGCAAGTACACGAAAAAACAGCGTGGATGTTACGCGCACTACTATCGTAAATCTTAAAACTTGGTGACAGAGTTGCATTCTTTCGACCTGTGATACAAAAACCAATAATTCTTTTCTTAAGTGCTTGTACTTATTTGTGTTTTATAGCGATCATTTTAGTCTATAAACGGCCAATTTGTATTGATTCCACTGTTGTCAATAAGATCGACAGAGTTTTTTTATCTGCCGGACATATACAGACAGAGACCGCCTATGCATGCTATCAAAATCAACCGGTAAACTACTCATCGGCCTTAGAGCGTACTGTCTTAAAGATTTCACCAGTTCTAGACCGTACGATACTGTTATTGGAGTCCATTAAGCCTTTTGAAAATAAATTACATCTTATTATTCATGAAGACAGGCCGTTGATGTATGAAGTGAGTCCAGGTAAAATTCATTTTGGCGCTAGTTTTTTTAATTTAGATTATCATCTGAGTCGTGCTTTTATCAAATCTTGGATTATAGAAAATCGAAGCTCTTTAAAAATTGATTTAAGCTTATTTGAAGAATCTTTGGCTGATTTTATATTATACGTTTTGGTGGGTAAGATTGAACTTGAAGATCCCGTGGATAGAACGCGTACAAAACTAGGTTCGGTTAAGTGGCCTCATGTGATTAAAAATGTAAAAAATTATTGTTTGTCGGCATGGAAGCAAACTGAACATATCGAAGGTTGCAATAATGATTTTAAAAACAACTTAAAACTTCGTAACCAATTGGCAGCTACGTATAGTTTACGTCCACTACTAACTTCAGCTTTAATTAATAGCTACAATGAAATGAGTATAAAACAAAAAGGACGGCTAATTCAAAGCTTGCCACACTTAATTTCAAGTGTTCAACTGCCCTCTGATAAAATTGTTGAATCGATGTTGGTGGATTCAAATCCCATACAAAGCGGCATGATTGGCATTAATAAGTTTTCTGAACTAGTTCTGTCAGCTTCAAATAAAAAATATCCAGAGATTCATTTGCTATATTCTGGCATCATTCAGAGTTTACAAAATCGAGGAGTTTCCGATATTTTCAATCAAGCATTTTTTGATTATCTGGTGCATTTTGATGGCGATATAGACACCTCAGCCAGTTTCTACAAAAACCTAGACTTAGCAGCCATGAAGAATCCTGAAGTTCAGGTGGCCTTAGTTGACGATAAAAACATATGGCTTCTGCCATCCAGGACGGCTTTACCATTGACTGTCTTTAATGATATTCAAGCACGCCAAACTTTATTGATGGGTTGCGAAAGTGGTGCCCAAAAAAATATGAATTATTTTTTTAAAAAAACTGAAAAGCTGATGCTTATAAATGATTGCGGACAAAAAAATGTATATGATTTTGATTCATTATTTAAAAAAGGAATTAAGCCTTTTATGAGTGCCAATTCTAAACTTAGTTTTGTTCAGTTGCACATGCCTTCCTTGCAGATGATTCACGAGGCACTTCCTCCTACGCAAAACTATTTTGAGCTTGTTAAAAATCATAATCTTAAGCGCCAGGAAATAAAGCCACTCGGCTGGAGCAGTATCCATTGGAAGAAGGACTTGCAGGTCTATCGTCCTGAAGCGATTGTCGACGCCATCGAATACTTCCGTAACTAATGAAAAGGTGCCAGGCTACTTTTGTATAAGCAGCGCGTCCCGAAAAGTAGCCTGGCACCTTTTGGGAAAATGGAGTATGCTTTTTAGCATGGGAAATACACAAAATAAATTGAAAAGCATTTGTTGGACAGTGACGTTATTCTTGATTTTAAATCCGGTAGTTACAACCGTATTATTGGTCTTGTACTTAGTTTTTTCAGAGACTTATACTTCTTCACAAATTATTTATATTTCGCTATTTGCTGCCGTGTTTGCTGTATTGACCAATTTAAGTATTACGATGGGGTATCATCGATTATTTTCTCATAAGTCTTACGAAGCTCATCCAGTGCTACAAGCATTGCTTCTGTTTATAGGAGCTGGCGCTTTTCAGGGATCAGCTTTAAAGTGGTCAAGTGACCATCGCCTTCATCATCGCTTTGAAGATACTGATAAAGATCCTTACAATATTAAAAAAGGTTTTTGGCATGCCCATATGGGATGGATGATGAAGCATGAAACTGTGAGTCTTCCAATTCATGCTCCAGATCTAGAAAAAAATAAACTAGTTAAAATTCAGAACGACTACTATATAGTTTGGGCGGTGGGAGTGGGTTACATACTTCCACTTCTTGTAGGAATGGCTTTAGGTAATGCATTCTTAGGATTAATGTTAGCTGGTGGATTAAGAATATTTTTAACTCAGCAGTCAACATTCTTAGTGAATTCCCTAAGTCATATGCATGGCAAAAGCACCTATTCAGAAGAGAAAACGGCTCGTGATAGCATTATAGTAACTCTGTTAACTCATGGCGAAGGTTATCATAACTTTCATCATCAGTTTCAGTTCGACTATCGTAATGGAATTAGATGGTACCACTGGGATCCGACTAAATGGTCTATCCAAGTAGCGTATTTACTGGGGTTGGCAAAAAAACTGAAAACTGTAAATGTATCTGAAATTTTAAAGGCACGACTAAGTACAGAGTCAAAAAAATTTCAAACAACTCAGTTCTATGAAGAAAAACTACTTCCAATTAAAAATAAAATTATCGAATCGCAGCTTAGATTTGAAGAGTTAAAAACTCAGTATAAGCAAGCGGGACAAGATAGGATCAGATCTATCCGGCACGAGATGGATATGTTGTCCGTAGATATTAAAGTTAATATGCAAATTTGGAGGCAGCTGATGAAAGCCGCCCCTCAAGAAGTCAGAATTAAATAATTACAGCGAACGCATTTTGGCTAACGACAGCTATAGCTAGAGCTAGTATGGTAGACACTAAAACTTGTTTCATAGATCCCCCCTTAATACCAAGTGAGTATACCATAATTAAACACAAGTAAGAGTGTAACAATTTGGACAGGTAGAAATTACAAAATACCGCTATTTTGATTTTGAGTTGCGTTTTTCTGGACGCTCTTCCACGTAGTTATTTTTATTATCGACAAAGACCACTGTGGGCTTGTGCTTATGGGCTTTATCCAGATCAACAGAAACATAGGCTACGATGATGACGATATCACCTTTTTGAACGTGTCTGGCTGCTGCACCATTAAGACAGACTTGCTGCTTTTTTCCTTCGATAACGTAGGTGGAAAAGCGGGCACCGCTGTTACAATTATAAATATCAACTTTTTGATTAAGATGAAGTTTGGCTTTTTTAATAAGCGCTTTATCAATCGACACAGAGCCTTCATAATTCAAATCAGCATCGGTAACAGTGGCGCGATGAATTTTTGAATACATCATATTGATGGTGCTCATTTTTTACCTCCAGTATTAAGGTCTAAAGCAATAAGATTACCTTTTAAAACAAGATCGGGAATAATTGCATCAAATATTTTTTCTTTTTCAAATAATGAAGAAAATCCACCAGTGCCAATAACGATAGGACAATCATTTTTAAAGCATTCCTCAGAGATACGTTTAATAATTTCTCGCATGGAACCCAGATGTCCATAGTACAGTCCGCTTTGTAAGCTCTCTACGGTGGACAACCCTAAGGTATTATTTCTAGAAACAATTTCAACGGAGGGAAGTTTTGCGGTTTTGGCTTCTAGCGATTCCATTGAAAGTTTAAGCCCCGCTATAATTGATCCCCCTAGATAATCCTTTTCACTGCTGACAGCACAAAATGTAGTGGCAGTACCTAGATCGACAAGAATCAAGTTTTTACCAGGGTATAACTGAGTAGCTGCAATCGAATTTGCAATGCGATCGGCGCCTACCTCTAAAGGATTGCGATATTTAATTTTAAGGCCGGTTTTAACTCCGGCTTGTAAAATAAAGGGATTGATATTGAAATATTTTTGGCAGGCACCACGCAAAGAGTAAACGACCTCTGGCACCACTGAACACAACACAATTTGTTTAATTTCTGCAGGATCAATCCCGTTTTCGCGAATGACCATTCTTAGAAATACTCCAACTTCATCAGAAGAGAATCCCTGTTTTGAACCACGACGAAAAGAGATAAGCATTTTTTCTTCACCTATTTTCCCTTTAAAGACGCCGCCATATATTTGGGTATTACCCACATCCAAGGATAAAATCATAAATTTTCCTTTCTTAAAAAGGCATCAGACAGATCAAAGGATAAATCAAATAGTGATAAATCATTTTTAACTGAGTGCTCAGTATAAAGATTGAAAGTGTGGTGATGGGTGTGAACACGACTCCAGTCGTTATGCACAACGTAGTCGCACTGTGCTTGCGTAAACAGCTTGTTAACTTTTTCCTTTATTTCGGCATCAGAGTTTTTTGAAGTGAGCTTAAATCCAACCAGCACTGATTTAGGTGAAAGCTGTTTTATTTTATTTATGATCTTCGGATTTTTTCTTAATTGAATTTCAAGAGATTCAGCGTCACTACTAATTTTTCCACCTTGAGGTTGACTTACAGAGTAATCACTAACAGCGGCGGCATGCACTATAACATCATAATTATTTTTAAGCTGAGCTTCTAATGCCTGATCTAAATCTTTATAAGTTACAAAAGTATGAGTTGTGCAGCACAAGACTGGACGTGCCGCACTTTCAGCGCAAAGATAACTTACATCAAATCCTGCGGATACAAATTGATCAGCGAGTGTTGCTGCTGTTTTTCCGGTGCTGCTGTTAGAGATAAAGCGCACGTCGTCTATGGGTTCTTGTGTTCCGCCTGAAGTGATTAATACCTTTAAACTTTTACGCGTAGTTTTCTTTTGAGCATTAGCTACAGCAGGCGAGTTTGATTCTGGCAGTCTTTGAACAATTTCTTTATAAAGCAATTCGGGCTCTAGCAAACGACCATATCCTACTTCGCCGCAAGCCAATACTCCAGAAGCGGCCTCTAAAATTTCAACGCCCATTTTTTTCAATTCTGTTATTGAATTCTGGGTGGCCGGATGCAAGTACATTTTAGTATTCATTGCAGGAGCAATTAAAAAGGGCTTAGTAAAATCATGAGCCAAAAACAAAGTTGAAATCAAATCATCGCCCACGCCTTGTTTCATCTTATTAATGGTGTTAGCTGTCGCTGGGGCTACTAAAATGAGGTGCGCCCAGCGCGCCAGATGAATATGTTCCATAGCTTGCCCGGGCTCAAAAGTATCAGTATGAACTGGATTTTGCGAAAGCCCCTCAATAGTGGTAGTTCCTACAAATTTTTGGGCAGAGGTTGACATGACGACTTTTACATTAAAATTATTTTGAACCAGCTTGCTGATCAGCGTACATACCTTGTAGCAGGCAATTGAACCAGACATTAAAATCAAAATATTATTTTGCGACATTGTCTATTAACCTTATCCCTTCTAAAAATGCAGCGACAAATCGTCGATTTTCTATATCTTCAAGATAGTCCACTTGAAATCCATGATCAGCTAAAAATGTTTTAGCTTGCTCTGTGGTTTTGGATTCTGTGATAGCTTTATAAATCAAGGCGGCCTTTTGTTTTCCTTCTCCACTTAATCGTATGTTACGAGAGCTTAATGCTAACCCAGAGTTTTCACGTAATGTTTTAACAGCACAAATCTCGACAGGCATAAAAAAAGCTGAGACCATGTTTTTAATAAGTTGTAGTTGCTGGTAATCTTTTTCACCAAAGTAAGCCTTGTGAGGTTCAACAATATTAAAAAGTTTCATGACGACTGTTAAAACACCATCAAAGTGCCCAGGCCGGGATGCTCCACATAATTTTTTTGAGAAACTTTTTTCCATGACCGAGTATGTATATTCATCAGGGTACATTTCATTAAAATCAGGACAGAGGATGGCACTGACTCCGTTTTCAGTCGCTATTTCTAAGTCAGCTTCAAAAGTGCGCGGGTATTTTTCCAAGTCTTTCGCATCGTTGAACTGAGTCGGATTAACGAATAGGCTTAAAATAGTATGTGCATTCTCAGTCCGCGACTGTTGCATAAGACTGGCATGCCCTGCATGCAGAGCCCCCATTGTAGGGACGAAACCTACCGAGCCCGTCAATGTGCTACGATACTTTTTAAAATCAGAAATGGTTTTAAGTACCAAAAGCTTATTCATAAGAGTGCTCTTTAGTAGGGAAGCGACCCGCCCGTACTTCGGAGACATACGAATGCGTAGCACTTAAAGTGGATTGAGACTCTTGGGCATATTTTTTTAAAAACTTAGGGTTAAACGCTCCGTTAAGTCCTAACATATCCTGCAGTACTAAAACTTGTCCTGAAGTGTGTGGTCCAGCTCCGATACCAATCGTTGGGATTTTTAAGGTCTCAGTTATTTTTTGAGATAAAATTTCAGGAATACATTCAAGCACTAAACTAAAACATCCAGCTTTTTCTAAAGCTAATGCGTCTTTCAAAATATTATCTGCAGTTATTTCATCTCGACCTTGAATTTTAGGTCCGCCGAGCTGATGAATAGATTGAGGAGTTAATCCTAAATGACCCATGACGGGAATTCCAGAGTCCACCAGATGTCGAATCATTTTCAAATGTCCTGCGGCACCTTCTATTTTTATGGCGTTGGCTCCGGCTTTCATTAACTCGCCAGCTGACTCTACAGCGTGCCTTAAGCCTTTGCGCGTGGATAAGAAGGGCATGTCGGCCACAATAAATTTATCCGGCGCTCCCTTAGCGACGGCTTGAGTATGAAGAATCATCATGGAAACAGTGGCATGTAATGTCGTTGGGTAGCCATGAATAACTTGAGCAACGGAATCTCCCACTAACAAAGTATCTATTTCCGACGTATTCAAAATTTTTGCAAAAGTATAATCATAACAGGTTAGCATAGTGATTTTTTGATTTTTCTTCTTAAAAGCTAGAAAATCCAGGATAGTTTTCATTTTAAAAACTCCTTTTGAAAAGATTCATAGATCGATTTTAATTTTGTTTGCTTTAGTGCGGTCACATTTTTTTCAATCGTTTGAAGATCTTTGCGAATAAATGGTCCGGTTAAAGCCTCTGATTTGAAACGAATAAAATTTTCTGTGATTTGTTGGATATATAGATCCAAAGCAGAAGAAGGTATTTGATATTTTTCTGCTAGCGGATAGATTTCCGCCCATAAAATCTGAGGAAAATTTCCCGCCATAACAGACAGGGCATGATAAAGTGGTTTGTTTGTTCCGGAAACACTGAAAAAAGAATTTGTAAACCCAGGAAGAGCTTCGGACAGTGAATCGCATCCCGTCAAACCAAAGTGAATCTTTTTATAAATCTCATTGGAATACAACTCGGGACCAAAGCTCATTAACGGATGTGCTGCTATTAATCGATCATCGTGAAGGGCGCCACTGAAATGAACCGTAATATTATCATGACCATTAAGATGCTTCTCATAAAAGGGGATAATTGAATGATCTGAAATAGCCAGCCAGACGTGGGTAGCACGGGACACATAATCACGAATCAGATGTGGGTCCTGGTGGCGGTCCCAAGTTAGTAAAATATTGTGACTTAAGTTATTAAGACGGAACCAATGGTTGAGATGTTTGGCCAGCTTACCTGAGCCAATAAGTAGTATTGTTTTCATAAATCCTTCGGTACCTGTCGGATATCTATCTTCCGATCAAGTCCATGTTTATTAATGTGCTGATAATTTAACACTTTTTAAAATAATTGCAATGGTGTAGTTTGAGCCCATGAAATATTTAAACGTGAAATTCTATATAGGCGCTGTATTTTTGGCGGGTGTGTCTGTTTTGGTGTATTTGGGCAGCGGGCGAAGTGTGCAGTTTATCCCTCAAATACCATTAAACTACTTTAAAAATAATCAAGAGGTAGCCGATAGCGTCCAGAATGTACTTCAGCAGCGGCTTACACAAGAGAAGTATTTTTGGTTTGGCGTTGAACCTGGGCTTGATCAACAGCTAGATATTTTTCGTGCGCTTAAACATAATATAGAAAAACAAAATGGATTGTTTGACATGATCTACATAGATCAAGAGTTGCAACTTACAGAGACCCAAAAAAACGCCTTTGGCAATCCCGTGAATAGATGGGTGAAGGAAGATTGGGGAAGCTTAGCTAAAGAAATTAAACAAAATCATGATAAGAAAATTTTAGTTCTTACAGCAGCCATTTATTCGACTAATTTGTTAAAATATAATCCTGTGTATAAAATTAATGAAGTGACGGGCTATAAGCCTACTACTTTTTCGATGGGATTTTTTCCTGTGATTAAAGAAGAAGAGAAGAAAAGCGTTTTCCCTTGTCAGACGGAAAATAAAGAGGGTACTGCAGAGTGGGGTTGCGCCATTGCGAACAAGGCCAGATCACAACGTCGAAAATTAGATGTCTCAAAGCTTTCTTTAAGCCCCGGCTTGATGGATTTAACCGGGGAAAAAGATTACATGATTCTCATTAGATAATATTTTTTAAAGCAGATTAACAGTATAAGGTAGACCTTTTTTAGCGGCCTCTTTTAATTGCTTTCTTTGATCTTTGTAACAAGTTTTATTTTTTAATTCATTCACCTTAATGTTAAACGCTGAAACCCAGTGATCAGTGGTGATTTTTTCATTACTAAGTTCATGCATTTTAGAAATTTGCGCGACTTCAAACAAACTTCTTACGCGCTCTGGTCTTGAGGCAAACTCAGTCATAAGAGAAACTAAGAATAGGCGAGAATTTTCTTCTATGGAATCAATTTGTTTTCCATCAAAACTTCCAGCCATTGAACTTTTTAAATTTGGACGAGGGTTCTTTTTTTCATCTTTCCACATGCAGGTATCAGCAAAGCCGCCAAAATGCATTTTAGCACTAGAAGAAGTAAATATTCCGCCACCGCCTAAAGTTGCGCCTAGGTCATGGATGTACATAAGCGGACGATCACAGGTGGACTTTCCATCTGTTTTTTTGATTTTATCTAAGCAAATAATATTTTGTTGTTCAGGCTTATTGTCACTATGTTGAACAAAAATAGATAATAATTTAAGGGCTCCACGATGAGTTCTCATGGTTTCTTGTACATTTGAAGGTAAGCTAGTGTCGATCACATCCAGATCTCTCCACGGCCATCCTTCCTTCTGGCCTTTGATATCTTTACCCTTTGGTTTAAATTCAATGAGTGCTGGAGTAAATGGAGTTGTCCGGGGTTTAGCATCTTTTTTCCCAACATCTCCCCACGGGTGTTCTGTGCAATTGGGGCAGTTGACAGTCACGCTATAGTTACGGTTAGCCATAAAGCCTAGTGCGCGAAATAATCGTGTCGTTACAATAGCAGCGAATACTTCACGATTTTCGCTTGGCCGCTGGGGAAAATATTTTATTTTAGAAACCTTATCTTGGCCACTGAGGTAGCACCAAAATTTTGCAGTTTTACCACTGGTTTTTTTCTTTTCGGCTGTAACTGCAGCATCAAGGACGCAATCTAAATTTTCATTCAAAGCATAAAATGGACCATCTGCTTCGCGATAGTCAGATCTAAGAATATCAAACCGATTCATATCAGGCTGAAACCAAACTGCTGCGCGGCCAATAGAGGTATTATATAATTGTAAATCATCCGGGGTAACATTAGCCGGTGACCGGTCAGCAGCATCTTCTGAAACCCATTCAATTGACGTCATAGGGTTACTATTAATCTCAACAGGTTTTGAAGTGCAGCCAGCTACAATTAAAAACGAAAGAGTAAGCCAAATAATTTTCATGAGTTTTCCTTTATGTTATTGAATAACATAATCATAAGTATAAGCCAAAAACATGTAAACTAAAAACTCAGCCATACCTTCGTCGAGTATTAACCGAATGCTATCGTAAATCTAACGATATCCTGACCTAGGTACCGTAGCCTAGCCCTAGGGATAATGTTTTCATAGGAGGGCCAAGGCTTTAAAACACGGAGGATTTTTTATGAAGAACATTGCTGGCATTTTAACTTTTATATTTATTATGTCGAGTGCTGCATTTGCGACCGCCTCTGAAGAGCCTGCATACTGTAATCCTCAAACTTTTTTTTCTAATGAAGTTAAAATTGATGAAACGATTAATAAAAAGTTGAAGCGCGCTCGAATGTTTAAACTAGGCGATGTACAACTTGTCGGTTTAGCTGTGGGGAACTCTAAGAACCAACAAGTGATTGATCTGGCAACAACTCAATCCACGGTCGAGCAAAATGAAAATTTTTGTACTTGGTTTCTTAATAAAGGTGACTCTGCAGCGGAAGCTAGTTTTAACCACTACTATATGAAAGATCCAAAATCGCTTAATACTGAAACCGGCCCTGTGCTTTATCGTGAAATTTTAAAGAATCAATTTGCCAATGGAAGCCCAAGTTTTTTATCTTGTTTGCAAAATCATAAATATTTAGCTCTGGGATGCAAGGGCCAAAGACATCGTGGACCAACGGTAGTTGGTATGTTACTGAGCTATTCTGGGTGCTCTCCGCAAAATGCCTCCACAATTGTAAATACATTATGGGGATTAAACGGAGTTAAAGAAGCCACCCGATTAGCCATAATAGCTGAAGGCAAAAAAATGGGTGATGAGGATCCAGAAGCTCGTCGTCGTATGCAACAAGCTTTTGGACACAGCCATTAAGTCGATTTTTTGCCAAAGTAGAAGTGGTAGCACGGCCAGCCTAAGGCAATAATCACCAGTCCAATTAATGATTCAGTTGGACTTGTAAAAATGGTGTTCACCAAAAGCAATCCAGCACAAGAAATAAAAATAAATGGAATTACCGGATATCCCCAAACTTTATAGTTTCTGGTCGCATTCGGCAGTTTTTTACGAAAGTAAATAACACTGACTCCACATAAAGCATAAAACAACCAAGCAGAAAATACGACATAATCAGTAAGCTGATCAAAAGATCCTGATAAAGCTAAAACAATAGCAATGCACCCTTGAATAAGTACGGAGTAAATAGGAACATTTGTTTTTTTACTAAGCTGAGATAATTTTGCGAAAAATAATCCATCTTTAGCCATGGCATAAGGAACGCGTGCAGAGGTTAGAATCGACGCATTCATGGCTCCTAAAGCTGAGATCGTCATTCCTACAGATAAAAATACTATTCCGATTTCTCCTAGAAAACCCATAGCAGTGTAGGTTGCAACCGGCAAAGCCGTTGGGTTTATTTTTGAATTTGCAGCCAAAATATCAGAGAACGGAAGCACGTAGAAATAAGCCAAGTTAATCAAGGTATAAATAACTAAAATAAAAGATACACCGATAATTAATGCCAAAGGGACATTGCGAGATCCATTTTTAACTTCGCCAGCCACCATGGGTAAGTTATTCCACCCATCATAGGCCCACAGGGCAGCAAGTACAGCGGAGCCAAAAAAACTCCAACCTTTCCAGTCGGCAGTCATAGTGGTAAAATCAATAGTGCTAGCAAAGCCAGTTCTTGAGGCAAGGAAAAAAGCACCATAGATAAGAGTGAATATAATTAATACTTTTATCGTAGTTATGATGACATTAATTTTTCCACTGAAGGTCACGCTCAGACAATTAAGGCAGCTAAAAAGAATGACTAAACCTACCGCGATCCAAGTAATAATCATTGGATCTTCAAAACGAAAAACCCCATTCATAAAGGTGGCTGTACCCACGGCATAAGCTGCGATTGACCCAGGAGATCCAATCCAAAATCTCATCCAGCCATATAAAAAAGAAAAGACATTGCCGTAGGCTTCCTTAAGATAGATATACTCTCCTCCGGCGCGAGGAAATAATGATCCTAGCTCGGCGTAAGTTAAAGCCCCGGTCAAGGAAAGCAAACCAGCCACAATCCATGCGACAATGACAATAGTGGGTGAGCCAACTGTGTGGGCCATGATGGCTGCTTTAAGAAATATTCCAGTTCCCAGAATAGTTCCGACGACAATGGCAATGGACTCTTTTAAACCTAAACCTTGAACAAGTTTGCTTTCTGTATTCATAAATTATACCTCGTGGTGTTAAACTTCATGACTTAGTGGACGTCGGGGTGCGCGAAAATACGTGCGTGGCGATAATTGCAAAAGATCACTAATTTTACTCATATAAACACAAGCATAGCGTTCCATTTGATAAGCGAAATAACTTTCTTCGTTTCCGGCCCGCATCAATTGACCCCAGTTAGGATTATAAAGCGATTGTTGTTGTTTGATCAGTTGGCTGATCTGCGCATCACAATCATTAATTTCTTTTTGAAGTTTATCAATTTGTGTTTCATCGACGGGTTCGGTTTTTTCGTATTTTAAGGTCATGAGATCTGTCAGTTGATTCTCTAAAGGCTCTTTTTGTCGCATAAGAGTATCAATCTCAAGTATAATCGGTTCGGCCTTTTTATTCTGGGCGATCTCTTCATCCAGTTCTTCTGTAATCATGGCCGTTCTCCAGTTACACTCTTTTTTTAGACGCAGGATATCGCCGTAAATATGATCGCCTATATACAAGATGTCATCACCATCCAAATTAAGGTCGGTGGTAAACTTTTGTGCATTACCACTTTGATAAACACCACGTGTAAGCTTTTCATCCATATTAGTCATACTGCCTGTGGCTGGATCAATTTTTAAAAATTTTAAATCATCATAGAAAAATTTAGGTTTTTGCGCAAATGTAATGACCTGTTCAAAAAGATCGACCCACGAAGCATGATCTTTTAAAAAAGGATTTATCGCAAAATCCAACAAAAGTTTTGAATAGTGAAAATCAGAATTAGTTAATATAAATATTTTTTTTCCATGCTTTTTAAATTTTTCTAGTCCGCGTACAATGCCTTCGTCCTTAATGATATAATGAGCTAAATTTTCACGAACGGCTCCTTTTAGGAGCCATCACGGTGAACTTGGTCTAAAGCATCTAAGACATCGTCAGCCATTTGGGCATAGTCTGGCAACTTAAGTTCAGGGTGAGCATCTTTTAAGTCAACCAGTTGAGAATAAGCGTGCGCCATTGAATAGGAAAAACTTGTATCAACGGCTAAATAATCACTTTTGCTTAGATCTATGTAAGTTGAACGATAGGTTTTCTGACGAATTTTAAAATCTAAAGGTTTTAGACCATGAAAGCAGGTACGAATAGCGGTATAGCGATTTAATTTAAGCAAATTTCCCTTGGGCTTATCAATAACTAAACCTCTTAAAGCAAAGCTAAAATCAAACTGAAGTTTTTTAATTTGTTCTGGATAGCTTTTTCCAGCAACTAGTCTTTCCATAATCATTGTATGAGAAAGGCGCTCGAAATTTTCTGTGTTATATCGGATCAAGGTATGATCCATATCCAATCCGATGTATTTAATTTTTTTCAGATTTAAGGTGCGATTAACAAAGACTTTTGATCCTAGCATGTAGAAATTCCTTTATTCTTTAATCCTTGGAAATATTAGTGTTTCAGTCTACAATCTCATTCTAATGACTTCAACAATTATTCAGCTTTCGGAAGAACAAAAAACGGCTTTAGACCTCCTCAAATCAGGGGATAATATTTTTTTGACTGGCGGAGCGGGTTCGGGAAAGAGCTTTGTTATTCGTGAATTCATGAAAGATTTGAATTCAGAGCTAATGCCCATTTTAGCCAGCACGGGTGCGGCTGCAGTATTACTTGGCGGCAGAACTTTTCACAGTTTTTTTGGAATTGGTATTATGGAGGGTGGAGCGGAAGCCACTATCCAGCGCGCCACAAAAGATGTAAAGCTTATGAAAAGATTAGCTCGGGTTGAAGGAGTGGTTATTGATGAAATATCGATGATCCCTGGCGAAGCCTTGGCGGCAGCAGAGTTTTTGGCTCAGTCAGCCCGGCAGTCCACGCTTCCCTGGGGTGGTATGAGAATTATTGCCGTAGGAGATTTTGGTCAGTTGCCACCGGTAACTATGGCAGGAAAAAAAAGAGATTGGTGTTTTCAGCACGAGGTATGGAAAAGAACCAACTTTATGACATATCAACTTTGCTACAACCAACGTGTTCAAGAATCCGATTTTTTAGAAGTACTTGATCAGGTTCGCAATGGAAAAGTGGATGAAAAGGCTAAAGTTTTTTTAAATGCGCGAGTAAGAACTCATGACGAAGCTCATAGTGGAACACGGTTATTTCCTCGTCGAGAGCAATCAGACTCGTACAATCAAAAAAAGCTTCAAGAAATTGCTGCCGAAGAGCATGTTATTTATTCGATCTACTTGGGCGAAGAAAAATTTGTAAATCATCTGAAGAAAAGCGCACCAGTTCCTGAAGTATTAAAGTTAAAAAAAGGCTGTCTTGTTTTGTTTCTAAAAAATGATGCTCAAAAAAGATGGGTTAATGGAACGCGAGGCCGGGTAGTTGAAGTTGAAAGTGATCATATCATTGTCAAAAAAGATGCAGGACGTGAAGTTAAAGTAGAAAAAATGCAGTTTTCTCTGCTGGATGCTGATGGAAATGCTAAGGCTAGCGTCATACAATTTCCACTGACATTGGCCTATGCCACGACGATACACAAATCGCAGGGCGCAACGTTAGATGAGCTATGGTGCGATTTAAGCGCTTTATGGGAGCCTGGGCAGGCGTACGTGGCTTTATCTCGGTTACGGGACTCGTCGGGTTTGCACATTGTTCGTTGGAGTGAAAAATCAATTATTACTGATCCTGCAGTTAAATTATTTTATAGCCAAATTAAGCCATTTTAACTATATTCAGCCTTGTTTTTTTAGTGTTCAACACCATCATGAAATCGAGGTCTATATATGTCATTTTTAACGATTAATTGGAAAGATGGAAAAATCACAGAACAGAATCCATGTGGATTAAACGGAGTTGATTTTTTAGAGTACTCAGGATCTGATGCAAAGTATTTTGAAGATTTGTTTACTCAAATGGGTTTTATCGAATTAGGTTCAGTTCCTAACAAAAAAATTAAACTTTTTCGCCAAGGAGATATTAATTTTATCCTAAACTGCGAACCTAACACATTTGCGACAGACTTTGCTCAAAAACATGGCCCTTGTGTTTCTTCAACCGGTTTTCGTGTGGGTGATGCGCAGAAGGCGTTGGCCGCAGCCGTTGCTCGAGGCGGAAAAATTTACGATGGTAACGAGGCCTCACGCGGAGCAACTCCTTACCCAGCAATTTACGGCATCGGAGACTCTTTAATTTACTTTATCGACGAAAATAATCATAAAGATCTTTACGAAAAAAGATTTGGATTAAAAGATAACTCTGTACGTCCGATGGGACTGGGTTTACAAAATGTAGACCATTTCACCAATAACGTACCTGTAGGTGAAATGCAGAAGTGGTGTGATTTTTATGAAAAGGTTTTGAATTTTCATGAAGCTCGTTATTTTGATATTAAGGGAAAATCAACTGGTCTTATTTCGAAGGTAATGAGATCACCATGTTCACTGTTCTCGGTGCCGATTAATGAACCCTCGGACGGAAAATCACAAATTCAAGAATATTTGGATGAATATAAAGGATCGGGAATTCAACACATTGCTTTGATTACGGAAAATATTATTTCAACTGTTGAAAAACTAAAAACAAATCAGATCAACTTTTTATCATCACCTCCACCGACTTATTATTCCGCTTTGAAAAATAGGTTACCGATGGTAACGGAAGATCTTAATCGCTTGGAAAAAAATGCGATTTTAGTAGATGGCGACCATGATGGTTATCTTTTGCAAATTTTTTCTAAGAATGTGATTGGACCTGTATTTTATGAGGTGATTCAGCGTAAAGGTCATGACGGGTTCGGAGAGGGAAACTTTCAAGCTTTGTTTGACGCTATAGAAGAAGATCAACGCCAAAGAGGATATCTATAATGCATCAGTACTCTCAGGGAAAAAATCATACTCAGGGTCACAAAGGTATACCAGCTGGTCACTTTGAAGAAGAGCACGGTCGAAAAGGTTTTTATGGACAAGTGTCTCATTTAATTAAGCCTGAGGCGCCTACTCGTTGGACAAATATTGACGGACCTTTGCGACCTCATTTGTATGACTTGGTTCCTCTGAAATATGAAGGTAATCGTTGGAAGCGTTTGTTTTTTAATAACGAAGTGGCCATGCACTCAGTTTTTAATGAAGTTACAACTGCGAAGCAGTTAAAATCATTTCGCAATACAGACGCAGAGACGCTCTATTTTTGCCATACAGGATCGGGATCAGTTTTAACTGAGTATGGCTTATTGATTTTTAAGGTAGGAAGTTACATTAATATTCCTAAATCTTTGCAGCATGCTTTTGTGTTTGATGCTCCGACGCAGTTCATAGTTATAGAATCTAAATCCAGTCAGTATCGAGAGCCTGATCGAGGCATGGTCGGTAAAAATGCATTTTATGATTTAGCTTCATTAGGTAAACCTGATTTAGAAGCTCTTCATCAGTTAAAAAGAGCCAAAGGTTATGAAAGTTTGATAATAGAAGTTAAACGCTTAGAAACTATGACCACGTTTACTTACGATAAGTGTGTTTACGATACGGTTTCCTGGAAAGGCGATTTTTTTCCTTATACTTTGCACATTGATGATATGATGCCGATGATGTCTCATCGAGTGCACTTGCCGCCTTCAGCCCACACGACGTTTGTAGCCAACGGTTTTGTGGTTTGTACGTTCTTGCCGCGTTTAATTGAAACAGATGAGGACGCACTAAAAGTTCCTTTTTACCATCAAAACATCGACTACGATGAGGTTTTATTTTATCACGCAGGGAACTTTTTTAGTCGCGATAACTTACATTCAAATATGATTAGCTTTCACCCCGCAGGGTTTCCTCATGGGCCACATCCTAAAGCCTTTGCGGCGCAAGGCACTAAAACATTTACTGATGAAGTGGCGGTCATGGTTGATACTTATAACCCTCTTAACATAGACCCAGGATTTGAATCGGTAGAGGTTAAGTCGTACTGGGAATCGTGGAAACAGAAATAAAGTTAACTTATGATCAAGCCATGGCTTTAGCTATTGATGTGGCTAAAGCAGGAGCTCCCTATGTATCGCCGAATCCGTTAGTCGGCTGTGTAATTTTATCCGCAGAAAACAAGTTACTATCTACAGGCTGTCACGAGCGTTACGGGGAAGCCCATGCAGAGATTAATGCCATAAAAAATATTCCTGAAAAAGATCTTCAAGATTGTAAAATATTTGTCACTTTAGAGCCCTGTGCTCACGAGGGTAAAACCGCATCCTGTGCTAAAAAACTGGCTGAGTATAAAATTAAAAAAGTGATTTATGGATTAGTTGATCCTAATCCCTTAGTAGCAGGACAAGGTGCTAAAATTTTGCAATCTGCGGGAATTGAAACTGAAGAATACCAGGGTGCACTTAAATCAGATTTAGAGGATTTAGCGGAAATTTTTCTTAAGAATTTTCGACACAAAAAAACTTTTGTCGCCTTAAAAGTGGCAAGCTCGTTGGATGGTCAGATTGCTTTAAAAACAGGAGAAAGCCAGTGGATCACTGGACCTGCTTCAAGAGAATATGTTCACGAGTTAAGATCATGGTATGACGGATTAATTATTGGCTCGAACACCATAGTCACAGACAACCCTTCGTTGAACATAAGACATCCTCGTATTAAAAAAGAAAATAAGTTAGTGATTTTAGATTCAAAAGGTAAGCTTTTAAAATCAATTATTGATGGAAAAAAATACAAGTTTATGGAAGTGCACCATAAGAAAAATATTTATTTTGCAACTAATGAAGATATGAAATCAGACTATCAAATAATTCTTTTCAAAGATTTAAATCATTTGATGGTTCAACTTTGGGATCTTCAAATAAAATCAGTCTTTGTGGAAGGCGGAGCCGCAACCTATTCATCCTTTATTCAAAGTCAGTTGGTGGATCGTTTTCATGTGTTTATAAATCCGTCGTTGATTGGCGCCAACAACGGTCTTTCGTGGACAAAAGACTTAACTATCCCTCAGTTAGATAAAAAAATTCAGCTTAAGAATATTAAGATGCGTTTGTTTGAATCCGACATATACCTTACGGGACGACATTAATTTCAGCAAAAGATCCTGCTCTGATTATAATATTTGATCCATTAACTTCTGAGGCCGCTCGTAGCTGCATAGTTCCATCAGCAGAGGGTATTATCACGCCTTGAACGCTGGCGTAATGAACGGTATTTGCAGTCGATGTAGACGGGGATGTTACAATGTCGCCAGAAAAATTTATGGTTCCTTGATATTGAGAACCCGTGCCATCATTCCCACTGGGAATTTGCGCGACCGCAGATGCTGTAGTTACTGCAGGATAAGTCAGACTTACGCGCAAGCCTGTTGTAGTAACTGGTGAAGTATACAGAATATGGAACCTATATTTATAAATTAAACCTGTGCTTAGGGGGAAAGATAATGATGTAACATCGGTCAGAGCATTTGTTGAGAATGTTTGATTGGCAGTTGATTTAAAAAAATAAGGAAAACCGGTCGTAGGAACCCACTCGGATCCATTATAGACCAAGGCCTGCCGCGCTACTGGAGGAGCTGCATTGACCGGTACACCTTTAATTTGATCCACAACAACAGATGAACTGGTACCTGATATATCTCCTGCAAATGATGAAGAGGTCGTCAGGGCAGTGGTCGGCAATGTTGATGCTGGAATGCGTGCAGCTCCGTCAAGTTGGACAACATTATTAGGTGCAACTCCCACATTAAGAGATGCACTTGTTCCTAAGCCTGAGATGTCTGTTGCAACTAGTGTTACAACTCCTGTTTTTCCAGCTACGCTTGTCACTGGAGCAGTAGGTAAAACGGAGGGAACATATTGTGACCCATCATATCTTAAAACGTGCCCGTTGAGTGGTGTAATTGAGCTAACAGGTATTCCTTTAATTCGATCTACGCTTGTAGTATTTTGAGTTCCATTAACATCTCCCACCAAAGCGCCGGTAAAATTAACTGCAGATGTTGCGTTGGTTGCGTTAGTCGCATTAGCGGCAGCGCCACTCGTCGCCAAAGTGATTAAATTATTTAGATGAGTAGTGTTTAATAGAAGTGTTTCTAAGTTAGTTTGATTCATTTCGGTTGAATCATTCTTAACAATAAGATCTGAAGCCACTTTTCCACCGATGGACTCAGCTTGCACTGAATAAGGCGTAGCTCGCATATCAAAATTCGCAATTATATTATCGGCATTAATTGTGGTGGAGATACGCATAATACGATGATCATTTTGAGCAGGTGCATACGTTTGGTTGGTCAAGACTATATTATTGTTTCCATCAACGCAGCTAAGTCCTGGTTTAGATTGAGAGTTATTATAGACTTGTATTAAATTGATATTGGGATCGTTTGATCCTCTCGTTCCAGTTCCTAAAGTCAGACTGATATTCCCTTCACTAATTGATTGAGCTGAAAAAATTTCTTCGCGTAATATACAGTTTGAACCAGGTGATAAAACTATAAGTCTAAAACTCAGTCCTGACTCGGTAGGATACACGCCAGTTGGCGACGCCAATCTTAACTGAAGTGGTACTCCTATGTCGGCCTGAGACTGACTCCCAATAAGTAAAGCCAGCATAAGCGCGTATAAAGCTCTTCTATTCATATTTTACCTCGACAGTCCAGCCATTGGGCAAAGTTTGTGGCTGTACAAAATCAGCAGTATCTAAAGAGGCTTTCCAGCCATTCATAGTTGTAATTGTTTGTCCGTATTTAATAGTGCTGGTATTACCTTGCGGGTCAGGAATCTCAGGAAAATATGGGTCTGGATCAGAGGGCGCAAAGCTTTGATCAGGCTGTTGGCAACCCACAATCAAAACACAAATTAAGAATTTAATTATGATCCTCATCAAGCTCCATTTTTACAATCAATATTAAGTATAATACTTAATATAAGTAAATCTTCTGCCTCATGTATAACATCGGATAAAAGCAAGGCGAGCTAAAGTAGTTTAACTCACAGAGAGGGTTTAATCCGTCGACTTGTACCAATATGATCATTGAGAAGGCTTTAGTTAATAATTTCCAATAATGAGACGACAATGTTTAAATGCAGGCCTTGATCCTGCTTCTGATCAAGACCATTGTCGAGTACTCAAAAGCTGAAATTCTAGATATACTATTCTAGAATGAACGATGACTCCGGTAGTTTGCGCCAACAGTGGTCTATACTTATAAATAGCTTTATTGAAGAAGATTCTGAAGAAAAACTTCTTAAGTTGAAATCATTGAATCTTAGCTTCGACGAAATTCAAGACTACTCAAAAGAGCTCAGTCAGCAGCGTAAATTCTTAAACCAAAAAATTGAACATATTAAAGAACAAATCGATGAAAAGTATGCAATTATTGAAACATTGCAGTTGGTTAAATCAGACATCTCTGAAGTGGTTAAAGAAATCGAAGATCTTAACCGCCAAGGCGAGGTTTTGTCTCAAGAGATGGTCAAAATGGAGCGCAAATCAAAATCTTTAAGACGGGCGGAACAAATTCTTTTTTCTGAAGATCAGTCAGCTTGATATTTCTTTAATTCCTTAAGTTTCCGTAAGCTTTGTTGAAGTACGATTTCTAAAATTTGAAATTCTTTAGTCGATGGGGCATTCTGTAAAAGCATGCGTCTGAGCACTGTAAAGACGTTGATTTTTTTCTTTTCTAAACTGAATCCCATTTCTTGCAGCCAGAGTCGTAAAGTTTCCTCGGGAAAAATATTTACAGGTTTTTTTTGTCGTTCTTTGGGTTTTTGCTGGCCATCTAATCGGGCGCGTTCGCCGCCAAATACAGATCTAAAAATAAACATAGCCAGCAGAGTTGCTTGGGACAGATTAAGGCTGGTGTTGTTACCGTAAATAGGGATCGTGCAGCAGGCATTAGCGTATTGTAAATCTTCGGCGCTAAGTCCCCAGTCCTCAGGGCCAAAAACAAGGTGAATAACAAAAGGATCATCAGACTGCTTTTTTAAAGCAGGCAGCGTCTCTGTGTAATTGACTAAGGTTTTTTCCAAGTCCTGAGCTTGTCGTCCGCGCCCATCGCGAGCGGTGGTGGCAATGACTAAACTTTCGGGTTCGTTTTTAAAAAAATCATTCCAATCTTGGTAGATCGTGCGATTTTGAAGTGCAGCTTGCCCGGTAGCTGCAGCCTTTTGTGATTCAATAGTCAATTCGCACTGAGGTCCAATAAGGATAAGTCGATCAAACCCCATATTAGCCATTGCTCGCGAAGTAGCTCCTATATTTCTCTCATAAATAGAGCGCACTAAAACAATGCGTAGATCAATTTTGCGCATAGGCTAGTTTAATACCGTCGTTTATAACTGGCTGCAACTTTGGCTTATTTGCAACAATGTCTTGCAAGTGCTTTTCGATAGCCGCGGTCAGAGGAGTGAAACTATTTTCAGTCGCAAGCTCAAGAAGTTCAACATACAATAACCACTCCATAGGAATTTGCTTTTGTGCTTGTAGGTAAATTGATGAAACAAACTCAGCGGTTACCTTATTCTGATTTCGTGCATCGCGAATCTTTTGGTATAAAGCAAATGTTTGAATTTGCTTTTCGCTGTATTTAGGCGCTGGAACTTTTGCCGCGACAAAATCTTTTGTCTCACCGTAATTTTTCCGGTCTGCGGCTCCACCATACGCAGATACGATCTTAGATCCCACAACGATGTCTAATAAGCCCCAATCAGGCTGAAAATAAATTTCAGACTTATATTTCATTGTTGCATTTTGAAAAGTGTAAATGGTGGCTTGCTCAGAACAAGGTATAGACTTAATCAGTGTGCCTTTAATTTCAAAACCAGAATCGTATATAAACGTAGTTTCTGAGTTCATATTTAGCGAAGTGGCCTTAAAAGCACCTAGAGGAGAGCTATAACCATGTTGATGATAATCAGCTCCGTGGCCATCCAGTTGTTGTTCTTTAAGTGATATTTGTGTAGGCCCTGAGAATTTAAAGAAAATGATTTCATCGCTTGAGTTGGTTAAGTACTTTTCAAGAAGACCGCTGACTTGGAATCCAGAATCAAGCTCAATGGTATTAACTGATTGAGCCAATAGAAGTTTATCTAGGGCTTTAGGGCCCCCCAATTTATAGGCCATGGTCTGAGAAAACTGCTCCAAAACTTTAACTAAAGTTTTAAAATCTGGAGTAACAAAGAGTTGAGGCTGAGGCTCGGTGATATCATAATTTTGCTTTATACAATCTATTGTTAACGGAATCTTTTTTACTTTATCAGAAAGACACCATTTTGATTCACCCACTGAAGACAGCAGTCCGGCGCCAAAAATTTTAGGGCTATGAATATCGCCAATAAGACCATATTCAGCAGTCCACCAGTTCATGCGGGACAGTTGTGAAGCCTCTGAGGTATGAGAGATGTTTTTAATAGTTTTTTGTAAACGCTCTTCAGCCATTTGGATATCTGAATCGCTGGAGCCGGCATACTCTTTAATGTCCGAAAGATCTCGTATGGCTTCATAAAGATCTAAATCTTCTTGGCTGATAATGGCTTTTTTAGCTACTTGTGAATATTCTTTCAAGTAAGCGGCGTACTCTTTATCGATGATAATTGGCGCATGGCCGGCGGCTTCGTGAACAATATCAGGTGCTGGTGTGTATTCCAGGTGATCTATAGTTCTCATGTCGCAGGCAATAGGTAAGACGCCTAATGATTGCAGCTCCATAAAAGCTGCAGGAGGAATGAATCCGCTGACGGGAAGAGCTCTCCATCCAAATTCTTGCAGCTTTTGACTCATTTCAGAAATGCGAGGAATAGACTCTACAGAAATTCCAGTTTTATCCAAACCTTCGGAGTAACAAGGATGACCATTTACAGATAAAAAACTTTTCAGCTGTCGCAAGCAATATCTCCACACAGCTTGATCCACAGAAGTGTATTTTTCGTAATCTTGATCAACAATGTATTTTCTTAAGTGCGCAGGTAACTGAGTTTTCATGCGTCTATAACCAAGGATCTTTCCGTGAAAGATAGTTTGTGACATAGTCAGGGATTGCTTTTTCTAAAGGCCAGTCAGGGGGACTCATGCCAGCTTCTAACCATTTTTTCATATTGGCTTCAGTAAAATATTGGTATTGATTTTTTAAGTCTTCTGGCATTTCTAACCAATTAATTTTTACGGGCAAATTTAAAGCCTTAAATAAAGCCGTGGCCATATCCAGCCATGTACGAGCTTTTCCAAAGCCCATATTATAAATACCATGAGTCGGTGTTTTATCCATAATTTCTAGAATCCAGCGCGTGATATCTTTGACGTATATAAAATCTCTAAGCTGTTCTCCGTCTTTGTAGGATGCATTGTAAGATTTAAATAAACCTAAAGACTGAGTGTTTTTAATTTGATGATAAGCTTTGAAAGCCACGCTGGCCATAGGCCCTTTTTCATATTCATTAGGCCCAAATACATTAAAAAATTTAAGACCGTACCAATGAGTTGGAACAGCTTGTTCTTTGACGACCCAGCGATCCATCAATACTTTGGATTCGCCATAAAGATTAAGTGGTTTTAAACTTTCGGCATCGAAGTCATCATCAAATCCATTTTCTCCAGCGCCGTAAGTCGCGGCACTACTGGCGTAAATGATATTTTTTTGAAACTGAGCACACCAACTAAAAAGTCGCTGAGAATATTCAAAATTATTTGAATATAGATATTCCCAATCTTTTTCAGTCGTTGAAGAACAGGCTCCCATGTGTATTATCCATGTGACTTTTTTCTGGATGTCAGGTTGGGCTAAAAAACTCCAAAGTTCTTCAGCTAAAAAAAAGTCAGAATATTGGCGTTTGGATAGCAAATTTCTAGTTTCCAAACCAATGGCATCTACAGCGATGATATCAGTAATACCCTTTTGATTTAATTCCCATACGATTGCGCTGCCTATAAAACCGTTGGCGCCAGTTACAATAATCATGCGCCCAGTATGTGCTATGACTCGTCATGTTCGCAAGTAGTTTATCCTTCTTGCGCTGGTCATAGTCCCATGCTACAGGCATTCTAAGAGACAATATGAGAATTTTTTATAAACTAATGCCACTTCAGATTTCCCTATTTTTACATGGATTAGTGGTATTATTTTTAAGTCTTAATTTTTTTAGCTTTAAGCGCCCTGAAGTTATATCTGTAGACATTTACACCTCACCGGCAAAACCTAAGTTCATCGATCGTCAGCACGTGGGAAGTAAAAGGTCAGTTGGTGTAGGTAACGACCCTGTAAGTGATCATCATTTGATTACTGAGGAGCCAGTTATTATTTTTGAACCACCAATTAAGCAGCGAACGGAAGAGGCGCGGCTGAACAGATACACCGGGCAGGCTAAGCTTAAAGTTCTGATTGATACAGATGGGTCTATTCGTGACGTAAAACTTTTGAATTCACTTAAATATGGATTGGACACAAGAGCCATAGAGCTGGTGCGGCAGGTAAAACTAAGCCCGGCTAAAGTGAACGGGCAGCCTGTTGCTGTAGTCCGAGATTTTACAATCAATTTCAGAGCTACGGATTAAAGCAGTAGATCTTCTTTTCGATCTTGAAAAATATACCCTCTTTGCCTATTAGATCAAATATAACAGCCATACGGTGTCGAAAATTTTGGCCCCGAGGTTGCTCTAAATTGTCACTGTAGAGGGTGGGTCATTGTGAATTTAAGGGGTTTTTTAATTTTCGCCGTGGGGTTTAGTGTTAGCTTAGCTGCTACACGCAGAGTAGCTGAAATAGGGGTTTCAGCTGCTCAGCCGAAGTCGTTCGCCGTGGGGGCAAAAATGACGACCAAGGCTGACCAGAAATCGAACAAAATTGAAGATTTCTGGGCTAACACTAATATCCAACGGGTCGATCTTCAAAAATTAGTTAATGAAAAAGTTTGTCATAAAAATCAAAAGGTTTTTTTAGCCTGCGTAAATTCAGTATTAACAGCTTTAAAGAAAACAAATTTACGTTTGCAACTTGATGGCAACGTTTATCAGAACGTTCAGTCATCAAAAAAGTTGGACAACTACAGCGAAAAACAGAACCTTTCGCTATTCGTGAATTTGTACTCTGAGGAGCTGGCGTCGCGCTTTGATTTTAATAAAATATGGGACCAGGTTTTACAGATGAACTCTGAATCTGATCACAAGTATCTTATTGCATCGGGTATCAATGGCTATCTTTCTATTGCTGTGGATCCACATACGTATATTTCTCCGACTCATTTTTTCCGGCAAGTTGCAGCATCTAACGAAAGATCAAAATATTTTTTAGGGCTTTCATTTGAAAAACGAGAAGGACGAATTTTTATTAGAAAAGTGTTTAAAAATTCAGATGCTGACTGGGCTGGGCTGATGAATAATGATGAAGTTCTATCTATAGGAGGCCAGAAATTAAATGATATGTCTTTGGCTGAAGTTTCGACGATACTCAAAGATCAAAGTCAGAAAACCTTTCCCTTCGTAGTAAAAAGAAATAAATTAACTTTCCTTAAAAAGTTGAATCGTACATACCGCGTATTAAGCCAAGTGCAAAGTGAAGTGTTGGATAATGGAAATCGTATTGGGTATATACAGTTATCAAAGTTTGCTTATGATATTTGTGACAACGTACGCTCTGAAATTGAAAAAATGAATCCGTCATCTTTAAAAGGCCTGGTTTTAGATTTGCGCGACAATCCTGGCGGTTTATTAACTGAGGCCTCTTGCTTAGCAGGTTTGTTCCTTGGCGAAGGCAAAAAAGTTTTTTCTGTAAAATACCTGGGGTCTAATGAAGAAGAAGTGGCTTTAACGACAAGTGAACAAATTTATTTTGGACCAATGGTTATTTTAACTAATAATTCTTCAGCATCAGCTTCTGAAATTATAGCCGGGGCTATGCAAGAGTATAATCGCGCAACGATTATTGGCGAAAGAACTTTTGGCAAGGGATCATTTCAAGAAATTGATATGTGGAACGAAGATACAGATATTTCGTTATTTCAGACTCAAGGATTTTATTTGTTGCCGAGTGGAGAATCCACACAACTTAAAGGTGTGGAACCAGATTTAATTCTGGACGATGAAAATAAAGTTGTCAGTGAAGGCGAGCTTTATCAGTTTCCACTAGAATATAAAGGGAATCTTAAAAGTTCATTAGAGTCTGCAAAAACTCACAAAAAAACCAATCATGAACAGCTTTGTGGCGGGGTTTTTAACATCAATACTTCAGGTGATAAATTTATTGCTCATGCTCAGCAAGTTTTGGGTTGCCAAGTTGAGCTTTCAGCGAAAGCTGAAGCTCGCAGCGAGAATATTAATCTTTAAAATCGACCACTGTGAACCCTCCACCCTGGGTGCGCAGATTGGTGGTCTGACCTTGATATAATCGTGCGATTACTATTTGTAATTGTCCTTTATAAGCATAGCAGCGGAGATCATACTTCATACTTTGATCTCCTACGGGATATTCCTGGGGTTGGGCATAATCTTGTGCAATCATTGTTGGTCCGTAAAACTCATCAAAATTACGACGACTGATAGAAGCGCCTTTATAGGCCTGCTTGCTTCCATAGGAATTTTTAGGTTTAAAAAATAAATCTTTTCTTTCCGACCAAACTTGTTCACGGTCAGCCACTCCTAAATCATAAATTTTAAGAAGACTTTCTGGAACAGGCATCTCTGTTTGGTTTTGCCAATCCAGCATACGTTGTTTGTCTGCCAATAAGAAATACTCATAAGGATTGGGGGATAAAATAATTTTTTGTTCGTTAAATAAATCTCGTAAGTTTTGAGAAGAAGGATCATTTAAATAAAAATCAGTGTAGCGATTATAAATAAAATCTTTTCTATTAAGTGATGTTTCAGTAATTTTTTTATAATCTTTGATGTGACAAGGTATCTTATATTTTTCAAAGATTTGTTGATAAAGCAGGAATTCAACCAGCATTCTTTGCTGTGAAGGATTGTCATCAATAATCGTAACTGATTCTAAATTTTCGTTATAAGTTTGCGCTTCTTGCACAAACATATCCACTAAAGCATCACTTGAAAAATCAGTTTTAATCTCATGAAATTTATAAAGCTCAAGCCCCAACGCCAGAAATGCCGCATTGGTATTTACTTCAATCAGTTTAATTTTATCTTCAGAAGTGACATGAAAATCAAAACTGGTGCACACGGCTTCGTTTTTGGGAATGACCAAGCCACGCGACAAATATTGATCTTTAAGATGTACTTCTCCCCATTGGCGTAGTTGATAATAAGAGGAGACTTCGTTTTTTATTTGGGTAAGTACAGAAAGGGGAAGTGTTATTATAGTTTCGGAAAGCAATTGATCGGAGATTAATCCCTCAAGGAGGGATTGCTGTCCCCAGCCATCATAGTTTGATTTGAGATATTCGATAAATTTTGCTTTAATACTCATCTAAGGACTATTTATATGGCTGCGACTAGTAAAAATCAATCTTTCAAAATTTGCACCTGGAATGTGAACGGTATCCGTGCGTGCTACGAGAAAAATTTGACACAGTTCATTCAAGACACACAACCTGATATTCTTTGCTTGCAAGAAACGAAAGCTTACATAGCTCAGGTCGAGCCTCATATACAAAGCTTAGGGTATCCTGAATATGTGTGGTCATCTGGAATTCGTAAAGGTTATTCCGGTACAGCCACCTTTTCTAAAGTACCAATATGTGACAATTATACCGGAATCGATAAGCCAGAATATGATAGCGAAGGACGAGTCGTGTGGACTCGCCATGAAAAATTTGATTTGTACAATATTTATTTTCCTAATGGTGGATCCGGACTGGAACGTCACAAATATAAACAGCAGTTCCTAAAAGATTTGCTGTTGCATTTGAAGTTTGAGTTAAGGCGAGGTCGTGACATTATCATGGTGGGTGATTATAACGTGGCCCATACTGAAATCGATGTATACTCTCCCGTGGGATTGGCGAATGAGTCGGGTTTTCTTCCAGAGGAGCGCGCATGGATGACGGAATTTTTAAAATCTGGTTTTATCGATGCTTTCAGATTATTTAATCCCGACAAAAAAAATCAGTATTCATGGTGGTCCTATAAAGAAGCGGCCCGTATGAAAAATAATGGATGGCGTATAGATTACGTTTGTGTTTCTGAAAGTTTGAAGAAAAATTTAAAATCTTGTGAAATTTTAATGGACCAACAGGGGTCAGATCATGCCCCTGTCATTGCGGAATTTCAGTTTACCTAAACTATTCCATCTCTTCAAGGTATGTGTAACCCGAAAGACCTTCTTCGTAATGCTTCAATAAAGCTTTGGCTTCCAGTTTGGTGATGTTGCCTTTAGCGATACTTTCTTCGGTAAATTGACGGACGCTATCCACCATTTCGGCACGGCCATACTGAACGTAACTTAAAACTTCAGTGACAGTGTCTCCAGGAACATAGTGATCTACCGTGTAACCGGATTCATGTATAGATATGTGAACGGCATCAGTGTCACCGAATAGATTATGCAGATCACCTAGAATTTCTTGGTAGGCGCCGGTTAAGAAGATTCCCATAAAGTACGGTTCGCCTTCTTTAAAAGGGTGAACGCGTAAAGTTTTTCTGACTTCGCCAGATTCAGTGTCGATAAATTTTTCGATTTTTCCGTCAGAGTCACAAGTTAAATCAGCAATCGTCGCCTCATGGTAAGGTTCTTCTTGTAGCTTGTGGATGGGCATCACAGGAAACAATTGTCCTACAGCCCATGAGTCAGGAACAGACTGGAATACTGAAAAATTACAGAAATAGGTATCGCAGAGTTCTATCCGCAATTGAGCCACGATATCTTCGCAGTCTGGCGTAATACGACCAATTTCCAACATTTTTGTCGCAATCGCAAAGTGCATGCTTTCGCACCAAGCGCGTTGTTGTAAATTCAATACTCCGTATGTGAACAAGTTAAGTACTTCGGATTTAGACTGCATTAAATCGTTGAAGCACTCATTTATATTTTCCGGAGTAACTTTATCATAAATATAAGAAAGCTCTTGGATGATCGATGGATCTTGTTTAGTTGATGGGCGAGGCGGCTTTTGACGGTATAGATTATTTACCCCCATGACATTAAAAATTAAAATCGAGTGATGAGCCACCAGTGAACGACCAGATTCAGTAATAATATGTGGGTGAGGAATATTTTTTTCATCACACAAAGTTTGAATTGTTGAAACGACATCATTGGCATACTCTTGTTCAGAATAGTTTACAGAAGAATCCGATGATCCAGTGCCATCGTAATCAACACCCAGCCCGCCACCGACATCGATATATTTTGGTTTTGCTCCCATCGCATGAAGTTCGGTGTAAAAACGGGCCGCTTCCTTAAGCGATGATTTAATACTTTGAATGGCAGGAACCTGAGATCCAATGTGGTAATGAAGCAGCTCTAGGCACTCAAGCATGTCATTGCTTTTTAAAAACTCGATACCTTCGACGATTTCAACGGCGGTTAATCCAAATTTTGATTTAGCACCAGCCGAATCAACCCATTTGCCAGCTCCCTGGGTGTTTAGCTTGGCGCGAAAACCAATTTTCGGCCGCATATTTAATTTTTTTGCGACATCAGTAATGATTTTAAGTTCATCTTTACGATCCACTACGATAACAACTTCGCGCCCTAGTTTTTGCGCCAACAAGGCAGTTTCAATGTATTCAGTATCTTTGAACCCGTTACAGATAATTACAGCGTTAGGTGTATTCATTAGCGATAACACGACTAAAAGTTCAGGTTTAGATCCGCACTCAAGACCTAAGCGGCAGTCTTTTCCAAATCTAACCAACTCTTGTACTAAATGACGTTGTTGATTCACTTTAATCGGGTAAACACCACAGTATTCACCTTTATAATTGTGATCGGCGAAAGCTTTTTTAAAACATTGACTTAAAAGCTGAACCCGTTCGCGGATGATATCAGGAAAGCGCACCATGATGGGGACGCGTATACCCCGATCCTGTAACTCTTGCGTAAGCTCATGCAAATCAATTTGTGGACCTTTTTCTCCGCGTGGAGTAACGGACACATTTCCGTTTTTATTTACGCGAAAATAACCATTTCCCCAATTATTAATTCCGTAAAGTGCAGCACTGTTTTCTACACTCCAAGTGTTGGATTGTAGATGAGCGTAGGTTTGACCGACGGAATGATGCTGGGCAAGAGGATGTGGAGGATTGGTTTTTGGTGTGGAAATATTTTGCCCTAAGTTATCAGTCATAATAGTGCCCCCTATAAAAAATTTTTTACAGATTTTTGGGGGCTATAGCAACAATTAATTTCCACCGATTAAATTTAATATTTTTCCAGCCTTGTAGATGATTTTAGAAGGCGTTTTTCCGTTAAGGGCAGCCGCTACCGTAGAAACTTTTAAGGCTTCAGCGACAGCGGTGTCTTGATCAGCATCTATCGCAATTTCAATGGTTCCACGCATTTTTCCATTAACTTGAACGCCCATAGTCGCCGTGTCATCTTTGCACAAAGCAGGATCAAAAGTGGGCCAAGCTGCTGTGACAACTAAGCCTTCGCCGCCTAATTGATGCCATAGTTCTTCAGCCAAATGAGGAGCAAAGGGCTGTAATAATTGAACTAATGGTTTTAAAGCTTTTTTGGATTTACAATTATGTTTATAAAGCTCATTAACTAAAATCATCATCTGACTGATGGAGGTGTTGAAACTCATGTTTTCAATGTCATCGGTAATTTTTTTGATAGTTTTATGGACAGCTTTTTCTACTTCAGGATGAAGAGCCTCGTTATTAGCAACTACTGAACCCGTTGCTTCGTCCACCACCAGGCGATGCATGCGATCAAGAAATCTTTTCACACCGTCAATACCTGTTGCTGACCATGGTTTATCTTTATCCATGGGGCCTAAAAAACAGATGTAACATCGAAGAGCATCAACTCCATATGTTTGAGCCACATCATCAGCTGGAATGACATTACCTCTGGACTTTGACATTTTTTCACCATCAGGTCCTAAAATCATTCCTTGATGCGCTAGCTTTTTAAACGGCTCGTCCACCGGACATACTCCTGCATCAAAAAGCACCTTGGTCCAAAAGCGGGAATACAAAAGATGTCCTACAGTATGCTCTGCCCCACCGACATAAAGATCTACCGGCATCCAATATTTAGCTACACCTTTTCCGTAAGCTTCGTTTTGGTTATGTGGATCGGTATAGCGCAAAAAATACCACGAAGATCCGGCAGCACCAGGCATCGTATCGGTAATTCGTTTAGCTGTGACTCCATTAATTTTGTAATTTACCCAATCGGCGTTATTGGCTAACGGAGCTTCTCCTGTTTCAGATGGTTCATAATTGACGACTTCAGGCAAGACGACGGGCAGTTCATTTTCAGGAACGGCTTTAAGCGTTCCATCAGGCATTTGCACTATAGGAAAGGGCTCGCCCCAATAGCGTTGGCGAGAAAAAAGCCAATCGCGCAGTTTATAATTAATTTGTTTCTTTCCGATGCCATCTTTTTCCAAAATGGCGATAGCTTTTTTAATAGCTTCATTTTTAGTTAAGCCATCTAATGGACCTGAGTTACACAGTATGCCTTCACCAGTGAAAGGAAGATCGCTATCAGAAGTTAAAACCCGCAGAATAGGTAAATCAAATTTCTGTGCAAACTCAAAATCACGCTCATCATGTCCTGGAACCGCCATGATGGCGCCAGTTCCGTAATCCATCATCACATAATCAGCAATCCAAATAGGAATTTCTTTTTGATTTAATGGGTTGATTGCAAATCCACCAGTGAAGACCCCTGTTTTGTCGGTTGAGGCCTTGCGATCGACCTCAGATTTTTTTGCGGTGTTTTCAACATATTGATTAACAGTTGAGTTTTGAGTTGCAGTTGTTATTTTTTTTACCACAGGATGTTCCGGAGCCACCACCATAAAGGTTGCGCCAAAAATGGTATCCGGGCGAGTGGTAAAAATCTCTAAGCTATCAGATAGACCCTTAACCTTGAATTGAACGGTCGCTCCTTCAGATTTACCTATCCAATTGCGTTGACCTTCCTTGGTGCGCTCGGGCCAGTCCAATTTATCTAAGTCATTAAGTAGTCGTTCCGCATAATCAGTGATTTTAAGCATCCACTGGCGCATGGGAACGCGAATCACGGGATGACCACCTCGTTCAGATTTTCCATCAATGACTTCATCATTAGCTAAAACTGTTTTAAGCGCTGGACACCAATTGACCGGAACTTCTTTTTGATAAGCTAAACCCTTTTCAAAAAGTTTTAAAAATATACTTTGAGTCCATTTGTAGTAATCAGGTTCACAGGTTGAAATTTCTCGAGACCAATCGAAACTAAAACCATATTTTTTTAACGTAGCACGAAAACCTTCGATAGATTTTGTTGTGGTTATTGCGGGATGGACTCCGGTTTGAATGGCATATTGTTCTGCAGGCAAGCCGAAAGCATCGTAGCCCATGGGATGTAAAACATTGAACCCGCAAGCACGTTTGTAACGAGAAATTATATCGCCTGGAGTGTATGAAGCGATATGACCCATGTGCAGGCCCGAACCCGATGGGTAGGGAAACATATCCAAGGCGTAATATTTTGGTTTTGTAGAATTATTTTCAGCTTTGTAGGCCTGGGATTTTTCCCAGGCTTCTTGCCATTTTTGCTCCATTACATTGTATTTATTTGTCATGTTTGCAGCATAAAGCTTACAAGCGAAAGAGTAAAATACTAAATGGCGATCTTTTTAAACCATGAGTTGATGAGCTCATCATGCTGTTCGCTTTGATTGCAAAACTCGAAGTAGTAGATCTTGTTATGTTGTCTTTTAAGCTCTGCGCGTAAAATGAGGCCATTGGAAAGCTTCAAAACGACAGGTCGTTGAGCAATTTCTATGGCTTTTTGATCTGTTAACGATTGAAGATTCAGGGCCTCAAAGCCCGTAGAGTTCATATTTTTGATTTCCGCCCAAGGCTTTTCGTGGGCATGCCGAAGGAAGATCTTTTTATTTGTTTTTAAATGAATAATTTTCTTTGGCACTGGAGTAGGTGTTGGAATTGCTGCACTCACAGTAGATGGGGCTGGTTTTTTAACAGGTTCGGGTATTTTCCAAACTAATTGATCAGCAATAAAAATAAATAGTGTTGAGTTCACTAAAAAGAACGGCCACCACAGAATGTTTCCCGCCGAGGCTGTTTTGTAGTTCAGTATTTGAACTGCAGTATGGAATCCAATAAGGAACAGAACTGCCCTCCATGCTTTGGTAGAACCGCGCAGCATAATAATCCCAATAATTATACTGAGTAATGATAAGACGTAAGTATCCCATGTTGAGTTTTTTAAAGTATTAACGACACTGATTTGCGCCCAGGTCACCTGGGACTGTTGCATCTTAGTGTATATAATCAATCCTGTGTTAACGAAAGGAGCCAGAATAAGCCCCAAGCCAAAAAGTTGGATGACAATTTTTTTCTCTAAAATTTTTACTGGCTGTTCCATTACGATGTCTTTTTACCTGATGCCGTCGAATCAATTTCTGCAGCAGGGTCTTCAAAGCTCATTTCTATCATTTCAGCATCAGCATATGGATCTACTGGCTGAGGTTCAGGGGGTAAAGATGCCGTTGCGGGAACGACCGGCGCTGTCGGTGTTGCGACGGTAGCAGCTGTCGTTGTTGGAGTCATTGCTGCGGCTGCAGTTGCTACGGGTTGTGCCGCTTGCTGTTGGCTTCGCGAGATCAAGGCTTGCGTCGTTGCAATAACTAAACAGATGGCAAGAGGGTCAAAGACCAAAACAAAAACCAGAATAAGATATTTAACTACGGTGTCGATATCCATATCAAAAGAGCGTGAGATGTACATCAAAGGCCCTACTTTTTTCTGAATATCCACCATGGCTAAACTTTTTTCTGACAGACTTTCTTCAAGGGTATTTAATTTTTTTGTTAACTCTGCAATAGCAGGTTCTAATTCAGCACGAAGTCTCATTTTACGTGTGATACGAGTGTCTGGAATTTCATCGATGGCTTTGGTTAAGCGATTGATCTCATCTTGAGCCATTTTTTGCTGATTTTTGATAGTGTCTACACGGATCTGCTCTGATTTGATAGCATTTGAAGCTGACTGATAAGCATCTGATAAAAATCCAAAGATACCTAAGCTGGTGATACAGCTTAATACCACAACAGCGAAAGTTAAATAATATTTAAAAGTGGTTCCCATTTCGTGCCAGCGTTGATGAAGATAAGCAGCCAGTACAAATTTAGATAACTCCAACGAGCCAGCCATTAACCAAACAGCTACCATTGCACCAGAGAAAAGTGCTCCAATACCAAGAATAGAAAAATAGGCTCCTAATGAAGATACACTAATTGCAGAAACGATTAAACCAACAATGATCCAAACAGATATTTTCATATTTAAGATATCGTCATTTTAGCGAAGGTTTTGTAGTGTCCTAAGGTCTGGTTTGTGGCTAAGCCGTACGAGCGGCTTTATGTGGACTTTCAAAGAAGCCTGTGTCTATATTTGAGTGACCAGTATCCATTCTGCTCAGGCAGTCGGGAACATAGCCGGTGGTTTCTAACTGCTGGCTGGACTTGTCTACAGTAAAAATATTTCCACGAGTAATTATTTCTGATTCCATGCCAGTAAGTTCGATAATATCCACAATTTGTCGTTGGCCGCTAGGTAAACGGCGTAGCTGAATCACTAAATCTACACTGGTTGCAATTTGATGGCGAATATATTTAAGTGGAACATCGCTATGGCCTAAGGAAACCAGATTCTCCAAACGCGACAAACAATCAATGGCGCTGTTCGCGTGAATTGAGGTCAAAGACCCTTCATGACCTGTATTAATTGCCTGTAAAAAATCATAAGCCTCGGGGCCTCGGCACTCTCCAATAATTATTCGGTCAGGCCGCATTCTTAAAGAGTTAACCAGGCAATCTCGTGCACTGATATTTTTTGAAGTCACCATATGAACCCAATTAGGATGTAGTGTTTTTAGCTCTTGGGTATCCTCTATTGAAACCACTCGTTCGTTTTGAGGAATGAAGTTTGATAATGTATTGATAAAGGATGTTTTCCCGCTTCCTGTTCCGCCGGATATCACAATAGTTAATTTATTAAGTATAGCTTCTTTTAAAAAAATTGCCGCCTTGTCAGTCAAAGTTTTTTTGGTGATTAAATTTTCAAGAGTAAAAATTTTATCAGAGAACTTGCGTATAGTGATGGTGCAACTGTGGGGCGTAACAGGCGGTAATGTAATATTAAATCGATAGCCTTCAGGCAGCATGCCGTCGAAGGTAAATTTGTTTGGATTTTCGCCATCAATTTGTTGATCTAAAATGCATCGAATGAAGTATTCAAATGCTTTTAGATCTTCAAACTTAAGAGGAGTTAGGATAGTTTTTCCATTGTGCTCAACAAAGATTTTATCCCATGCATTGACCATAATCTCAGTTACCTCCGTTGATTTAATCAACGAGATAAGAGGACCATAATTAATTTTAGTCAAAATAGGAGATGCACTATTCATACTATAGCGTGTCGGACAGCTGATTTCGTAATTGGAGTTGAAATGACTATATCTAGACTTTTCACCGACCATAGTCCAGTCATGTCTAAGTCAACTTAAGCCGACACAGAGTTGATGGCCAATTACACGATTAAACTTAGGGCTTTATTAGTCATTTCTTTTTGCGCGTCTATGTTTAGTTGCGCAACCACTGATGATTTTAAAACTATGAATACTGACTTACCTAAAGATCAGCTTTCAAGAAGTCAGTACTATGGAATGCTGGCTGATAACTATTTTCAAAACAAAAATTTTGATGAGGCTGCAGATTACTATAGGCTTTCTATCTTACACAGCAAAATTAATCTGAATTCGCGCGCAAAATTGATGCAAACATATTTAAAACTGAATAATGAAAATTTAGCCTATGCCGAATTTAAGTTGGTTAGCGAACAATATTATATGCATTTGAACGATCTTAGCGTTGCACAAGTGAATCAGTTTCTAATAAGTACGCAGGACTATTCAAATTTAGAAAGTTTTAACAAATTCTATTTTGAACGATCAGGCTCAGTATATAGTCTATGGCAGGCGATCGAAGCCAGTCTTGTGTCTCGAAGCTACCATAAAGCGCTTGAGTATTTGAAGCTGGTAGATATTAACGTGGACAAAAAATATATAGAAGAGAAGCTGTACTATATCGCCTTTTCAAAAGTGTATAGAAATTTAAAAGAATACAAAAAATCTATAGAATACATTTCAAAAATATCCAGCGCCGAGCGAACTCACAGGCTAACTTTAGAAGAAGAAATTTTGATCTATAGGGATTTAAAAGATTCAGATAAAGTTGTAAGCCTTACTCAGAAACTTTTTAAATATAATGGTCGCAGCTTTGAGTTCTCAGAGTTACTCGCTCAGGTGGCCTTTCAAATAGGGCAATATGATATAGTGGTGGATGAATTAAATTGGCAACTGAATGTCACAGATCATACTAAAAAATCCAATCACTATACTATTTATTTAAAAAAGCTGCAGCTAGCTCATACATATTTTTTAAAGGGCGATTTTAATAGCGCAAGAAAAAACTATGTCGAGTTACTTGATAGCTCTTTGGATTCCAATGAGCTTATGTACTACTTGGCTCTAACAGAATTTGAGCTTTTAAATTCATACGCGGCGCTCGATTATGTTGATGAAATTGAAGTAGAGTCTAAGTTTTTTGTTCCAGCTCAAATCAAGGCCAGTCGCTATGAATTTGAGCGCGGCAATTTAGACAATGCACTTAATAGATTGCGTAAATCTCATTATTTAAGATTAGACTCTAAGGAAATATACACAGCCTACACGGAGTATCTTATACGAACAGGAAACTTGGTCGAAGCCGTGGCGCTTTCAGAAAAGGGACTTAACAAATTTGGATACGTTGAGGATCTTTCTCTGTTTCGAGCCTACTGCCATTATAAATTAAAAAATATTCCTGCATTCAAACAGGATTTATCTGCAGTCATCAATCGCAATCCTAAAAATCACCGCGCTTATGATATGTTGGCTAATTTGTGGTACATTGATCAAAAAAATCCTTTAGAAACAAAGTTTTTTACTGAAAAAGCACTGGACTATGGCTCGCAAAACCAAGAATTAATGAAAATTCTTGCTTGGACTTTGCTCGACCTAGGTCGCGAAGAGCAGGCTGTTGCCCTTCTGGAGGGTTTAATGGATAGCAATCCGATGGACAGCACTTATCCAAAAATTCTTTCTGATGTTTACAGAGTTAACAAAGTATTTAATCGGTATGAACAATTCACACAGATCGCGAACAGTCTTGAGAATAAAGAGTCTATTCAAATGAATCTTAGATACTTACCTCATGTACATACGCCGGCAGTTATGCAACGGTACAGTCCAAGTCGCTTGCCGGCCAGTCAGTAATTCGACAAGCCCTTTGCACAGTCTAGAAAACTAGCTTTTAAGCTTTTTAAATATATTTTTTTCTTATAAGACTAAATAGTTAACTTATGTACAAGGCAATTTTTGTAACAATTCTGCTGAGCTTTAATGTCCCGTGGGCTCAGAATATAGATACATCTAACTGCTCAGATTTAAAAAGAAAAACAAAATATAAAGTTGAAAAAGGCGACCACGTTGCAGCGATACTGCGAGCCTTAAATCTTCAACCTGTATTTGGTAACAGCGGATCGTACAAAAGATTTTTAGCACTTAATGATTTACAGAATCCGGATTTAATTGAGCCAAATATGGAGCTTGAGTTGCCATTTCAGTGCGAAGAAGAAGTTATGGCATGGCACACTGTTGAACGCGAAACAGATCGTTTAATCACAAGAAATCAAAAATTGTTTGTAGCAAAAACAGAACTTGAACCTATTAAGGATGAATCTGCACAGACTTTGGCGATAATTAATAGTAACGATGCAAGTACGTCTGCGGGTCCCGACTCTATTTCGGAAGCATTACGCTATCGCATGATTTGTGAGGGCGAGTGGAATGGCTCCGAATGTATCACGCGTTATTCAACGTTATTTGCAAGTTTCGGAGGGTCATATAATCGATATGATGGTGTTGATCCTGCAGTGACTAGTAATAACAAGGGTTTGCTTTTATCAAGATTGAATCCCACGATCAGTTTAGGTTGGATGAATTACTGGACCGAAAATTTTAGCACTCAGTTATCAGCAAGATTTGAGAACAGCGAGCTACTGCCCGAGGCGCGAGAAATACCTATCGAGTCCAGTAGTCGCACGCTTTTAGGATCGTATCAGCTGGGTATTAAATATGAAAAAGGATATTGGGGGGTGGGTTTAGGCTACCTTCAGATGGATAAAATATTTTATCGCTTTAGATTTAGCGGGCTTTCTGAACCTTGCTTGTCACCGGACGCCAGCTTTGAGGGTTGTGGAGTTTTTGCCCATACAGCGTCGATTCCGACCTACTACGTCAGTTTAGATTATCTTCTTTATCAAGCGGGCAAATTTCGTAATGATATAAGCCTTTCCTATTTACATCTTGGAGGAGCTGCAACTGGTGGTTTTAAGATTAATGAAGGCCAAGGGTATTCAATAAATTACAAAATAACCCACGACCGCGTAACCGAATATTTATTTGGCGAAATCAATTTCACCTATCTATCACAGGATACATCAATCGAGCTACAAAGCATGAGACACCTAGGTTTTAAGCTTGGCTATGCTTGGAAGTTAAAAGATTGGTAACTGGCCTAATCTACAGTTTATGATTCCACCCAATTTTTCACGTGATCGACGAACAAATGTATAGTAATATACTTAAATCGCCCACTAAACACTCTTTGTAAACTACCGCACCATGATCTAGTCCTGGGACAATCGTCCCCAAGAAGATCGTCTAGAAAAGATTTAATCTTTTCGATAATCAGTCTATTTTATGCATTTATTTGTTAGTCTTTACATATAGATATACATAAAAAAGAAACTGATGGGATGACTAAAACAAAGATACACATTATTTTTTATTTACTGTTTGCGTTAGCTTATTCTGGATGTGATATCAATCCTCTGGGTGGTAACGTGTCTAAAATTGATAATCAATATGAGCCTGGAAAAAGATTGCCCTCAGAACCACCTTTTATAAATCCTATCGCTGATTTCACAATGGATGAAAATGATGTTCAAACTATTGGATTCACCATAGGAGATCCAGATACTTTTCTTATGTGCTCTAATATTTATGTAAAAGTAAATTCTTCGAACACAACTTTGATTGATTACAATGGATTTATGGTTTCAGGAGTCTATCCAAACTGTCAGTTGACGATTCAGCCTAAATCTTTTCAGTTTGGCACTGCAAACGTATCTGTTGAAGTTTTTGATTTTTTCACTGTTGTGAAAACGACTTTCGTACTTACGGTTGAGCATGTTTTAGCGCCGGGGTTTTTCTCTATAACAGATGCAATAGGTAGTAATCAGTCAGTTTTAGTTGAGTGGAGTAACGCGGCTTATATGTCTGGCAGCTCTGCATTTTACTCCCTGTACTATCGAACAACAGGTAGCACGGGAGCCTACAATATTTTGTCGCCAGCGACATCGCCACGCCTAGTTACCGGTTTAGATAATGGAGAAAGTTATGACTTTTTTATTCGAGCCCAAAATTCAATAGGCACCAGAGACACGGCAATTGTTCAGGCTACGCCATCAAGGTTTAGAATTTATGGAGCCGAATTTGTACCGGGAAGTACTCAAGCCGAAATTTCTGCAGGTGGAGCACCTACCTTAACCCATGCTACCACCGCTGATAAAACAGAAGAAGTATTTACTGTTACTCCCAGCACCAGATATCGCATTTATATGAACTCGCAAGGAAATATTTTGTCAGGGGTAAGCCCATGAGTAAAATATTTTTTGCATTAATGATTTTATTTCCACTTATCTCTAACGCGCAAACTGGTCCTATTTTTACTTATCATGGGCGTTTAATTGATAACGATACAAACACCGTCGTCAATGGAATGGTCAATTTCATTATTCAAATTGAATCGACCAATGGTTGTTTGTTGTATGAAGAAGTGCAAAGTAGAAATTTAATACAAGGGGTTTTTACAATCAATGTGAACGCGGGGTTGGGTACGGTCAGTTATAGTACTCCGCAAAGTGGCTATAGTGTTCAACAAATTATGTCTAATACCAGTGTTTTAAATTTAAATTATGGAACTTATGTGCCGCCGCCTTTAGTACCGGCTCACCCTTCTCCACCAGCAGGCGCTTGTACATTTACTCCATCGCCTTCGCGAACAGATGCTCGTCGACTTCGAGTCTATTTCTTTAATCCAGGCGATGTCACAATGGTGGCTTGGGAGCCGCTTCCAGTTCAAACTTTGGGATACGTTCCCATGGCAGTCGAAAGTTTGAATGTCGGAGGATATCCTTCCGACGCGCTATTAAGATTTGTAAATGGTTTGGGTCAACCGTTGGCGGTCAGCCCATTATCAAATGCCAACTACACAGAGTTGATGTTATTATTAACAGGAGCCAGCGCCAATTATTTACACGCAAGTGATCCTGCAGTCGGTTTCACAGGTGCGTTGAATGGTGATATTACTGGAAATCAAACAACGACTGTTGTTTCGCAACTTCGCGGAGTTCCTCTATCTCCAGCAGCGCCAACTCCGGGTCAGTATTTAGTTTACAACGGAGCAAGCTGGATTCCAACAACGGGAAGCGGCGGTACCGTTCAAAGTGTAAGTTCTGCCAATGCATACCTAACTGTTGCGGATCCTACTTTGGATCCCATTTTAACACTCAATGTGGGCACTACGGCGGGCACTGTGGCCGCTGGTGATGATGCTCGACTTATTGGTTCCATCCAAAGTGGTGGTACCGCAAGTGGTGATCTTAGCGGTACCTATCCAAATCCGACAGTTGCCACTGTCGGTGGAGCAACGGCTGCTCAAGTAGCTACAAGTGTTAACGATACGATAAATGCGACCAACTTACCCACAGTATCTACGATAGTAAGAAGAGATGGCTCTGGAAATTCTACTTTTAATTTGGTCACTGCAAATTTAGGATCTATAACAGATATAAGCTCAAGAAATATTTATCTTTTTGAACCAACGAATACCTTTAACGTCACTTTAAGAGCTAACCCCGCTTTAGCTGCAAACGCCAATTTCGTTTTACCAGTTAATAACGGTACTCCAGGGTTTGTTCTTATCACCGACGGTGCAGGTAATACATCTTGGGGAAGTCCCACTTCTGGTTCAGTGACTGGCGTATCAGCAACGGCACCACTGGTTTCCAGTGGAGGTTTTACACCTGATATATCAATTGCCGCGGCTACCGCTTCTACAGATGGGTATCTTACATCAGCGGATTGGAGTAGTTTTAATTCTAAGCTTACAACCACTTTACCGACAGGCCAAACCTGGGTGGGAGATGTTGGCAGCGTAGCCACACCGCGATTTCTTAATATTCCGGATATCCGATCGACTATCGCGGGAAATTGGTTTGATATTGCTGGCGCCTGTCCCGCGGGAGAGTCTTGGAATTATAGTCCGGTTACTGATTCCGTCACCTGTGAAGCGTACACTTTAACTTCAGCACAGATAGTTGCGGCACTGACTTATACTCCACTAACGAATGCGCTTCCATCAGGTCAGATTTTTGTAGGTAATCTTGGAAACGTGGCGACAGCGACAGAGGTTTCAGGTGATCTCACTATAGATAATTTAGGCATAGCCACGATCACCAGCGGCGCAGTAACTAACGCTAAGATTGCGGATGGTGCTGTTACCAACATTAAAATTAATGATGTCGCTTGGGGAAAAATATCGTCAACTCCAACCACGATAGCAGGCTACGGTATCACAGATGCCATTCTTACAAACGCCGGTGGAATCGCAGATATGCAGTCCGGCACCATTGCGGCTCGTCCCGCTGCTGCGGCCACACCTTTAAGAATATATATCTCTACCGATACAGAAGAAGTTTTTTACAGCAATGGAGTCGCGTGGTTAAGGGTCGGATCATCCGCGGGATTAGGTGGAACAGTCACAGACGTCACAGCTAGTGGACCATTGGCTTCAACTGGTGGTACAACGCCGAACATTACTATCGCTCAAGCCACCGGCGCAGCAAGTGGATTTTTAGCGTCAGCTGACTGGACAATATTCAACAACAAACAAAATGCACTAGTCGCTGCAATGGCATCGACAGATGGATATTTAACCAGTGCGGATTGGTCATTATTTAATAGTAAGTTATCTTTCATTACATCAAGTGACATTCACACGGCATTGTCATTAACAAATGGATTTGTAAGAAGCACAGCTGGTGTTCTATCAGCGGCATCACTCACATCAGGTGAAGTTATCACTGCCTTGGGATACACACCAAGTGCAGGTAGCGGGTTAACAACTCTTAATGCTCAGACGGGTGCGAATCAAACTTTTGCCATAGGAAGTGCGGGAACTGATTTTGCGATTAGCTCATCAGCAGATGTTCATACGTTTAATATACCGACAGCAAGTGCAGCGAACAGAGGTTTATTAACGTCGTCTGACTGGACAACGTTTAATGCTAAATTATCATCGATTACTTCAGCTGATGTGATCACAGCATTGGGTTACACTCCGGGGACAGTAACAGATGTTACAGCAAGTGGACCACTGGCTTCAACTGGTGGTACTACGCCGAATATTACAATTACTCAAGCTACTGGTGCGGTAAGCGGATTTTTAGCCTCAGCTGATTGGACAACGTTTAATGCTAAACAAAATGCATTGGTTGCAGCAAGTGCAGCAACAGATGGATACTTAACCAGTGCGGATTGGACAACGT
>JALHMX010000002.1 GCA_022843825.1 Pseudobdellovibrionaceae bacterium
TAAATCCTGATTCCGTATTTAGAAGCCGCTTTATTTAAGATGGACTCTATTATTTTTAAATTCTTGGTGATTCTAAATGATCTGCGCCCGCCTGCAAACTGAGATCGCAAAACAAAATGTATTGGCTCTTTGGTGTTAATGGGGCGAGGGGTCTTTCGCTTGCCAACCAGCAGCGATCCACCGAAGAAACGTTTGTTTGTTTTAGCTGGAATAAGTAATAGCTGCTTGGATTTCATAAATATCCTCCTGATTTAAGTAAAAAACAGCGCAATGTAAGCGCTGATTAATCAACGGAGTGTATTTGCAAATTTCAAAGAGGGGCGAGGGGGTGTATAAACGCCCTGCGAGACATAGGAAAGTCGGTGGTCGGAGAAATAAATAAGGGAGAAGATGCAGAGAAATAGCACAAAGCTATAAAACTATCGAGTTTCGTTTTTCCAGAACGCTGAGTTCATGGCCAACTCATTAAGATAAGGTTTAACGTCAGCGCGCAAGCCCGCAGGAAGCTCGCGAACAGATGTAATATGGTCTACCGGGACGTAACGAAAAGTAAAATTTATTCTACGTGTTTCAAAAAAAGTTGTATTTAGGTTTGTGTAATTCGTGCCTTTATCTTCTACGCGCTGAACGCGATGGAACAGCTGTTTTTTAAACTTGTCTCCACCAAAAAGCTGCAGGCTGCTGTCTTCGAGCCACTGTTGTAGAATGACTTGGCTTTGTTGCGATTTTCCTGCACTTTTGACAAATTGAAATAATGCTTTTTCTCCAAACGAAATGGACGCGATAGGACCAGGTTCAAAGTCCTTGTGTTCGCCAACACGAGCTGTATCTATTTTCCGAACTTCGTCGGATGCAGCATCTAGCTTGTAGCCGTAATAATTAATTAAGCATGTGTTTAGTCGCCAGTTTTTAGGAATATCCCGTTCATCAAATTTTTCTCGCACGATGGATTCAACTTTATTTATGATTTTGCTGATAACTGCAGGATAGGGTTCGGCCTGCACACAGCGGTTATAAAGACCCTTGGGAGGGTGATAGTAATCCAAGCATGCAAATTGCCAATTTCCAAGCCAATAAACTGGTCGCAACAGCTGGCGGTTAGATTCACTTTCAGGGGGCGGATTAGACGCTGAATAACGATTTTCCCATATGGGGTAGAGCGTGTGCAGGTAATCAAATATTTGTTTTTTCTCATTAGGCAGAATATAGTCTTTGATGTAAATCAGATTGTGATTTTGAAAATTTCGTGCTCTGCTGGGTTTCATGTCCTCTGAGAATTAGCTTGAAGGTGGAACTGATGTCAAACGTGATTCAAAAATTTGTAATAGATACTGCCGTTAAAAATCGTATCCTTGAAAAAATTTCGTTATTTTCGACAAAGAAAATTCTACTTATCGGGGATGTTGGTGTAGATGAGTACGTAATGGGAGCAGTTAAGCGTATCAGTCCTGAAGCGCCTGTTCCTGTCCTTGAGGTTGACGCCGAAGATAAAAGATTGGGGCTAGCCGCTAACGTGGCTCAAAACATTATTAGTCTTGGGGGGCAGGTCAAACTTGTTTCTGTCATCGGACAAGATGATGGAGCAACAGTTCTTAAAAACTTGCTGCAGAAATCAAAAGTAAGTGCTGAGTATTTAGTAACGGATTCTTCACGGCCAACGACTCGTAAGACACGAGTCATGACCGGTCACCATCATTTAGTTCGCGTCGACTACGAAATTAAAAAAAACCTTAAGCCTGAGACCGAAGCGAAAATTCTTAAACAGGTCGAAGATCTTATGCCTTCAGTGGACGCGGTTGTTTTAGAAGATTATGCTAAGGGAATTTTTTCAGTTAATCTCATTGAAAATATTGTTAATCGGGCTCGCAAAGCGGGTAAATATTTAATGGTAGATCCTCACCAGACTAAATTTGCGGATTTTTATAAAGGCGTGGACCTCATCAAGCCGAATTACAACGAAGCCTTAGCTTTAACGCAAATTAAAGAAGAAGATATCGAAAATATCTCTGAACGAGTTTGGAAAGTTGGGCGAGCGCTACAAAAAATGACCGGTGCCAGCGATGTCGTGTTAACTCAAGGAAAAGATGGCATGGCTATTTTTTCTAAGGATGCAGAGCCAGTGCAGGTGCCCACTTTTGCAAAAAAAGTTTTTGATGTCACAGGAGCAGGAGATACAGTTATTGCTGCCTTGGCACTAGGGGTAATTTCAGGCCTTAAATTGGCTGAGGCCTGTGTCTTAGCTAATTACGCGGCAGGCATCGTGGTTGGAAAAGTCGGTTGCGTTCCTTGTGATGTAAACGAATTAATTCAAGAAATTCGCGTAATATGAAATTACTTTTGGTTATTTTTATTTTAGGTGCAGTGAAGGCACCTGCATTTTTTGAGCGTGGCCTCTCAGCTGCTGCCGGCACTAATCCCAAAGGCGCAAGTGTTAATGCCAGTTTGGCCTATAATCAGCTTTTATGGGATGGACGTGTTCACGGTGATGAATCGCAGTTTTGGAAGTATGGTTACCTTCGTCCTAAGACTTACTATGAGTCTTCTTTTTATATTAATACCTTAGGCGCTGAGTTGCAGATTTATCCCATTTCCATTTTTGGAGGATCTGTAGGTACTTCGTATGCAGATCGCACCGTAAAGTCCTTAGATTTATATGAATGTGACCAAGTCGACTGCAAAGGACAAGTAAGTAAAACATTTTATAATTTGAATTTGAACTTGGGCTACCAGTCATGGGTCATGGTTTTATTTTATCAAAATACCCAACTTGAAGCCTCAAGTGAAGTGCCCGCGTTAGTGGAGTACTCGTCCATGTTATTAATCCCAAAAAAGTCTTCAAGTCTGGATACAAAAGTTGTTTTCTTGGGTTACAAATTAACAGAACAAATTACTGCCGCATTATATGGAACGCATTATCAAATTGAATCCAAAAAATCTGAGGGGCAATATTTAGTCGTCAGCTACAAGTATGACGACTACAGCTGGATTGTGGGTACAGGAGCTTTTGGTTCAGATTATAACGAGAAGACCTTTGCCGCCTTTGTAAAAGTTAGCTGGTTATTTGATCCAACGCTTAGTCTTATTGATTAGGAACATTTTTAGTTGTCTTTTCAGTCATATTAGTTCAAATTCAGGCCTTCAAAAAAGGGTGTAATAACCTAAAAGGAGTTGGCCATGATGCCGATGGATCAAAAAGTTAATTTTTATTCATTTACATTAGAAGATCTTCAAGAATATCTAAAAAAATACGGTAAAGAAAAATTTCGCGCACAACAAATATATAAATGGGTTTACGAGTCGCGCGTGACGAATATCGAAGAGATGTCTAATCTATCGAAAGACTTGCGTGCGGAACTGAAAAATTTGATCTCTTTTGAAATGCCACCGGTTCTGAAGCATCTTGTAAGTGTCGATGGTACGCAAAAGTTTCTTTTTGATGTAAAAGACGGAAATACGGTAGAGGCCGTAGTTATTCCTTCGGATGATCGACTGACTTTGTGTATCTCATCAGAAATTGGATGCAATATGGCCTGTAAGTTTTGTTTTACAGGTAAGCAAAAGCTAAAACGCAGACTTACTGCCGATGAAATCGTCGGTCAGTTTATGCAAGTACATGACTCTTTACAAAAAGAGGGCCTAGGTCGTCGCATATCAAATATTGTTTTTATGGGCATGGGTGAGCCATTAGATAATTCGGACGAAGTTTTCAAATCTATTGATGTCATTCATTCTCCGTGGGGGATTAATTTATCATTAAAAAAAATCACAGTTTCAACCTCTGGAATTATTCCTGAAATGTATAAAGTGGCCAATGCGAAAGTTAGATTGGCTGTAAGCTTGAACGCTTATAATGATGAAGTGCGATCTCAAGTTATGCCTATTAATAAAAAATATCCTCTAAAGGATTTACTTGAAGAGTGTAAGCGCTACTATCGTGCGACCGGCGAGAAAATTACTATGGAATACGTATTACTAAAGGGTATTACGGATCAAATTGAACATGCTCGTCAGGTAGTCAAGCTTTTAAAAGATGTTCCTTGTAAAATAAATATCATTCCTTTTAACGAACATCCTGGATCTGATTATGAACGACCTTCTGATGAAACAGTTCAGGCTTTTCATACAGAAGCCATGAGATTAGGCGCACAAGTATTGTTAAGACGAACGATGGGGCGCGATATTTTTGCGGCATGCGGACAGTTAGCGACAAAAATTGATCACCCTGAAAGAATGGATATTTCTAACTCTAAAATCGGAGGAACTCATGTCAGAAGTTTTAGTCATCGGCAGCCTAGCATATGATTCAGTAAAGACACCGGCAGGCTCAGCTAAAAAATCTTTAGGAGGTTCTGCGAACTATTTTTCAGTGGCAGCCAGTCTTTTCTCTCCGGTGCGAGTAGTTGGAGTCGTAGGAACTGACTACGCAAAAGAAGATAAAGAGATTTTAATTAGACGTAAAATTGACTTGCAAGGCCTGCAAGTCGTTGAGGGACAAACTTTTCATTGGGAGGGCACGTATGAAAACGATCTTAATGAAGCGGTCACTTTAAAAACAGAACTAAATGTTTTTGCTCACTTTAATCCTGAAATTCCTGTGTCTTATACTCAAAGTTCTCATATTTTTTTAGCGAATATCGATCCGACTTTACAACTCAAAGTTTTGTCCCAGATATCGAACCCTGTTTTTGTGGGTATGGACAGTATGAATTTTTGGATCAACTCTAAACAAAGTGATTTGTTAGAGGTCATTAAAAAAGTTGATATTCTATTTATGAATGAGACCGAAGTAAAAATGTTGACTCAAGAAAACAACACGATCACAGCTATTGAAAAAATATCAAAAATGGGCCCTCGTTACGTGGTTATTAAACGAGGTGAGTATGGAGTGACTATGTATAGTCCTGAAAAAGGTTACTTCCAAAGTCCGGCTTTACCGGTTTCTAATGTGGTCGACCCTACTGGGGCCGGGGATAGCTTTGCCGGTGGATTTTTTGGATATCTCGTTAAAAATGTTCAAGGTCAACCTAGCTGGTCTGATCTAAAGCGCGCTGTATTAGCGGGGACTGTGATGTCCAGCCAGACCATACAGGACTTTAGTCTTAAAGCTCTGCTCGACTTGTCGCCGGCTCAGTTCGAACGACTGAACCAAGATCTGATCCGTATGACGACTTTAGAGGGGTAAATACTTAAAACTGGTAGCTTTTGACTAAAGGTTGCACTCTATAAGGCCGATAAAAGCTCAGTATGAGTCAGCCTAAAAAAAACAATACATCAGAAGATTTAATGGCCTCGCTTATGGCGGATTTAAAACTCGTGGATAAAGATGACGAGTCTATCGAGAAAACAACTATTACTTCAGAAGATTCAGAGAGCACGGAAAATATTGAAATTGGCCAGGACAGCGATTTTGGTTTATTAGATCTAAACTTTGGGGAAAGCGCTTTCAACAATAGTGAAACGCCTGAAGCAGGTGGCGAGACTGAAATCGTGGTTGAGGATATTGCTGATTCTGCGCCGACCACTGCATTTGAAATTAAATTGGTTGAGAATAAAGAGACTTTACCAGAACCAGAACCGCTTGCAGAGCCGTCGCTGAACATACATGAGAATAGTAATGATAAAACAGTTGCAATGGCAACAGAAGAAAAATCTCAGCATGGGTTCATGGAAAACGAGCGTACTCTGGCAGTTGCGGGTTATTCAAATCGTCGTTATCAAAAAGACGATAACGATATTAAAATTTCAGTAGGACAATCTGGTGCTGGTTCATCAGGATATGGTGGCTGGGGGGCAACTGATTCCAACCTCGCTCAAGCTGAAAATTTAAAAATAGCTCAAAGTAAGATTTTAGATTTGGAAAAAGAAAACGAAAAACTTCGTCAACAAAATGAAGAGTTAATTTCAGCGTCAGAAATTTTAAAAGAAAGATCAGATTTGCTGACCGCGCAGGTTTATGAATATAAAAATGACCGCGGCGACTTGGAAGGATCGTTTAAAAGTGAAATAGCTTTATTGAAAAGTCAGCTCAATCGTAAGGATACTGAGTTGCAAAAAGCACAAATGAAAATTGAAGAATTAGATTCACGCTTAAGATTTGACATGAAAAAGATTCGTGTTCGAGAACGGGAGCTAGAAAATCGTTTAGAGCTTATTCGGGCTGAGAAGAACGCACTTGTTAGAAACAAAGATGAGCAGATTTTAGAGGCTCGTCGTAAAATTGATCAATTACAGCTTGAAGTAGACAGTTTTAGACAGAAATGCGTAGAGCTCAATCGCGCGCTTGAGGTTAACCAAGACTCTTTTAAAAGAACAACTCGTGCACTACGTTTAGCTATGGCAAACTTAGAGCTTCAGGAAGAAAATAAAACGCCTTTAAAAAAAGTAGATTAGTATGAGTGAAGAAGTCCGAAGGCCATCCAGGAAAATGAAATTACTCGTCAGTGATCTTCATTTGGGGCGTGGACGAGTTTTGGAGGATGGACGTCTTAATTCCTTTGAAGAGTTTTACTTTGCGGAGAAACTTGTTGAATTTGTTAAATACTACTCGACAGGTGCATTTCGGGACTATGATGTAGAAATCATTATTAATGGCGATTTTCTTAATTTTCTTCAGGTGGATTATAAAAGTCATTTTCTAACTACAATCACGGAGTCTATAGCTGTCGATATTCTTAAGGCTATACTGAACGGACACGAGTCTGTATTTAAAGCTATGGGAGAATTTTTATCTCAGCCCTACAGAAAAATTACGTACGTTATCGGAAATCATGATCAACCGATGATGTTTCAGGGCTGTCGCGATTATTTAGATCAATTTATTGGAAAGCCATTGCAGTATAAGAATATAGTTTACCTAGTTGACGGTATTCATGTTGAGCATGGACATATGCATGAAGCTGTTAATCGTGTAGATCCTCGTAAATTATTCATCAAGCAAGGGTTATTAGAACCAATACTTAATTTGCCATTAGGGTCACATTTCTTTATTGAGTACGTCATGAGAGTCAAGGAACGTTATCCTCATATCGATAAGATACGTCCTTTTGGTATGATGATAAAATGGGTACTGCTGAGCGAGCCCAAGATTTTAATCGTGATGTTAGGTTTGTTTTTCAAATATTTTTATCGAATACTTATTTCTCCGGACAAGAAATACAATTGGTCTTTCCGTAAGGTCGTGCGTACTTTTTTAAGTACGTCTTTGATGCCTGATCTAAGCTTATCTGCGCGAAAAATTTTGTCAGATGATCGCGTTCATTCAGTGGTGTTCGGGCATACTCATGTTTACCAGTACAAAAAATGGGGAACTAAAAAAGAATACTTTAATACAGGTACGTGGACAGAAATTACTTCGTTGGACTTAGATTCTTTGGGAAAAATTACTAAACTGACTTACGTTGTTTTCGATTATGCTGATGGCGACCAAGAGCCCCATGGTCGTCTGAAAGAGTGGAAGGGTTTTCATCGTATTGAAGAAGATGTGGTGGTCGCTTAGTATGATAGAGTTAAAACAGCACTTTCAGATCGAATCGGCTCGATTTCTACCGCATCTAGATTCAGCTCATCCTTGCTCGAGAATGCATGGTCATAGTTTTAAGATAATATTGACATTTAAAGGTACTGTGCATCCGAAACTAGGTTGGGTGATGGATTATAACGATATTTCCAATGTCGTGAAACCGATCCTAGAAAAAATAGATCACCGCGTGCTTAATGAGGTGCCTGGTCTGGAGAATCCTACGTCAGAAATGTTGGCTAAATGGATTTACGAACAAGTTATTAAAAAAATACCGCTACTGACAGAAGTGAATGTATCTGAAACTGCTCAGACGGAGTGCCTATATCGTGGTGAGACATAAAAGTTCAGGCGAAAGTCTAGTCCGTGACAGTTTTGATTCGTTGTCAGGAAAAATGAAATCTATCATAATATAAAAATGTCCGAAAATGCATCTGATAAAACCAGTATAGTTTCCAGCGACACTTTTAAAGGTAAGATGCGGGCTGCCGATGATGTTCCTCCAGCTATTGTGGTTTTAGTAGGTCCTGCTGGTTATGTGGGTAAGCAGTGGCTGATTACGAAAAATGAAATTGTTGTTGGTCGTTCTAATGATGTTGAGATCAGCATCGCTGATAATTCTTTAAGTCGTTCGCATGCAAAAATAGTTTTAAGCGGAATGGATGTTTTCATTGTAGATATGGGTTCTACGAATAAAACTTTAGTTAATAATCAAGCGATCCCTCCTATGGTACCTAGAAAACTATCCAACAATGATCAAATTAAAACAGGTCAAGTTATTTTCAAGTATCTAGAAAAGGGCAATGTAGAGTCTCTTTCTCATCAACAAATTTTTGATAAAGCACAAAAAGATGCGTTAACGGGTGCATTTAATAAGGGTGCATTGATGGAAAAAGCGCCGGAGATTCTTCGTCGGTCTGATGTTTTATCTGAACCCTTAGCGGTAATTACATTTGATATTGATTTTTTTAAGAAAATTAATGATACCCATGGTCACCAGTGCGGTGACTACGTTCTTAAGGAGTTAGGCTCACTTATGCACTCAAGATTGGTGCGAGTGAATGATTATTTTTCTCGATACGGTGGGGAAGAGTTTGTTTTGATTTTGCAGTCGACCAATTTAAAAACCGCATTAGAAGTAGCCGAACGGATACGACAAACGGTAGAATTTCATATTTTTAAGTTTGAGCAAAAACAGATAAGCGTTACGATTTCTGTCGGTGTTTCTGTTAAAAAGCCCAACGATACCTGGGAAACATTGTATGAGCGAGCTGATAAGGCGCTGTATCAGAGTAAGCAAAATGGCCGAAATAGAGTCATATCTGGTAATTAATAGTTAAATTTCTTAAAAAACTGTCATCAATCTATATAAGCACACCAGATTGGCACCACTTTTATGGCCTTTTCTTTGCTTTATATAAGTCTAAGTGTCGGAAAGATTCTGGAGTAATCCAGGCTTAACGATAGGCGTAATCGAAAAAAAGTTTTTAAACGATTAACCGTATCAAAGATGGGGAGTGTCAATGGGTAGTGAAATTGACAGAAGAATGTCCGGTGAGATGAAGACGGATCTACAGATCGTAGACGATGTCCGTAATGGAGATAGGTCATCTTACTCAGAACTTGTAAAACGACATCAGAAGGGATTACTTCGCTTGAGTATGAGATTTATGAAAGATACTGATTTAGCACAAGATATCGTTCAGGAAGCTTTTATAAAAGCTTATGAGAAGCTAAATCTTTTCGAGGCTCGAGCAACGTTTAAAAGCTGGCTGTTTCAGATTGCTGTTAATGTGGCCCGAAACAAACTCAGAGAAAATAAGTATCATTTCACGGATATTAATGACATTGAAATAGGAGTAGAGGCTACAGCTGATAAAGGTTTAATAAGTAATGCACTTGGAGATGTTTTACAGAAAGAAGTCGACAAGTTGCCATTCAAACAAAAAACAGCTTTAGTGTTACGTGTGTACGAGGATTTAAGTTTTGCTGAAATTGCAGAAATTATGCAATGTCCGTATGACACAGCAAAGGCTAATTATCGACACGCACTCCTTAAGTTAAAAAGTGTATTTCAAAGCCGTGTTGATCTTCAGACTTGGGGAGTGGATACGACGGCAACAATGGGTCCAATGAGTACTAAATTTGCGGAGGCGGAATGAAAGGCAAAAGATTTTACGTAGATACATTATTAAAAGAAACTTTAAAGAAAGAAGATAAAGTTCATCTTCCTTCGGACCCTATGTTTTATGAAAATATGCAAACTAACATTATGGCTGCGATTCAACATACAGAAATTGAAACTCAAGGGTCTGATCAAAATATAAAGTGGTCAAAGCCGTGGGTGTTTCTAGAACCGGGAATTAATCTAGAAGAAGGATCTATTAAGTTGCACTCAAATAAAAAATCACCTCTATAAATTCAATGTCAGACAAGGATGTTTTGACATCGACCATTATCTAGTTTCATCATATAAAAATATTTTAAGTTAACAGTGCTTTCTTCCGATAGGTACGTATCTATTGGAGTACTTAGTGATGTTAAAAAATTTTCTACTGGTTTTCGTTATAAGCTCGACCGCCTACAGCACAACTTTTGATCTTAAAAAACAAATCAATATCGATATTACGCATTTCGAAGTCAATTCCACTAAATCCAAAGGCGAAATTTGTGATAACTTGGATAGCCCCGATTGGGACAAACATCCGGAAACACAAGAGAACGTTTTACGTTTTGGTCCGCATGTTTTTTTTGATCAATTGAATAAAGGTGTCATTAAAGAAACAGGTACATCCACGGGTTGTGAATATGGAACTGACACGATCTTTAAAGACATGCAAATTCATAAAACTATTAATCAGAAATGTAAAAATGAAAAAGATTCTGTCTTTACAGAATACAAAGTAAATTTCAAAAAAAATGAGATTGTCATTCAATATGCTCAAAAGAAAGATAAGGAAGAAAAAAAATCCACTTGTTATTTAAAACTGGCTAAGGGGAAAAAGTAATGATTAATTTTTTACTTTTTACCTTTATAGTTGTTTTGACTGATTCAGTGTTGGCTCAAAGAAGTTCTGAGCTTTCAAAAGGAGTGTCTGGACGTGTAGTAGGTAAAATAGGTGGTTGCGTGGGATCAGGGTGTAAAGGATCTTTTGAGGCTTATCCGTTAAGAAACAGTTATTTTAAGTCTAATAAGAGAACAGCAAATTGTAATGAGTATATTCATAATACCAGCGGGCAATTCGGTGTAAAAGGACGAAAGCTTGAAGCTTTAATGTCTAAGTATCCTCAGTTCTATCAAGCACAACCAAGCCAAGATATGGCCACAGTTTGTCCTCGTTTTTCAAGCTTTTCAAAAGATCAAAAAACCCATTTTTGGGTTTGGTTCTGGGCAGCTTTGGCACTGGATGAAGCCACTTGCGGCAAGGATAACCGAGCACAGGGAGTCAATGGAGTAGCTGTCGGAGATTTCCAGATGGAAGACCAACAAAGCCTACGTTCCTATCGTCCAGTTCCGTGTCCTGGTAAGAAAAACATGAGTACGTTTGACAATAATGCAGGTTGCGCAGTTGCGATAATGAATCAGCAACTTAACAGTCGAAAAAAAATATTTAACACAAGAAGCTATTGGCAAAAACTGAATAGAGGAACTGATGTTAAGACGCTGCTTCAGAAGTATCCAGCCTGTCGTTAGTTACAGTTGTTTCAAATCAGCTTCCGGGTCCTTGGATTTTTCTAAAGTTTTAACGACCTCTATAAATTTTAATAGGTCTTGATTCAACTTTTGATAAAGAATTTCAAAATTTTCTAAGTCTTCCATATACGTTTTATATAGCCCTAATCTGGCATTATTCATTTTTTCTTTTTCAAATCTTTGATAAGCATTAGTTTTAAGCTGGGGCTTAAGACGCAAAGTAAATTGTTCAACGATTTGAGCCAATCGAGCTTCTCGTGCACTTTCATTTTTTAGTTCTTTGTTTTCATCATACCATATAGTCATTTTTTTTATTTCTTCGGAAATAAACTTAGCAAATAAAGCCTCATCTTCGTTCTCTTTTTTTATAAGGTCCAGAGTTTTAGAATGTTCACCTTCAAGTTGTTGGTAAAACATTTCTGAACCTTTAGCGCCTATAAACACGGCCAGCTTTTCATTGAAGTCGGCATTATTTTTAATGTAAATTGTAGTGTGTACAATTTCGTGGATAATTGTATTCACTAAGTCATGCTCTTTGTATCTTAGCATTGATGATAAAATTGAATCCTCAAACCACCCTAATGTGGAGTATGCGGAAACTCCGCGAACGTAAGCATCATAGCCTTTTTGCGTCATAATTCGCGCTTCATTTTTTGCAGCTTCTTCTGAAAAAAATCCTTTGTAAGGCATTCTTCCAACGATGGGGTAAGACCACTCATAGTTTTTCATTTCCCATTTCTCAGCAGCGTGAACTACCCAACTGACATAAGGACGTCCCAAGTCAATATAGGTGGAATAATTATCAGTCTGCTTCAGTTTAAGTTTTTCAAAAGCAAAAACCCGTGCTTTTTGGGCTAACAGAAGTTTATTTTTTTGATCGTCAGTCAGCGGGTGGTTTTTTAAAACATATTCGACAGGTTCGCGTTGACTCATCATAGTCAGCTGATTTTTTGCGGAGCTAAAGTAGTAACCCAACTGGCAACCACTAAAAAAAAACAATGCAGTAAAAATGAAGCCAAACAGTCTTATCATAGATACATTGAGATGCCGGCCTTAAAAGAGGAGTCATCGGCTGAGTCACCATCATCTAAAGGGGTTTTCCAAACGTCATATCCGAGCTTGAATGAGAACCGTTCTGAAAATTTAATTTTAACACCTAGGCCGTAACTAGGAGCCATGCCATCTTTGGTAGGAATATCAATGGTATCCGCATTAACGTAACGAACTTGTTTTTTTTTCGCAATGTATGAAGTTCCACCTTTTATATAGGGTTGAACCATTGCTGTTTTATCTGCAAAGACATAAATTAAATCTACTCCCGTTGCTTTTGAGGATTGCTGTATAACTCGCGTCGAGGTCGCATCACTTTCTTGGCTTTCATAAAAAGAGTCCGTATAGCCGAACTCTAAGGCAACGCGTTCCCAAAAGTAAAGAGATAAAGTGGCCGTTTTAGATTCCGACTGATAATAATTGTTCGCGTTGAACGTTTTCTTTTGATAACCATAGTTAACGCCAATTTCAGTGACTAAAGCATATGAAAGTGGCGAGTAGCAAAAAATAAATATAAGCAGTGTTTTCCATATATGCATATAGATAGTTTATCGCGCTTACGCGAGAGTCTTTATGAATTATCGAATGTGAATATTAATTCTATACTTAAGACGTATAAACCCATCAGACTCAACCTTAGCCCGGGGCGGGTTAGGGAAAAATCCTGCGTCCTGAAAAGCAAAAATGGCCGCGTTATCAAACGGTGGGAATCCAGACTTCTTCATGACTAGACCGCGTTGATACTTGCCTGAGGAATCTAGCCATATCTCTACCTCAGTGGACCATACTCGCCCTGATAGCTTTAGCTTAGTCTCCATCGATAGTCGTTGCCAGATGCTGTCAAGTTTTTGCACCCAACGAATATAAAACAAGTCAGTCACGCGATTATAGAATGAACCATAAATATGAGCATCAGTATTTAAGTTGGTAGCGCTTCCCATTTGAATATCGTTAGGTAGGCGATATTCGGACTGTGAAGGCATGTTCAGCTGTTGTCGGAACTGATTCCCATCGGGATCGAAAGCGGGATGAACCGCGTTGGCGTCGCTATTTTGTTGTAGCCGGTTTGAGTTCGTTGCGTGGCCACTTTGAAATTGTCCAAAGTCGCGAGCTCGAGTTTGAGTTGTCGTGCGATTCGTTTCCTCGGAAAAAAAATCAGCAGGTTCATTGATAGCTGCTTGCTGTTTGTTTTGAACAGTTTTTACAATAGGCTTCTCATTTTTCTCATTGACCGGTGTTTCAACCACCTCAAACTCTATGGGTAAATCCGTTTCATTCTGATACGATAGGTCGATAGGCCAGACTGAAACTAGCCCTACCTGAGCCAGGTGAAATAAAAGACTTAAAAAAAGTGCTATACCTAATCTCTTCATGTGTTTTTTTGAAGATCAGCCGCTTTGTCCAGGCTGTCTGCCTCAAGTTAAGACGGATTCTACCGATAAGATAACAGTTAAACAATTGTTTTAAGTCAAAAATCGGGTCATTTTGGCGGGGGTCAAAAGTGAGTAAAGTTATAGATTTAGTTCCGCGTTTAAAAACAACTAACACTGCTGTTAAAGAGCCTACGGATGCGACTGTTGGCAGTACTGCCCACGCGCAAGACTCCATCGTTAATCTAGCGGAAAAAAAGCAAAAAATGCTGTTTCACGAAAGACGACAAGTGAAAAGAACAATACTTACCGAGTTGGTCAGTTCTATGGTGGTTTTACCAGAGAAGGGTCTGCTTAAAGTAGATATCCATGACATATCTGAAGAGGGTATTTCTTTTGATGTTGAACAAGCTTACGGCAGTTTTAAAGTGGGCGAGGAAGTTACCTTGCGCATTTATCTCAACCAGAAATCTTATTTTCCCATTCAAGTTTCTATTAAACATGTAACGCCAGACCCAGAAATGGAAGTCATTCGTCACGGAACATCTTATTTGAAAAACAATGACGACAATGTTGCGCTTCAGCATTTCGTTAGGTTTGTAGAGTCTGCTAGCATTGGATTAAAAACTGATACTGGTGACTTGATGGTTACGCGTACGTCTTAGCAAAAGTTATAATTCATAGTTTAAAAGATATGGTGACTTTACTCACCTCTTGTTGTCGAATTTATTATAGCATAGTGATGTGCTACATATAAGATTCTTCACGATAACAGGAGGCTTTTTTGGCATCAAACGGAAATGCAACGACTACGAAAACAAAAAGACGTAAAGTTGTCTTAGACACTAACGTCATTCTATTTGACGCTTTTGCATTATTAAAATTTGGCGATGTAGATCTTCATATTCCCTTTGCCGTTATCGAAGAAGTTGACAAGTTTAAACGCGATCAAGGAGAGAACGGGCGCAATGCTCGTCAGTTTAGTCGTTTCGTAGATGTTCTTCGCGGTAAAGGAAGTTTGGCCCAAGGTGTACAAATTGATAACCACGAAACTTATGTTTATATTACCACGGATATGAATGTTTCAGGCTTCAGCGATTTAGATCAAACTAAAGCCGACAACAGAATTTTAAGTACAGCATTGGCTCTTCAAAAGCAGCACCCACGAACTAAAGTAGAACTGATTTCTAAAGATATTAATTTGCGTATCAAAGCCGACGTTTATGGGATCTATGCCACAGATTATGACAACTCAGATACTAATCAAGAAGAGATGTATGAAGGTTATCTAGAGATCGAAGTAAATCCTGCAGCTATTGATCAGTTTTATAAAGATAAAAAAGTCACTGTTGATGTAAAACTTTATCATAATCAATATGTTATTTTAAAAGACAAATCGAATCCTAATCATTCTGCCATTGGGCGTTTTGCAAAACAAGAAAGTGCCATTGTTCCGTTGCTAAGTCCGCCTGACAGTATTTGGGGAATTCACGCCCGTAACGTCGAGCAAAGCTTTGCTTTAGATGCTCTGCTGAATGATGAAATTAAAATGGTTTCTTTAGTAGGTAAGGCGGGAACAGGTAAAACTCTTTTAGCCATAGCTGCAGGATTATTTAAAACTTTAGATGAAGGTAAATATCAAAGATTATTGGTCTCGCGGCCTATCTTTCCTATGGGAAGAGATATTGGTTATTTACCTGGAGATATCGAACAAAAATTGAATCCTTGGATGCAGCCTATTTTTGACAATGTTGAATTTTTGATGGGGGCAGATAAAAAAGCCTCGGGGCGTGCGCAGGAGCTTATCAACCAAGGTATGCTTAACATCGAGCCTTTAACTTATATACGTGGCCGAAGCATACCTAAGCAGTATCTTATTGTGGACGAAGCACAAAATTTAACTCCGCATGAAATTAAAACTATAGTCACTCGCGCGGGAAGCGGAACTAAAATTATTTTAACAGGAGATGTTTACCAAATCGACAATCCCTATGTAGATTCGGCGAACTCGGGCCTGACTCATGCTGTTGAAAGATTTAAGGGCCAAAACATAGCCGCTCACGTCACATTAACAAAAGGTGAACGTTCTGAGCTTGCAGAGTTAGCCGCTAATATTCTATAACCAGTGTCATGGAACAAGAACAACAAGAACGAAAAGATGTAGGCTATAAAAAAAGTGTAACACATAAAGTGACGGACAAAATGGTCCATCAGTTTGCCGAGATGTCTGGCGACTACAATCCGATTCATCTGGATGATGACTATGCTTCTAAAACTATTTTTAAAAAACGCATCGCACACGGTATGATTTTAGGGGCATTAGTTTCTCGTTATTTAAATGAAACTATTGGCTCCGGTGGAATTTATTTGGCCCAAACCCTTAAGTTTGTAAAACCTGTTTATATCGACGATGAAGTCACATTCGATTTTGAAGTCACCAAGCTTCACAAAGCGCGCGGCTTCGGAACTATCGAAACCAAAGCTCGTAACCAAAATAATGAGGTTGTTCTTAAGGGCGAGGCCACCATTATGATGGATTACGGTGTAAAAGCTTAAAATCATGAGCTTTCTAACGAAACTATTCTTGTTCCAGGTCCATTATACAGGACTGAAGCGGTTACTGGCCTAGCTTAAAAAATACATGAGCTTTAGCCAATTGAAAATCACGAATAATTTCCAAACGTTTTAATTGGTTATCAAAATATCGCTCTGAGGCGCCTAACACGTCCGGAGAGTTTTTTACACCACGAGAATACTCTGACTGAGTTAGTTTATAATATTTTTCAGCGCGTTCGATATTGCTTTCGGCATCATGAATTTGACTGTGTTGAAATTTAAGGTCTTCAATTTCGTTAAGTGCATCAACCCCTATTTCTTTTCGCTTTAAATTCGCCAGTTTCCGGGCTGCGGCAGATTCTTTAGAAAGTGCAGCTCCCTCACGGTGCGAATTTAAACCACTGAAAAGATCAACAGTCATTTTTAACCCATAAAGTGTTTCAGATTTCGTTTGATCAGAAACAATCTCCGTTTCAGATTCAGGGCGCTCTTTAAAGGTGTTGTGAGCAGCAAAGGCTTCTACCGAGGGCCACCAACCCCGTGAACTTTTCTTCGCTAAGACATCTTTTTTGCGACTTTCAAGTTCGACTTCTTTAATCAAAAAATCATAAGCTTTGGTATCAATCTTAAGATTTGAAATAAAATCATGATCATGATCCAAATTAGTTGGAAAAATTAGATGAGTTTTTTCATCTAAGTCGGTCATTACTCTGAAATTTCTTTTTAAGGCGTCCATTTTTAGTTTCGATGCCGATAGATCACGTTTCAAATCGACATCTTTCATTTCAAATTCGATGCGATCAGAAGAAGTTGCGACACCGCTGCGAATTCGCCGTGCTGCCGCATTAAGATTTTGCCCATTTATCTTAAGCATAGATTCAAGGAGTACTATTTTTTCCTGAGTATAAACTATCTCCCAGTAAAGTTGACGTAGGGATTGAAGTTCTTCAGCGTTGATACGAAGAGCTTCATTAGACTTTGCTTGATAATCAATAGTGCGATATTCAGATTCCAGCCAATCACGACTGCCATTGAAAAGATTTAAACTGATCTCTGCTCCGGAGGCAGGTTGCTCTCGCCAGTCGCGGCTTTCAATTTTATAATTTTCTAAGCGTCCATACACCATTAGCTTTGGTAAAAAAGATCGCCATAAGTTTCCTTGGCGTAAGTCAGCAGCTTCTTTTTCTAGAAGGGCGGCTTGAATCTTCTGACTTCTGGTTTCAAGCAGGTGATTGAGTTCATTAAAGTTAACAGAGATTTTTTCCTGAGCTATGGCGGTGCCGGCCAAAAGCAAAGTGAAAATAAGTGATAATATAAACATGAAGTTCTCCGGCAATTATTTTTTAGGTTCAATTGTGTACGTCAGCTTATCGCTGTGTACCTCTTTGGGATCTTTGATGGTTAAAATTAAAGTGTAGCGATGCGTATTATTCGCATCATAAGTCCCTTCAAAGTGAGTGTCTTTGGATATTAAAGGTAAGCTGACTTGCTTCTTAGTTCGCGGTAATTGAGTCATAGCTGTTACTGTATACGACTTAATTGCTTCAGGTTTCATGTCTTGGTTGTAAAAATAAATTTTAAGTTCTTTACCGCGGCCCACAACTTCGATGTGCACATTCTCTAAAGATTTAATGATTCCGCCTTTTGGAGCAGCCACCCCTGTTGGTGCATCGTGATCATGGCCTTCGTGAGCAAAAGCCGAAAGTGAGAATATAGAACTTAGGCCTAAAATTAACAAGAGCGCAGTTTTTTTCATAGGATTTCCTTTTCTGTGTTTTGGTTAACATATTCTTCCGCTGATTTTTTACCGAAAAAATAAAATAGGGTTGGGGTCACAATAATATCTAAAAGTGTCGAGCTGATAAGCCCTCCGACGATAACTACGGCGACAGGATGAAGGACTTCGCTTCCGGGTTGTCCCTTGGCAAAGACTAAAGGGAGAAGCGCTAAAGACGTTACACAAGCTGTCATCATTACAGGCACTAAACGTTCTTGAGAGCCGCGAATGATCATCTCGCGCGAGAATTTTTCTCCTTCATGTTTCATTAGATGCAGATAATGTGAGATCATCATTATTCCATTCCGCGACGCTACCCCACATAAGGTGATAAAGCCTACAAGGCTGGCCACGGTAATAGTGCGTTCGGCAATAAACAGTAAAACTATGCCACCAATGAAAGCCAACGGTATTGTGGCCATGATTTGCAGGACGATGGCTTTAGATCTAAAATGAGAAAATAAAAGTAAAGCAATGCCAATAAGCGAAATAGCTCCGAAAATTAAAATTTTGCGCGTAGCCGCTTGCTGGCTTTCAAACTGTCCACCGTAAACGACATAGTAACCTTCAGGTAGTTGTACTTTTTCTTTAACGCGATTTTGTATTTCAGAAACTAAACTTCCTAAATCTCTACCACTGACATTTCCGCTGATCACAATACGGCGTTGATTATTCTCGCGGTTAATTTCATTAGGTCCGGTAGTCTCATAGACATCTGCCACATCTTTTAATAAAATTTTTCGTCCATCGGGCCGAATCTTCAAAACTGTATTTTCCATGTCCTCCATTGATCCCCGAGATTTTTTGTCAAACTGGAAGAACACATCATAAATACGGGTTTCTTCAAGAATTTGAGCCACTGCTTCGCCGTTGAAAGCGGTTTCCAGCAATTGAGTAATTTCACCGGCGCTTAAACCAAAGCGAGCAGCTTCTTCGCGTAAAACGTGAATTTTTACCTGCGGAATAAGCCCTTGCTGTTCAATTCGAAGATCGACTAATCCTGGAACATCTTTAATGGCGGCCTCGAGTTCGATGGATTTTTCTCGTAAAGTTGTTAGATCTGGTCCAAAAATTTTAATGGCTAAAGCGGCACTGACGCCTGAAAGCATATGATCAATCAAATGAGAGATAGGTTGTCCCACATTAATTCCAGCTTGGGGAAACTCAGTTTTTAGTTTACCGCGAATTTCATTTAAGACCACTTCACGGGGGCGTCCCTTTTCTTTGAAGTCTACATCGATTTCGCTGATATTAACTCCAGCGGCGTGCTCGTCCAGTTCGGCGCGACCGGTTCGTCGTGAAACGGATTTAATTTCTGGAGTTGCCAGCATAATTTCTTCAGCGCGCGCGCCCATTTTATTAGACTCAGTCAAGCTTATACCAGGTAAGGCAGCCACCGAAATCATCGCTGTACCTTCGTTAAACTTAGGCAGAAAATCTCGCCCCATAAAAGGGAGCAATAGAAGGGATATTAGTAATATAATTGATGAAGTCACCAACACCAGTTTAGATCTTGGTAAGGCCCACACCAAAATATTTTGATCCATTTTTTTAAGATAAGCTACAAAGAGCGTGTCTTGGTGATTTTTTAGTTTTCCTTTTAAGAAATAAGAACACAAAACCGGTGTCACCGTTAAAGATACCACCAGAGAGGCTACTAAAGCCGTTAAATAAGCGATACCCAGGGGCGCAAACAATCGACCTTCTAAGCCTGTTAAATTAAATAAAGGCAAAAAAACTAAGATAATAATTACTGTTGCTAAAACGATAGAATTTCTGACCTCACTGGAGGCCTCAAAAATAACTTTCAAAGTTGACCGTGGATTTACGCTTCGAGCATTTTCCCGCAGACGTCTAAAAACATTTTCAACGTCAACAATAGAATCATCCACTAATTCACCGATAGCTATGGCTAATCCACCCAGAGTCATCGTATTGATATTTAATCCAAAAAATTTAAATATAATGGCCGTGGCTAAAAACGAAAGTGGAATGGCCGTAAGGGTAATCACTGACATACGCAAATTAGCTAGAAAAATAAATAACACAACGAAAACTAATATCGTTCCCCATTGAAGTTTCCCAAAAATTCCGGATATAGAAGCTTTGATAAAATCCGCCTGTTTAAATACATCTGGATTCACGATAACGTTTACGGGAAGACTGGGGCGAAGCTCATTAATAGCTTTAGCAATATTCTCAGATATTAAAACCGTATCAGCTGTGGGTTGTTTAAGTACGGTCATAATAACCGCGGGCTTTCCGTTAAAGCTGCCATCCCCGCGTTTTAGTCGTGGGGCAGCTGCAACCTCCGCAATATCTTGTATAAGTACAGGACGACCAAAATGCAGACCAACCAAGGTTTTTTTAATATCGTCGATACCATCCACAACTCCGATATTTCGGACTAAAAACTCTCGTCCATCTTTTTCTAAAAAACCGCCGGTGGTGTTTTGACTGATCTGGGAAATTTGTTTATCCACCTGCTCGATCGAAAGTTGATACTGATTCATTTTTTCTGCAGAGACCATGATTTGGTATTGCTTAAGTCCTCCGCCAATGGAAATCACTTGTGAGACTCCCGGAATTGTCATAAGGCGTGGGCGAATAATCCATTCGGCAATATTTCGCAACTCCATAGGATCGGTGCTATTGTCTTCAGTGGTGACGGCGATCTGTTGAATTTGTCCCATCAAAGACCCGATGGGGCCCATCATCGGCCGAATGTCTTTTGGCAAAAGTTCTTGAGTTAAATTCAACTTTTCTTGAACCAGTTGCCGGTTTCGATAAATATCAGATCCCCATTCGAACTCTAGATAAATAACCGACAACCCAATGCCGGACTGTGACCTCACACGCTCAATTCCCGGTAAGCCATTTAAATAATTTTCAATGGGTAAGGTCACGCGGGTCTCAACCTCTTCTGGCGCCATCCCATGAGCTTCAGTTAAAATAGTAACTGTGGGTTTGGTGATATCTGGAAAGACATCAATGGATAAATCTTTGACTGTCAGTGCACCGTAAACAATGACCATCGCGGAAATAGCCACGACCAATAGTCTGTTGTTTAAGGCGTATCGAATAATAGCATTTAACAAAGAATCCTCCTTAAGGATTTTAGCGAGCTAATACTTAAAAATAATTTTTCTAGATTATGACTATATAATCGGAGGTCGAAAGAGCTGAGAGCTAAAAGAATAAAACAAATGCGAATTCATAAAATGAAATTTTTGAGTATCAAATAAAAGCGTAGGAGTAGGAGTTTCCGAAAATATAACTGCCAGGTGTGTTATATGACAACGATGACAATCTTCATTGCTATTATCGGAACAGTCTGCAGTGGATTCACAATGAGTTTCTAAAGCTAATAAATCATGAATCCCGGGTGCGACCAGCACAGTAAGACCAATAAGAACAAAGAAAACAGCTAAAAACTTTTTCATGAATGAGGCCAGTCTGAACTTTCCTGGCACGCTCGGCAAGTAGCTTTTAATTTAAACAAGGCGTCAAGCTGCTTATGTTGGATCTGATCGATTACGGTGTAAAAGCTTAAGACAGTCTGGTAATTAATTCGGTACCCTAAAATGAAATTGCTTCAATAAATACTCAATGATAGGTTCTTCTTCTTAATTAAAGGAGCGATCAATTATGAATAAGGTATTATTTTTATTAACGACTTTAGTGTTAACTGCGGCGCAAGCTAATGAGTTAAATTGTAAATCGAAGAATCCACTTATAACTAAAGAAAAAGATATGGCCGTAACTGAAGTGAAGTTTAGATCTTCAGATCGTCTTCAGGCGGGTTATTTATTAGATATGGATGTTAAATATATATTTCAATTAGCAGGACCTGAGTCAGCAATAACTATAGATATGTCGGGAAAATGTATTTCTGCTGAGAATCAGCCCGGATTGCGTTGCTTTGCGTTTACAGGGACTAATTATAACTTTTGGAATGTGCAAATTCGACCAGATGTTTGGCGCAGTGATAAGGCGTTAGTTAAAATGACTTTATCCGATGAAGACAAATTACCATTGGATAATATTTATGTAGATGAGTTAGAGTGCGAATAAATCTATTAGCTCTCATTACAGCGGTCTTATTAAGCGGTTGCGGCGGCGGTTCAAGCGCGCCCAGCGAACTTGTCGGTAAACATGATGCCAACGCAGCGTCTTGTTTATACGGCTTTAATGAGGGTGAGATGGCGCCGTCTTCGTTACCGGCACCAAATATACAATCTGCAGCTTTTAATAAGCCCTATGACCAGAACTTGTTTAATTCAGTAGGGAGTGCGAGCGGGGCGGAAGTCTTGCGTTTTTCTGCGCTGACAGGTGTGACCTTTTATAAAGTTGATAAGCGAAAAAATAAGACAATAGGATGTTTGTTTACTGGAACGCTGCCTAATGCGCCAACTTTAATTGAAAAAAAGTTCCGTGAAATAGAAGGGGATACGCAGTCGGAAGACCCAGACTCGTCACTTTTGGGAATCTATATGCCAAGTGAAACAGTCCAAAGTCTTACAGATTTTGCATATTCAGAAAATATGATAGTGGTTTTGAACGATTCGGAAAAATACACCATGGTTCACGAGTTCATGCATCACCTTTTTAAACTTGGAAAAAAAGAATCGGATGGAATGATTAAAAACAGACTTATTAGATCATTTGAACTTTATGAGGCTGCAGAAGAAAAATTTAAATCGAATGAAACTGCAGCCAACCTGATCCATTTTTCGACTCAGTTAGAGCGATTAGTCATAGACCTAATTCCTTTTTTAAGATCATTTCATCTTGAAGAAGTTGCTTTAGAGACGGAAATGTATAAACACTATTCTCGTGGTAAGCTAAGATACATTAGTGAAGACAGTCGTCGGAACGGCGATTGGTATATTACCAGCTCAGGAGAGTCGACTCAAAACCTGATCAAAGAATTAAAGATTACAAATAATTTAGTTCTGATATCTAATAAAGCACGCATGCTAGATCTGACTGATTTAGATAAAGCAAGTGTTTTAGAAAGCACAGATAAAGCGAACCAACTTATTTCTAATGTGAATAGTGAATTGAATACTCTTATTCAGCAGGCCCATGCGCGATTACAAAAAAGCAACTTTAGAAGAACCCGTAGTGGATTGGTAGCAAGTTCATCGTCGCCTCATGAAGGCTGTGCACATCGACGACAGGCCGCGCAGTTTGTTCGAGAAATTCTAAAAAAATAGCTGTCAGCTAAAAACGTCCACTGTCGTAAAGTTTATCATTTTGAGACACTCTAAAGCGAATATATTCGCTTTAGAGTCGGTTTAGTTCTCGCATTCCCTTAGGCTGGGAATGAATAAAGGACGTAAAATGAGAACACAACTATTTAAGGTATTGATAGGCATACTATTAATTAGCTCTTCGCAGGCGTTGGCTATGACTGCTTTAGAGCAGAAAATAGAGAGTTTTAATGCTCAATATACGGATCAAGAAGAGCATGAATACAGTCATTTATCAGATGAGGAATTTCAACAATTAATTGATATCCGTGAATCGGGCGGCGATGTCTTTAATCAACTTATTCCGCAAATTTCTGAAACAACAGAATCTACAAAAAATATTTTAGAGGTTGATGCAGTTCAACCGATAAGCGGTATTAAAAGTAAAAATGATTTACAGAAGGATGTAGTGGCTCGCACTCAAGATGGCAATTGGGGAGTTCATTTTGTTTACCTCGGCAGTAATGGAACTCGAGCAGACTTGTCGAGTTTGCGTATTAATGAAAAACTTCGTCCAGCTTCGACAATGAAAATTATCACCAGCTATTTGGCGTTCTCTTTAAATTCATATCCACTTTTAAAAATGGGAACTATGTTAAAATCCAGTGATAATGGCATGGCTGATGAGTCCCTACGTTCAACAATTACACAAAAATATGTAGGCTATGCGATACCTAACGGTGATTATGCTCATTCTCTAATTGGGTATAAAATGCGTGATGGGCGTGTTAATCGAACAATTGACAAAAACTTAGCACGCGGCGTGAGTTTGGCTATGGGTACTTATGAAACTTTGAAAATTGAAGATGGAAGTAAGCTTCATATTGTTAACGGCAGTGGCTTGCAACAATCAGACAAGGATACAGGTATTTATATAAATAAAGTGTCTCCGCGTTTTCAAACAGCATTACTAGAAAAAATAATTAAATCGGATGATAGATATGACGTGTATAAGCGACTATTAGCTCAGCCTGGCCAGGGCGGGACATTAGCTCGTCGTTTGGCAGCCAGTAACAAGTTGGCACCTATATATGCTAAAACAGGAACCCTAGGAAATGTGAAGGCTTTGATGGGTGTAGCTGAAACTAAGAAAGGTAAAATTGTTTTTTCAATAATTGCAGATGGCGCATCAAATCTAAGAAATGCCCAGACTGAAATTGATAACATCGTATTCCAGCATATTAAGTACGTAACAAGTAATGGATTGTAAATGAAAAAACATTTTTTTAAAATACTAATAGTAGGATTATTAATCCACATATCGAATGCGATGGCCATGTCGGATTTAGAGTTAGCCATTGATGAGCATAATCAAACAATGACATCATCAGAGTTTTCTCATTTAACCGATGAACAGTACGAGCAACTCATGAGTATTCGCGAGTCTGGTGGAGATGTTTTTAACGAGTACATTCCTCAGGTTTCTACAATTAATGAAAAACCATTGTCGGTAGTAGAGATGGAGCAAATCAAAGAAATTTCGGCTATTACTAGTATTGCAGAACTACAAGCCGACGCACAAAAAAGAACTCAAGGCCGCGGTAAGTGGGCTTATCACCTAGTTTATCTAGGTAATGATGGAAGTCGTGTAGAGCTATCGAGTTCTCGAATAAATGAACAAGTACGTCCCGCCTCAACGTTGAAAGTTATATCTAGCTATCTGGCATTTACCGCAGGGACTTACCCCTTACTGAAAATGAGCGACATGCTTCATCGCAGTGATAATGGCATGGCCGATGAAGCTTTTCGAACTGTTTCCCGTAGTAAGTCTGCCTACGTTTTACCTGCCGATCACTACGCTCAATCCCTTATCGGGTACAAAATTCGTGATGGCGCTGCTGGCATTAGACGTGTCATTGACAAAGATATTGCGCGCAGTTGTGGTATTGCGAAAGACATGTATTCAACTCTTCAGGACTCTGTAAAGTTTCATATTATAAATGGAAGTGGGCTGCAGGACTCCGCTGTTGACAAGGGAAATGCCGTTAGCAAAGTAACTGCTCGTTTTCAGACGGACTTACTTGAAAAAATTGCTCGTTCGTCTCGGTATAATGAATACAAAAGGCTATTAGCTCAGCCTGGACAAAGCGGCACATTGCTGAGAAGACTGACGCAAACAGATAAAATGGGCAAGGTCTATGCAAAAACAGGAACCCTTGCCGCAGTGAAAGCATTAGCAGGTTTTGTTGATACCAAGAAGGGTAAACTGATTTTCTCGATAATTGGCGATGAATTGACGATAAGTCCATCGTTAGCTTCAGCTGAAACTGATAATATCGTATTTCAACACGTAAAATATCTAACTAACCGAGGGCTATAGTTAGTTATAAAAAAGGTACTTCTTTGCTTAAATATGTGCTAATCACTGGCCATGTTTTCTGGGATCGTAGAGGCTCAATCGCGAGTCATAACAAAAGATAATTCTGAAGATGCGAGCCTGACCAGCGTTCGTATCTTCGTGCAGCGTCCGCCATCTTTTGATGATATCAAAAGTGGAGATAGTATAGCGGTTAACGGCGTTTGTTTAACGCTCGAAAATTTTGATACAGAAAAAATGCAATTCTGCTTGGGTCCAGAAACTGTGGCCATACTTTCTGGAAGTCTGAATCAGTGGAATAAATATCAACTTAACTTAGAACGATCAATGAAACTCGGTGATCGTGTTCATGGACATTTAGTGACTGGGCATGTAGACGGAGTAGGTCAGATTATTAAGTCCTATAAAGATGGTGATTCTTGGCAACTACAAATTCAAGTGCCCGCATTTATTCTTAAGTTCATTTGGAAAAAAGGTTCCGTCAGTTTAAACGGAGTAAGCTTAACTGTAAATGAAGTGGATAACGATGTAGTTTCAGTTTGTCTTATTCCAGAAACTATCGCCAGAACAAATTTGACCTCAGTTGTTGTGGGAGAGTTTGTAAATATCGAAGTGGATTATCTGGCGAAGGCTTTTTTTCATTCAAAGGTGGAGCTGTAATGTTGCCTTTTTCTTCTATCCAAGAAATTCTAAATGATTTCAAATCTGGAAAATTCGTTATTCTAGTTGATGATGAAGATCGTGAAAATGAAGGCGATCTGATTATTTCGGCTGAATATGCTCATAGTCAGAGTATAAACTTTATGGCCACTTATGGGCGCGGTTTAATATGCTTGGCGCTAACTGTAGAACAGATCGCTCAGCTTAAATTACCAATGATGATTTCTACAGAGCATAAGCGCCTTAAAGGGCATGAAACTGCCTTTACGTATAGTATAGAAGCTAGCACGGGGGTTAGTACGGGTATTTCGGCGGCTGACAGATCTAGAACAATTCAAGTCGCCATTCAGCCCGAGGCCACACCCGCTGACATTGTATGTCCTGGTCATATTTTTCCTCTGCGAGCTCACCCGGACGGTGTTTTAGGTCGCCCCGGACATACAGAGGCCGCAGTGGATCTGGCGCGATTAAATCAAATGAATCCTGCAGGTGTGATTTGTGAGATAATGAATTCCGATGGAACCATGTCTCGTTTGACAGATTTAGTTCCATTTTCACAAGTTCACAATATTAAAATTGGAACGATCAAAAGCTTAATAGAGTACAGAAGGCAATTGTAAATGAAAAAAAAGAAAATCAAAATAGGAATAGTTACATCACGATTTAATATTGAGATTACTGAAAAGCTTGAAGAAGGGGCCTTGGCCTATTTAGATGAAATCGACGCTGACATTTATGCCGTTCGAGTGCCCGGTGCAGTCGAAATTCCTTTAGCGGCTCAGGCGTTATTTGAACATCGAAAAGTTGATGGCGTTGTCGTTTTAGGAGCTGTTATCCGCGGTGAGACCACGCATTATGAAGAAGTTTGTCGCTCTGTTGAAAGAAACTGCTCAAGACTTATGCTAGATTATAAAAAACCCGTGGGATTTGGGGTGCTCACAACTGAAAATGAAGAGCAAGCCTATGAGCGTGTGGGCGGAAAGCATGGTCATAAAGGTGCGGAAGCTGCGCAGGTTGTTGTCGAGATGATTGGACTTCTGTCCGAAATCAAGAAAAAATAGGGAATGTCCAAAGATGTAAGTGAATCAAGTAAGCGTCGTTTAGGTGAAGTAAAAAAACGACGTCGCGAGATCTTTTTTATTTTTGCAATTTCTTTAATATTGGTCATTTTAGTCAGTATTGAAGTTTATGTATTTAGATCCGGAAAAAGTTTACCAGCACCGTATGTTATTTATTTTATTGCATTAGTTAACTTTAATTTGGTTTTGGTTTTACTTCTACTTTTTCTCGTTTTCCGAAATGTTGTTAAAATTTTTCTTGAACGTCGAAGCAAGCTATATGGGTCGAGTTTAAAATCTAAGTTAACTATTGCGTTTTCGGCATTTTCTATAATTCCTACGGCCCTTGTTCTTATCATCTCAGTTTTTTATTTGAATAGTAGTTTTGAAAAATGGTTTTCTCAAAGAATGGCTGGAGTTTTAAAAAATGCCTCCGAGGTCGTGGACTCATTTGTATCACAAGAGAAAACTAAAGGTTTCGAATATGGAATAGAAATTGCTCGTCAATTGGAACATGCATCTGAAAGTCGTCAACGAACCATCATTGCTCAAAAACAAAAAGATTACAAACTAGATGCTCTGGAATATTATCCAGCTTTGTTCTCAGATCGAATAATTATTCAAGATTACAATAAAATTCCTACAGTATTACCGGCTGCACATGTAGATGCATTGAAAAAAACCATGCTATTTAAAGCCAAAAACAGTTATGTCCAGGTATTTTCGGATGCCCACTTGCTGCGATTACTCGTTCCGCTTTCTCAAAAAGATGGTGGGGTCGTTGTAGTTACAAAAATTTTAAGTCTATCCTCTGAAGCAAATTTCAATGATATTATTGGATCTTACAGTGAGTTTGAAAGTAATTTGAGTATTCAAAATCCATTGAAATCGATGTACTTTATAATGTTAATTGTTATTTCGTTGGTGACTTTATTCGCGGCCATCTGGTTTGGATTTCATTTGGCCAAGCAACTTTCTGTACCATTGGTTCAGCTAGGTAGTGCCACCAAGAAGGTCGCCGGCGGTGATTATTCTTTGGTTTCTATTCAATCAGGTAGTGATGAAATAAACAGTCTTATTGGTAATTTTAACCAGATGATTGGTAATTTATCAGCGGCAGAGTTGGAGCTGCAACAAACATTAAAGAATTTACATCAATACACAAAATATGTTGAAATTGTTTTGACTAACGTCAGCGCCGGCGTGGTTTCGGTAGATATGTCTGGCAAGGTAACTACTATGAATCGTCGAGCCAGCGAACTTTTGAAAGCTGATCCTTCATTTTCTATTGGAAAACATGTTCGACAACTTCTCAGTAAAGAAAATTATTACGTATTTTCTAGTTTTATTAAATTAATGAGAGAAAATAACCTATCGAGTTTAGAGAAAGAAATTAAGCTAGATGTAAATAACGAAGTTATTCCATTGTCGATTCATATTTCTATTTTAAGAAATGAACTCCAAGAGGAAATCGGCAGAATTCTCGTTTTCGATGACATGACTTTAATCGTTAATGCACAACGGGCCGCGGCTTGGTCTGAAGTGGCTCGCCGGATAGCCCATGAAATTAAGAACCCACTAACTCCTATCCGCCTAGCGGCAGAGCGAATGCATCGCAAATATTCTGCAACTTTGTCGGATAGAACTTTTGACGATTCTATTCAGATGATTGTTTCACAAGTTGATGAAATGAAAAATTTAGTTAATGAGTTCAGTCAGTTTGCGCGGATGCCTCAGCTTAAACCTATCACCAGTGATATTAATGATATTTTGTCTAAGGCGACTAAAATATACAAAGATAATAATATGCAGGTTGTTTTTGATGAGCACTATGACCCTCAGATACCGGAGTTTAAGTTTGACCCCTCACAGATGAACCGAGTTTTTATAAATTTAATTGATAATGCTATTATGGCTACTCAAAGTAATGAAATCGCAAAAATTGCTATATCCACCGAGTATCAGCCTGATCATAAGATTATTAAAATTACCATAGCTGATAATGGCATAGGTATACCCGTGCGTGATCGCGTCAAGGTGTTCGAGCCCTATTTCTCAACTAAAGAAAAGGGAACGGGGTTAGGTTTGTCGATCGTTAAAAGTATAATAGAAGATCATAGCGGAGTGATAAGAGCTTTACCAAATGAGCCCAATGGGACTAAGATGTACATCGAATTACCGACTGTGGTATAAGGACTAAATATGGAAATCAAAGGAAAAACGCATATTTTAATTATTGATGACGAGGCTCCTATTCGTCAGGTTTTATCTGAAAGTCTTCGTGACGAAGGTTATATTGTAACGACAGCGCCGGATGGGATTGCGGGCTTAGAGGCATTAAAGAATGAGAAGCCGGACATCTGTTTTTTGGACATTTGGATGCCGCAAATGGATGGTTTAGAGGTTCTGCAAAAAGCGACACCCTTGTTTCCCGATACAAATTTTGTGATGATCTCGGGTCACGGCACCATTGAAACGGCAGTGCAGGCGACTAAGTTGGGCGCCTGGGATTTTGTAGAAAAACCACTTTCTTTGGATAAGATTCATCTAGTGATTGATAATGTATTGAAATTTAAAAATGAAAAACTTGAAAAGTTAGCATTACTTAATAAAGTAAGAAGCAGTATCGCATTAGTGGGTGAGTCTAAAGTATTGCAAGCTATTCGTGAGCAAATTATTACTTTTTCTCGGGAAAGTTTTCCAGTGTTAGTGGCGGGCGAGACGGGATCAGGCCGAGAGCTTGTATGTCAAAATATTCACTACATGAGTCATCGCGCTAGCCGAGCGATCACAGAAATTAATTGCAGCACGCTTCCGCATGAGTTGATTCAAATTGAAATGTTTGGAATTGAAAAGGGGTCGTTGCCGGGAATTGATAAAACGCGAAAGGGCAAGCTTGAGCTTGTTGATGATGGGACTTTAATTATTGAACAAATTGAAGAAATGCCGATGGTTTTGCAACACCAGTTGTCACAATTTATTCAAAATCAGACTTTTCAACGAGTGGGTGGGAAAGAGAATATACCCGCATCGCCGAGATTGTTATTTACCACAGCTATGGACGCTGAAATATACTTACAATCAGATCGTATTCACCCCGAGCTTAAAAATGTAATCAAAAATAATGTCGTTGCAGTAGCGCCATTAAGAAATCGCAAGGAAGATATCCTTCCCTTGATTTTTCATTTTAGTGACATTATTGCTAAGCAAATGGCTATATTCCGTAAGACTATATCGGAACAAGGTTTAAAGTTATTAGAAAAACATAATTGGCCAGGAAATATCCGCGAGCTTAAAAACTATATAGAGCGTGTATATATTCTTACACCTTCTGATTATGTCGATGTACATGATTTGAGATTTGCGGGATTAGTCGATAAAAAGGAAGCTAAAAACGCATCATCCGATGATCAATTGGGAATATCGACTTTTCGTGAGGCCCGAGCTGAATTTGAAAAAGAGTATCTTATTAAAAAAATTCAAGAAAATGGCGGTAATATTTCTAAAACGGCAGAGGCCATAGGCCTTGAGCGCAGTTATCTTCATCGAAAAATTAAATCCTATGGGATCGAGGCCGTGTAATATGAATAAAAATATACTTAAGTGGACAAATACCCACATTTTTACACAAAGAGAGGCGCCGGCAGACGCCGAAATTCCCTCCCATCAATTGATGATGAGAAGTGGATTTATGAAAAAGTTGGCGCCAGGAATATATACTTATAGCAGCCTAGGTCTACGCGCTATTCGTAAGTTCGAAAAAATTATTCGTGAAGAGCTACACAAGGCTGGTGGGATAGAGATCCTTATGCCGATGGTTCAACCTAAAGAGCTTTGGATGGAAACTAATCGATGGAATGAAATGGGTGCGGGTCTTTTAAAATTTAAAAATCGTAATGATCACGAGTTTTGTTTAGGCGCAACTCATGAGGAAGCGGTTGTCGACTTTGTTCGCCACGATCTTAAATCCTATCGTGATTTACCTAAAAACATTTATCAAATACAGACTAAGTATCGCGATGAAATTCGTCCCCGCTTCGGTCTTATGCGTGGTCGAGAGTTTATCATGAAGGACGCTTACACATTTGATATCGATCAAGCAGCAGCTTTAAAATCTTATGATGATATGTATAAGGCGTATCAGCGCATTTTTGATCGCTTGGGCTTACAATATCGAATTGTTCAAGCAGATGCGGGAAATATTGGAGGCAGCCAGACTCACGAATTCCAGTTGCTAGCGGAGGCCGGCGAAGATGCATTACTCGTGAGTGATACCACACAGTTTGCGGCCAACATTGAAGTGTGTCCTGCTATTGACTTTGAGACTCCCGCCGTCTCAGCGGAAGCAGCTAAGCCTTTAGAAAAATTTTCGACACCGAATCAAAAAACGATAGCTGATCTCGAAAAATTCACTTCGATTCCAGCTCATCAGCTGGTTAAAACTTTGTTTTTCTCGGCTAATGATGGAATGAATGTTAAAGACAAAGAGCTTAAGCCTATTGTTGTATTGCTTCGAGGAAGCGATGAGGTGAATCCAATAAAACTTAAGAATTTATTAGGTTTGGCCAATCCACCAATGATGTTAACTGATGAAGAAGTTAAAGCAACAACTGGAGCAAGTCCGGGGTCATGCGGTCCTGTAGGGTTGAAGATTCCTATATATGCTGATAATGGAATTATGCACTTAAAAAATTACATTGTCGGAGCAAATGAAGATAGTTTTCACTTAAAAAACGTAAATCATGATCGCGATTATAAAATCACAAAAATAGCAGATATTCGAATGGCTAAAGAGGGAGATAAATGCCCTGAGTCCTCTGGGCGTTTAAAAGCTTTTCGCGGTATAGAGGTCGGTCACGTTTTTTATTTAGGAAAAAAGTATTCTGAAAAGATGAACGGTCAATTTTTAGATAAAAATGGCAAAGCACAACATTACGAAATGGGTTGCTACGGCATAGGTGTGACTCGTACAGTTCAGGCGGCCATAGAACAAAGTCATGATGCTGATGGAATTATCTGGCCGAAGCCTATTTCTCCGTTTCATGTCCACATTTGCCATTTGGATCCGAAAGATGCAGCAGCCACTGAATATGTAAATCAAGTAGCAATGGCTTTAGCTGAGAAAAACATTGAAGTTTTTATTGATGATCGCGATGAACGTCCCGGAGTCAAATTTAAAGACGCAGACCTTTTAGGTTTTCCTGTGCGCATCGTAGTCGGCAAAAAAGGTTTTGAAGCCGACCAAATCGAAGTTGTTGCACGAAAAAATAAAGAAATTTTTAAGCTCAACAAAAATCAAGTCATCGAAAAGGCCCAGTCGTTGTTATGATTAAATTGCGTAATCCAATTATGTTAGCTCTTGATGTTGACACGGATGAGCATGCCCTTCGAATATTGGATCAAGTACAAGACTCAGTGGGTGCGATTAAAATTGGGCCGCGCTTGAATCTAAGATACGGTGCTACCTTTATTGAAAAAGTAAAAGCTTTTGCCCCGGTGTTTGTTGATAATAAACATTTCGATATTACCTCCACTGTGCTGGCTGCCATTCAAGCGTCTTTTGATGCGGGCGCCAGCTTTGCCACTGTGCATGCGCTGAATGGCGAAGACACATTACATAAGCTGAGTCTATTAGAACAACACCTTAATCAAACGCGCCCCTTTAAAGTTTTAGCTGTAACCATCTTAACCAGCTGGTCTCAGGTAAACTTTGCTGAAAACTTTAAACAGTGGAGTGTGGGCGAACATGTGGTTTCCATGGCGAAACTAGCTGAACAGGCGGGGCTAACGGGGTTAGTCTGTTCAGGTCATGAACTAGCGCTGATCCAAAAACATAATTTATTTAAAGTGGTGCCTGGCATTCGTACGGAAGAAGACCTTAAAGAAAACACCCAAGATCAAAAACGCGTGATGACGCCGAAGCAAGCTATGAATGATGGAGCTTCGGGGTTGGTTATCGGTCGCAGTATTATCAACTCGAAAAATCCGCGCGACACGGTTAAAAGAATTTTAGAAAGTATTTACTCATGAGAAAACCTGTAAGACCGCAAGCCCGATCAGCGACTAAAGCACCGGCTTTTCCTAAAAATTGGCGCCAAGTGGCCGGTAATCATGCGATTTCTGAGCTTGCTAAAGTTCGCCCGAAATCGATTAAGCATATATTAATTCAAAATAACTGGAATTCATCGGCGGATTTACGTGAGCTCATGGATCTTCTTAAAAAATTGTCCATTAAAATTGAGGAAAAATCCGATGCAGATATTCAAAAAATCTGTCCTTCTCATCAAGGTGCAGTTGCCTTTTCTGATCATAATTTAAATTTTAATTACGAAAACGCCGGCTGGAAAAAAAATGAATTGGTCTTGGCTTTAGATGGAGTAGAAGATCCTCATAACTTAGGCGCGATTATGCGAACATCATGGTTAATGGGAGTAAGTGGAATTATTATACCTGCTGATAGAGCCGTGGGTTTAACAGCTACTGTCCATAAAGTCGCATGCGGTGGTGTTGAACATGTACCTGTGGCTACCACTAATAATTTTTCTGAACCGTTTAAAAAACTTAAAGAAGATGGCTTCTGGGTTTTTGGAATGTCTCACAAAGCCACGAAAACAATTTATGATTTAAAACTTCCCGAAAAAGTGGTGTGGGTGATGGGCGCCGAAGACAAAGGTCTTCGCATTCCCACCGAAAGAGCTTGCGATGAATTGGTTTCAATTCCACAAATCGACGCTAACGCCAGTTACAACGTGTCCGTTGCCACGGCATTAGCTTTAGCGGAAACCAAACGCCAGTGGAAGCTTAGTTAATAATTGCTCTAAAATTTTCCTTAAAGGCCTTAAAATAATTGATGTCACCAATATCTTTTCTGATGACCACAGTTTCAGTAATTAAATCGTGCAAAGTTTGGCGCTTGCGCGTGAAGGGCTGTATTAAATACCCAATAAATAAGATCAAGGCGGATAAGGATTTTAGTAAATATCGAATAACTGCAGTTTTAAAAGATAATTTCTCATAGTTACTATCCCGAACAACGACAATTCCGACGAGGGCTTTCCCTGGAGTTCCCATCAACATTGAGGAATCAAAAACACCCACATAAATAACTCCCACGATCAGATTTAGAGCGTAACCAATAATAAAATCACTACCAAATGCAAAACCTAGAAGTCCGCTCAGTATACCCATAAATATTCCATCGATAAGTGCGGCGAGAAAGCGTCTCCAAAATCCTGCATATGAGATCGCAGTATTAGTTGAACTGGATAAGGTCTCGCCCGGAGTAATGCTTGAGGTTTGATTAAAAACTTGTTGGTCCATAGATAGATTTCCTTTTTTTATATAAAGTATACTTTCATAGATTGTACAAAGTTAAAAGTCAGTTTTTTAATCAATTTTTAAGTCGTTACATCGGGGTTGTCTTAAAACTGGGCTTTTGTAAGTTCCCTAAATAAATTACATAAAATGAGTTTGACGAGGATAGACATATCCAGTAGAAATTTCAGATTGCTAAAAATAGTTTGGCCTCTTTTTGCGAAAGATTTGTTACATAATCTCAGGTAAAAAACAGGGTTTTTAGTGTGTGCTGGCATAGCTCAATTGGTAGAGCAGCTGATTTGTAATCAGCAGGTTGCGGGTTCGAGTCCCATTGCCAGCTCCAAATTTTTGCGAGTATATATCTTTACAGATGTATATGTTGATGGACAGGTGCCCGAGTGGCTAAAGGGGGCAGACTGTAAATCTGCTGGCTTCGGTCTTCGAAGGTTCGAATCCTTCTCTGTCCACCATTTTTATTCTATAAAAATGGATATGTAGTCGCAAAAGTTTGAGCGGGAGTAGCTCAATTGGCTAGAGTATCTGCCTTCCAAGCAGAGGGTTGCGGGTTCGAGACCCGTCTCCCGCTCCAATAACTTTTCCGGGTATGACCGTAGACTATTAAAAGCCGACGGTTGGCAACAGGCCCGTGTAGCTCAGTGGTAGAGCACACCCTTGGTAAGGGTGAGGTCGTCGGTTCGGCTCCGATCACGGGCTCCAATTACGGTCGGTGATTACGAGCAGTTTTTTATAGCTGTTCGTGACAACAGCCACAAGGTGGGCTATAAAAGCCAAGTTAATTAACGAAAATGTTGATTAACGTTTGATTTGAAATTGAATTGGATATTTAATTAGCTAACTAAAAATAACAAATCTCTGCAGGAGGATATAATGTCTAAAGAGAAATTTAACCGTTCGAAGCCGCATTGTAATATCGGTACTATTGGTCACGTCGATCATGGTAAAACTACATTAACTGCTGCTATAACTACAACCTTATCTAAACTGGGCAATTCTAAAGCGATGGCTTACGATCAAATCGATAAGTCTCCAGAAGAAAAAGCACGTGGAATCACGATTTCTACCACTCACGTGGAGTATGAAACTGAGAAGCGTCACTATGCTCACGTTGATTGCCCTGGACACGCCGATTATGTAAAAAACATGATCACTGGTGCTGCTCAGATGGATGGAGCAATTCTAGTTGTTTCGGCTGCAGATGGACCTATGCCACAAACTCGTGAGCATATCCTACTTGCTCGCCAAGTTGGTGTCCCAGCCCTAGTTGTATTTATGAATAAATGTGACATGGTTGATGATAAAGAATTACTTGAGCTAGTTGAGATGGAAATTCGCGAATTACTTTCTAAATATGAATTCCCTGGTGATGATATCCCTATAGTTCAAGGTTCAGCTAAACTAGGTTTAGAAGGTGACACTTCTCCGCTTGGCACGCCGTCAATCATGAAATTAATGGAAGCCTGTGACGCTTACATCCCGCAGCCAGTTCGTGCGACTGATAAAACATTCTTAATGCCAGTTGAGGACGTGTTCTCAATCTCTGGTCGTGGAACTGTTGTTACCGGCCGTGTTGAGCGTGGAATCGTTAAAGTAAATGACGAGATCGAAATCATCGGTATCCGTCCAACTCAAAAAACAACTGTTACTGGAATCGAAATGTTCCGTAAATTGTTAGATGAAGGACAAGCGGGCGATAACTGTGGAGTTCTTTTACGCGGTACTAAAAAAGAAGAAGTTGAGCGCGGTCAAGTTTTGGCTAAGCCTGGTTCTGTTAAGCCACATAAGAAGTTCAAAGCAGAAGCTTACATTCTTACTAAAGAAGAAGGCGGACGCCATACTCCTTTCTTCACAAACTACCGTCCACAATTTTACTTCCGTACAACGGATGTAACTGGAGTAGTTACCCTTAAGGCGGGAACTGAAATGGTTATGCCTGGTGATAAAGTTGAGCTTAATGTTGAATTAATCGCTCCTATCGCTATGGAACAATCATTACGATTCGCAATCCGCGAGGGCGGCCGTACGGTTGGTGCCGGAGTTGTTACAGAGATCGTTGAGTAGTTCCCAACAATCCTATATGCTTTAAAATTAAGCATAATTCGATTGTAGTAGTTTGTTCAATACTCTTCAAAAATAAAGCCAAAGGGACAATTAGTAGTTGTCCCTTTTGCTATTTTGAGGTTATATTTTGCGTCTTGTGTGGAAAATTGGGCTAAAATTTTAAAGTGCAGGGCAGTAGCTCCAGCGGTAGAGCGAACGACTCCAAATCGTTAGGTCGTGGGTTCGAATCCCTCCTGCCCTGCCAAGATTTTATTTTAATTTTTAAAATTGAGAAGGATTAAGAATGGAAAATACAAATTCAAAATATGTAACATTAGCGATTGTACTTTTTTCGGCGTTAATTGGATTTACATTATCATCTTTGTTGCAAGCCTTATCGGGCGCATTTGCGCTTATTGCTCGCTTATCAAATTACGATATGTTCAAACATGGGTTACCAGTTATTGTCGCGTTTGTATTATTTTTTTCGCTGCAGTTTAATAAAAAGTTTCTTAAATGGGCTGACGAAGTCATTGCTGAAGTAAAAAAAGTGGTCTGGCCTCCGATAAAAGATACGCGCGCTATGACGATAGTAGTGATTATCATGGTATTTATTTCTTCAATGATTATCAGTGTTTTTGATCTATTTTCTGGTTTTGCATTAAATCAGCTAATCAAATAAAGGTGGTAGGAATGTCTAATACATCTGAAAATTCAAATGAGAGCCAGACGCCGACAGATAATCAATCCACTGGCAGTAAGCCGCCGGCAAGTGCTCAACCTCTTGTGAAAAAGTGGTACATTGTTAACGTTCAAACCAGTTGCGAGAACACAGCTAAGAACGCAATTGAAGAGAGAATTAGAACAACTAAAATGGAGCAGTACTTTGGCGAAATTCTTGTTCCTGCTGAAAATGTCGTTGAATTAGTTAAAGGTCAAAAGACCACTAAGTCGCGTAAGTTTTTTCCAGGATACATTTTTGTACAAATGTTTCTGAATGATCAAACATGGCATTTAGTAAAAAATTCTTCAAAAGTTACAGGCTTCGTAGGTGGAGCAAAAACACGTCCACCTGAAGTGCCAGAGGCTGAAGTTTTTAGAGTCACTCAGCAAATGGCCGGAGTTGCAGAGAAGCCTAGAGCTAAAATTAATTTTTCTGTAGGTGAACAAGTTACGGTCATCGATGGGCCCTTTAATAACTTCACAGGCACAGTGGAAGATATCAACGAGGAAAAATCGAAAGTTAAAGTATTGGTCAGTATATTTGGTCGTCCCACTCCAGTGGAGTTGGACTTTATCCAAGTGGAAAAATCATCTTAAGTTTATTTATTTTTTATCTCTTCATGGGGAAGAGATAAGTTAACAACCCTTATGCAAGGTGGGATTATATGGCAAAAAAAGTTACAGGTATGATCAAATTGCAGATACCGGCAGGGAAAGCAAATCCAGCTCCTCCCGTTGGACCGGCACTTGGACAGCATGGGGTAAACATCATGGAATTTTGTAAGCAGTTTAATGCTCGCACACAGCCGCTAGGCGACTCTATTGTGCCGATCATTATCACAGTTTATCAAGACCGTTCGTTTACTTTCATCACTAAGACGCCTCCGGTATCTTCATTAATCAAAAAGGCATTAAAATTAGAATCAGGTTCTAAGATGCCGCAAAAAGATAAAGTCGGTAAAATCAAATCTGACCAAATCAAAACAATCGCAACAACTAAGTTGCCTGATTTAAACTGTGTAAAAGTTGAATCAGCTATGTCTCAAGTAGCTGGTACAGCGAAGAGCATGGGCATAGAAGTTCAAGAGTAGGCGGAAGTATGTCTGGTAAAAAATTTAAAGAAGCTGCAAAAAAAGTAGATTCTACAAAAAAATATTCGTTTGCTGAAGGACTTAAACTTGCTGTGGATACAGCTCCAGCTAAATTTGATGAATCAATCGATATATCAGTTCGTTTAGGTATCGATCCTAAGCAATCAGATCAACAGGTTCGCGGAGCAATTGCTCTTCCTCATGGTCTTGGTAAAAACGTACGAGTCGTTGTTTTTGCTAAGGGCCCTAAAGAGAATGATGCTAAAGCCGCCGGGGCTGACTTTGTGGGTGGCGATGACTTAGTGGAAAAAATCAACGGCGGTTGGTTAGATTTCGATAAGTGTATTGCAACTCCTGATATGATGGCGACTGTTTCTAAAGTGGCTAAGGTTCTTGGACCTCGTGGTCTGATGCCGAATCCTAAAGTAGGAACAGTAACGATGAATGTGGCAGAAGCTGTTACAGCGGAGAAAAAAGGTAAACTTGATTTCCGTGTTGATAAAGCAGGTATCGTTCATGCCTCAATCGGCCGTAAGTCTATGGGCGCAGCAAAATTAAAAGATAATTTCGATGCTTTCATGGGCGCTATCGTTAAGGCGAAGCCGGCAACTTCAAAAGGTATCTATTTAAGATCACTTTTTGCGGCCTCTACCATGGGTCCAAGTATTCGTATGGATGCTAATGAAGCTATGGCAGGATCTGAAGAGTAATTTTATTTATATTAAGCCGTAAGAAATTACGGCAGTTTATTGGGTTAGAAAATCCAATCGTCTTAATCGACGTAAAAGCGTCAGTGACAGTAGGAGCCTCATTGGTTAGAGGCTTAAAAAGAGAATCTCAAGTGAGTTTTTCTATCCCACCGAGACGGGCTTATAGACCGCTGAAAGACTTAACCCAGTCTCAAGCAGAAGTAAATCCGACCTGATGCACTTAATTCTCACGAAGGGAGGTTCCCAAATGCTTCGATCTGAAAAGGACACAGACATCAAAGTGATCTCTGAAAAATTTTCGAAGGCTAAAGGAGCTTTTATCGTAGACTTTAAGGGCATAAAAGTGGAGCAAGTTACGTCTTTACGTAAAAAGCTTCATGCTGCTGAGTCTGAGATGAAAGTTGTACGAAACACGTTAGCACTTCGCGCATTCAAAGATCATCCAACTGCGGAGCAAGCGTTTACAGCAACAATGACAGGTACAAATGCGATCGTTTTTGCATTTAACGATGTTGTTGGGGTTGCAAAAGCTTTAGCAGATTTTGGAAAAGATGTAGAAGCTCTTAAAATTAAATCAGGAATGATGGATGGAGAAGCTCTTGATAGTAATAAAATCAAGTTTCTTGCAACATTGCCTGGTAAAGACCAACTTCGAGCTCAACTTCTTATGTTATTTAAGGAGCCATCAGCGAGATTGGCACGAGTTCTTAATGAGTACGCGACGAAAAACGGAGCTGCGCCTGCAACATCTACTGAAGATGCGGCACCAGCACCACAAGCCTAATATTTTTGGAGGTTAAAATGGCTATGACAAATGAACAATTAATTACTGAGTTATCAAATAAATCAGTTATCGAAATCGCTGAACTAGTAAAACAACTTGAAGAGAAATGGGGAGTTTCTGCTGCTGCGCCTGTTATGATGGCCGGTGGAGCTGCTGGTGGAGCACCAGTTGAAGAAAAAACTGCTTTCGACGTTATATTAGTTGAAGCTGGAGCAAATAAAATTAACGTTATTAAAGAAGTTCGCGCAGTAACAGGTTTAGGCCTTGCTGAAGCGAAAGCTCTAGTAGAAGCCGGCGGAAAAGCTGTTAAAGAAGGCGCTACTAAAGAAGACGCAGAAAAAATCAAGAAGGCTCTTGAGGCTGCGGGCGCAAAAGTTACTGTTAAGTAGTATCGGTTACGTATATTTGATGGAGGATCTAAAACATGTTTGTTTCGGATTCCTCCATCGAGTTTTTTTATTTTTGAATATTAAAATTTAATAAATGTGGGTCTTGAAGATTTCCCCCCGAAGCGAAACTTCCTAATTAGTAAATTAATTAGCTACCCTTTTCGGAGAAACGCAAAATGAATAAAACTCCTGTCGCGGCATCGAATCTTAGAATTCGTAAATCATTTACAAAAAATAAACAGCTTATTGAAATTCCTAATTTAATTGAGCTGCAAAAACGTTCTTACGAGGCGTTTTTACAAAAAGACGTCGATCCAGATCGTCGTGGAGTAGATGGTTTGAATGGTGTATTCAAATCGGTATTTCCTATTTCAGATTTTAACAACACATCTTCGTTGGAATTTGTTGGATATACATTAGAACCTTCTAAGTATGATGTCGATGAGTGTCGTCAGCGGGGCATGACCTTTGCAGCACCTGTTAAGGTAACATTGCGTCTTATCGTATTTGATGTTGATGAAGAAACAGAAGCACGTAGCATTCGAGATGTTAAAGAACAAGAAGTTTACTTAGGTGAAATTCCACTTATGACAGCGAATGGGTCTTTTATTATTAATGGAACTGAACGCGTTGTCGTTTCTCAGTTACATCGTTCTCCAGGTGTATTTTTCGATCATGATGGCGGAAAAAATGCGGCTTCAGGAAAGCTTATCTACTCAGCGCGCGTAATTCCTTATCGCGGGTCATGGTTAGATTTTGAATTCGATCAAAAAGACGTTATTCATGTACGTATTGATCGTCGTCGTAAATTTCCTGCAACTATTTTATTAAAAGCTTTAGGTTTAAATACTGAAAAACTTTTAGAGTACTTCTACGATATCGATGAGATTTTCGTAAAAGGAAAACAATTATTTAGAAAACTAGATATTGAGCGCATGTCTGGTCAAAGAGCTATCGCTGATATCATTGATCCTAAATCAGGCGAGGCTTTAGTTAAATCAGGTCGCCGTATCACGCGTGCTATTATTAAGAAAGTTAAAGACCTCAATTTGACTGAAATTGAAGTTCAACCACAAGACTTAGAGGGTAAAGTTTTAGCCAAGCCATTGATCGATGAATCAACAGGTGAAATTATTGCTGACGCTAACCAAGAACTTTCTGTTTCTTTGATTAAAAAGGCTTTGTCTGTGGGAATTGAAAACTTCTACCTTATTTTCTTTGATGGCTTAACAGTAGGGCCATTCTTAAGAAATACTTTATTGGTTGATAAAGTTTCTAACAAAGAAGAGTCATTAATTGAAATTTATAAACGTTTACGTCCTGGTGAGCCTGCAGTACAAGAAGCCGCAGAAGCGTATTTTAACCGTTTATTCTTTGATCCAGAAGCCTATGATCTTTCTGAAGTAGGTCGTATCAAGATTAATCATAAGTTTAATATTCCGATGGAAGAGTGTCCTCCATCTTTCCGCGTTTTAACTCACAAAGATATTTTATCTACTGTGAAAACATTAATCGATTTAAAAAATGGTCGCGGTGTCGTTGATGACATCGATCATTTAGGTAATCGCCGCGTTCGTTCTGTGGGTGAACTGCTTGAGAACCAATATCGTATCGGTTTAGTTCGTATGGAGCGAGCTATTAAAGAGCGTATGTCACTGCAAGATGTTGAAGTGATGATGCCTCACGATTTGGTAAATGCTAAACCTGTAAATGCAGTTGTTAAGGAATTCTTTGGATCTTCTCAATTGTCTCAGTTTATGGATCAAACGAATCCATTATCTGAAATTACGCATAAACGTCGTCTTTCAGCTCTTGGGCCCGGCGGACTAACTCGTGACCGTGCAGGTTTCGAAGTGCGTGACGTTCATGCCACTCACTATGGTCGTATTTGTCCTATTGAGACGCCAGAGGGACCAAACATTGGTTTGATCGCGTCTCTTTCGACGTACGCTCGAATTAATAATTATGGCTTTATTGAAACTCCGTACAGAAAAGTAGAAAACGGAAAAATATCAAAAGATATTCACTACATGTCAGCTCTTGAAGAGACCGGTCATTACAAAGCTCAGGCTCCTACTGATGGAAATGTAAGTAGCGAAATGGCTGAAGGTAATTATACCGTTCGTCGCGATGGCGATTATGAGTTAGTAGATCGTGATAAAGTGACATTAATGGATGTGTCTCCATCCCAGTTGGTTTCTATTGCAGCTTCATTAATTCCATTTTTAGAGCATGATGATGCGAATCGCGCGTTAATGGGATCAAACATGCAACGTCAAGCAGTTCCATTGTTAAGATCTCGAGCGCCTCTAGTGGGCACTGGGGTCGAGCGTTTAGTTGCTCGCGACTCAGGAACTTCTGTTGTAGCAAATAATGATGGTATTGTGGAAGATGTTGATGCTTCTCGTATTGTGGTACGTCGTTTAGCTAAGGGTGGAGAGCTTGGAGCTAACGTAGATATTTACAATTTAACAAAATATCAACGTACAAATCAAAATACATGCTTTAATCAGAAGCCAATCGTTAAGCGTGGAGATCGCGTTTTTAAACACGACATTATCGCGGACGGCCCTTCAACAGAGTTGGGAGAGTTAGCACTTGGACAAAACATTCGCGTCGCATTTACGCCGTGGATGGGTTACAACTTTGAAGATTCAATCCTTATTTCTGAAAGGTTATTACAAGAAGACACATACACTTCGGTCCACATCGAAGAGTTTGAGTGCGTAGCGCGTGATACTAAGCTTGGAAAAGAAGAAATCACTCGCGATATCGCCAATGTCGGAGAAGAAGCTCTTAAAGACTTAGACTCTTCAGGTATTATCCGAATAGGTGCTGAAGTTCGACCAGGATTTATCCTAGTGGGTAAAGTCACCCCGAAAGGTGAAACTCAGTTATCTCCAGAAGAAAAACTTTTACGAGCGATATTCGGCGAAAAGGCTGGCGACGTTCGTGATACATCTTTACGTGTACCATCGGGTGTTTATGGAACAGTTATCGATGCACAAGTCTACTCGCGTGAGGGATCTGATCGCGACGAGCGCTTGGCTTCTATTATTGAAGACAAACGTAAAAAATTAGAAAAAGATTTGGTTATCGAACAAAACGTTATCAAAAATAATGCAATTGAAAAATTGCGTGAAGTTGTAGTTGGTAAGAAAACTGTCGGTATTCTTCTGAATGAAGACGGATCTCAAAAATTATTAAACAAAGGTCAAGATATTACCAATGCAGATCTTGAGACGATTCCTTTCGAATTATTAAGCTACATTCCTTTGGAATCTGAGCTTGAGTTCCAAGTGAATAAAATTATTGATGGTGCAAGAAACCAACTAGATGCAGTTAAACTCGTATTTAATGAAAAAATCGACCGTCTAAAAAAAGGTGATGAGCTTCCTCCTGGTGTTATCAAAATGGTCAAAGTTTATGTGGCTATTAAGCGTAAACTACAAGTCGGTGATAAATTTGCCGGTCGCCATGGTAATAAAGGTGTGGTTTCAAAAGTTCTTCCAATGGAAGATATGCCATATCTAGCAGATGGTACACCGGTTGACATGGTTCTTAATCCGCTAGGGGTTCCATCACGGATGAATATCGGTCAGATCTTAGAGGTGCATTTAGGTTGGGCTGCGCATAACCTCGGGAAACAGATTGAAGAACATTTAGAAAAATTTAATGCAGATCAGTTACGTACCCGCATGAAAGAGATCTACGAGGACACTGAAATCTCCAGCAAAATTGAAAAAGCTGATGATGAGTCTTTAAGAAAAATGGCCATCGCACTAAAAGACGGTATCCACGTCGGAACGCCAGTATTCGACGGAGCTAGTGAGACTGATGTGCGTAACTTATTGAAGAAAGCTCAGTTGCCATCGACTCAGTCTATTTTATTTGACGGACGTTCTGGTGAGCCATTTGCAAACCAAGTAACCGTTGGAATCATGTACATGTTGAAACTTCATCACTTAGTTGAAGAGAAGATTCACGCACGTTCTATCGGACCTTACTCTTTAGTTTCTCAGCAGCCACTGGGCGGTAAAGCACAATTTGGTGGTCAGCGTTTAGGGGAAATGGAAGTCTGGGCCATCGAAGCTTACGGTGCTGCATACTCATTACAAGAGTTCTTAACTGTTAAGTCGGATGACGTCGCAGGAAGAACTCGTATGTATGAAAGTATCGTACGTGGAGAAAACATTTTAGAGCCAGGTCTGCCAGAGTCATTCAACGTTCTAATTAAAGAGTTACAATCTTTAGCTCTTAATATTGAACTTGTTGAATCAGATATCTTAACGGACAAAGTTGAAGACGAACTTACAGAAGATGGATCTCTTCCAGCTGTAGTAACAACTCAACCGGTTCAACATTAATTTAAGAGAGTAGGAGTTTTATAATGAGAGATTTATTAAATTTTTTCGATAAACCAAAAGATCCACTTTCGTTTGACGCTGTTAGAATTTCATTAGCATCGCCAGAAATGATTCGTGATTGGTCATTTGGAGAAGTAAAAAAGCCAGAAACTATCAACTATCGTACGTTCAAGCCAGAGCGTGAAGGTTTATTCTGTGCTAAAATTTTCGGTCCAATTAAAGATTATGAATGTCTTTGTGGTAAATACAAACGTATGAAATACCGCGGAGTTATTTGTGAGAAGTGCGGAGTCGAAGTTACTCAAACTAAAGTTCGTCGTGAACGTTTAGGTCATATCGAGCTAGCGTCTCCCGTGGCTCATATTTGGTTTTTAAGATCGTTACCTTCGCGTATTGGTAACCTTTTAAACTTATCCTTAAAAGATGTGGAAAAAGTTCTTTATTGCGAGTCATACTTAGTTATTGATCCGATGGAGACGACTTTAGAAGAAGGCACGGTCCTTTCAGAAGAAGCTTATCAAGCGGCTCTAAATGAATTTGGCCCTAATTTTAAAGCGGGAATGGGCGGAGAGTTTGTTCGTGAAATGTTGCGAAAAATTGATCCAGAGTACCTTTCTCGTAAATTGAGAATTGAACTTAAAGAAACGAAATCTGAAGCAGGACTTAAAAAAATAACTAAGCGCTTAAAAGTAGTTGAGGCTTTCAAGGGTTCATCTAACAAAGCTGAGTGGATGATGTTGGAAGCGCTTCCAGTACTTCCGCCAGATCTACGTCCTTTAGTGCCACTTGACGGTGGTCGATTCGCAACGTCAGATTTGAATGATCTTTATCGTCGTGTAATTAATAGAAATAATCGTTTGAAGCGTCTTCAAGAGCTTAATGCTCCGGATATTATCATTCGAAATGAAAAACGTATGCTTCAGGAAGCAGTTGATGCGTTATTAGATAATGGACGTCGTGGAAAAACCTTTACGGGTCCAAATAAGCGTCCTTTGAAATCTTTAAGTGATATGCTTAAAGGGAAGCAAGGTCGTTTCCGTCAAAATTTATTAGGTAAACGTGTGGATTACTCGGGTCGTTCGGTTATTACTGTAGGGCCAACATTGAAATTACATCAATGTGGTCTTCCTAAGAAAATGGCTTTAGAACTATTCAAACCATTTGTTTACAATAAACTTGAAGAAAAAGGACTAGCGACAACAATCAAACAAGCTAAACGCTTAGTTGATCAAGAGACAGTTGAGGTCTGGGATATTTTAGCTGAAGTTGTTAAAGAGCATCCGGTCTTATTAAATCGAGCTCCGACACTTCATAGACTTGGTATTCAAGCTTTCGAGCCAGTTCTACATGAAGGTAAAGCGATCCAATTACATCCTTTAGTTTGTACAGCTTTTAATGCGGATTTTGACGGAGATCAAATGGCCGTTCACGTTCCGCTTTCAGTAGAAGCTCAAGTTGAAGCGCGTGTATTAATGATGTCGACCAATAACATTTTATCTCCAGCCAATGGAAAACCGATCATCAATCCATCTCAAGACGTTGTCTTGGGTTTGTACTGGATGACTCGTATTCGTCCAGCAGCTAAAGGTACAGGTAAGATTTTTGCGTCAGTACAAGAAGCTCTTTATGCTTACGAAACTGGTATTGTGGATTTGCAGGCTGCTTGTAAAGTTAAGGTTAAAGGCAAAGTTGAAGAGACCTCAGTGGGCAGATCAATCTTGTCAGATGCAGTTCCTAAAGAAGTGCCTTTTGCGACAATTAATACAACAATGAGTAAAAAATCTATTGCGGGTTTAATCGACACGACTTTCCGATTAGCGGGGGCGAAAGCCACGTGTATTTTAGCAGATAAAATTATGCAGTTGGGATTTAAGTACTCAACAGTAGCAGGTTTGTCTATTTCTGTTGATGACATGATTATACCTGAGTCCAAAGCTAAAATGATTGCTGATGCTGAAAAACAAGTTGAAGAAATTCAACAGCAATACGACGAAGGTTTAATTACAGATGGTGAGCGCTACAATAAAGTTGTGGATATTTGGGCTCAAACTTCAGATAAAGTTGCTAAAGAAATGATGGGACAAATTGAAAAACAAAAATTTATCGTGGACGGTAAAGAAATTGTTGGCCCTTCTTTCAATCCTATCTATATCATGGCGGATTCAGGAGCCCGGGGTTCCTTCAATCAGTTGCGTCAGCTAGGTGCTATGCGTGGATTGATGGCGAAACCATCTGGTGAAATTATTGAAACTCCAATTACAGCCAATTTCCGTGAAGGATTAACAGTTCTTCAGTATTTCATCTCTACTCACGGAGCTCGTAAAGGTCTCGCCGATACAGCACTTAAAACGGCGAATTCAGGTTACCTTACTCGTCGTTTGGTGGATGTAGCTCAAGATGTTGTTGTTTCAGAACTTGATTGTGGAACTGCAGATGGACTAGAGATTACTCCAGTCTATGAGGCCGGTGAAATCATTCAGGGCATTGGCGATCGTATTTTAGGACGAACAGTTCTTGCGGACATAATCGATCCTGTTTCTAACAAGGCTCTGGCAACGGCCAATATGGAACTTGATGAAACACTAGTTAAGAAAATTGAAGATGCGGGCATTGAGCGAGTACAAATTCGCTCTGGCCTTACTTGTGAAGCTAAACGTGGTGTTTGTGTAAAATGTTACGGACGTGACCTGGCGCGTGGGGCTACTGTAAACTTAGGTGAAACAGTGGGTATTATTGCTGCGCAGTCAATCGGTGAGCCAGGAACACAGTTAACTATGCGTACATTCCACTTAGGTGGAGCGGCATCTCGTTCAGTAGAACAGTCTGTTCATACATCTCGCTATGAAGGAACTTTAAAACTAGTTAACGTCCAGAGCGTGATGAACAAACAGGGCAAACTGACTGTTCTTAATCGTAATGGAGCGGCACTAATTATTGATGAAACGGGCCGTGAACGTGAAAACTTTAAGCTAGTTTATGGTACAATTTTGAATTTTGGCGATGGTGCTAAAATTTCAAAAGGTTCAGCTGTAGCTGAATGGGATCCATATTCAAATCCAATTATCTCTGAGGTATCTGCGAAAATACAATTTCATGATATCGAAGAAGGTAAAACGATGACGGAGCAAATCGATACAGTAACTGGTTTTGCGACTAAAGTTATTACTGAATCGAAATCTTCGGATACTAAACCAACCATTTACATGGTGGATAACAGTGGTAAAAACTTAAATCTTCCAGGCCGCGATATACCAGCTCGTTATATGATTCCCGTAGGAGCTCAATTACTTGTTACTGATGGTGATGATGTTCATGCCGGTGATATGATTGCAAAAATGCATCGTGAGACTTCAAAAACTAAAGATATCACTGGGGGTCTTCCTCGTGTTGCTGAGTTATTTGAAGCGCGTAAACCTAAAGAGGCTGCGATCATTTCTGAAATCGATGGATATGTTACTTTTGGTAAAGATGTTAAAGGTAAGCAACGTGTTATCGTAACGCCGGAAATTGGAGAGCAACGTGAATACTTGATTCCTAAAGGTAAGCACGTAGCGGTTCGTGAGGGTGAGTTCGTAAGAGCCGGTGAGGCGCTTGTTGATGGTCCAACTAATCCGCATGATTTACTTGCTGTTTTAGGACCAAAAGCATTATCAGCTTATCTTGTTAATGAAGTTCAAGAGGTTTATCGTCTGCAAGGTGTGGGTATCAATGATAAGCACATTGAGGTTATCGTTCGTCAAATGCTACGTAAGGTAGAGATTGTAGATAGCGGAGACACAACTTTCTTAGTGGGCGAGCAAACAGAGCGTGTAAATTTTGTTTTAGAAAATGAGCGCGTATTGAAAGAAGGCGGCCAAATAGCTACTTGTGTTCCGTTACTTTTAGGTATTACGAAAGTATCTTTAAGCACGGAAAGCTGGATTTCAGCAGCGTCATTCCAAGAAACAACTAAAGTTCTTACTGAAGCCGCAATAAACTCTAAAACAGATCATTTACGTGGTCTAAAAGAGAACATTATTATGGGTCGCCTAATCCCTGCCGGAACGGGTTTAACAGCTTATAAAAAATGGAAAGTGGTTGTAGCAGAAGATGACGATTTAGATATGGCAGCAGCATTACCTTTGGGTGGCTAGATGTTTAATTTGCGGGCACACAACAGGGCCCGTGAAAGTTTTATGAATTTAACAATAGGCTTGACGATGGCTGCTGTTGTAGTTAATTTGTCGAGCTTGGCTCTTATACTTAGTAAAATTGACTAACTATAATGTAGCATTATAAAAAAGGGAGTAATCGGTGCCTACTATCAATCAGCTCATTAAAAAAGAGCGTAGTGTACAAAAAAATCAAACAAAATCGCCAGCACTAGCTGGATGTCCTCAAAGACGTGGCGTTTGCACACGTGTATATACAACAACTCCTAAGAAGCCAAATTCAGCTTTACGTAAAGTAGCTAAAGTTCGCTTATCTAATGGTTTTGAAGTGATCTCATACATTCCAGGTATTGGTCACAATCTTCAAGAACACAGTGTTGTAATGATTCGTGGAGGTCGTGTTAAAGATCTTCCCGGTGTTCGTTATCACATCGTTCGTGGAACACTTGATTTACAGGGTGTTAACGGTCGTTTAAGAAGTCGCTCGAAATACGGCGCAAAAAAACCTAAAAAATAGAAATTAAGAGGAAAACATGTCACGTCGTAGTAGAACATATAAAAGAGAAATTATTCCAGATCCAGTTCACAAAGATATTATCATTGCTAAGTTTATCAATAAAATGATGGTGCGTGGTCAGAAAAGTACTGCGCAAAAATTGTTTTACGGAGCTCTTGATGAGCTTAATGGTAAAGTGCAAGGCGAAGACTCAGTCACCGTCATGAGAAAAGCTTTAGAAAATGTTAAGCCATCAATTGAGGTTCGTTCTCGTCGCGTAGGCGGAGCTACCTATCAAGTTCCAGTAGATGTTCGTCCAACTCGTCGGTTAGCTTTAGCGATGCGTTGGTTGATTGAGTATTCTCGTGCTCGCGGAGAGAAAGATTTTTCTAAACGTTTAGCTGGAGAATTATTAGACGCTTATAACAACCGTGGAAATGCGATTAAGAAAAAAGAGGATGTCCATAAAATGGCGGAATCGAATAAAGCATTTGCCCACTATAATTGGTAATCTTAATTATCAATGTCAGCTCCACCATTAAAATCTGAAGCTGATTTAAAATTCACGCGTAACATCGGCATCATGGCTCACATTGATGCCGGTAAGACGACGACGACTGAACGGATTCTTTTTTATACAGGCAAAAGTCATAAAATCGGAGAAGTACATGATGGGGCAGCCACCATGGACTGGATGCCTCAAGAGCAAGAGCGCGGGATCACGATTACATCTGCAGCTACAACAGCTCAGTGGAAAAATCATAGAATTAATATAATTGATACTCCAGGGCATGTGGATTTCACAATAGAAGTCGAAAGATCTTTGCGCGTTTTGGATGGCGCAATTGCTGTTTATGATGGTGTAAATGGCGTGGAAGCCCAGTCGGAAACTGTTTGGCGTCAGGCCAATAAATATCATGTACCACGTATATGTTTTATTAATAAAATGGATCGAGTGGGTGCAGACTTCAACATGAGTGTTGAAAGCATTAAGCTTCGGTTAGAAGCTCATCCAATTAAAGTCCAAATACCCCTAGGCTCAGAAGATAAGTTTGAAGGGGTTTGTGATTTACTAACATCTAAAGCCTATATATGGATTGCCAACGAGCATGATTTTAAGGAAATTGAAATTCCGAAAGAAGCTAAAACTTTTTTTGAATCGGAGCGATCCAAAACCATTGAACAAATTTGTGAACTTGATGATGCTTTAACTGAAAAATTTCTGAATGGGGAAGAACCTACTGTGCAAGAGTTAAAAAATGCATTGCGCGCAGGAACGCTCGCGTTAAAAGCTTTTCCTGTTTTTTGCGGAGCCTCTTTTAAAAATAAGGGTGTGCAGCAATTACTTGATGGAGTTATTGATTACTTACCAAGTCCTTTAGATGTTCCTGTAACAATAGGTATGAATCCCGTTCGAGAGAATGTAAAAGTTGAATGCAAGACAGAGTTTGATGCTCCGGCGGCAGCGCTAGCATTTAAATTAGCTAATGACCCTTTTGCGGGATCTTTAACTTATATTCGCGTTTACTCAGGAAAAATAAGTGTAGGAGATCAAGTTTACAATCCGCGTGTAGAGAAAAAAGAACGAATTCAAAAGATTGTAAAAATGCATGCAAATTCTCGCGAAGAAGTGAACTCGTTAATGGCAGGGGACATTGGTGCGGTGATTGGTTTAAAATTGACTACAACGGGTGATACGCTTTGCGACTCATCAAGACTGGTTGTGTTTGAATCAATTACTTTTCCCGAGCCTGTTATCGCGGTCGTCGTAGAGGCAAAGTCTTCGGGTGATCAAGAGAAAATGATCGAAGGTCTAAAGCGATTGGAGCGAGAGGATCCATCCTGCCGATTGAAAACGGATCCTGAAACAGGACAGATATTGCTTTCCGGTATGGGAGAATTGCACTTAGATATATTATTGGATCGCTTATTTCGTGAGTATAAAATTAAGGCCAATGTTGGTCGTCCTCAGGTGGCCTACCGTGAAACTATTTCATCTAAGGTAACCGCAGACTTCGTTTTTGAGAGAATGCTGGTCGGAGAAGAAAAGTATGTTCAGATCGGTATAAGTGTAGAGCCTATCAGCCCTTTAGAAGGCGTTAAAATTACAACATTGATACAACCCTCAAAAGACGTTCCCCTTCAATTTATTAAAGCTTGTGAAAGTGGTCTGAAGGAAGCTGCTGAGGTAGGCCCTGTGGCTAGCTACTCTATGGTAGGCCTTAAAGTTAATATTACTTCCATAATTCCTCGTCCTCAGCAAACTGATGATATTGTGTGCAAAGTGGCAGGTTCTTTGGCCTTTAGGGAAGCTCTTAAAAAGACTGAAATTCAATTACTTGAGCCCATTTTTAAATTAGAAGTGACCTGTCCTGATGAATTTGTAGGCAACATAGTCAGTGATTTGAACTCACGGAGAGGACGCGTTTTAAATATGACCTCTAAGTCCACCGGTGGGCAAGTTGTCTCCGCAGAGGCGCCATTAGCGCAACTATTTGGTTACGCTACTGATATCCGAAGTTTATCTCAAGGCAGAGCATTTTTTAGTATGGAATTCCTTAATTACGCTGTACTTCCGCCTCGAGTAAAGGCTGAGGTTTTACAGAAACTTGGTCGATAGGATTTTCATAATAGTCCTGTGCAGACCGCCTTATATTTCCTATAAAAAAATAAAATAAATAACGTTGACAGTGCTTTTGGGTATAGAGCATATTGGCTCTTCAGTTTAATAAAGCTACGGAAATCTCCGTTTTCATAAGGCGACAAGCTTTCATGCGGATAAAGATTTTGGCGGGCATAAAGAGGTAAAAATGCAGAATCAAAACATTAGAATTAGGCTAAAAGCCTTTGATCACAAGTTATTAGATCAGTCTACTCGTGAAATAGTAGATACAGCTCGTCGTACAGGAGCTAAGATAGCAGGACCAATTCCACTTCCTACTCGTATCAATCGTTTTACAGTTTTACGTTCTCCGCATGTAGATAAAAAATCGCGTGAGCAATTCGAAATTAGAACGCACAAAAGAATTTTAGATATTCTAGAGCCAACCCCGCAAACAATCGACCAATTGATGAAATTGGACCTGTCTGCTGGCGTTGATGTTAATATCAAACTATCGACTGAGAAATCTGAAGGTTAGTTATGAGCGAAACAGAAACACAAACTACACCACAAGCAAGCAGCGCTTCCGAATTACGCTTAAACGGTTTATTTGCCTTCAAAGAGGGTATGGCCACAGTTTATGGCGATAAGGGTGAGGCTATTCCAGTAACAGTTTTAAGATACGAAAACTGGAAAGTATCTCAATTAAAAACCAACGAAAAGGATGGTTACGAAGCCATTCAAATCGCTTCTACTCCAAAAAAAGCTAAAAACTCAAGTGCAGCGGAAAAAGGTCATCTTAGCGGAGCAGGGTTTGAAAATGGAGCTCGTTTTGTCAGAGAAATTCGCCAAAAGTCTCCTGAGGGAGTTCAAGTTGGTGATTCGGTATCAATCAATAGTTTAGTTAAAGGTGACGTTGTAAAAATCACTTCAAAATCGAAAGGGCGTGGATTTCAAGGCTCTGTTCGTCGATGGGGTTTTGCCGGCGGTCCAGCGACTCACGGTTCTAAGTTTCATAGAAAGCCAGGTTCGTCTGGTAACAGAACATGGCCTGGACGAGTTATGCCGGGTAAGAAATTTCCAGGTCACTGGGGCGACGAAACAATCACAGTAAAAAGCGTTGTTATAGTCGACGTATTAGCTGACGAAGGTGTTTTATTTGTTAAAGGACCAGTTCCTGGAAGCAAAAACACTTTAGTTAAGTTGGTGAAAGGTTAATTATGGCAACAGTAAATATACTTAATTGGAAAAAAGAGAAAATTGGACAAGTTGAGTTGTCTTCAGAAGTTTTCGAGGTTGAAGTTAAAAACGACGTCCTTCACTCTGTTGTAAGATGGCAGTTAGCAGCTCGTCGTCAAGGGAATGCAGCAACTAAAACTAAAGGCATGGTTAGCGGTGGCGGTAAAAAACCATTTAAACAAAAAGGTACTGGTAACGCTCGTCAAGGATCTACCCGTTCTCCTTTAATGCCAGGCGGAGGAACTATCTTTGGGCCAGTTCCGCGTAGCTACGCCTATGTACTTCCAAAGAAAACAAGAAAAGTAGCTTTAAAAATGGCACTATCGCACTTGTTTAAAGAAGGAAAATTAACGGTTGTGGATTCTATGTCTTCTGAAGGAAAAACTTCAGAATTAAGCAAACGTTTAAAATCATTTGGAGTTAATAAGGCAGTGCTTATTGATACTCAAATCGATAATCAATTTAATCGCGCAGCTAAAAATCTTCAAAATTACAAATATTTTCCAGTAGAAGGATTAAATGTTTTTGATTTATTGAAGTTTGATCATGCTGTTATTACAAAAGGCTCGATCCAAAAAATAGTGGATCGTTGTTCATTGGAGAAATAAGCATGAAATCAATTATTCAAACTCCACTAATTACTGAAAAAAACACAGCTCTTGCAGAGAGCGGTGTGTATGTATTCCAAGTCGCTTTGGATTCTACAAAAGCGCAGATTAAATCTGAACTGGAAAAGGGTTTTTCAGTTAAAGTTAAAAACGTTCGTACAGTTATTTGCAGAAACGACATGAAATACTCTCGTTTTGGCTTAACTAAAGTTAAAAAATGGAAAAAGGCCTACATTCAGTTAGCAGCAGGCCAAAAAATTTCATTATTTGAGGGAGCATAGTCATGGGTTTAAAGATATTTAGTCCAAGATCACATGCCAGCCGCGGAGCTGTTGGCTTTGATTTTAAGGAAATCACTAAAACAACTCCTGAGAAATCATTAACTGTTTCATTAAAAAAACAATCAGCTCGTAATAATACAGGTATGATTACTGTTCGCCACGTTGGTGGTGGTCATAAGCGAAAATACCGTTTAATTGATTTTAAAAGAACCAAATTAGAAGTTCCAGGAAAAGTGGCGGCAATCGAGTACGATCCCAATAGAACATGTCGTATTGCTTTAATTCATTACGTTGATGGGCAAAAAGCTTATATCTTGGCTCCGGTGGGCTTAAATGTAGGTGATATGGTTGTATCAAGCGATAAGGCAGATATTAAACCAGGGAATTGTTTAACGTTATCAGCTATACCGGTGGGAACTATTATCCATAACGTAGAAATGAGACCTGGAAAAGGTGGTCAGATTTCTCGTGGTGCTGGTGCAGCGGCAACTTTGGCTGGTAAAGGCGATATGTATTGTCAAATTCGCTTACCATCGGGTGAGCTCAAGCAGATTTTATCAACTTGTAAGGCTTCTATTGGTCAAGTTGGTAACACAGATAATGAGAATATTAAATTAGGCAAGGCTGGTAAAAATCGTTGGAGAGGTGTTCGTCCTTCTGTTCGCGGTATGGCGATGAATCCTGTGGATCATCCATTGGGTGGTGGTGAAGGTGTCGGTAAAGGACATCATCCTGTTACGCCTTGGGGTGTGCCATGCAAAGGGTACAAAACTCGACATAATAAACGTACTAATTCTTCAATCATTAAACGTCGTAAATAGGGAGTATTTGTGGCACGTTCGATAAAAAAAGGTCCTTTTATAGATTTGCACTTATCTAAAAAAATTGAGAATGCGATTCAAAAAAATGACAAAAAAGTAATTAAAACATGGTCCCGAAGATCAACTATACTTCCTGAGTGCGTTGGGTTAACATTCGCCGTACATAATGGAAGAAAATTTGTACCAGTGTATATCTCTGAGAATATGATTGGTCATAAATTAGGCGAATTTGCGCCAACAAGAACATTCCAAGGGCATGCTGAGAAAAAAGCGGCCCCTTCGGCTCCGGCGGCAAAGAAATAGGTTAGGATAATATGGAATCAAAAGCTTCATTAAAATATGCAAGAGTAGGGGCCCAAAAAGCTCGTCTAGTGGCTGATGTAATTCGCGGTAAATCAGTCGACGAAGCCATTAAAGCTTTAACTTACATGAATAAAAAAACTGCTGAACTTATTAAAAAATTAATCGAGTCAGCTGCAGCCAATGCTGACTACAAAAAAACAATGGATACTGATCGACTTTTTGTAAAGTCAATTTCTGTGGATCAAGGGCCAGTTCTAAAAAGATTTAGACCACGCGCTCAGGGTCGCGCCTTTGGTGTAAGAAAAAAATTAAGTCACATTAATGTTGTGTTAGGGGAGAAATAAGCGTGGGACAAAAAGTTCATCCAATTGGATTACGTGTTGGAGTTATTCGTACCTGGGACTCTCGTTGGTACGCTAAAGGTCATACCTATTTTGATTTTATACACGAAGACATTAAATTAAGAAAATATTTAAAAAGTAAACTTAAGCATGCTGGAGTAGCGAAAATTGAAATCGAGCGAGCAGCTGGTAAAGTTAAACTTATTATTCATACAGCTCGTCCAGGCGTGGTCATCGGAAAAAAAGGTACTGGTATTGATACACTTAAAGCTGATGTTCAGAAGTTAACTAAAAATGAAGTCTTTTTGAATATACAAGAAGTTCGTAAACCAGATACTGATGGGCAATTAGTTGCAGAAAGTATTGCTCAGCAGCTTGAAAAACGTATTTCTTGGAGAAGAGCATTAAAAAAATCTATCGCGGCCGCTATTAAAGGCGGAGTGAGAGGTATTAAAATTAAAGTTTCAGGACGTTTAGATGGAGCAGAGATTGCTCGTTCTGAATGGTACAATGAAAAATCTGTGCCATTGCATACACTAAGAGCGGATATTGACTACGGAACTGCAGAAGCACTAACAGCATACGGCATTATCGGTCTTAAAGTATGGATCTATAAAGGGGATATTTTATCAACTCGTGATGTGCAGGAGGTAAACCGTGTTAAGTCCTAAGCGTGTAAAATGGAGGAAGCAATTCATTGGTAATTCAAGAGGTTTAGCTTACCGGGGTTCTACTTTAGATTTTGGTGATTTTGGTTTGCAGGCTGTTGAGCATGGGAATTTAACTGCTCGTCAATTAGAAGCAGGTCGTATCGCTATTTCAAGAACCATTAAACGTGGTGGTAAAATTTGGATTAGAGTATTTCCAGATCTTCCGGTAACTAAAAAACCAGCTGAAACTCGTATGGGTAGCGGTAAGGGTAATCCAGAATTTTGGGTGTCACGAATTCTCCCTGGACGAATATTATTCGAAATGAACGGTGTTACGAAGGAGCAAGCTCAAGAAGCTTTTTTGAGAGCAGCTCATAAACTTCCATTTAAAACAAAATTTTTAGCTCGGAGCTAAGTTATGAAGTTTGCGGATATTGAAAACAAAAATGTAAAAGATCTTATTAAGCAGAAGCAAGAATTAGTTTCTCAACTTTTTGAGATGAAAATGAAAAATTCTTTAGGACAATTAACTAACCCAATTCAAATTAGAATGGTTAGAAAAAATATCGCTCAATTAAACACAGCGATAGTGAAGAAGAGTGTAAGGTAGTTATGGCAAAAAAAGAGACTCAAGAAGCAGCGCCTCGGGGAAGACGAGTTGAACTACAAGGTGAAGTTGTTGCAAACAAAATGCAAAAAACAATTTCAGTTTTAGTTTATCGTACAGTGAGACACGAGAAATATGGAAAATTTATTAAAAAATCTTCCGTTATTAAAGCTCACGATGAAAAGCAAGTTTCAAAAGTAGGCGATACCGTTAGAATTTATGAAACAAGACCGCTCAGCAAAACAAAGCGATGGGCTTTGGCTGAAGTGATTAACAAGTAAAGTTAGGTGAATTTATGATTCAGATGCAAACTCGACTGAATGTAGCTGATAACTCTGGAGCCAAGGAAGTTATGTGTATTAAAGTTTTAGGCGGATCTAAAAGACGATTCGCTTCGATCGGCGATATCATCGTAGTTTCAATTAAAGAGGCTATCCCGACAGCTAAAGTAAAAAAGGGCGACGTAGCTAAAGCGGTTATTGTACGTACTATACATAAACTTCGCCGTCCGGACGGCAGTTACATTCGTTTCGATGATAATTCAGCTGTTCTAATTAATGCCAATAAAGAGCCAATTGGAACACGTATTTTTGGACCCGTAGCCAGAGAGTTAAGAGCAAAACAATTTGTAAAAATCGTTTCTCTTGCTCCAGAAGTTATATAGAGGAAATGATATGAATCGTTTACAAGAGCAATACAAAAAGGAAATCGTGCCTCACCTTCAGAAGAAGTTGAATTATAAAAGCACAATGCAAGTTCCTCGTTTAGAAAAAATTATTATTAGTGTTTCGACAGGCGATGCTGTTCAGAACCCTAAAATTATTAATGGAATAGCGGATGAAATTACGTCTATCGCAGGTCAAAAAGCTGTTGTTACAAAAGCTAAGAAAGCGATTTCTAACTTTAAGTTAAGACAAGGTCTTCCGATCGGTGTGCGAGTAACTTTAAGACGTGATCGTATGTGGTCATTCTTGGATCGACTTCAGGCTTTAGCATTGCCACGAGTAAGAGATTTCCGTGGTTTACCATCTAAAGGTTTTGATGGTCGCGGCAACTACAACATGGGATTAAAAGAGCAAATCGTATTTCCTGAGATAAATTATGATAAAATTGAAAAAGTTCGTGGTATGAATATTACCATTTGTACAACAGCTCAGAACGACAATGACGGCCGCGCCTTATTAGAAGCGCTTGGAATGCCGTTCAGAAAGTAGTTGATGATATGGCAAGAAAAGCAAGTATAGAAAAAAATAACGATAAAAAAGCACTCTCTACAAAGTATTATAAGTATAGAAGCGAATTACGCGAAAAAGCGGTAAATTTTAATCTATCGGATGAAGAGCGCATGGAAGCAAGAAATAAGTTGCAGGCGCTTCCTCGCAATACTTCTCCAAACCGTGTGACTACTCGCTGTCTTATTACTGGTCGTCCACGTGGTAACTATAAAAAGTTTGGATTGTCTAGAATAGCATTTCGTCAATTAGCACTGGATGGAAAACTTCCAGGCGTAACTAAAGCGAGTTGGTAGGATTATGGATACAATAGCACAAATGTTAACAATCATAAGAAATGGATCTCAAGCTCGACTTGAGAAAGTGGATATGCCTTCATCAAACACGAGAGAAAGTTTAGCGAAGATTTTGTCTAGTTCTGGATTTATCAGAAGCTTCAAAGTAGCTAAAGATTCCAAACAAGGGGTAATGCGCGTTTATTTAAAGTATGATGAGGCAGGTAACCCTGCAATTTCTAATTTAGCAAAAGTAAGCACACCAGGTCGTAGGAGCTATGTTCATGCGTCTGAAATTCCAGTCATTAGATCTGGAACTGGATCGTGTATAATAAGTACAAATAAGGGTATGATGACTGGCCACGAAGCTAAGAAGCAAAACTTAGGCGGCGAGTTTATCTGTACAGTTTGGTAGGGTTAAGATGTCGCGTATAGGAAAATATCCAGTAACTTTCGATGATAAGTCTAATGTGACTGTAGCTGGTCAGCAAGTTGTAGTTAAAGGGGCTAAGTCTTCTTTAAAGTTTAATTTGGATCAAAGAATTACAGCTAAATTAGATGGTAAGAATGTTATTCTAACTCGTGCAGATGATTCAAAGGAATCCAAGTCACTTCATGGTTTGTATAAGGTGTTGATACAAAATGCTGTTACAGGTGTTTCAACAGGCTTTACAAAAGCATTAGAAATGCACGGAGTAGGATACCGAGCTAACGTTCAGGGGAAAAAACTTGAGCTCGCGCTAGGTTTTTCACATCCAATTATTTTTGATATCCCAGAGGGAATTGAAATTAAAGTTGATAAACAAACAACTGTATCTGTCGCAGGAGCTGATAAAGCTTTAGTCGGCCAGGTAGCAGCTAAAATTCGTAGTTTTAGACCTCCAGAGCCTTATCTAGGTAAAGGTGTTCGTTATGTGGGCGAACATATACGTAGAAAAGCTGGTAAGTCGGCTGGTAAATAGAAGGTAAATATGAAAATTAAAGTCGCAAAAAGAACTTCAGCAAAAACAATAAATCGTCTTAAGAAGAAAATCAGAATTCGTAAGGCGATCAACGGAACAGATGAGCGTCCGCGCTTATGTGTGTTTCGTAGTGCAAAACACATTTACGCTCAAGTCATCAACGACGTAGAGCAAAATACATTATTTACTATTTCTTCTTTATCCCTAGATTCGAAAGGATCTGGTAAAGATGTTGCTAAAGAAGTTGGTATTAAGGTCGCTCAAGAAGCGATAAAAAAAGGTATTAAAGACGTCGTCTTTGACCGTAACGGATTTATCTATCACGGCCGTGTGCAAGCTTTAGCAGATGGTGCTCGTGAAGGTGGATTAAACTTCTAAGGCGAAGCAGGAGATATGATGGATAATTTAAATACAGCGGAATTTGAAGAAAAAGTAGTAGCGATTAATCGCGTAACAAAAGTTGTTAAAGGTGGGCGCCGCTTTTCATTTGCAGCTTTAGTAGTGGTTGGTGACAAATTAGGTCAAGTAGGATTCGGAAGCGGAAAAGCTGGCGAAGTGCCTGAAGCTATCGGTAAAGCTACGCGTTCAGCTAAGAAAGCTACTCATGATGTTAACTTAAAAGAAGGAACAATTCCTCATGAAGTTATCGGAAGATTTGGAGCAGCAAAAGTTATTATGAAACCAGCCGCAGCAGGAACTGGTGTAATAGCAGGTGGTGCTGTACGTGCGGTACTTGAATCTGTAGGAGTTAAAGACATTTTAACTAAGTGTGTAGGAACTCGCAATCCTCACAATGCAGTCAGAGCCACTTTAAATGGTTTAAGACAACTAAAAAAGTTTGAGGCTTAATTATATGAAAAAATTTAATGTTAAATTAAAAAAATCAACGATTGGCTGCACAGATAGTCAAATCAAAACAATTCGTGCTATTGGTTTAAGAAAAATTAATAGCACAGTTGAAATGACTGACAATCCTGCAAATAGAGGTCAACTCTACAAAGTTCAACATTTGGTTGAAATTACAGTGCTTAAATAATTGAGGTTAATATGAGTTTATTAAGTAAATTAGCACCAAAAGAAGGATCTACTCATTACAAGAAACGCGTTGGTCGCGGTATTGGTTCTGGGTTAGGTGGAACTTCTGCAAAAGGTGACAAAGGTCAGCTGGCTCGCACAGGCGGAAAAGTACGAAGAGGTTTCGAGGGTGGTCAAACTCCTTTGTCTCGTCGTTTGCCAAAGTTTGGATTTACGAACGCGGCTTTTGCTACAGTTTATACAGAGATTAATTTGTCGACCCTGAACAATATGTCAGGAGTAGTTGATGTGGCTGCGCTTTATAAGGCGGGATACATTCAAAAGCGTGATCGCGTTAAGATTCTAGCTAAGGGTGATTTAAAGAAAGCTTTAACAGTAAAAGCTCATGCGTTTAGTGCTAAGGCAAAAGAATCTATTGAAAAAGCAGGCGGCAAAGCTGAGGTAATTAAATAGTGGCTCAACAAGGTAATGACAACAAGGGTAGTGGTTTACGTAATAAAATATTTTTTACTTTAATTTGCTTGGCATTTTATCGTATAGGCGTGCATGTTCCAACACCAGGTGTGGATGGAGCTGCAGTTTCTGAGTTTTTTAATGCTCAGAGCCGTGGAATATTTGGTTTATTTAATACCTTCTCTGGTGGAGCGTTAGAGCAGTTTTCTGTTTTAGCCCTTGGGATCATGCCTTACATCTCTGCTTCCATTATATTTCAATTGTTAACTTCTGCTATTCCTTATTTAGAGGCCCTAAAAAAAGAAGGCGAAGCAGGGCGAAAAAAAATAACTCAGTATACTAAGTATGCAACGATAGTTCTGGCGGTGATTCAAGCCTCAGGGATTAGCACATGGCTTGCAACTCAGAATATAAATGGGAAAACCCTAATTTCATCGGGTATGATTGGAATCATCCCCTTTAAAATAATGACAATTATTACCTTGGTTGCAGGGACTGCATTTGTTATGTGGCTAGGGGACCAAATTACGGAAAAAGGTATCGGGAACGGTACTTCTTTAATTATCTTTACAGGAATCGCGGCAGGGATTCCATCCGGCGCTCAAAATTTATTTGCATTAGTCAGTACTGGTGAAATTAAGTTTATAATTGCGTTATTATTGGTTATTTTCATGGCTGCAGTTGTTGCTGCAGTGGTTTACATGGAAGTAGCACAACGCAAAGTCGCTATCCAGTATAGTCAGAAGCTAGCTAATAACCCTATGAACTCGCTGGCTTCTAGCTTTTTACCTATTAAAATTAATCCATCAGGGGTTATTCCTCCAATTTTTGCCAGTTCATTACTGATGTTTCCAAGTACTTTGGCTCAGTTTACAGATGTTCCATGGATTAGAGGGATGAGTGAGTCTTTAAATCCTGATGGAGTTGTATTTAATATTATTTTTGTAGCTTTAATTGTTTTCTTTGCGTTTTTCTACACGGATATAACTTTTAATTCTGATGAAATAGCAGAAAACCTGAAAAAGTCAGGTGCTTTTGTTCCTGGGGTCAGAGCGGGGAAAAGCACTTCAGAATACATTCGTTTTGTTGTTGATCGTATTAATGTGCTGGGATGTTTTTATCTTAGTGTCATTTGTGTATTACCAGGACTGCTCACTCAAAGCTTCAATATTCCATTCTATTTTGGAGGAACAAGTTTGTTGATCTTGGTTGGCGTGGCGATAGATACGTCACAGCAAATTCAATCTCATTTATTATCTCAGAAGTATGACTCTTTTCTTAAAGGTGTAAAAATTAGAAGTAGAAGGGTTCAGTTTTGAATATAGTGTTTATTGGTGCGCCGGGATCTGGCAAGGGCACTCAGTCTCGGGAATTTATTGAAAAATATAAATTTATCCAGTTGAGTACCGGCGATCTTTTAAGATCGGCTATTTCGGCGGGTACGGAGTTAGGCAAAGAAGCTAAGGCATTTATGGATGCAGGGAAGCTCGTTCCGGACGATATTATGGTAAACATCGTTAAAGGCTTCTTAAGGGACAATAGGGGAAAGTCAGTCATTTTTGATGGTTTTCCGCGCACTGTCAGTCAGGCGAAAAGCCTGCAACAGGTGCTGGCTGAACAAGAGCTGGCTATAGATAGAGTATTTTATTTTAAGATCAATCCTCAGATCTTAATTAAACGTTTAACGGGTCGTCGAGTTTGCACGAATTGCGGCGAGATTTATCACATAGAGACTAAGCCGAGTAAGAAGGAACTTACTTGTGATGTGTGTGGTGGGTCTGTCGTGCATAGATCAGATGACAAAGAGGACGTTATTACAGAGCGGCTTGCACAGTTTGAAAATAATACAGGGCCTACCATAGAGTATTATAGATCAACTAACTTGTTGGTTGAGATTGATGGCTCTTTGACCCCGGAATTAGTATTTAAGCAGATCCAAAATGTCCTAACTTTATAAATTAAAGCTAGACATGAAAAAATGAGAATGATATTAACTTAACCTTTTGTACGAGGATTTCTATGAAAGTTAGACCATCAGTGAAGAAAATTTGTAACAAATGTAAAGTTATAAAGAGAAAAGGCGTTGTTCGCGTCATTTGTGAAAATGCAAAACATAAGCAAAGGCAGGGCTAGAGTATGGCACGTTTAATGGGTATTGATTTACCCCGAAATAAACGAGTTGAAGTGGCGTTAACGTACATTTACGGAATTGGACGTTCGCGAGCTAAACAAATTTGTGAAGAAGTAAAAATTCCTACAGCATTAAGAACTGACGCTCTTACTGATGAATTTATAGCGCAGATTCGTGCTCTTATTGAAGCCAGCTTTAAAGTTGAAGGAGACCTTCGACGTGATATCGGTATGTCTATTAAACGACTTACGGATGTGAATTGCTATCGTGGAACTCGTCACAGAAAAGGGTTGCCTGTTCGTGGTCAGAATACACGTTCGAACGCAAGAACACGCAAGGGTCCTAAGAAGACAGTAGCTAATAAGAAAAAAGCCGTCTAATCAGAGTTAAAGCTAAGGTGAAAAAATGAGTACTACAAGTGTAGAAAAAAAAGCAGCTCCTAAGAAAAAAATTAAAAAGAATGTTGTGCAGGGACAATGTCATGTTGCTGCAGGCTTCGGAAATATTATTATAACATTTACTGATCCCTCAGGAAATACAGTTTCTTGGTCGTCAGCAGGTCATCTAGGATTCAAAGGATCTCGCAAAGGGACTCCATATGCAGCTCAGGTTACTTGTGAAGACGCAGCCAAAAAAGCTATGGATTGTGGAATGAAGTCTGTAGATGTGTATTTAACTGGTCCGGGCGCAGGTCGTGAGCCAGCTATTAGAGCGCTAGCGGGAACGGGAATGAGAGTTTTATCACTTAAAGATGTTACTCCAATTCCACATAATGGCTGCAGACCACCAAAACGTAGAAGAATTTAATCGGAGTTTAAGATGAGTTGTATAAATAATTCGGTTTGTAAATTGTGCCGCAGAGAAAACACGAAGCTGTTTTTAAAGGGTGACCGTTGTTTTTCTGATAAGTGTGCTTTTGAAAGAAGACCTTATCCGCCTGGACAACATGGGCAGTCCCGCTTGAAGTTTTCAGAGTTTGCATTGCAATTGCGTGAAAAGCAAAAAGCTAAAAGATATTATGGTTTGTCTGAGAAGCAATTTAGAAAGTATTTTGAAAATGCTGATAATTCAAAAGCCATTACAGGTACTGAGCTTTTGAAGTACCTAGAGTTGCGTTTAGACAACGTGGTTTATACGTTAGGTTTCGCAGCATCTCGCAGAGAAGCTAGACAGTTGATCTCTCATAACCATTTCGCAGTAAATGGCAAAAGAGTAAATATCGCAAGTTATATTGTTAATAAAGGCGATGTGGTCGAAGTGGTTGAAAAAAGCCGTGAAGTAAATAAAGTTTTAGCTGGAATACAGTCAGTTGCACGACGGACTATTCCAAGCTGGCTTGAAGCAAATCACGCAGCTTTAAAAGGTACTGTAAAAGACTTTCCTACCAGAGACGAAGTTTCTATTCCAGTAGAAGAAAGTATGATCGTTGAGTACTATTCACGATAATTAAGGGGTCAAGATGCAAGAGCAGTATTTTAAGTTTTGGAGAGAGCTAATTAAACCAAAAGGTTTTGAAATTGAAAAGGATACTCAGACATCTGAGTATTCGAAGTTTATCGTTAAGCCTCTTGAAAAAGGCTTTGGAGTTACATTAGGAAACTCTTTACGTCGAATTTTATTAAGTTCGATGATGGGCTCAGCTGTTACTGCAGCTAAGTTTGAAGGAGTACTTCATGAGTTTTCGACTATACCTGATGTTTTAGAAGATGTTTCAGATATTATTTTAAATTTGAAACAGGTTCGCTTTAGACAGTATACGCCTGAGACTTTTACTTTGAATATTTCAAAAAAAGGTCCTGGAGTTATCACTGCAGCAGATATTCAAACTAATGATAAAATTGAAATATTAAATCCTCATCAGCATATTGCTACTTTAGGAAATAATGCAAATTTCAATGCGGAACTTATTGTTTCTTATGGACGTGGTTATGCCCCAGTTGAGACTAGAAGTGAGCAGCTGCCTGTTGGTTACATTGCAGTGGATGCGTTACATAGTCCTATTCGCAAGGTGAATTACTCAGTGACTAATGCTCGCGTAGGTCAAAGAACTGATTACGATGCTTTGGTACTTGAGGTATGGACTGATGGGTCTTTAAAACCTGATGAGTCTGTGTCTTTGGCGTCAAAAATTTTAAAAGAACAACTTCAAATATTTTTAACTTTTGATGAATCGCTTGAGCCATCAGAAGAGATGAAGTCGATGGGCAGTAGTTCATTAAACGAAAACTTGTTTAGATCAGTAGATGATCTTGAATTAAGTGTGCGCTCAGCTAATTGCCTTAAGAATGCAAACATTCGTTATATTGGTGAGCTCGTAGTTCGTTCTGAAGCGGAAATGCTAAAAACGAAAAACTTTGGTCGTAAGTCATTAAATGAGATTAAAGAAATATTAACAGAAATGGGATTAGGATTAGGTATGAAGATCGATGGATGGCCACCTCCAGGTTGGGATCCAAACATACCACCAGCTCAAGTAAAACGTGAATCTTAGAAGGTAAAGGTAGATTTATATGTCTTCACATCGTCGTTTAGTAAAACATTTTAGTCGCAAAAGTGGCCCTCGGAAGGCCTTAATCCGTGGGTTGATGGTCTCTTTAGTCGAGCATGGTCGTATTAAAACAACTATAGCTAAAGCTAAAGAACTTCGTCGGCACATCGAGCGAGTGATTACTTTGGGTAAAAAGGATAATTTAAACTCGATTAGATTGATTTCTTCAAGATTGGCAAACCCAGATGCTGCGGTTGACTTAGTTAAATCAATAGCGCCGCGTTTTAAAGACCGCCCGGGCGGTTACACTCGAGTCATTAAAATAGGTCGTCGCCCAGGTGATTCTGCAGAGATGGCATTTTTAGAATTTGTTGATTATGACTATAAATCTAAAATTGAAGCTGCAGATAAAAAAACTTCTGCAAAAAAAGATGCAAAAAAAGATGATAAAGCAGTAGCTAAAGCGGCCAACAAGGCGAAACGTGTTGCGTCTACATTGGTTGCTAAGAAGCGAAAAGGTTTGCGTCAAACTAAGAACAAATCACGTGCAGCAAGCCACGCGAGTAGATAGTTTCGCTTTAAAATAAAAAAGTATCGAAAAGCCTGGATAAACCCAGGCTTTTTTTTTATGGTTAGTCCAATACTTATGAAGTTAAAAATTACGATCATCTTTTTATTGAGTCTTTTCGCTTTATTTTACTTTAAAGACTACTTTATGATTCGACATGCGGCTCCAGTAAGACAACTGGCACCTCGCACAGCAGAGGTCGCATTAGAGCGTTTTCAGAATAGTTTACCTGAGCTTAGTAACTACGATGGCGGTGCTATTAATGTGGATAAGGCGGAAGCGTTGCTGAAAGATAAAAATGTTATACGAGTTTTTCACTTTTGGGCATCATGGTGTGACCCTTGCCTCAATGAACTTCCAGATTTTTTTAAATTTGTAGAAAGATCGAAAACATCCTTGAAGTCTGTAATTAGACCGTCTCACGATGGGGAAGCACAGAGCGCACAGTTTATTTTAGTTTCTTTGGATTTTGACCAAGAAGGTATAGATAAATTTTCTCAAATTTTTCCGAAGCTTAAGTCGACAGATTTTTTCCAAGTTTGGGATAAAAACAACTTTTTGTCTAAGGCCTTGGGAGTAAATAAGCTTCCCATGACATTAGTGGTGTATCCGGACGGTCGTGCGGTATCGTATGAAGGGGTCTTAGATTGGAAGATCTTTTTATTTTCACTGCGGGATTAATTGCATCCAAAAATAGAAAAAACTAATAAGTTAGATTGATAATTCAAATACCTGAAGTGAATTAGCTAGGTTTTTAACCTAATAACTACATCTGTAGTGCTTTACGCGACATGTAAAATAAATTATGTTCGATTTTTCGCTATTACGTACTTTGGTCCTGTTATATCGTTTATCTGGTTTGATTAAAAAAACATAAATTAATGGGGGGATATAAAATGGATTTCATAACTAGCGTTTCTCAAGCATTTACACAAGGTGGTATATGGATGTACGCCATCCTGGCGATTCAATTAGTATCAATTGCGGTAATAATTGAAAGATCAATTGTGTTGTATGGAAAAAAGAAAATTACACAAACAGCTACTGCACTAAAGTTTGAAGATGATATCCGCCGCGGAGAAATAGATGCTGTTATTAATAAGGCACACAATTTATCAAACACTGAGCCTATTGCTAAGGCTATTTTAGCTGGTGCCCAGTCCGCTAAGTTTTTTGGCGGTAAAGAAGAGATTCAGGCTAAGATGGATGAAGTTTTATTGCATGAAAATGCTTTGCTCGATCGTCGTGTAGGCTACTTATCAATGCACGGCAACGTTGCAACCTTGTTGGGACTATTGGGTACTATTACAGGTATGATCAAATCATTTGCGGCAGTTTCGTTTGCTGATCCTTCTGCAAAAGCAGCCCTTTTGGCATCAGGTATTGCGGAAGCCATGCAATCCACGGTGTATGGTTTAGTTACAGCTATTCCAGCTTTGATTGCTTATGCGGTATTGTCGAATCGTGCAAATTTATTGGCTGAAGATTTAAACCAAGGCGCTTTAAAAGTTTTCAACTGGTTGTCATACAATTATGAAAATGTGGGCTTTAAAACAATTAAAAAAACCACGAAAACTGCTAACGAGATTAATGCGTAACTATAGATCAAACAACAGTTTTGTTGAAATGAGACGCTAATGAAAAAAAAGAAAATATTGGATTTTGAATTAAACCTTATTCCGTTTATTAACTTACTTTCGACTTGTATCTGCTTCTTATTGGTTACAGCAGTATGGGTACATATAGGATCATTAAGTGTAAAACAAGCGGTTGGAGGACAGCCCGCTTCGGAAACTGAAAAGAAAGCCACGGCGTGGATTTTTATAGAAAAAGATGGAGCAGTTGTTTTCGATGTTAGAGATAGTCGAACCTTAGAAGCAAAGATGCGTAAGTCCACAGTTCCTGCAAAAGAAGGAAAAATGGATTTGGAAACAGTGACTAAGCTGACTCAAGATTTGAAGCAAGTTGACCCTACTTTAAGAACTGCTCTTATCCAACCAAAGGCAGAGACGAGCTACGAAGACATTATAGACCTTATGGACACTGTTAAAAGAGCAGGTTTAGGAGATCTTGGCGTAGTTCCATTATAATTTAAGGAGTTGCCATGTTAACAAGAAGTGTATTATCGCAAACAGCTTTAACATCAGAGTTAGGGTCTCAGTCAATACTAAATCCTAAGGACGACAAATCGAAACGAAGCTTGATCGCACCTCTTTTGCTTACAGCATTGATTGATGCGTTTTCTATTTTAGTGATATTTCTTTTAATTAATTTTTCCAGCACCGGAGAGATTCTTTTTATTAGCAAAGGTGTTCAGCTGCCAAATGCAAGCTCAACTGATGTATTAGAGAGAAACACAGTAGTAAAGTATGAGTCCGGCAAGTTTTATATTGATGATAAAGAGTTGACCGATCAGAACGGTTTAATTCAAGAGTTATTGGTTGTAAGAAAGCAGTGGGCAGAAACGAATTCTGGTGAGGAATTCCCAGGAATTGTGACAATACAGGCAGATAAAGGAACTAAATATGAAAGCTTAAACTCGATCGTGTTAGCAATGGCTCACGCGGGGTTCGGGGAAATTCGTTTTGCGGTAATTCCTAAATAGCGGAGGAAGAGTCCTAGGTATAGAGCCTGAGGATATTTAAATGTTACATAGTTGAAAAAGAGGGGTCATGAATCAACTGATTAGAAAAACAACTGTTGCGTTATTTCAAGTAACTTTATTGCTTATAGTCGCTGCGGCTCACGTTCATGCTGATAAAGCTCCAGATAATAATCTAGATGTTAATCGAAATTACTTAATCGATAAGTTGAATAGAGTAGTCACAAACTTAGCTCCTTCGGACCCTTCAAAAAATGGAATTATTTTAAGACTGGCTGATTTACTCTCGGACCGCGCTCGTCAAACTACGATGTTAAAGGTAGATGGTGGCTGTAAGGCGTGTCCGTCCCCAGAAGCAGACCGTAAAAAAGCTTTGCAATATTATCATGAAGCATTACCAAAAGTTGGCGAAGCTAATAAAGCTAAGGTGATGGTTCAGATGGGACACTTAAATCAGCTATTGGGAAATCAGGCTGGTGCAACTGAGCTTTATACGCGCATTACGAATGAGTCCTCAGATCCAGTAGCCCGCGCGGAAGCTTTTTTATCTATTGCTGAAATGCACTTTAAAAAAAGTGATTGGAAGCAGGCGCAATCATTTTATGAAAAATCAATAGCTGCAGGGAATGCGGACTCTAAGGGTTATGCTATGTACCGCCTAGGCTGGGCAGAATATAATTTAGGTCAAATTAATAGCGCAAAAGAAAGATTTCTGACAGTATTAAAAACCCCATCGTTGTTATCTAAAAATAGTTCAAATCAAAATGTTGTAGATGCAGGATTTCATGAGCAAGTTGCACGAGACTATGCCATTATATGTGGTGCCGGATTTCATGAATCAGATTTAAAAAACATCTACGATTATTCTCCTGAAAAGAAAAGACTTGATAATTTATTTGCAGTGTCTTCAGAACTGGGGCGTACGGCTAAAAGAAAAGAAGCCCTAATTGCATGGAATTTCTTTTATCAAAATCAGCCCCAGCCGCAAGAGCGCGCGGTGGCTAAAGCGCACCTAGGAACGGTGAACTTGCAATTAGGACAAAATGCGGAAGCGTTAAAAGACTTCAACGAAGCCTACTCTTTGATTGTAGATAAAAAAACTCAGTTTCCTAACGAAACCGAAGATGTTCGTCGTTTAATTAAGTCGTCGATTATCACATGGAATCAGGCTGAAAAAAAGAAGCCTTCACCTGAGCTGCTAGAGGCTTATCAGGGGTACTTGAGCAATTTTGGTTTTGAGAAAGAAATGAGTCAATGGGCTGTGCAAATAGCGGGTGAGCTTAACAAGTGGGAAACTGCATGGACGATTCATCAACAAGCTACTGAGAATGTGGCTACAGGTAAGAATGCCAAAGTTGATTTAGAAAATCATCTTTTGTTGGGTGTCGAGCTGGGCGAGTCATCTAAAAATTCGACGGTATTAGCGCAAGCTCAAAAAGAGTATTTGGCTCGATCACAAAGTAAAACTAAGTACTGGGAAGTTTTTTATCAGCAGACTTATGCGGGATATGAAAAAGCAGAAAATGAAGATTTTTTGAAATCATTGTCTGCAGTTGTAATGGCTAAAGATGCGCCGCTGGATTTAAGAGTCAAATCTGGGGACTTATATTTGGATTATTTGGCCTCTAAAAAACGTGATGCAGAAATTGAAGTTCAGGCACGCGTTTTTCATAAGACATTGACTGGGATCAAGGGTTATCAATCTGACTGGGCTAAAATTGCAGAGAAGTCTGTATTGAATCAAGTAGCCCAAGCAGTTCAAGACAACAAGTTAGACCAAGCTTGGACAAAAATTCAAGATTTTGAAATCAAAAGTGCGGACACTAAAGATGTGGTTACGTATTATAAAAATAAAACGATTATTGCGGAGAAAAGAAATGACATAGTATCGGCATTGGCCGCTGCAAAAAGCATGAACGCTTTAGCAGTCTTAGATAAGGAAGATAAAATATTTGCGCAGGCGAAAATGGCTTATTATTCCGATTTACGCATGGATTTTAAATCGGCTAAGACCTTAACTGAGCAATTACCGGAATCAGTTCTGCCGGCGGACAAAAAGAATTTAAAGTTGGCCATGTACTCAGACTTATTAGGCCAGGATTCGGCGACGTACTTGAAAAAGTTTGTTGATGTCTCTCAGGATCAAAAGTCAAAAGAAGTAGCTGTCCTAGAAATCATTAAAAAAACACCTGGAGCTGCCGTTGATGTTGAAATTAAAAAACAAGAAAAAAATATTTCTAAAAGTTACGAAACTTTAGGGCAGTTAGCTGCAATTTCATATTTGGCTAACGGTAATAAATCCTACGGTTTGCAGATGGCTCAGAAAAATCCTGAGGTGCAAAAAACTCCTCAAGGCAATATGATTATAAATGATCAGAAGCTGACAGCTTTGGGAGCCTTCGGCGATGAAATTCAAAAATTGTCGTTAGATTCAGATATCACTAAAAAAGATTTTCAAAAAAAATTAGCGCGAGACATGCAAGCTCGTGCAAAAGCTCTTAACAAATTGGATGAATTGGCCGCGGACGCGATTAAAACGAAAGATTGGACGCTTCAGGTTTTATCGTTGAGTTTAATTGCCAGAGAGTCAGAGCGCTTCTATACAGAGATTTTATCTTTACCTATGCCCGACGGATTAACGCCTGAAGAGCAGGGAGAGTATATGCGACTTCTTGGCGAAAGAGCCCAGCCGTACAAAACCAAAGCAGAGCAGGCGCTAGCTAAAGCTAACGAATTTTTAGACGACTCAACATGGGTTGCTCAGTTAGGGAAAAAGCTTTCTGGACCTTATGCGGTCATAGCAGAGCGTGAGAAAAATCAGTTGTTAAAGGTAGCCGATGAAAAAAATAAGTCGAAGTTGATGGGGCTAGCGGGAACTACGGCTGTCGCAAAAAAAGACGTAGCGGCGACAGAGAGTAGGGCTATCGCAGTTGCCGATATTGAAACTGCGAAAGCAGATGTGAAGAATGAACCTTTCAACGTATCTAAAATTCAAACATTAAAAGATATGGAATCTAAAAACGGAAATCTAGCGATGGTTCAGTATCTAGAGGGTCGTATCAACGACTTAAAAACTGATCGCGAAGTTGATGCTAAAGGAGTGCAATAATGAAAACATTTTTAGTGGTCTTGCTTTTTGGATTAAGCTTGATGGCGGCAGCGCCTGAGACTATTGACACTAAAGAAACAACCAAAGCCACAGTAAGTAAGTCAGGGACTGGTCGAAGTCACAATTTTGAAGACTTACTGGTTGGTGGTAAATATCATTTTGCTGATGAAGCTGTATCAACAGTCGAGGCGGACAAGGTGTTTGATTCATTAATTGGTGTACGGACAGATTTTAAAGATCGCTTAGAAGAGTCGGCCTCAAACAAATAGGATGTAGGAAGTAGACACATGGAAAAAAACTTAGTCCTGGAAGACAACAAAGGTAAGGTAGTTCGCGTTTTTAACTGGTCGGGCGATAAAGCCACAGTTATTCGCAGAGAAGATACTAAACGACTGGAAGTCGTGGAAAACCTTGATTTTTACTTTGATAACAAGATCGACTTTGTTGAACTTGGTCAAGTCAGTGGAGACTCTTTTGAGTCACAGAACAAGAAGGCTGAGGACTTGGCTTTAGGTCAATATGGTCGCTTGGCACTTATTCCGAAAGTAGAATCTCATTACAAAAATGAAGAAGCTTCTGAAGAGAGAAAGCGTCTTTGGTTGCTGACATTATTATTGGTGATGTTTCTGTTTATTATTATTGGTGCTTTGATGAGATTGGCTCCTCAAACGGCAGTTCAGGCTGAGGAAGAATTTAGTCAGCAAGTCGTTAAAATTGTAAAAAACATCCAACAAGAAGTTCCTGTAGCGCAAACGAAAGTAACTCAGATGCGCGAAGTAGAGCCTACGCAAGCGAAAGTTTCTCCATCAAAAATTGCAGGACTTAAGCGTATGGGGGCCCTATCAGTTTTAGGAAGTTTAAATAGCGGTAAAAATAAAGGTGGCTTAGATATTTCTGCTGCGCAAAGTTCTGCTGGCCCGGGAATGGGCGGAGGGACTGAGGGCTCCGGCGGAGTACAAACGTCACTTTATGCTAAAGGTATTACCAGTGCTGCTTTAGGTTCGGGGAATAATGTTAATGGTGGCGGTGGCTACGGAACAAAAGGTAAAGGCGGCGGTCAGGCGGGTTACGGAAAGTTGGCATTAACGGGATCTACTGGCGCGACTCCAATGCCACTAGGACATGAAGCTGACGTGGCGCAAGGATTAGATCGTGATCAGATTGCAGCAGTGATCAATCGTAATATCGGACAGGTCACATATTGCTACGAGCAAGGATTAAAAGATTCGCCAGGAATTCAAGGCAGAATTGCAATAGCATTTGTGATTGGTGGAACGGGAAGTGTTAAATCGGCCCATGTGGATTCCAGTTCATTGAATTCAAAGACAGTAGAAGACTGTATAGTGATGAGATTAAAAACGTGGAAGTTCCCAGTACCAGAGGGCGGCGTAGATGTTAATGTTAAATATCCATTTAAATTAGAAAGAACGGGGCAGGGGTAATATGAATAAAAGTATTTTCACCATCGGATTGTTAAGTGCATTATTTTTTGTAGGATGTACTGGTTTTGATCATGATCCATTAAAGGGTAAACCTGCGCCAATCCAAAATGCGAAGCCGCCGGATAATAAACCTTCGCCAGAGCGCCCATTTCCAGTAGATAGTGTTAAAATAGTTAACGCAGATGGGGTAGATCTGGCGGGAGAGATTGTTACCTATCAAGAGGGGGAGACTCAGACGATTCCGTTGAAAGTGAAAAGTTATCTTTCTGGATACTCTTACACTTTGACCGCTTTGAATCTTGAAGAGTTTAAAGGAGCAGTTTTTGATTCTAAAACAGGTCAGTTTACATGGACCCCAGAAGTGGGTATCGTAACTAACGCAGCAGGGATCGAAAAATTTATTTTAAGCGTGTGGTTAGTAGCTGCACCCAATGACTCAACTGTTGGTAAAGCAACATTGTCGGGATCTTTAGATCTACATATTTGGGTTCAAAATAGAGCTAGTCGTCCAGTCGTTAAAAAGATTGAGTATGCCCCGGGATCACCTAATCAGGTGTTTTTTGAAGAGGGTACCAGCAGAAATCTAGTTGTTACGGTAGAAGATTTAAAAAGTCCGGCAGGAGGAACAACTAAAGCTGTTCTAAAGTTTGAAGGAAAATTAGGGGAGTACACACGAGTTACTTCGACGCCGCGACCAATACCGAATACTAAAACATGGAATTTTAATATCAGAATCGACTTGGTCGGAGCTGACCTAACTAAAAGTGTGACCGATGCTTCCTTACAAGTATTTGCTGTAAATGCTGAAGGGCAAACTTCTGTTCCTTATCCAAGTTTAGATTTCACTATATTGACACAATTTGGAGCACCAAGAACGACTTTTCCTTTGTATCATGAACTTAAGTCAGGCGTAGAGAACGTGGTTCCATTTATTATTTACGATTCGAATCACGAAGCTGTGTTAACAGTTGTTGATCACGTTAATTTGCCTTTTGGAGCACAAGTGACCTGTGAAACGGTTCGACGCCCATTTCAACAGTGTGTTTTTGTGTGGACTCCATCTGCCAATGACGAAGGTCGACTTCTTAGAACAGATTTAAAAATTGAAATGCGAAATATGAGCCCGATTGATATGCGCGTTGTTCAGGTTAATGAATCTATTTATTACAAAGTAATTGCTCCGTAACAGAAAGGGCTAAGGACTGATCTATGAAAAAAAATAAAATTATATACCTTGCTTCAGTTTTAATAGTTGCGATGGCTCAAGCTGCAACGGCTGCAACGGCAACAAAAGTCTCTCAGAGTGAGCAGAAAATTGAGCAAGAGTTCGATGGCTTGGGCGGTAATGAAGTTTTGTTGGAAAAAGCGCGCGCTTTAAATCCTGAAGTGCATACCACTGTGGTTCAAAATCGTATGGTTGATCGCACGATGAGATTTGAGTTGTCAGGTGATTACGCGAACTCATTTGGTGGAGATACTTATATTAAAACCGGTACCTTTTCAGTAAATGGACGTTTTCACTTCACCAATCGTTGGGCTTTAGGGGCTAAATATGGAATGTCATTTAATAAGCTGACGAATGAAGGCAACAAGATGGTTGATGATGCCTATGCAGATTATCTAGCTAATCCGCTGTCGTCGACAGCCCCAGTGCCAGATATAGATTACCCTAAAGGATTAACATTAGGTTATCTGGAGTTTTATCCACTTTATGGAAAAATGAGTTGGCTGGGTAAAGGCGTTTCACATTTTGATGTGTATGCACAGTTAGGATACGGAACAGTGGATTTAGATTCAGGAAATACTCCGGCACTTTCTGGTGCCTTAGGCGTTGGTATTTGGGGAACCGAGCATTTAACAACTCGTTTGGAAATTTCTTATTTAGATTATACGGCTCAGTATTATACAGGAGAACTAAAGCAGGGGGTAACTTCAGCGTCAGTTCAAGTGGGATGGTTATTCTAATGAAAAAAACTTTAATTTTGACATTGATATCTATTGGTTTTGCGGTTCATGTTCAGGCTGCAGACCTAGAGTCATTAATCGAAGGTTCAAAAGCAGAAACTCCAGTGGCGGCGTCTCAGCAGACGCGTTTAAGTGCGGCAGTGGAAAGTCTTTTAAAAAGCACTACTCCGGCACAGAATGTATTTTTAAGACATGTAGAACGTGAAGATTGGAAGAAGGCGCTTATCGCGTGGGGGCCCGCTTTTAATGGAACTTCTTTTGAAAGATCTGAAAACGCTAAAGCGTTGCATGCCTTAGCTATGTTTAAAACTGGCTTAGAAATTACAGCGATTGAAAAACTTTTTACGGCTGGCAATGCCAAAAACATTCACTCGGAAATTGTTCATACTTGGAAAGAAAATTTAAATGATAAAAACCCTGCGTGGGATGTCGCGCAAATTCAATGGAACGATTCGTGGACCACGGTATTCGGCCGTGCCGCGGAAGTGCGCCATAAACTGAGTGCGATTAATTTGAAGACCAATGTGAATTATCTAAAAGATATGGCTTCAAAGCTTCCGGTTAATACCAAAGAGCGTGCGCTTGTTGATTGGCAGTTAGCCTTAAGTTACGCCTTGAATGATCAAGCCAGTGAAGCGGCTAAGATTATTGGACAGTTGTTGAAAAACCAACAATCTCCTTATGGTGAAGATCTTGTAAATTTAACGGCAGGTCGTTTATTGTTTCAAAATGGATATTTTGATGCTGCAGCTAAGTATTATGAAAAAATTCCTAAAAAATCTGACTATTGGTTGGAGGGACAAGAAGAGTTGGCGTGGACGTATTTACGAAAAGGTGAAACTCAAAACGCGGTGGCCGTAAGTAAGTCCTTAATGAACGCAGCCTTCGAAGGTTATTTAGGACCTGAGCCTTATTTTGTAGAAACGCTCGGTCATTTGAAAATTTGTGATTATACTAAAGTTATGGACGGTTTGAAGCAGTTTCCAAAGCGGTTTAAAAATCGAACTATCGAATTAGATCGACTAGCTAAAGGCACTAAATCAGATTTATTAGATAAGACCGTCAGTACACTGGGCACTAAACCGATGACCTGGGCCACGTTTGGCAAAGACATGAATGTTTTACCGCGTATGATGATTAAAGATTACAAATTAATTCAGTTGGTGGAAGCTCAGAAAAAATTTGAAAAAGAATCTAAAATTGCAGACGCTGTCTATGCAGATGCATTAGCGCTAACGGGTTTACAAGGCACATTTCAGGCCATGAAAAATGGTTTAACTGAAAAGACAAGTAAAGCTCGATCAGCGGCGGCTCAAAGAATAAAAGAATTAGCTAAGAATGAAGTATTAGAAGTTAAGAAAATTTTAGATAAACTTCACATTGTTGAAGCTGAACTTGTTCAGCAGGTTGAAGTGGCTGGGACAATCGCCAAAAATAGCACCGGCATCGACCCCGCATTAAAGGTTGGAACAACAGGATCTAAAAAATCTGATGCTTTAGTCTTTGTCGCTGATTCGCAAGAAGTTTGGTTTGATGAAATATCTAATTACAAAGTTGATGTGAAAAAAGGATGCCAAGGCATTAAGAGGTAGATATGAAAATAATTAAAAGTGGTTTTTTATATTCTCTGATAGTGAGTTTATTTAGCCTTGCTTTTTATGCGTGCTCTCCGGCGTCACCAAAATTAAAACCCGAGCCTTTAGTTCCCAGTGAAAAAGTTGTTTCAGCGAACAACGAAGCTTTCCGTCGGCCTGCTGTGGATATTTTATTTGTGGTCGACGACTCAGGGTCGATGTCCAGCCATCAGGCGAATGTTGCGCGAAACATGGACCAGTTTTTAAATGAGTTCACGAAGCTAAAACTTATCGATTATCATATTGGAGTTATTAGTACAGATACGGCATCTACAATGCGCCAGGGGTCAAGTGGCCAATTAGCGAGAACGGGTGGATACTCGTTTGTTGATCGAAATACACCGAATGGTATTCAAGTCGTAAAAAGAAACGTATCATTAGGCAGTAGTGGTTCAGGCTGGGAGAAAATGTTTGATCCGATAGTTATGGCATTAACCCTACCAGTTATAGATGGGCATAATAAAGGATTTTATCGCCCGGACGCCTATTTAGTTATTATTTTTGTCACTGATACTGAAGATCAAGACAGCATAAATGATCCACAGTCCACGATGGATTTTCTGGTTAGCCTTAAGAAAGATAAAAATAAAATTCTAAGCTACGCTGCATACATTCCTCAGTCCTCTGCTAGTTGCTTTCGTGATGATCCAAATCGTGGGATCCTTGAACATTTTTTAAGTTTAAACGTTAATGCGGGTAATAACTTGGTTTCTTTGTGTGATCCTGCTTTCGGTACTAAGTTAGTAGAGTTTTCGAAAGAAATTATACAAGTCGTTAATAAGCCGATTATTTTAAGTCGTCCACCGGTGGTGTCTACGATCAAGGTGATGTACGGTACTCAGGAGATTCCTTCGGATCCATTAACCGGATGGACTTTTGCTCCGGAGAAAAACGCAATTGTATTTGGTCGAGATCTTAAACTGGATGATAATCAGCCTGAGGGCACGGGCATTGATATCACATTTGACTCTGCTTATTACCCAGAAGAAGCGCCTTAGTTTAACTTTTAGCTAGACCTTTATTTGGCTACCGCTGGACAACTGAGCAGAAAAACCTGATCCTAAAGCTAAGGCATTTTGTTTTAGCTTTAAGCAAAAGGGGTTGCAATGAGAGTTGTAAGGGATGATCTTTTCCGGATAGTGTTTGTTTTAATATCACTTGAGTTTGCCTTTTCCTGTTCTCCTGCATCACCAAAATTAAAACCTGATCCTTTAGTTCCCAATGAAAAAATTGTGTCAGCTAATAATGAGGCCTTTAGTCGTCCGGCGGTAGATATTTTATTTGTGGTGGATGATTCGGGCTCAATGTACGGACATCAAGCGAATGTTGCGCGAAACATGGATCAGTTTTTAAATGAGTTCACTAAACTAAAATTAATCGACTACCACATTGGTGTTATTAGTACCACAATTGATGATGATTGGTCTAAAGCTCCGGACGGAAAGTTATCTAACCTGGGTGGATATACTTTTGTCGATCAAAATACGCCGAATGCAATTCAGGTCGTTAAGGAAAACTTATCGTTAGGAACTAGCGGTACATGGAACGAGAAGTTTTTCGATCCAGTAGTTATGGCATTAACGCCACCACTTATTAATGGAAATAATGCAGGGTTTTATCGTAAAAATGCATTCTTAGTTATTATTTTTGTTACGGATACTGAAGATCAAAGCGTATTATATACACCACAAAGTTTCATGACCTTTTTAACAAATCTAAAGGGCGATAAAAATAAAATTTTAAGCTACGCCGCCTACGTTCCACAATCAACTTCTGGCTGTTCTCGCGATGATTGGAATGAGGGAATTCTTGAAGAATTCTTAAGTTTGAATGTTAATGCAGGAAAAAATGTGGTCTCTTTATGTGACTCGGATTTTGGAACCAAATTGGTCGACTTTTCAAAAGAAATTATACAAGTCATAAATAAGCCGATTATTTTGAGTCGTCCACCGGTAGTGTCCACAATAAAAGTGATGTACGGGACTCAAGAAATTCCTTCGGACCCAGTGGTTGGATGGACCTTTGATCCACTTAAAAACGCAATTGTATTTGGCCGAGACCTTAAGCTGGATGAGAACCAGCCCGCAGGAACAGGTATAGATATTACATTTGATACTGCGTATTTTCCAGAAGAGAATCCATAAGCTTTCACGCGGCTTATTTAGTTGTCTTGAAAACACTTCAAATGGATAATTTTCTTTGTGACAGTCAAACAAAGAGTATCAGACCTATTTAAGACTAATCCCGAGCAAGATATTTATATTGATGTTTTGCGTGCGGTTTCGGTTTTAATGATTATTATCTTTCATATTATCACAGCAGTGATCACAGTTTTTCCGATTGATCGGGCCCGCCAGTTTATACTGGATTTACCATTTGCATTACATACTTTGTGGCATTTTGAAAAGGGCGTGGATGTATTTTTTCTGCTGAGTGGTCTTTCTTTGGGAGTACCGCTACTTAGAAAAATAGAACAGTTCAACTGGTCGATGGCGAAACAATTTTACATTAAACGTTTTTTTAGAATATACCCTTTGTTTCTTTTTGCGTTAATTCTGTATACACTGGCTCAGTTTTCCTATTCTGCAAAATATTTTTTTTCAAATTTATTTTTTATTGATAATTTAGTGCCAGACCATCGGAATATTATTCCAGTGGGCTGGTCGTTGACCATGGAGATGCAGTTTTACTTCTTTGTTCCCTTTTTTTTATTTTGGCTTAAGAAAACCAATAAGCATCTATTGTTTTTGTCTTTGCTATTTTTGAGTTCATTTTTTTTTGGTTACTTAGTTTTAGAGTTAAATCCTGAATTATATGTTAGAAAAATTACAGACATGTTTTGGGCTGACGACAGATCGCAATTTACCAAATTAATACGAGATCACTTATACGCTTCTAATTTATTACGATTTGGAACTTTTGTCGCTGGATTCCTGCTGGCTTATATTAAGGTTTACCATAGCGATGACTTAAAAAAGTTTTTTCAACGAAGAATGATTTATAGCTATATAGCTTTGTTTGTAGCTGTGGTTTTAGTATTAGCAACGACAACATTTATACCAGTATATGATCCACAGTCTTGGTACTATCAACCATTTAATGAAAAATTTAATCAGTGGGTATTATTAAGCAACAGACAGTTTTTTATTATTGGAATCTCATTATTTTTAATTGTTTCGTGGTATACTAAAGGGCTATTAAGGCGATTAATCGATTTTGTTTGCGATTGGAAAGTATGGCTCATTATTTCAAGATTAGCTTTTCCTATCTATCTTTTCCACTTTCCTATGATCGGGGCGGCCGCTTTGATTGTTTATCAAACAACCAATATTAAAAGTATCCAGTCTTTAAGCCTCTTGCAAGGAAGCTTAATCTTTCTTTTAGCCACCGCTTTGACCGTATTGATTTCTATTCCTATGAGTATATGGATTGAATCTATAGGTATCCGTAAGGGCAGACAAATTGCCGAGAAGATCAAATCTTAGAATTTGATCTTCTTTTTAAGGTCATCCAATATTTTTTTGCCCTCTTGCTCGGCTTTAGACTTAGCTTGGTTTTCTAAATCTTTTTTGGCCGTTTGAATACGTTCTTCAACTAACTTTTTTTGTTGATCTAATTGTGCCTGCGCCTGGTTAACATCCGTAAGGTATCCGCCTGTAAGCTTACCGACTTGATCATTAAGTTGTTTTTTCTGTTTTTCAACCTCTTCATCTATTTTTTGCTTAACAAGGCGGTTCACTTCTTCTAGTTTTTTCTGCAAAAGCGCTCCGAAAGCGGCTTCTAGTTTTCTGCCCAGTGAAGAATTAATATCAATTCTTAAATCAGAAAGTGAACCTTTGGCGGTGGCATTAAGATCAAAGCTATTAATAACGCCGAAAGTTTCATTTAACACTTCATTTACAGTTTTGTCCTTAGCGCCCAATTCAAAGTTAACTTTTCTAAACTCGTTACTCAGTTTAAGATCGTAGTCTTTAAAGCCAACAGTCTTACCTGCAATGGACAACGTATTATCAGCGCCAGGTATCTTAATAGTAACATCTGGTGAATCAACTAAAGGCAGACTTGTTAATGGGTACGAGCCTACATCAAAGTTAAATGTAACCTCTGGCAGTGCTTTGATATTGTTGAAAGCAGCAAAAATTTTAAGGCCATGTATTTTTTGAGACTTAAACTCTCCGTTAACTTTAAGCTCTGTCTGTTTATTAATTTGTCTTTGATTTGAGGTAATATGAGTTATGGTACCAGCTAAATCGCCATAATCTGTTTGGTTATTTGATTTCGAAGACAGGCTTATGTTTTTAATCCAAAAAAGTGGGTAACCAGTAGTTATTGGAAATTCATAGGACATTCCGTCAGAGCGAGGGCGTGGCTGGATAGAGTCATCTACTTCTGCCTCAGTCACAGCTATTTTTTTGCCGGTCAGCTTACCTTTGGCTGTATCTACTTGAGTGTTAATGACTTTAGAATACTTTGGCGGTAAATATTTTTCCGCTAAAGATTTAAAACGATCCAGTTTCTCTGTGTACGGAATAAGATAACTCAGAAAAAGCGATTTCGCAAAGTTACCCGCATCGAGTTTAGGAATTTTAAAACGATTTTTGACTGCATCGATATCGGCTTTGACTTGTTTGTCTAAAGAGCTGTAGTCAGTTTGAATCGAAGATATGTCTGTCGTTAACTTACTTTTCGTTTCGTTGACTAATTGCACTTTAGTATCAACATCTTTTTTTAAGTTGTTAAATTCGTTAACAGAGGCATTAAGTTCCTCGGGTGATTTGAAGTCCTTATACTTTATTTTAGAAAAACGATCTTTAAAATTATTAAGATCCCCTTGCTTTGGTAAAGCCTTTACATTGGCATCCCATTCTAGACGCTTTTGATTCCATTTTTGATTTAGCTCATCAGCCATTTTTTTAGATCCTAGCTGAGATTCAAATCCTTTAAGTTGGGCATTAATATCATCGTTTTTAAGAAAAACGGCAATATCACCAATAAGATTGTTTTGATTTTCACCTTCAACTTTATTAAGGGCTTTGTTTTTTAACTGATTGGTGAAGCTGGGCTGATTGCTTGGTGGCGGTGGCGGAGCCACTTTTCCTGCGCGCGCGCGTTTAGACATAAACTGAACGCCCTCTGCGGCGATATCATCTATAACAAATTTAAGTTTAAGGATAGCATCCATATTTACGTCAAAATTTGTTCGAGCAATTTCAATGGAATTAAATTCAGGTTTTTCTTTATTGGTCAGCTCAATTTTTTTAATTTCTACACTACCGTTAATGAAAGAGCTTTTAAACTCTTGAATATTTAATTCCGAACCTAAAGCTTTATATCCGGCCCATTCAATAACTGATTTAACATGCCCATCGAAGAAGAAGCGGAAGTATATAAAATTGATAAGTATAAAAATAATTAATGGTATAATTGCGTTCCAACGAATGATGCCTGTAGTTTTTTTCTTTGTCATAATTACTTCCTAATGGCTTCCATAAAGATCGTCATATTTAATATAAAGGGCATAAACTTTGGATGCTTTAAAGGCTTTCCATAGTGGAGTGCGCTCAAAGGCTTGGACCACATGGTCACGATATTTTCGAATAAGAAACTTAAAAAAGAAAAACAAGAAAGGCGTAAGGATAAGGGCTACTATAAAACTGCCCATAACGATTGAATTATTAAATCGCGTATATGGAGCAATAGGAATATTGTATAAGGTTGTCCATAGTGGGCGAAGCGAACCGTTTTCTAAAGCCCATCTTCCCAGTACATCTGCTGCAGGATCAATTATAAAAGCGACAATTTTAAAAAAGAAAGCTGAAATAAAAGCAGCTCCAAACTGAACCCTGAAAATTATTATAATAAAAATAATCAAAAAAGTTTGTATAGAGAAAAAAGGAGAAAACCCTAGAAAGGCTCCTAAAGTTAATCCCCAGGCTATTTCATTTGTTCCATTTTCTGAATGGAGCATACGAATAAGATTCATAATTTGTTTTACAATTAGACCCATTAAAACCTCTTTTCACGTTGTCCTAGTTATTCTAATTGAAGAACATTTTAGAGATCAAGCAGTGGGTGGAGTTATTGATGTACTACCTGGGCGTCGCGGTGAACGGATAAAAAAGTACCCCCCGGGTAAGCTAAAAATTATGCTAAAAAGTTGCATAAGACTGATGCCGATGATAGCGGCTTCTGCCACGGGCTCACCTAAAGACCTGAAGATAAAATAAAAGGCAGCTTGGCCAAAGCCAATTCCTCCGGGTGTAATAGGAATGGCCATAGCGACAAAGCCAAAACAAACCAGTGGAAAGAACAAAGCAAATGAAGGGGGTGTGTCCACAAGGTGGTTAACCACTATGTAAAGAAATGAAACGGACAGGAACTGAGCGGCAAAACTAACAACCATAAAGCGACTAAACTTTGAAAATACAAGGAAACGACCAAGGTAATCAAAAAATATAAGAAGGCTGTCCTTAACATTTAATATAAAGTCATTTTTAAAGCTTTGTGTTATTCGATCAAATACCAATGCTACTTTTTTTCTAAGAATAATACAAAAGGTCGCAATAATAAACAAAGCCGCTGAGAAGATGAGATATTTTTTATGAGAAGGGGTCAATATATTGATTTCCACGAGGAGAAACAAAAAAGAAAAACAAATAAGGCCATATAGGCCTAAAACACGGTCGACTAAAGTTAATGCAAGAGTACTTCTTTTTTGAGTCTGTGTTGCTATTGAAAGCTCTACGGCTTTAACAATATCGCCACCCACTCCGCCTGGAATAAACGTATTAAAAAATAGCCCTGTCAAATGAAGCTTAAGTGCAAGTCTAAAGCTAATTTGATGGATAAGAGTGTTTATAATTTTAAAGCGCAAGGCAAAAAGTAGAGTTTGGAAGGAAAAAATAATTAGACCTGCGGTAATGATCCATGGGTTTCGCAAAGCCTCTCCAATTTTTTCTAACTGAAGAAGTCCACTTCGATACAGTATACCTAACATAGCAAAAGCAATGAAGAATCTGAAATAGGATTTTAACTGTCCCGGAAGCTTTGACATGCTTTTACGACTTAGTCCTTATGAGTTTCAAAAATTTTCTTTAGATTTTTTAATACGACCTCTAAATTTTTGAGTGGTAATGAAGTCGGACCATCACAGAGTGCCTTTTCTGGATTAGGATGAGTTTCTAGAAATATTCCATCGACACCGACAGCCATAGCTGCTCGACCAAGGGGCCAGACCATTTCGCCACGGCCACCGCTGGATTCGCCGGTTGCTCCTGGGAGCTGTGTTGAGTGCGTACAATCCATAATCACGGGAAAGCCTAAATTACGCATCTCTATCAAGCCCGTCATGTCGTTGACTAAACGATTGTACCCAAAGGTGGTTCCGCGCTCGCAAAGAAGGATTTTATCGTTACCACTTTGAACAGCTTTGTGAGCTATGGCTCTCATGTCCCAGGGTGCTAAAAATTGTCCTTTTTTTATATGAATAATACGACCGGTTTTAGCCGTTTCAACCATAAGGTCTGTTTGCCGAGAAAGGAATGCGGGGATTTGTAAAACCTCTGCATATTCAGCAGTTTCTTTAACCTGAATAGTTTCGTGAACGTCGGTCAAAAAATTACAACCGACATTCACTTTAATTTTTTCTAATGATTTTAAAGCTTGGGACATGCCTGGCCCGCGAAAACTTTTTAAACTTTGACGATTTGCTTTATCGAATGAACATTTAAGGACCCAGGGAATATCTAGCGCAGAAGTAACACGTTTAATTTCTTGGGCAGTTTCAATAACCATTGCATCGTCCTCGATAATGTCGGGCCCTGCAAAAAGAGTAAAAGTTTTTCCATCTCCCCAAGTAATATTTCCGAATTTTGATTCAAGAGTTACTGTTTTTTTAAGTGGTTTGAACTCAGTCATGATATTTCATGCCCCTTTATTTGTTGTTTTCTATCGAAAATTTTACGGCCGTTTTGGTGGCCTCGATAACTTTAGATTGAATTGTTTCATCCATATCGGGATACATAGGCAAACTAACAACGTGTTCTGCAGCCCAGCGGGAGTGAGGAATATCAAAGCGCTGCGGTGTATTTTTTTTGTACCAGGGTTGATCTGGCATCGTCATTGGGTAGTGCACCGTTGTAGGCACGCCCAGCTCCTGCATTTTTTTCTGAAATATATCCCGATTGGTTACGGTTACGGTGTACTGGGCCCAGACGCTCTTGTTGCCATTTTTGATAAATGGCGTTGAGAACTGAGGATCTACATTTTTGAGTTCATCCATTTGATGAGAAAAGTTTTGTGCTATTTTATTGCGTGCATCAACTTCCCAATCATAGCGCTCCATTTTTGCTAGCAAGATGGCGCATTGTAGAGTGTCTATGCGGGCATTTAGCCCTAAGCGTGTGTGATGGTAGCGCTTCTCTGATCCATGCTCTCTTAGCTCCTTCATGACCTGAAGTAGTTGTTCGTCATTGGTAAAAATAGCTCCACCTTCTCCATAGCATCCCAGAGGTTTGGCCGGATAAAATGAGGTTCCTGCTGCAGTTGTACATGCCCCACTTTTTGTATTCTTGTAAGCAGCGCCGTAAGACTGAGCCGTGTCTTCGATAACGTGAAGGTTGTGTTTTTTTGCTAGAGCATTAATTTCGTCAAGATCTGCGGCTTGTCCATAGAGTGAAACTGGCATGATCGCTTTAGTTTTTTGTGTTATTGCTGCTTCAATTTTAGAAACATCGATATTATAAGTTTTTCGATCTATATCCACGTAAACAGGTTGTGCGCCAGCAAGAACAATTGTTTCTGCAGTCGCGATAAAAGAGAACGCCGTTGTGATCACCTCATCTTCGGAAGACTTATTCTGACCAATTCCCAAAGCCATTAGCGGTAAGACGAGTGCATCTGTGCCACTGCCAACAGCTAAACAGTGTTTTGTTCCCGTATGAGTTGCTAAAAGTTTTTCAAGCTCTGCGACTTCGGGGCCGTTAATGTAGGCGCCGCTTTCTAAAACTTTTTGAATGCGCGAATCGATAGATTTTTTCAATGCATTGTATTGAGATTTTAAGTCGATAAACGGGACGCTCATGCTCTCTCCTCATTTTTAATTTGCTATTAAATATTGCTCCCTAAGCTATAATCTGTCACTAGAATTTGGCTCTTTTTGTCATATTGAATAATGTGTAAAAAAAGCTTCACGTCTAGGGTCTATCCTGTAAAGATGTCTTCGGGGGTTTAATGTCTTATAATCAATTTGTTATCGTTTTTACCAGTGTTATATTCTTGTCTTTGCCGTCTTTTTCTGCTGAGAAAGAGAAAATCGTCCCAACTTCAGACATACCTACGCAGAGATTATTTAAGCTGAACGAAAATATTAATCCTTGTGATGATTTTCACGCCTATGTCTGTAGTGATGCAGAAAGCCGCTACAAACTCAGAGATGATCGCAGTTCGCACACTTTTTCGTTCGGAGACTCTAGTGAAAGAATATTAGAGCATAAGAAGAATTTCTTTATAAAAATAGATTCAGAAAAAAAGTTGTCAGCCCGCTCGCAGCAACTTAAGTCATATTATAAGGCTTGTATGAATGAAGCTACGTCTGCGCAAGAAGAGCGCGAACTTGTTAATGAGCTTAAGCAGACAGTCGACAGCATGAAGAACATTCAGGACTATCTAAATGTAAATAAGAAAAATATGATTCAGTACTATTGGTCTTTTATACAATTTGGGATTAATCCTAATATCGATAACCCCCTCATATATGACGTTACATTTGGGTTGGACTTCATGTTTTTACCGGAACATAGCTACTACGACAATAAAGTTTTGGTTAAGGACTACGTTGAGCTTATTACGGATTTTTTTGTAACTATTTATCCAGATCAGAAAAAGACAGACTTAGCTAAGCGCGCCAAGGCGGTAGTCGACTTCGAGAAAAAATTCACCAAGTCTTACCCTAAGCCTGACGAGTTTAGGCAGCGTTGGACCCAGCCCCGCTACGTGAGCCGAGAAGAATTTTTCACCCAGACAAGCGTCATAGAATTAAAAGATTTCTTTAAAAAAAATATTCCTGAAAAAGTGTTAATACGTAACTTTATTCCAGAAAGTTTTGAATTTGTTCAAAAAGAGCTTAGTGATAAAAATCTTCAAGTTTTGAAAGATATTTATATTTTTCGAAATGCGCGCACTTTTATGGACGATGCCTATCCAGATCTTTATAAAAAACGATTGGACTTCAGTCATAAGCACTTAGGAGGGTCACCAGTCCGACCCGTTCGACAAGAACGTTGCACTATGTCTGTGATGTCAGCTTATGGCAAGGAACTAGATCAAGTTTTAATTGACAGATTGTTTAAAAACTTTCCCGAGAAAAAAATGCAAGCTGTAGCTGCGAAAATTAGGCAATCAATCTTAGACGGCATCGAAAAAAATACGTGGTTGTCCGCGGAAAGTAAAAAAGGCGCCTTAGAAAAAATTAAAACTGCGAAGCTCCAAATTATTCAACCACGCACTGAAAAAGAGTGGGATTTTAAACCGATTTTAAAATTAAGCAGTACGCATCCTTATGCTAATGACAAAGTTATTTCTGTAGCGAACAATCAGCGAACATTCAAAAAGCTTAAGGAAGGCGTTAATCCTGAGATATGGTGGATGTCTCCATTAACAGTAAACGCGTATTATAGCGCGACCTCTAATAAATTTGTTATGCCAATTGGGATATTACAGTACCCTTTCTTTGTTGCTGATGGAGACATAATAGAAAACTTAGGCGCTGTAGGCGCAGTTGTGGGGCACGAGCTAGGACATGGGATAGATGACCAAGGCTCTAAGTTTAATGCCCAAGGGCAACTTAAGCCGTGGATGAGTGAGGAAGACGTAAAACAATTCAAGGCGCGTGGGGAGAAGATGATCGCGCAGTTTGATAAAATTGGACACAATGGAAAGCTAACGCTGGGAGAGAACGTTGCAGATCTTGTGGGGTTAACTTTTGCCTATCAAGCCGCTTTTCCAGAAAAAGTTAAAAAAACATCAAATCGGATCGCTGATGAGAAAAAGTTTTTTGTAGCTTACGCTCGATTGTGGTGTGGAATTAAAAGAGAAAAGGCCATAGAAATGCAGTTAAAAACTGGGCCGCACTCTTTGGGCTACGCCCGCATTAACGAACAAGTTAAACATCAGCCAGGCTTTCAAGAAGCATTTAGTTGCAAAAAAGGTAATAAGTTATTCCTAGAGCCTAAGGATCAAATTCAAATCTGGTAAGAACACCGCAAGACAAAGGTCTAGTTTCATAATGAAACTAGATTTTAGGCTGTGTTTTTTTTAAGAGTTCTTCAAAGATAATTGTAATAAGACTGATTAATAACCACGGAGGGTTACATGAGCAGGACTAAAGCCGCAATTATTTCGATATTTATTTTCATCACAGCTATTGGAGTACAGATTCAAGCGGCCATGCCTGAAAAGGAATGGACCTTTTTAGTTTATATTAACGGACATAATAATTTAAGTTTTTTCTCTGATCGAAACATCATGGGTATGGAGCGCATTGGCTCTACCAAAGATCTAAATATGGTCGTGGAATGGGGTTCGGAGTCTCAGGTTACTCGGCGTTTATATGTAGAAAAATCAACAAATGCAAAACGCGTGACAAGTCGTGTACTTCAAGAGCGAATGAATCATGACATGGGAAATTATAAGAACCTGCAAGAGTTCTTAGAATGGGGTGTAAAGAATTATCCCGCTCGCCATTATTTTGTAGCTATTTGGAATCATGGCAGTGGATGGCATGGACCTGAAATGATAAACAGGAAAATAGTCAACCCGATGGATATTTCATTTGATGACCACTTCGGTACATTTATTTCTACTGAAGAAGTAGGTATGGTCATGGACAATATGAAAAAAATAATCGGTCGTAATATTGACATATATGGTAGTGACGCGTGCCTTATGCAAATGATTGAGGTCGCAGGTGAAATGAAAGACAGTGTTGATTATGTTGTGGGTTCTCAAGATTTGGAACCAGGCGAAGGTTGGCCGTACTATTCGTTTGTTTCAAAATGGGCCCAAAATCCTAAGATGACTCCCGTCGAAGTATCAAAGCTGCTAAGCAAAGAATACTATGACGCGTATCATGGAGGGGAATATGGATCTACGATACATGGCATTACCTTTTCTGTTTTAGATATTTCAAAAATGGATGCTATGTACAAGGCTATAGCTCGGTTGTCTCAAAATTTAGTTCAATTAAGTCCTATAGAAATACAAAAAATTAATAAAGCCCTTCTTTCAACGACTCACTTTACATACGAAGACTATGCGGATTTAGGAGATCTCATGAAGCAAATTAAGTACCTTAATTTGCCAACAATAAACCCCAAGCTGTTGGATAATGTGAGTGTCCTTATTAAGGATCTTGTGGTTGTTTCTAACCATAACGAAGAGGATTATCCAAATGCTACAGGTGTATCTATATGGGCGCCCGAGTATATAAACACTCATCAAAGTCGTTATGATAACTTATTGTTTAGTAAGGCAACAGGTTGGAACAAGTTTACGCGTCTACTGGCTATAAAAGAAAATCCAAAAGCAGCAGTTATAAAGTGATAGCTAATTGCGATTAAAATCATCTTTTGAAAACAAGCAGTGTAGCTGAAGGTTGTGCTGCTTTAATTTCTCGATAGCTTCGTTTCCGCCACGATTTATAATTCCTAAGACGGAATCAATTTTTGCACCAGAGTTTCTTAAGTCAGCAGCACTAAGTATAACTTGTCCACCTGAAGTGATAACGTCTTCTATAATGCATACATTTTTGTTTTTTATATCTGCGCCTTCTGCAAATTGGCAAGTGCCATAGTCTTTTGCTTTTTTGCGCACAAAACATGTAGGAATACCCGTCATTAATGAAAGGGCCGTGGCTACGGGAATACCTCCCATTTCCAGTCCAGCGAGAACTTCAGTTCCTTGAGGGATTAAATCTTTCATTTGATAAGTTATTTGTAAGAGCAGTCGCGGGCTAGACTCAAGTCGGTATTTATCAAAATACTCATTAGAGCGAACTCCACTGCGAAGCAAAAAATCTCCTGTCAAATGACAGGCCTCAAAAACTTTTTGGGCTAAGTCTTTGTGAGAGATTATTTCAGGTGAGCTGAAAAGATAGCTCATAATTTTATTTCTCCATCTTTATAAGTTCTCGGTTAATTTCATTGGCTTACTTTATGCTATTACAATTTATTGCGGTAGCTTTAGCACTGCGTAGAAAAATGAAAAATAGAACATACATTAATCATCTTTATCAGCAAATCAAAAGTTTTGAATACAGGACTCCGAGTCTTTTCGGCGCTTTAATAGCCCTAACCTTAGTATTTGTTTTGATACTGTTTAATATTGCATCGGTTCAGTCTGTGAATAGTGTTATTAATACATTTGATCAGCGGTTACCTACTGGCACCATAGAGGTCGAGCTATCAGGGTCAGATTAGACCGGTTAAAATCAGCGACGTTCGGATTTGCGCCGTTGCTGCCACTGCTCTAAAGCGTATTTTCGCATATCTTCTATATTGTCAAACTCATCCACAATTTCAACTCCTAGCAAAGTTTCGATAGTGTCTTCCAGAGTCACTAACCCGGTGATAATACCGTAATCATCCGTTACCAATGCTAAATGATCCTTTGTTTTAACGAAAAAGTCTAAAGCCTGACTGACGGTCATACGCTCAGATAGAGAAGAAATAGGAGTCATCATTTCTTTAATTTTTTTATGGTGTTGGTCCTGAGACAGTGCCTCTAAAATTTTATAACGATGAGTAAGCCCAATGATTTGATCTAAGCTTTCGTTATAAACTGGAATACGAGAGAATCGAATGGGGCGATATTTTTTATAGACTTCATTCGCTGTCAAATCTCCATCTAAAGCCATAACCACGGATCGGGGAGTCATAACATCGGAAATAAAAACTTTATCAAGCATAATTAAGTTTTTGATAATATCAGATTCTTTAGTTTTTAGAGTCCCTTCCTCAACACCTATTTCTGCGGCTTTTATCATTTCATCGCGAGTCACATCCGGTTCGTCGGATGGTGGCGCTAAAGACTTTGAAATTAAATCTGAAAGTTTTACTAACGGGTAAAGAATTATGATCATCACTTGAACCGCATAAGAGCAGAATATGGCCAGAGATTTTGCGTGGTTTTGACCAATCGTTTTAGGAATTATTTCGGCGAATATCAGGATCATAAAGGTTAGAAACACAGAAAAAAGAATCAAAAGTGAAGGTCCAAATTCCTTGTAAACTGCATAAGCCACAAAAGCGGATCCCAGAGTATGAGTTAGTGTGTTCAGTGTTAGAATTGCCGACATTGATCGGTGCATATTATCTGTAATGTTTTTTAAAACTTTTCCTGATTTTGGTGAAGCCTCGGATTCAACTGCAACAAATGCAGAGGTGATTGAAAGTAATACGGATTCACACAATGAGCATAGAAACGATATGATAAGTATCAAGGCAATTGATACGATGATTGTTAACATAGAAAGCTAAACCTAGCAGAAGATCAATTTTTTTGCACGACATATTTAGTGCACAAAAAAAAGCCTGTCTTGGAAGACAGGCTTTTAAAGTTTTATTTTTTATAAGATTACTTATTTTCAGCGGCACGTTTCGCTTGATATTTTTTAGCTAAATCCTCTTGGATGTTGCGCGGAGCTGGAGAGTACTTAGTGAACTCCATAGAGAATTCTCCCTTACCCTTTGTCGCCGAACGTAAATCCGTTGAGTAGCCAAACATTTCTGTTAATGGAACTTCTGCTTCTATCGTAACTGTACCTTCGATAGTCGTAGACCCTAAGATAACGCCGCGTCGTTGATTAATTTGTCCTGAAGCGGGCCCCATGTATTCTTCTGGAACTGTCGTTTCTAACTTCATAATCGGCTCAAGTACAGTAGGTTTAGCTTTTTGGTAGACCTCACGCATGGCGGCCATCGCACAGATTTTAAAAGCCATGTAAGAGGAATCCACATCATGATAAGAACCATCTGTTAAATCAACTTCTACACCGACGATAGGGAATCCTATCAAAGGTCCTTTTGCGCATTGTTCTCGAAATCCCTCTTCTACCGCAGGAATAAATTCTTTAGGAATTCGGCCACCCACAACTTTGTTATTGAATTTGAAAACGCTTCCATCTTCTTGCGGTTCAAGCGGACGAATGGCTCCAACGGCTTTCGCGAACTGACCCGATCCTCCAGTTTGCTTTTTGTGAGTGTAATCATACGGCGCTTCAGCGGCGATTGTTTCACGGTACGCCACTTGCGGCTGTCCTACAGTCACTTCGCAGTTAAATTCACGCTTCATACGCTCAATGTAGATTTCAAGGTGAAGCTCTCCCATTCCAGAGATAATTGTTTCATTGGATTCTTCATCACGGTGAACGCGGAACGTAGGATCTTCTTTTCTAAACTTCTGCAAAGCTTTAGTGAAATTATTTGAACCTTCTTTAGATTTTGGTGCTACTGCTAAGCTGATCACTGAATCTGCGATATGCATAGACTGCATTGAGGCATGAATACTTTCATCACAGAATGTATCGCCGGAAGCACAATCCACTCCGAAAACAGCCACGATGTCACCCGCATAAGAGATTTCGATGTCTTCCATTTTGTCTGAGTGCATGCGCACTAAACGTGGAACTTTAAGGTTCTTTTTAGTAGTTTGATTGGTGATGAAATCACCTTTAGCAACTTTACCTTGGTAGACCCGCATATAGGTTAACTGACCAAACTGAGTTTCCTGCAGCTTGAAAGCCAGCATAACTAACGGCATAGTGCTGTCTGTCTTTAAAGGAAATTTTTCTTCGCCTTTATCTAGATCTAAAGCGTATTCAGTTTTTTCAGTAGGATTTGGTAAATAATAAGTTACGGCATCTAATAAATGCTGAACGTTTTTATTTTTAAATGCCGATCCACAGAAAACTGGAACTAATTTTAAACTGATGACGCCGGCACGCATAGCTGCACGCATTTCTTCTACAGTCGGCTCTTCTTCCATAAGAAATTTTTCAGCGATGGCATCATCAACATCAGCCAGTTTCCCAATTAAAATTTGGCGGTATTCTTTGGCCTGATCAGCCAATTCCGCAGGGATTGGCATTTCAACGATGTTTTCACCATCTTCGCCTTCATTTTTATAGGCTTTCATTGTGATCAGATCCACAATACCAATGTGCTTATCCTCTAAACCAATGGGAATATTAGCCATAAAAGCGTTAAGTCTTAATTTTTCGACTAAAGCATCTTTTACGCGGAATGGATTTGCGCCTTGGCGATCAAGTTTATTAATAAAAGCTAAGCGTGGAACGTTATAGCGTTTCATCTGGCGATCTACAGTGATTGACTGTGATTGAACGCCGGAAACTCCACAAAGAACTAAAATAGCACCATCTAAAACACGTAGCGAGCGTTCAACTTCAACTGTGAAATCAACGTGCCCCGGTGTATCGATAAGATTAATCGTATAATCTTTCCATTGGACCTGTGTCGCCGCAGATTGAATTGTGATCCCTTTTTCGCGCTCAAGGTCCATGGAATCCATGGTGGCTCCAACGCCATCTTTTCCTTTTACTTCATGAATTTCGTGGATACGGCCACCATAAAATAAAATACGTTCAGATAAAGTTGTTTTACCTGAATCGATATGGGCCGAAATACCGATATTTCTGACCTTTTGGATATCCCAGTTCTTTGTTGCCATAATGCCCTCTTTGCTAATAATTTTGTCTCGAATTTCAAAGCAACGACACTATCAGTTTTTTGGACTGGATGCAACAACAGAGGGTAAAGACTCTAAGTCTAGAAATAGCCCTATTTTAACGCAGGTGTATTAGGACTATGGGCAAACGAAATCTTTGTCATTAATTTTATTGAGAAGACAGGCGCCAATGCTCTCGGCGGTGCCACCAGAGTTTAGGGCTACCCCTAGCTCCTCACAAAATTTAACAGTGGATTCTGAAGGGGACTCGGTGCCTTGGCAAACGGATTGGTGGGCGACAATAGCGACCTCTCCTACAGTTTCGGCTGCTTCAGGGTCAGCTATCATACTAGCCAATGCGGCCTCTAGTTCTGCGGGTGTTGGGCTGGCTCCTGCAACCCCGGTAAATTCGTAGGCCCACATTGATGTTGTAGTTCCTAACTTAAATAAGGAGCTAATTTGAGTATATCCTTTCGAATTAGCATTAGAGCACACATTAAAAGCTTCGTTGGCTACCGCTATGTTTCGATCTCTGGCGTCTGCCTGCGTGTTGTCACCTTGACTAAAATTTAAAGCATTCATGGCATTTAAAGTTCCTGAACAATTGGCGCAACCTTCGCCATCATCTTTAAGCTTGTCCATAGCATTTATAAAGTCAGAGGCTTCGCGATAACCTTCAGAAATAAATACAGCTGAGCATTTTAAACGATTAGCTTGGGGTGAGCTCATTGAAGCGAGTTCGCTGACGCAGTTACGAGCTTCGCTGGCCGGCGCTGTGTTTAAGCAGGATTGAGCTTCATGCAGAAGGTCCTGGTCGTTTTTCTGACAAGAAAATACAGTTAAAGTTAATGCAGCTAATAGAAGTAATCTGAGTGTCATTTAAACCTCGATAGATGATTTTGTTTTATTATCTATCGGTTAGTTTCAGTTCAAACCTTACATATATTCTTTAACATTAATGCCGTATTTTTTAATTTTCCTCAGGAGTGTATTTTTGGGAATGTTTGCTTGTGCTACTGTTTGATTTATTCGCCCCTTATTAGCCTTTAAAGCATTAATTACGAAGTCTTTTTCAGCTTGTTCTTTGAAAACTTCAAAATTGAGCTTTGATTGAGTTTCGATTTGAGACGTATCACTGTGATTCGTAGCTTTAATTTTTTTAATATTGTCGGGAAGACTGGCTGCCGTCATCACAGAGCCTGATTCGATGATAAAAGCACGCTCAATGATATTTTCCAGTTCTCGAATATTTCCCGGCCACTTGTAAGCTTTCATAAGTGCTAAACATTCAGGTTGTATGGATTCAATTGTACGCTCATGAGTTTTTGAGAATTTTTCTAAGAAGCTCTGAGCCAAATCGTCGATGTCATCGGGCCGCTCTCTTAGAGGCGGCAAAAAGATAGGCATAACATTTAAACGATAGAAAAGATCTTCCCGAAATTCCTGATCCTCCATCATTTTTTCTAGATTGCGATTAGTGGCAGCAATGATCCGGGCATTGGTTTTGACTTCTCGATTGCTTCCTACGGGGGTAAATTTTTTCTCCTGAAGAGCCCTTAAAAGTTTAACCTGCATTTCTGGTTTCAGTTCTCCGATCTCATCTAAAAAAAGAGTTCCGTTATTAGCTAGTTGAAATTTACCAATTTTACGTTCTACAGCTCCGGTAAATGCGCCTTTTTCGTGTCCAAAAAGTTCTGACTCCATCAGATTTTCAGGAATTGCTCCGCAATTAATAGCTACAAAAGCGCCAGATTTTTTTTGCGAATTAAAATGAATGGCTTTTGCTACGAGCTCTTTGCCAGTGCCATTTTCCCCGCGAATGAGCACTGTGGTGTCGACTTTGCAAAGCTTATAAATAAGATTAAAAACCTCTTTCATTTTGGCGTTGCTGCCCACGATTTCGCTGTCGATATCATCGTCAAAAATAGGATTAGAGGCGGTTAGGTCCTTAACCATTTCTTTAGCTTCTATACTTTTTTTAACAATACTAAGTAATTTGTCGGGGCTTACGGGTTTTTCAAGGTAATCGTAAGCACCCTCTTTAATAGCAATGACAGCGTCGTTTAGGTTGCTATGAGCAGTCATTATAACTACGAATGTCCTTGGATCAATTTCTTTAATTTGTTGTAAAGCGGTTAGGCCATCCATCTCAGGCATTTTAACATCCATCAAAATGACGTCCCAAAACTCCTCCTTGGCTTTTGAAACGGCCTCGGTACCAGTTGAGGCCTCTGCAAAGTCAAAAGAAATTTTGTCAGCGGTTTGCATATTTTGAAGAATAGAAATCACGGATTTTCTAAGTTCTATTTCATCGTCAACTATAAGGGCTTTTAGTTTCATATTATCCTTCATTCATAAATCGGCTTACGGTTCCAATGGCAATCTTATAAAAAACACAGTGCCTTTGCCTAGTTCAGATTTGACAGATATTTTTCCGCCATGCAATTCAATAAAATATTTAGCAAGATAAAGTCCCAAACCTGACCCCTTAGTCTTAAGATCTTGATTTTTCCCACGAGAAAATTTTTTCCATATATGATCAAGATCTGACTGTGGGATGCCTTCGCCTGTATCATGCACCTCAATAAGAACATCTGTGTCGGTCTCTATTGTATGGATACGCACATGCCCACCAGGCGATGTATATTTAATCGCATTTTCGACGAGATTCAAGATAACTTCAGTTATTAGTGTGACGTCAAATTCAATAAGAAACATCGGCTCCAAGCTAAGCTGAAGTGTGATGTTTTTTGCAGCGGCCAGTGGTTCAAGCCGTTCTATAACATTTTCTATGATCTCATTCAGATCAGCCGCTTCTTTGTGAATTTTAAATTCTTTAGATTCAACGCGCAATAGCTTAAGAATCGACTGGATATATTTGTTAAGCTCTTCTGAGTAGTCTTTTAAGTTATGCAAATCATCACTCAGATTATCGCTTTGGGAATTCTGCAAGTGGAGGCGGTCTACTACAGCTTGAATTTTAGCGATAGGTGTTTTTAGGTCATGGCTAATCAGACTAACAAAATTGTTTTTCAATTGTTCAAGCTCGGATAAATAATGTTGCTCTTGTTGTAACTTATAATGCGCTTTTTCAATGCGTAGTGCTTGGAAGCCTATGTATGTCATCCAAAGCAAAACTAATAAGGCATAGGCACTTGCTACGGGAATCCATACATTGAATGAATCGAAAATCCAAATTGAAAAAGCTGTCCAAAGGGTTGCTAGCCAAACAAAGAAAAATAAAGATACGGATTGTGGGTAGTGGGACACAATAAAAACAGCTATTAGTGTTAATAGAAGTAATCCAGCTACGTAAATGGTGGTTGGCAGTTTTTTAATAAATTTATTATGCACAAAATTATTAGTAACTTGAGCCCAAAATTCATGCCGAGCCATTTGGCCAAATGGCGTAAGGATTTGTTGATTGTTAGACTTTTCAGATCCGATAAGGACAATTTTATTTGTAAAGAAATAGTTTGGAACATTGTTTTTTAAAATTTGTGATAATGTCGCAGTTTGAAAGCGATTATAGCCACTGTAATTAATGACTGCCGAAGTTTTTGATTTAGATTCTGGTGCTAATGAAAGTTTTTCCGCCAAAGTAGCATTTTGTTCTGGGTCTAGAAAGATTCTTCGCACTATCCCGTCATCATCTTTATGAAGCTCAATAGAGCCGATATTTGAGCGATTAACATGGCTGGCAAAAGGAAGTCCTGTTTTGTCATTAAGATTTGAACTGCCGGCCCATACGATCTTTGGATTTTTAAACAAGTCAAAATCCTTTTTATGAGAGATTGTCTTCGAAATATTGTCTCCAAAGAAAAAAGTAACGCCTATTTTTTTAGGCTTTTGCGATAATATTTTACTCATAAGCTGGGACCAAATTTTAGTGTCCCAAAAAAAGCTATCAGTTATGTTGTTAAGTTCATTTATGCTGATCAATGAGCTTAGATGGCTATCAGAGGCGAACATTTTAGAAATTTGCGCAAAGTCATTTTGATTGATTGTAACAAGAACGATATCTGAGGGAGTGGGCTGATGACCTCGAATTTTAAAGCGAGTGTCGTAGCTCTCCACAGCATCAAGTTTAAGCAGAAGTGATGCAAATAACCAACATATGAGAGCGCGTGACCAGAAATTGTTTTCTGATAGAAACCAGCGTAAACGGACCTTAATCCCGTTAGCAATTTTTGAAAGTTTGAGGTGGACGAGCTCACTGTTCACGATGGCTCAATGATTAGCGTATTTTGGCTGAGTATTCAAATGGACTTTAAGAATAAGCGTTAATTGAGTTTACTGCGAATATAGGGTATATTTTTTATATGAAATGGATACGCACCCAAGAGCAGTCTTTACCAGAAATCACTACGTCCGTGTTGACGGTGGGTAACTTTGATGGGGTTCATTTAGGGCATCGTCGCTTGATTCATGAACTTGTCAATACGGCTCGATCTGAAGGCTGTCCGGCCATAGTTTGTACTTTTAAGCCTCATCCCATGGAAGTCATTCGCCCAGAGCAAAAGATTCACCGGCTTTTTGATTATCGAGATCAAGCTGAAGTCATCGCAGATTTAGGAGTCGATTTTTTGATTGAAGAGAAGTTTACTAAAGGACTTTCTTTGATGTCAGCTCAAGATTTTTTAGATTTGTATGTGGTCAAATACTTTAAGCCTAAACACATCGTAGTAGGTTATGATTTCTCTTTCGGTCAAAATCGAGAAGGAGACTTTGATTTTTTGAAAAAATACTGTGATAAAAATGGTATAGGCATAACTCAAGTTTTGCCTCTAGAAATGCATGGACAAGTCGTCTCATCGACAGCAATTAGAAAACTTATTGAGCATGGAGACATGCAAAAAGCTTCTGAGTATTTGGGGCGAAGGTACTACTTAAGAGGGCCAGTACGAGCAGGAAAACAGAGGGGTCGCACACTAAAAGCACCTACCGCTAATATAAGTCCCGATATTGCCTTTGAGCCGCGTCGAGGCGTCTACTTTTCCCGAGTTTTTTTAGGTAACAAAGCCTATTTTTCAATTACTAACATAGGTGTAAATCCTACTTTTGAAAGTAGCGACTCGAATGTTAAGGTAGAAACACATATTTTTAATTTTAACCAAGATATATACGGCCAACAAATACGGGTAGAGTTAGATCACTTTCATCGTGATGAAATGAAGTTTTCAACGGTAGAAATGCTGAAGGAGCAAATTGCCAAAGATATAGAAGAGGCTAAAAAATACTACAATCTTTAGGGGTATATTCTCCAAAAGAGCCCTTACTCGTAAGATATGTGGTGGTCGCAGTTAAAAACTACACCATCGTCTAGTTACAAAAAACGGCACCTTTTATAGAATCATTCTATGTTACCACAAAAGCTCGGTGAAATTTTAACAAAACAAGGATTGATTCGACCAGATCAATTGCAGCAGGCGTTGCAAGAATCAAATCGAACCAAGCATAAATTAGGCACTAGCATTATTTCATTAGGTTTTTTAAAAGATAATCAAATTCTGAGAGCCTTGGAAAAACAGTTTTCTGTTCCGGGCGTGGATGTCTCTCAATTTGAAATTGATAAATCTGTACTGAGTTTTGTGGGTCGCGAATTTTGTGAAAAACATTCAGTTATTCCGATTTCAAAAGCGGGTATGACTTTAGTAGTAGCCTTTTCTGATCCGGGAAACCTGCAAACGCGCGATGATTTGCGATTTATAACTAAGCATAAAATACAGCCGGTAGTGTCTACGGATCATAGTATTGGCTTGGCGATAGAAAAGTATTACGGAGCCCTTAGTCAGTCGCAAATTGATATTACTAAATCCAGCCAAGAAGAAGAAGTAGAGAATATACAAACCACTGTAGATGTTGAAGATGTTAATTCTTCGGATGAACCCATTGTCAAATTTGTGAATGGAGTTTTGGTTGAAGCCATTCGGCGCAAAGCTTCTGATATTCATTTTGAACCTTATGAGAAAAAGTTTCGAGTACGCTTTCGTATTGATGGAAACTTAATGGAAGCCGCTAGTCCGCCGATTTCGTCAGGCCCTGCGATTAGCGCGCGGATTAAAATTATGTCCAAAATGGACATAGCTGAAAAGCGTCGACCTCAAGATGGACGCTTGAAGATTAGGTTAAGTAAAGTGAAAAAAGAAATGGACTTTCGAGTTAACACGGTACCTACGATGTGGGGTGAAAAAGTAGTTATGCGTCTATTAGATCAATCGAGCTTACAACTCGATATGACTAAGCTTGGATTCGAAGAAGACGATTTAAGATTGTTCAAAGAAAAGATAGCCATGCCACAAGGAATGATTTTGATTACGGGGCCGACGGGATCTGGTAAAACAGTAACCATTTATTCAGCACTCTCAGAACTAAATAAAATGGATGTTAATATCAGTACAGCTGAAGATCCTATCGAGTTTAATTTGGAAGGCATTAATCAAGTACAAATGAACAAAGATATTGATTTAAATTTTGCTGAAGCACTAAGGGCCTTCCTACGTCAAGATCCAGATATTATTATGGTGGGTGAGATTCGTGATCTTGAGACTGCAGAGATCTCATTTAAAGCGGCCTCTACCGGTCACTTGGTGGTCAGTACTTTACATACGAATGATGCGCCATCAACAGTTGTCCGCTTAACGGAAATGGGCATTGCGCCTTATTTAATTACCTCCACTATAAATCTTGTCGTCGCCCAAAGGTTAGTGGGACGAGTTTGCGAGTCTTGCAAAGAACCAGTCAACGTTCCAGAGTCGACATTAATTAATTTGGGCGTAGCTAAAGCTGAAATACCTAAATACAAATTGTTCAAGGGTGCGGGATGCAACAATTGTAATGGAACAGGTATTCGTGGTCGATTGGCTATTTTTGAACTTATGCCGATGACAGAAAAAATTAAAGAACTTGTTTTAAATAATGCCTCAGCAGCGGAGCTTAGAAATGCTTGTCGAGAACTAGGATTAAAAACACTTCGACGAAGTGCTTTGCTCAAGTTAGCACGAGGGCAGACGACGATAGAAGAAGTACTTAACGCCTCAGTGCGAGATGATGGACAGTAGAATGATACAAGATGTTTTGAACCGATATGTTTTGCAATCTGCCCGAGAAGTTCAGTTTCGATTAGGTCACAAAACGACTTTTAAAAAAAATCAAGAATGGATTGAAACTGAATCTGAAAGTTTGTCCTTATCAGAGTGGGAAGATCTAAAAGAGGCCTGCCTGCAACCAGATGAAAGAATCTTTTTAGAAACTAAGGGCTATATTCGTGGTGTTTTTTCTGATCAGAAAAACTCATGGGCTTTTTCTTTCGTAGAGTTGAAAGAAAATTTAAAGGCTCATTTTTCATATGTTGCTAAAGCTAAAAATACTCCATTCATTCAGAATGCAGCCTACTGGGAAGCTTTGAAAAACAATAAAGGTTTACATATTATTAGTGGCTTTAAGCAGAGCGGAAAGTCAACGCTCCTGCATGAACTGATTGAGAATTTAAAAAAGGATTCTCCTCAGCAGGTGGCGGTACACTCAGACCCCTCTATATTAACTCATGGAAGTGATGAGAACGTATTTTATTTGGGTCTAGATTCAGTCAATTGGGAGACGACGCATCCTTTCTATGATGGCATTGATATAGTCATCCTAGACGCCAACATGGTTTCTGACTGGGCTAAGTGGATTCACTTTGCAGAAGAGGGCAAAAAAGTATTTGTTTCGCTATCTGCTGACAGTGTCGTCAATGTCTTGCTCCAGATTAAATCGCAACTTTCTCATCAACCTGAGCTATGGGCACGATTTGTCTCTCAGTGTTCCACTTTTCTGCATCAAAAAATAGTGGGTCTGGTGGAGGGATCGATACATGAAATTCTTATTCTGAAAAAAGAGGGAAAAACGCAATTGTTGCAACCAACGTCAGCTGTAGAAGTAAGTCAGTTTGAAAGTAAAAATCACTATCAAAGTTTAAATCAATCAATTATTCAGGCTATTGTACGACGTCGCTTTGATGTGAAAACAGCATTTGCCATTTCGGATGACCCAGAGGCGCTTGATCAGCAACTTAAAAAGATGGGGTTATAATGGCGCGATTTTCGTTTGAAGCAAGAACAATTACAGGAGCACCGCAAAAAGGCGTTATCGACGCTAAGGATGAAAATGAAGCTCGCGTTAAGTTGCGTTCTAAGCAGCTGATACCAACTAAAATAAAAGTAGTTATGCAGCTGCACGGGGGGAAATCTAAATCAAACCAAATTTCTATGTTTGCGCCCAAGGTTAAGTCGAAAGAGCTGCAGATCTTTACACGTCAGTTTGCCACATTAATTAATGCGGGTATTCCGATTTTGGATTCTTTAAAAATCTTATCACAAGGGTCTACTGATAAATTAATCAAAGAAGCCCTTATACAGATCAGCGCTTCTATTGAAAGTGGGCGTAGGTTGTCCGAGTCTATGTCTCAACATCCGCGGGTTTTTGATAGTCTTTATTGTAATATGATAAAAGCCGGTGAAGAGGCCGGTATTTTGGACACGATACTTTTGCGTCTATCGAGTTACTCGGAAAAAAATGAAAAAATCAGAGGGCAAGTTAAAGGTGCTTTAACGATGCCGACATTTATTTTGATTGCAGCAATTATCGTAATCGTGGGTATCATAGCTTTTATTATTCCGAAGTTTCAGGAAATATATAAGTCAGCGAATAAATCATTGCCAGGACTGACACAGGCGCTAGTTGATCTGTCTATAACTATCCGAACGCATTGGTTTCTCATTATTGTAGGTGTCTTTGTTATGATTTATGCCATTTATACATATATCAACACAGCTAAAGGTAAAATTAATCTCGATAAATTTATTATTAATGCGCCAGTTATTGGTGATGTTGTTCAGAAAGTTACAGTAGCCCGTATGAGTCGAACCATGTCCACGCTGTTGTCATCCGGAATTAATATGTTAGAGGCGATTGATATTGCAGCTAAAACAGCAGGTAACCATGTTATTGAGACTGCACTTCTTAACTGTAAAGAGTCGGTCACAGTGGGTAAGCCTTTTCATGTTCCACTGTCACGTCAAAAAGAGATTCCGCAAATGGTCAGCCAGATGGTTTCAATCGGAGAGCAGTCGGGAAGTCTAGATACAATGTTGGCAAAAGTAGCGGATTTTTATGAAGAAGAGGTGGAGAATTCTATTCGTGCTACGACCTCACTTATTGAGCCCGTCATGATGGTCATTTTGGGTGGCGCAATTGCGGTGATTTTAATTGCGATGTACTTACCTATTTTCCAAATGGGAGATACAATTGGTTAAGGCCGAAAAAAAGTTCAGCTCATTTTTGACTTTTGATAATGAAAATTTTATTGTTTTCTTTATCCGGTTATCATTGTTTGCTGTATTCTTTTTTATTTTTCAATCCGTTATAATTATTCAGAAACCTTTTCTGCATATCGAATTCATAAATATTTTTTACAGTATTATGGCCTTGCAGTTTATCAGTTATGGCGCAGCCTTGTATTTCAAGCAGTATGCACTTTACGCCCATTATCTTTTCGATATTATATTGCTGTATCTTTTATTTAATAGTCAGCCTCAGTATGCCAGCTACTATTTTATATACCTTTCCCTTATACTGTTTTTTGCGGGCCTGCAGTTTGACACCTTTAAAGCTATCGTTTTATGTTTTATCTGTTCGGCACTTTTATCAGTTATTAATTTAAATACCGTTCGATGGACCGGGGCCCAAAACTTGTTAACTTTATCTTTATTTAATTTTACTTTTCTAGCGGTCACTTTTATTTCAACTCAGTTTAAAAGTGAAGTTTCTTTTTTAAAGCAATCATTGAGTGAATCAAATATAAAATTGCAGTCCAAATTTGATTTATCTAAACTGTTGATTCAACAAATTCCTATGGGAATATTCGCAACTGACAGCAAAGACCATGTGTTGTTTTCTAATCAGACTTTGTCAGTGAAAATGAGTTTAAATCATCAGACGGCAAAAGAAGTCGTCGCCTTAGCTCATACGAAGCAGGGCAAACGAGCACTCGTTTATAACTCGCAACTGTCCGAGAAAAGATACTATGAGCTTGATCAGGCCTCTTATTTCGATCAAGAGCTACAAGATCATGTAAAAGTTAATCTCATCCGGGATGTTACGGAAATGGCGCACCTGCAAGAGCAAGTCCGACAAAAAGAAAAGTTGGCTGCCGTCGGTCAGTTGGCCGCGGGCATTGCACACGAAATTCGAAATCCGCTAGCAGGCATCAGTGGAAGTATTGAACTTTTGTCTCAGGCAAAAATAGATCCTGATGAGCAAAAGCTTATGAAAATAATTTTAAGAGAAATTGATCGCCTTAATAATTTAATCACGGAATTTTTAGATTATTCAAAGCCAGAGAAGGCGCCGGATCAACAAGTGGACTTAGCCTTTATATTAGACGAAGTTATTCAAAATCTGCGCACGAACCCACTAGTGATTGATAAAATTAAGATCAACATTAGTTTATCTAAATCACCAATTCTGGGGTACACCAGTAAGCTTAAGCAGGGGTTTTTGAATATAGCTATGAATGCCATTGATGCTATGAAAGACAGGCAAGATGCCGTATTATCGATTGCAACTGAGCATATAGGATCTCACATTATAGTGAAAATAAAAGACAACGGTGTCGGAATGTCAGAAGAGATTAAAAGTAGAATATTCGAACCATTTTTTACAACAAAAAGTAAAGGCACTGGTTTAGGCATGGCTATTACCCATAAGATTTTTGACTCCCATGGAGCCAGGATAGAGGTTGAGAGTGAATTTGGAATTGGAACAGAATTTAAAATTATTTTTTCTAAAGATTAATCAGGATAAGGAGATCATGTGAAATCACGAATATTAGTTGTCGATGACGAAGAATCAATAAGAGAATTTTTAGAGATTATGTTGAAAAAGGAAGGGTACGAAGTTTCAACAGCGGAGGATGGTTTAAAGGCCAAAGATCTTCTTCTGAAGAAGTCTTTTGATATGGTCATTTCAGATTTGCAAATGCCTAACATGACTGGAATAGAGCTTTTAAAGCATGTTAAGGACAGTTATCCCGAGACGGTATTTATGTTGATAACAGCTTTTGGAACAACTGAAACTGCAGTTGAGGCTATGAAAATGGGAGCATACGATTACGTAACTAAGCCTTTTAAAATTGATGAAGTACGTATGAATATCGCCAATGCATTAAAGTCTCAGCATTTAGAAGTTGAAGTTCGTACTTTAAAGAAAGAATTGGTTAGAGAATATTCATTTCAAAACATCGTTGGGAACTCGGCGCCTATGCATGCCATTTTTGATTTGATCAAACGAGTTTCGCATGCCACCACGAACATTTTAATCACAGGAGAGTCCGGAACTGGTAAAGAGGTGATCGCAAAATCGATTCACTACAGTGGACCACTCAAAGATAAGCCATTTGTTACGATTAACTGTGGTGCTATTCCTGAGAATCTTATGGAATCAGAAATGTTCGGTCACAAAAAAGGTTCATTCACTGGAGCGGTCGTTGATAAGACGGGTCTATTTGAAGTGGCTAACGGTGGAACCTTGTTCTTAGATGAGGTCGGAGAACTTCCTTTGTCAGTTCAAGTAAAACTGCTTCGCGCTATTCAAGAGCGCATAATACGGAGAGTTGGAGCCACAGAAGACACCAAGGTAGATGTTCGCATTATAGCAGCAACGAATCGTAATTTAGAGGACATGGTTGCAAAGGGAACTTTTCGACAAGATTTGTTTTATCGCTTAAATGTTATTAATATTAAATCTCCGGCGTTAAGAGATCGAGCAGATGATATTCCGCTCTTGGCCAATCATTTTTTGAAAAAATATAATGAAAGGCTTGGAAAAAATATCAATGCGATTTCTGACGAAGCAATGGCCATCATGAAAAATTACAGCTACCCAGGAAACGTTCGAGAGCTAGAAAACATGATCGAGCGCACTGTCGCTTTGGAAGCGGGATCAACCGTTTTGCCGGAGTCCTTACCGCCGATGGTCAATACTCCGACGGGAAGAAAAATGGCCTCTAGTAATGAAATTGAAGTGGGTGAAGATGGACTAGATCTGGATAAGGTCGTAGGTCAAATCGAAAAAGAAATTTTAATCAAGGCTATTCACGCTGCTGGTGGTGTAAAGAAAAAAGCCGCCAAGCTATTAAAAATCTCATTTCGTTCTATGCGCTATCGCATTGAAAAGTACAACTTAGGCGTGGTTGGTGATGACGAATTAGATGATGAGTAGAAACTATTGAGCGGATTTTTTTATTCGCTCCATTAAAAATTTTAGATAAGGCAATGCAAAGTAGACGCTGACATATTTAGATTCATTTTTACATATGTCGGCTGCTGGTTTATTGTCGAATAAACGAGTGTTCATTACTTGCGATGCGACTCCCAGAATCATAGGTTGCTGAGTATCGGGATCTGTTATCAGCGCTGGCCCGCCGGAATCACCAAAGCACACACCACCATCATTTTTATTTTGATCGACTGTGAAGTGATTGGCCAAAATATCAACCCAGTTAGAAGTCATTTTTTTATACCTCAACACGCCAATTCCGTTATTACTTAACTCTTGAGATTCTAAACTGGTGGTTGCACCGTATCCAATAGCTGTGAAATCATAAATTTGTGATCTAATTTGCCCAGGCTGAGGAAGTGAAGCTATGCGAGCTCCTTCGGGAAGACCACCTTGGAAATGAATCAAACCTAGATCTAAACTTTTTCCAGCTATGCTTGATATAGGAACGCGGTATGTTCCAATGATATTGATTGAATTAACTTCTTGGGTTTCACTAAAATTACTTCTTCGAAAACTGGCTGACATAATATCTTTATCCGCAGAAATACAGTGTGCAGCTGTGAGTATAAATTCGTTGGAAATAAAAGTTCCTGTGCATGTCAGTGACATGCCGTCTTCGTTAGGCTTGCTAATATAGGCTATTATACGGGCCATATCAGACGCATAGTCAACGCTTTCACCATTAACAATCATACCGCTAGCGAAACTTGTGCTAGCAGAGAAGGTAAGTAATAAGCTAAGTAGAACAATAAAGCGTTTCATACAGTCTTAGCGTGCATTTTATTGACCAGTTATAGCCTAACTTATTGGTTTTAAAAGGTTAAAATCGTTATAAGGTAACAAATTACGGCAGATTTAGTTGTCTCAAACCGAGACGGCAATAAAAGACACAGCCTAAGGTCGAGATTCATTTCAGTGTAAAGTACAAGACTAGAATTCAATAGCAAGATTACTTAAGATACTAACTGCAGGAGAAATAACATGAATTTAAAACTATTAGGGATATCTTTATTGGCTGCCATTAACGTGTCAGCTGAAACCAAAAAAACAGTACGAGGACCATCGTCATTTAATCGTCCGCCACAATTTGTATTGTTGGCTTTTGATGGATCATCAAGTTTAGATATGTGGCGCGAAACTGTAGAGTTTGCAGACACAGTAAATACGGTGGGTCTTAATAACCAAACACAGAAAGTTAAATTTACTTATTTTATCAATCCTACATATTACACAGAGTCTGCGCATAAGGGCAATTATCTGACTCCGGCTTTGAATAAACCGGTAAGTTGCATTGGCTGGGCGGCTCCAGCGGGATCTGTTATGGATCGTTTGATAGCGACCAATCGTGCTTTTGAAAAAGGCCATGAAATTGCTTCTCATGCAAATTCACATTGTTCTGCAGACGGTTCAAATACTGATCCATTAAAAGGTATGAAGTGGAGTGAGGCACACTGGACCAGCGAGTTTAATCAATTTAACAAATTACTTTTTGATGCCGTTCCATTAAATAAAATTAAACCACCACCTAACTTTGTCATGCGCTTTAACAAAAGCGACATTATCGGGTTCCGTGCGCCAGCATTAGCAGTTACTCCGGGCTTGTGGCCAACATTAGGTAAGTTTGGTTTTAAATATGACACGTCGAAAATTTCCTCGCCTACGTATTGGCCGCAACGTCAAGAGTGGGGCGGATGGAATATTCCTTTGGCGCAAATCAAAATTGCAGGTGCAACCCGCAAGACACTAAATATGGATTATAATTGGTTCGTTTATCATTCAGCAGCAACAAGCATTCCCAATATTACTCCCGCTAAAGTTCAAGAGCTTAAAAACCAAGTTTTAAATAGCTACAAGTATTATTTTAAGACAAATTATTTTGGTAACCGCGCACCAGTTCAGATTGGGCATCACTTTTCTAAATGGAATGGTGGGGCTTATTGGTTAGCGATGAAAGAATTTACACAGTTCGTTTGTAATAAGCCTGAAGTTAAATGTGTAACAATGAAAGATTTTGTTAAATGGGTTGAAAGTTTGCCAGCTAATGAATTGTTAGCCTATCGCAACGGCCAATTTAGCAAATTGCCGGATGATAAAACGATCAAAGACATTTCCGCACAAGCTGTTGTTTCAGTTCGGTTGGATATTGGCGATGGGGCTTTCGAAGCAATGACTGAAGCCAATGAAACTGCATTAGCGCAATCTCTGGGTCTACGTCGTGAAATCATTGTCAATTTTAAGCCAACAGGAACATCACGTATAACTAATGAAGATTTGGCTAAAATAGCTGGAACCGGAACAAAAGCCATTGTCAGAGCGGCTTTAGTCAATAAAGCAGGTCAAGAAGTAAACTGGGAGACCTATACTGTTGATAATGTGGGAACTGCACAGCAGAAAGTATCTGATGCTGCGGTGGAAGATTCTATCACGAATCCAGAGCCAGCAAGTGCGCATGAGCACGCTCACGAGTAATGCTTAATAGATTATAATTTTGTCGGGTCCTCAGGCCACGAGTGCTTGGGGTACCTGGCTCGAAGATCTTTGCGAATATCCACGTAACTATTTTTCCAAAAGTGAGCTAAATCATTGGTAATCTGGGCCGGACGCATATTTGGAGCCAATAATTCCACAGTAAAAACGAGCTGATTCAATAATAGCGGCGTCGTCATCCATCCAAAGACGTCCTGTATTTTGGCTGCAATCAATGGCGCCTTAGGATCGGTATAGTTTATAGGAACAGATTTTCCTGTCGGCAGTTTAATAGTCGAAGGGAGTCGCAGCAAAATATCCGATACTTGTTCGGGCATAAGTCCATCAAGATAGTGGGTTAAGTCTGTAGATTTAAAATCATCGAAACTATCGACTATAGAAAAAATTTTATTTAGTAGCGCAGTTTCGTATGTATTAAGGAAGCCGAAATGTTCTTCAGTAAGTTGCCACTCCGTTTTCTTATTCTGCAAGAAATGTAGTAAGGTTTTAATATGTTTGTAACTAGAGTTTAATTCTAAAAATGCAGAGGGATTGTCTAATGAAAAAATCTTCCAGGTTTTACGAAGATCAATTTCGTTAAGGCGTGTTTTAGCTTTTTCTTTAAGTTTAAACGATCCAAAAAAGTGCGTTTCTTGTTGAAAGAAAGACTCACTTTGGTCATCAAAAAAAACATGATTTTTAATAATGGCTTCATGTCCTAAAATTTTTAAAGCCTCAACTTTTGAAACTCCTACACTATATTTAATTATAGTTATGGCATCGTTTTTTTCCTCTCCATGTAGAGCAGCATAAAAGTCAGCTTCTTGCATTGCTTCGACTCCGCGCCCATTTGATGACAATCCTTGCAAGGCATTTTTCTTAGCAATAATTCGCGACGGAAAATAGTGAGCAAATATTTTAAATATGGCTATCGATAGGCTGTCCGTTTTGTCATAATTGATTTTACTTTTTAGTTTTTGAATATTTTGAGAAAAAGTTTTAAGCTGGCTTTTTAGTTTGATTTGAATGGGATTTAAAGATGTATCTAAAATACGTTCCAGATCGTTAACATAATTTGATTTAGATGCAGGAGCCAAGTGCTCGACTTGATCAAGGCGGGCGATAAGTTCGTGCACTTCTTCTGCTGGAATAGGATTGAAACATAATAGTTCTATGAGCAGAATTGAGTTTATAATGTTTACCGGCGATGATAGAACGATTCGACCCAATGGAGTGATTGCGCCCTCTTTGTTGAGCAGCTCCCACTTAATAAGCTCACTGGCCGCAGTGTGAATTTGATGCGGCGGCGGCGGGGTGAGCCAACTGAAGGAGTGGAAGTTGTTGATTCCGATTGCAGCTAAAAAAAGTAGTTCATTATGTAGCGAGCTGCTAAGCACTTCAGGTTCTATGTCTTGTTTCATTGAACGTTCATCTACAGGGTGCCACAGTTTAAAACAAAATCCATCTTGGGTGCGGGCTGCGCGTCCTTCTCTTTGCATGGAAGAGAACAATGAAATACGATCTATTTTTAGTCGTGAAAAACCGAGTTTTTTTTCAGTAACTACATTTTTTTCTAGACCACAATCAACGACGCAATCTAATCCGGGCAGAGTTAATGAGGACTCAGCAATATTCGTGGCAAGAACTATGCGCCGTTGCTGATGCTGTTTAGAAACTATATTTCGTTGAGCGGAAAGGGACAGTGAGCCATGCAGCACTTCCAAGGGTACTTGGGAAAAGCGCGGCTTTAAAATATCTATGGCTTTGTTAATTTCCTTTAGACCGGGTAAAAAGATAAGAATGTCCTTTGTAGCTGTTGACCAAGCCTCTACAACGGTATTTTTAAGTTGTTCATAAAATTGTGAGTCGCAGCTAAGTCTTTGATTTGAGTTCAGGTATATTTTTTTTATTTCATAGGGTGGAGCTTGTACTTCAATCACATGACACTGATCAAAGTACTTTTTAAGTAAGGCAATATTCATCGTGGCTGACATAACTGCGATTTGTAGATTACTATGTAATACTTGTTGTTCGAACAAAAAACCTAAAATAAGATCCATATTAGATTTTCTTTCGTGAAACTCATCCAGAAAAACGTAGCCTATGCTGTCCATAAAAACTTTATCAGTGGTTTTTTTTAAGAATAACCCATCGGTCATAAAGATGAGTTGTGTGGATGAGCTAAGGACTGAATCGAATCTAACTGCGTATCCCACTTCTTCGCCGAGTTGCCAATTATTCTCTTCAGCGATACGCGAAGCCGCTGACAGCGCAGAAATTCTTTTAGGAACAATGACTATAATTTTTTTTGAACATTTTTTGTTAACCAGTTCTTTTAGCAATGCAGCGGGGACTCTTGTCGTCTTACCGGAACCCGGGGAGGCACTCAGTATAACTGGCAGTGGAGTTAATAATTTGTTAACAATCTCGGGCAAATACTTATCAATAGGTAATGAAATTTGCTGACTCATGATGCCGGATAGATCATTAACATAAATTCTGCTTTGCTAAAGGATAAGTTTTGCAGAACATAGCTAGGTCGACCTTCCAGTATAGTTTCGTCATCTTGAGATAAGTTTATGACGAGCAAAACATCACGAGAGTTAAAGTGTTGTACAACTTCTTCCATCGTTTTTTTTAGGCGGTAAGGGGTGTCCATGATTATAATAGCGTTTTTTTCAGTCTTTAGTTTTATCCACTCCTTATTGCGCGCTTCATTTTCTGCAGGCATAAATCCACGAAATAAAAATTGGTTAAGTTTTTGAGAGCTTAAAGACAAAAGACCCATTAAGGCAGAAGCCCCTAAAACAGACTTTACTTGAATTTTATTTTTACGACAAAACTGCACCAAGTGGTTACCGGGATCACAAAATCCAGGAGTGCCGCAGTCCGAGACGAGTGCCACTGTATGATTTTTGCAAAGCTCTGTTAATGCGACTAAATCTTCTTGCGTGCTATGCTCATTAAGAATTTCGTAGCGCTTAGCTTTGATATCTAACTTTTTAAGTAGCGTAGAGGTCTCTTTAGTGGATTCACAAAGAATGATATCGGCGGCTTTTAAGATTTCGATAGCACGCAAGGTGATTTCGGAAGAATCCCCAATAGGGGTGGCCACTAAATACAACATACTTCAACTTTCTACGGTGTAGTTAAAAATTTCAGTGTGAGGGACCGACACCGTCTCTTTACGAGAATGTGTGCTATTCATATAGATTAAACGCACCTGAGGCAAGCTTTGTCCGATGAGGTTTATATTAACAGGCTCATTTTCAAAAAGATAAACCGTCGAGTTTTCATACTTTTCTACAATCTGTCTTACCCATTCTAATTTAAATAAGTGGTCATCAAAACTTTTATGTGGTTTCAAATGAATTTGTTCAGGTTTGGCTGGGAATCCCCATTTTTTTAGCACAGCGGCCGTACCAACGCCCATCCTTTCCACGTCTCGTCCCGTTAGATAATAGATAGGGATTTGATTCTTATGCAGTAATTGCACAAAGTAAATGGCCCCGAGATACGGAGTATCGTAATGTAAATAGTTGCTGGAAAAGAAGCGTTCCATCCAGTATTTTTTTAACTGGGCGTGAAGATCCTCATGCTTGTGATGGTGGTAACCTGCGCGCAATAATGACTCGTAAATTCCCCAATCTTTTATCTCGATGGATACTTTTAAAAGATCCATTAGTTGCATTTCTTCAGCAAATTCGTGCAGAATTTTTTCTGATCGAGGGCTTACATTAAATAAAGTAGAGTCTAAATCAAAAACACAAATACTGTGTTTTTGGTGTAAAACCAATTCCTGATATAGGCGCGTTAAGTTTTCAAAAGTCATTCTTAACTATTATTAGTTTTTGATGCCAGTTTGGGAATAAAAAAGCGAATATAGTCGCCGTCGCGCTCGCGCGTCATACCATCGGCGATCACAGGTTGATCAAAAAGAAACTCTTCACGAAATGTCTGAAAATTATTAGTAGTGATTTTTCGGTCAACTTCCTGCAACTCGTTTTGCGCTTTACGACTTCCTGATACAATAACCTTGTTATGTTGAATGGAAATATTAAGTGCATCTTTTTCATATTCTGGAGCATAAGCATCAATATAGTACCCAAAATTATCTTCGCTGACATGGTTGCCGCGATCTTGTACGGCATAGAATACATCGTCATCATTAGTTATAATCTCAGGATCATAATCTAATGGAGATTCTTTAAGGCTGCTCGCGGGCTCTGGTGTTTCGTATCTTTCAAAACGAGCTTGTCGGGTATAAAGACGGTTATTCTCAATTGTCGGGGCATCACTGCTATCATCATAGTTTTCATAATCGCTATCTACTGAAGATTTTTTGATATGATTAACAACAGCCTCATTTTTTTTATCTACTTTTAATTCGGCCTTACTTTGTTGAACGGCTTCCTTCATTCTTTTTAAACTTGAGATATGTTGTGATGCAGAGTCGCTTTTAGCTTGCGCTAAATCCTGTTGTTGTTGACGTTTTAAATGGCCGGCTTTAATTGTTGAAGACATACCCTTATCTTACTAAAGATTGTTGATTGACTCGTGAAAACTGCGTTTTATCAAGACCAAATCTGGACCTATAGCGAGCCCATTTATTTCTGCAAAAACCGATATAAATGTATGTATAAGTGCCTGATGTTTTTTTTATTGTTTATAGGTTTGCAGGTCCAGGCCGACTACCGTGTTTACTTGCTACAAATTACCAACACCCAAACAAATGAAGTTCGTACAGTGAGATCAACTTTAGATCATATTCAATATCCAATGATGCAACCACTTCGCCAGCATGAAAAAATTGAGACGATGGATTCATGGAGATGTCGTGGTAACACCAGTCATTATCGATTGCTTTGCCCTAGATACTAATTTAATGCGGCCGCTGTTGTTTTTGTTTGATATCGTTTTCAATAATATAAAAATAAGTACGCACTAAACGATTTTTTTGATCTTGACTGAGTTTTGAAATAAAATCTCTTTTTTCATCCAGACTTTTTGACTTGATTAATCGAATAAGATCTTCTTGAGCTTGAACTAAATTTTCGACAGTAAAAAATTCATCTTCATTAAAATCTTCTTTAAAAACATTCGAAATAAATTGATTATCAAATAATAAATGTATTCCGATATGAGACTGATCTAAAATCATCTTTAGGTTATCAATCTGTTTTTCATTTAAATAGACATCAATTTTTGACAAGAACACCCCACACTTAAAATCCTAAACGCCCAAGAGAAAGTAGCAATGATTTTCAATGACTTACTAAGTCATCAACTTAGTTTTACACAGCTAGCTTTTATAGCTACGATGTTGGATTGAGGAGATATCTAGAATGTCTAAACCTGCTGGCAAATTAAACAAAAAGATTCAATCTTCTGTTACATCAAGTGTAAAATCGAAAAATATTAAGATAAAAGTTAAGACAAAAAAAGAAGATAAATCTAAGAGCGCTGCTGGGGTTAAAAAGACGGCTAAGCCTAGGTTAGGAAAAACAACGAAAAAAAAGTTTCAGGATAAGGAACTTATCATTGTCGACGAAGCCAAAGGGCTCATCTTCGAAAATGAGAAAACACTTTACGGTTATTTTTCTAATGTTATAAAAACTTTAGAAGATAAATATCTAAAAAACTATGACTTCAAAAATGATTTGTCCCGGGACGAGATGGCAGATTTAGAATATTGGTTAGAATCGACATTGGATGATCCTGACGAAATATGGGCCAACTCGGAAATTTTTGATGATACTCCTGTCTATACTTTAATCAAAGAAGGCCAAGACGGTGAAAAGAACTTCAGTTATGTGGCTGTCGTTTACTTGGACTCCGAAGAAAAATACCCTACATTTGTATTTTTGCATTTTGCAACCAGAAATCCGGATCTTGCTGAAGCCTTTCGAGAAAAAGAAATTATTTATCATAAAAAATTAGAATCCGTTCAGTTTGCGGCATTAGAAGGGGATTCGCTGCTTGAAGGCGACTATTTGGCGATTGGTTTGTTGGAGTCTATGATTAAACTGAGATCAGAAAAAGACATTCCCACCGATCAATTTAAAAAGTATGCGGAATTTAGAGATGAAACTATTAACAGTCCCGATGAAATCTGGCGCCAGGTCAGCTCTGAGGGACATGTGCTGGTTAATTTTATAAAGGAAATCGAAGAGGCTTCGGATAAGGATCTTCATTATGTAGTCGTAACGGAAGAAGAGCCTGATACACAAGTGCATTCATTATTATTTTCTTTTCCCACAACAGATATACAGTTGTTAGAAAGATATCGACAAGGAGAAAACTTAGAAGCGGAAGAAGTTTCTACGGAAAGCTCTCATTAGAAACCTGTAAAAAGACTTTTACAGCTGACCTGTGGGCCTGGCGATCTCAAGTTATGAGTGGAGAGCGGCCCAAGCCTTCGGCCATTTTTCACTTGAGTTTGTAGTTCCGTATCAGTGTCAGCAAGTTCATATAGTTTATTTATGGCCTCAGCCGGCTTTAAGTTCGGGTATAAGTTTAGAATAATAGCCAGAGCATTCGTTACCATTGGAGCAGCTTGCGAAGTTCCTGAAAGGCTTAAATCGCCACCGCCCACGAGTGCGCCAGTGACATTTACTCCAAGGGCTGCAATATCTACGTTCGAAGGTGAAGTATTAGAAAATACGGCTATTTTTCCCTTGTCATCAACAGCAGCGACTTTAATTAAATTTTCCGCGGTGATATTTATTTTATGTGGTATTTCAGACGATACATTTTCCCCCTCATTACCCGCTGAAGTAACAAAAACTGATTGGGGGTTGCTTTCAATAAAGAGTTTAAGTTCAGCGGTGAAAACATCAGCATGAACCTTGGCCATTTTCTGGAGTTCTTGCTTGTAGAAAACTCTTTGAAGTAGCGTGGACTTATTCATAAGATTGCTCAGTAAGATTTTTTCAGAGGCGCTATAAGACATATTTACGACCTGAATATTATTTTTCTTTAACACCTCTGTGATTTGAGCATAGTAATTGCGTAGGCTAGAGCCATATTTACCGGAATCATATTTTAATATGTCCGAGATCTTTAATTTTGAACTGGGTTGAACTGTCAGTATTGGAAAATTAATAAGCTTAACATCAGTAAGAGATTTTATGGCGATACCTGCGACATGGGTCCCATGAAGGTATCCGGCAACGACTTGCAGCCCAGAACGGAATTTTTTTGAATAGATATATTTCAAATTACCTTTGATTAAGGTGTAAATAAAATCAGCTTTCTGGCCATAAGGGACTTCGGTCAGATTTTTTCTAGAGGCAGCAAAAAAGTTAACTTGTTCTTCGTAGAGCTTTTCGCCCATGCGTTTTTCAAATTCTTTTTTAGCTTCCTGGTTCAGCTGATACCAGGATTTTTCAACCCTATTTTGATCGTATATATTCGATGTCTTAAGTAAGTTTTCGTCAATGGCGGCTTGAAGGTCAGGATGTGAGTAATCCAGAGGGGAGTCCAAAATGGCAATATAAATATCTTGTTTTTGAGCTAAGATCGAAACACTAAAGCTTAAAAGTAAAATTATTAAAAAAAATTTTCTAATAAGCTTCATAGGTATTAAAAGCAAAAGGCTTGGAAGTGGTTTGTATATTCAACTTCTGACCAAGCAGAAGTCACTGTTTGAACTAATGGATGTAAGCTTTGTAAAGCAGATGCTCGCGGAGATCCGTCAGCGTTGAACTGGTAATCGCTAGGCTTAGCATTAAACTGCGGAATTAAAGAGTCCGACTGAGCTACTATTGACCCCGTAGAAGAATAAACAACCGTTTTTAGAACTTGAAAAGTACCTTGAGTATCATTAAGTTGAACGTAATAACCTTTTCCAGGCGTAACAGTTGATGCGATAATCTCATTACTTGCGCTACCTGATAATGCACCTGTTGATAAGTCATAAGTATGAATGACTAATGGATTCTGATCTAAGTAGGGTTGTCCGTTGACCACTTTCCATTTGAAAAACTTCACTTTATTGTTAGCCGCTGTTGACTGACTAGATAAGAAGTTAAACTTCACTTTTAACCAGTTATAATCAACCGTTCCCATTTGATCTTGAACCGCAGCAGAGTTTAATGACATATCAGCAGTTACCGTTTTATTACAAGAGGCCAATGGCTTGATGCTGGTAGAAGAAAAGGTATGCGAGCTTGCAGGATCTTGTTTTGACTTTGTATTACCACAAGAAGCCAGTGTTATTAAAGCGATGGTAGCGACTACTAGTTTCGAGTAATTTTTTGTTTCAGTTTGAGTCATCATAATTCCCCCTATGATTTAGTAATTTGTTGTTACTATCATGTAAAGCAAGTCAGGGGCCAAAACGAAGAGTATTGTAGTGCAGGTGGGTGTATCAAAAAAAGATGGGTGTTCAGGGGAACACAGCAACTGTAAATACAATTTACAGTTGCTGTTACGTCTCAAAAAATTACAATTTCATTTCTTGTAAAGTAATAGCAATAAGCTGCTCTTTTATAACATTAAGTGCATCACGCTGAAAAACTTGTTTAGGTTGGGTGCGAGTGTTCACTGAACAATGTAAAGAGGATAAAACTAAACGAAACTCGCCAGTTTCTTTATTATGAATAGAGACTTCGCGAAGAGCATGAGGGTCTTGAATCGCCATGCAGACCATTTGGTGCTGCGTTACTTTAAGTTCTGCCGTAGAAAGATAGTCGATTTGAGTTAACAGTTCGCTTTTATTCGTTGGAGATAAGTCATAGATAAAAAGCGATCGATTGAAGCGTGGAGCTACATAAACAGTGCCATCAAAGGTTACTGTAATTGACTGAATGTCAGCGTTAACCTGATTGATAGTTAACAATGTATCCTTTGGATTGTGCTTCAATGGTGTTGTAGCGAAAGCGGCTGTGGATACTAACAAAATGGCTAAAAATACTTTTTTCATGGGATCTCCTTTTATAGGGTTGGTTGTTGTTACTTGTGACTGTTGTACGTTATATTTTAAATAAGTAAAAATTATTTGATTTAATATCTATTCATTAGTTATAATAATGGATAAAAGGTAAACTTTACATGCCATTAAGCCTTATAAATCAAATAAACGTCTACCACCTTAAAATCTTTGAATCCGTCTATCGTTTGCAAAGCATGAGTTTGTCAGCGCAAGAGTTACATTTAACTCAGTCTGGGGTCAGTCAGCATATAATTCACTTTGAAAAAAGCTTAGGGATTCCTTTGTTTATACGAAGTCAGAAGAAAATTTTCCCGACCGAGGTCGCCCACTTGCTTTACCAGACGTGCCAACAGAGCTTTCAAGAAATTGAAAATACTTTAGAAGTTATTAAAAGTCCGCAGTCGCAACAACTTGAGGGAACAATTAGAATTGGATTTCCAACAGAATTCGGAACTAATATAGCCATACCATTTATTGCAGAGTGGGGGAAAAGATTTAAAAAAATTAAATTCGATTTTATATATGGCTATGGTCCAAGCTTCATTCAACAACTTGAAAATGATCAAATCGATTTAGCATTTATAGATTCGATGCCTACTAAGAAGGGTGTGAACTCACACATCGTTTTTCAAGAGACACTTAATTTAGTGGCCACCAAGGATTACTTAAAGAATGCTCGTTTTACAATAGAATCCTATAAGAATATGCTATCACTTGATTACATTGAATATGAACATAAGGAAAGTATTGTTAGAAATTGGTTTCATCATAACTACAATAAAAAAAATGTTCCTTTAGAAGTTAAAGCATGGGTATCAGGCGTACAAGGGGTAGCTAATCTTGTGAAGCAGGGGTTGGGGGTTGGGATTTTACCAAATCATCGTATCCAGAAATTAGTCGAACAGGGAATCAGTTTGCATCTTTTTAGCGGACGTAAAGCTCAAATGAAAAATGACATTTCCGTCGCTTGGAGTGCTCACAAAACACAGAATCAAGTTTGTGCAGAGCTTTTAAAATACATTTTAAATAATAATCAGTTAAAGTGATTGGCACTATAAGACCAAAGTGCGATTGAAGCAGAGACAGTCGCGTTCAGTGATTCGACTGAAGCCGACGTGGGAATATTTATAAAACTAATTTTTTTGGCTTGTTCTGGAGTCAAATCTAAGCCAGGTCCCTCTTCTCCTAAAAACAAGCGAAGATTCTTGGGCCATTTGTAATCATTTAAACTTTGTCCTTCTAAGTCTAAGGCAATGCTTGTTCCTACCACTGGAATTTGCGAAGTTTTCAGTGGCGTTGTGTACACAGGTATTCGCAACACAGCTCCTGCAGAAGCTTTAATCGCGTGAGGTAAGTAGGGATGGCAGGATTCATGAGTTAATATAATTTTAGACGCTCCAAAGGCGACACCGGATCGTGCTAAGGCTCCAAAATTTTTGGGATCACCTAAAGGAGAAATGATTTCTAAACCTTGAGGTTGTTCTTGAAAGTTAAAGGGTGAAAAATCTTTGTACTCTAAAACTAACAGGGGATAGTGAGTTCCTAAAACATCCAGCTCATCGAATAATTCTTTTTTAAGCTTAATTTGACTTGGCAGCAAAGGAAATTCGTGGCCATCAAAACAAATGACGCTTTTTATCTTAAATAAAGGATGGGGATGATTTAAAAAATCATTGATTAGTTTTTCACCCATAAAGAAAAAAGATTTTTCTTCTTTAATGCCTTTAGAAGTTAATAAGGATTTAAGCTTTCTGAACGTGGGATTGTCTTTAGAGCCAATTTCTAAAACTCGCATGGTATTTCCTTAGTTTTCTTCCAATAAAATATCGTTGTCATCATCTTCGGGTAAAGGTGCATTTTTAATTTTTTGATAAACCACCAAGCGTCGATGATTTTCAGTTTTCGGTAAATCATAGGCTTTATCTAAAACCAACTGATAATACTCTTTTAAATCTTTGGGAACTTGTTCGATTTCAGGATTAACTCCAGGGCCCTTCATAAAATAAACGTAGCCACCCTCTTGTAAGCAGCTGATGACATTTCGTAAAGTATTTGAAATATCTTCTACAGCACGAGTAATAACACCTTGAACGGGGTAAACAAAATGCGGATTTATATTGCGACCAATGATATCCAAATTTTTCAAATTTAAATTTTCACGTACGTGCTTTAAGAACTCAACACGCTTTTGGACGCCCTCTCCTAGAATGATTTTTTCTTTAGGAAAACGAATTTTCAGTGGAATTCCGGGAAAGCCTGGGCCGGTGCCCACATCAAGTAATGGAAATTTAAGTTCTGCAAATTCGGTGATGATCAGGCAATCGATAAAGTGCTTGATCGCGATGTCTTTAAGCTTTAGTAAGCGTGTGAAGTTGCGATGTTCTTGGTTTTGCATTAATAGCACATAAAACTCAGCCAACTTTTGCCGTTCTTCATGGGAGCAGGTGAAATGATGGTTTTTAAAGATATCAAACAGGCGATCATTGGCTTCACTAGCGCTATAGATCTGGTCGGGTTTTTTGTGGATGCCTTTTTGCTGATCAATGACCTTCTTGTCTTTAAGGTCGTGACCTGCATTAGCTTTCCGTGCCTTATAGGGGCTATAGTTATCTTTATTTTTATGCGCCATACTACAAATAGTTTCATATCATACGGCTAAAGTCTTGAAAAGACTTAAATAAATTCTATAATGAATTCCTATGGAAAATACCGTACAAAACAAGCTCAATGCAATTAAAGAGGGCGCAATTCGCGACTTTAACAAAGCTCAGGACAGCACCGAACTTTATAACTTTAAAGTTCAGTACTTAGGAAAAAGTGGAGCACTGACTGAAGCCATGAAACTCATGGCCAATTTACCCAAAGAAGAAAAGCCTTTATTTGGAAAACTAGTCAATGAAGTTAAGGCTGAGCTTGAAACCTTATATTCAGAAGTTGAAAATAAAATTAAAAATCAAGAAATCAATGCGCAAATGTCTCATCAAAAATTAGACCTTTCTTTTTCGGTGGCCAGTCCAGCCAAAGGAAACGAGCATCCCATCTTTAGAGTAACCAATGAAATCGTATCGATTATGTCGCGCCTAGGTTACAGCTTAAGAACCGGCCCGTTGATAGAAAAAGATTATTATAATTTTGAGGCCTTAAATATTCCCCCGAATCATCCAGCCCGTGACATGCAAGATACTTTTTTTGTGGACGATACGCATGTGTTAAGAACACATACCTCACCAATCCAAATACATAGCTTAGAAAATGAAAAGCCACCACTTCGTATTATCGGAACAGGTTCAGTATTTCGTTGTGACAGTGACATTTCGCATTTGCCGAACTTTCATCAAATTGAAGGTATGTGCGTCGATGAAAAAGTTTCCATGGCCGATCTTAAAGGCACTATTTCATTTTTTGTAAAAGAATTTTTCGGGCCGCAATTACAGACGCGCTTTCGTCCCAGCTTCTTTCCTTTCACGGAGCCTTCTGCCGAAGTGGATTGTTCATGCCCTATATGCAAAGGAAAAGGAACAAACTGTTCTTTGTGTAAACAAACGGGTTGGATTGAAATTGGCGGCTGTGGATTGATTAATCCCAAGGTGTTTGAATTTGCCAAAGTGGAATATCCAAAGTGGCAAGGCTTTGCCTTCGGTTTTGGTATCGAGCGCATGGCCATTATCAAATATGGTGTCGACGATATCCGCCATTTTCCAAAAAACGATGTGCGCTTCTTGAATCAATTTTAAGAGTAGGAATAAATTATGAGAATTTCATTGAAATGGCTTAATGATTATGTAGATGTGGCAGAGTATTTTAAAAAACCAGAAGAGCTTGCGGCCATTCTTACACGTGCAGGACTAGAAGTTGAAGAGATTAATGATTTAGCTCAAAGTCTTAATCATGTGGTCGTGGGTCATGTGAAAGTAAAAGACAAACATCCGAACGCAGACAAACTTTCCTTATGCCAGGTGGAAATTGCTCCGGGAAAGATTGAACAGATTGTGTGCGGAGCTCAAAATCATAAGGCAGGGGATAAGGTCGTAGTCGCTTTACCAGGCGCCAATCTTCCAGGAAATTTTGCGATTAAAAAGTCCAAAATTCGTGATATGGAAAGCAACGGGATGTTGTGTTCATTTAAAGAACTGGGCGTGGATAAGCCCAGCGAAGGTATTGTCATTTTAGAGGCCAACGCAGTGGTGGGAACAGCCTATGCTGACTATGCCGGCCTAAATGATATTACTTTTGAGCTTAAGGTCACGCCGAATCGTGCGGACTGCTTAAGTCATTATGGTTTAGCTCGGGAATTGGGTTGTCTGCTTAATCGTAAAGTTAAAAAAATTGAAACGCAGTCAAAATTTTCCAAACAAAAAACTAAAGATAAAATTTCATTGGATGTTCAGTCGGATCTTTGCATACGCTATTCGGGACGATACATGACCGGTGTTAAGGTGGGGCCAAGTCCTGATTGGTTGAAGCAACGTTTAGAATCAATTGGAATGAATTCAATTAATAACGTCGTAGATGTTACAAATTATGTGATGTTAGAAGTGGGTCAACCTTTACATGCTTTTGATGCAGATCTATTAGCAAAAAATAAAATTGTTGTTCGCCTGGCTAAAGCTAAGGAAAAGTTTAAAACACTTAAAGAGCAAGACCTTGAGCTTAAAGGTGAAGAGCTGCTTATATGTGATGGCGAAAAGCCGGTGGCCCTAGCGGGGGTGATCGGTGGACTCAATTCTGGTGTCAGTGATAAAACTCAAAACATATTTATTGAAAGCGCCAACTTTAATCCCATGGGTACGCGAAAATCTTCACGCAGTCATGGAGTTGAAACGGACTCGGCCTATCGGTTTTCTCGTGGTGTAGACCCAAGTCAAACCGTCGATGCTATGGATCGAGCCGTACTTTTAATTACTCAATGTGCTGGTGGCGAGGCCTTGGATGATCATTATGATATTTACCCTAAGCCAGCGACTAAAAAACCAATTGCAACCAGTTTAAAAACTATTAGCGATCGCTTGGGATACACGGCTGAATCCAGTCTGTTTGAGCAATACATAACAGGGCTTCAGTGTAAATTCGAGAAAAAATCTGAAGGCACCTATCTAGTAACGCCGCCGCTTTTTCGTTTTGATTTAGAGCAAGAAATGGATCTGGTGGAAGAATATGGGCGTCTTAACGGATATGAAAAAATTCAAGAAACGCTACCGGTTTTTCATAAGTCTCCTGCGCCACATGATGGTTTTTATGTTTTAAAAAATAAAATTTCAAATCTGATTCAGGCCACGAGTTTTTCTCAAGCCTTTAATTATGCATTCACATCGCAAGTGCAAGAGCAAAAATTTATTGGATCAACTAAAGTCATTGTAAGCCATGGGTTAAAAATTGACGAGCAGCCCGTAGTTATTAAAAACCCGCTCAGCGAAGATTTAAACTCTATGCGAAGATTGGCCTGCTTTTCATTATGGAAAAACACCATTGAAAACTTTCACATGGGAAATGACCGCGGCCAACTGTTTGAAATTGGACCCGCCTTTTTCAAAGAGAACGGTGGATTTGCAGAGTCGCAGCGATTAGCTTTTACTTCATGGGGCAGTGATTTTGGTTTGTATGCTCATCCCATCCCGAATGTTTATAAAATTCGATCAAGCATCGAGAAGCTTTTTCAGTTATTAAGTATTACTTCGTACACTTTCAAAACTTTAGATGAAAAAGTTCCGTTCCTTCACCATGGGCAAAGCAGTGCAATTGTTGTCGAGGGCAAAACGGTGGGATTTATAGGAACAGTTCATCCGCAGTTGATTCAGCAAGAAAAAATTCGTGTAGACGTGGCATTGGCGGAACTTAATTTAGATATTTTAACTCAAGGACAGCCTCGGCCGTTGCGGTTTAAATCTGTTTCCAGCTTCCAAGCTGTCGACCGGGACTTTTCATTTGTCGTCGATGCGGATAAAAGCATGGGCGATTTTATTGCTGATGTAAAAAAATCAATAGGGGCCCTCTGTAAAGACGTCCGCATTTTTGATATCTATCAGGGCGACAAGCTGGATAAAAATCAAAAATCTGTTTCAATCCGGGTGACCATGCAAAGTCCAGATCAGGATTTACCGGAAAATATTATTCAAGAGAATATGAATAAAGTTATAGCTATAGCGGAAAAAACTTTAGGGGCGAAGTTGCGGTAGATGACTGTCGAAGACCTTAGTCTAGTGATAAGGACAATATTTTGATCTACCTTTTTACTTGAGCAATAATTTATCCATAGATATACAAGGGAGTTTCTGTGGAAATAATTATATTAAGCGTAATATTAGTTTTAGCCGTTATTGTGTTTATTCTCTACAACAGCATTATTGGTAAAAAAAATCAGATAGAAAACGCTGAGGGCGGATTAGATGCTCATCTTAAGCAAAGGTATGATTTAATTCCTAACTTGGTCGAATCAGTTAAGCAATATATGAATCATGAGGCGGGAACCCTTGAGAAAATTGTAAATTTGCGATCACAGGCTATGCAATCCAATATTTCTGAACAGCAGAAACAAAATTACAATCAGCAAATTTCTAAAGAGTTATCAGGTCTGGTCGTCCAATTTGAGCAATACCCAGAGCTTAAAGCCAGCGCTAACTTTCAAAATTTGCAAAGTACTTTGTACGAAGTAGAGCAAAATATTTCGGCTTCTCGTCGCTTTTACAATGCCGCTGTCACCGATTATAATAATGCCTTAGAGATGTTTCCGACCAACATCATTGCTGGTAAAATGAAATTGCAAAGAAGACAAGTTTTTGAAATTGCTGAATTAGAAAGGCAAAATCCAAGTATTAAGAAAATGTTTGGTAACTAGTCTGTATGAAGCACGAATTGGCTTTAGATGGCGAAGCTATAGAGCTGTATAGAAAACTGAAGCCGCAAATCGACCTCCTTGAGACTCAACGTAAGCATGTGCTGAATGAACTATTTTTTTATATTCCGGTGATTTCCGGAGTCACAGTTATAGTAACTCACAAACTGTTGTCATTAAGTCTGACCATTACGGGGATCTGCTTTGTTACGGTGATAGCATTAATTTACTTTTGGAAAACACTGGGCTATACAAAAAAATTTAAAGAGCAGATCGTAGCTGAAATATTTAAGACATTGGCGCCAGGTTCATATTATTTACCAGAGCAGTATGTATCTCAGTCACTTTTTACGACCAGCGATTTGTATTCAAATTTTAATCGCTACGGAGGTGAGGACTTTGCATCAGGAAAAATTCATAATATTGATTTTGAGTTTAGTGAATTGTGTGTGAAATATGTTAGTGGTAGCGGAAAAAACAAAACTACAAAAATAGTTTTTAATGGATTATTTTGGACGTTTTCTCTTCCGCGCACATTAGGACAACGTACACTTATATTAAATGATGTCGCGGAAAGTACATTAGGTTCCCTTGTGGGACGTTTTATACAGAAAAAATTAAGGCCGGGCTATGAGTTAGTTCAAGTCGAAAGCGCAGAGTTTGAAAAGAAGTTTGTTGTTTATTCAAATGATCAAATTAAGTCCAGATATTTGCTAAATCCAATAGTTATGGAAGACTTGTGTGAATTTAGGAAAAAGTATCGTGAGTCCATAGACGTCAGTTTGCAAGATGATAAACTGTTCATCGGAGTAAAGACCAATAAAAATTATTTTGAACCTAGGATCTGGAATAAAGTTGTTAGCTACCAAGATATTCAAGAGATTTGCGACATTCTCAAATTGGCCAAAGATATTATTAATAGTCTTGATATTAAATCAAAATTAAAAGTGCTTTAGGGTATTTAAGCTAAATGCTTCGGTTCAAAGGCAAATGGAAACAATTCTGAAAACTTCATGACGATTTCTTTTTTCTCAAGATTGACCAGGGTGATCTCAGTATCTGGCGTGCAGAATTCTGCCATGACCTGACGGCACATTCCGCAAGGCGGCCACGGAGATGTTTCCTGGCTGGCGACGACAATAGATTTAATTTTAATAGGCAATAAGTTTTCACTATAGCCCTTCCAAATAGCTACGCGCTCTGCACAGACAGTTCCGCCGTATGAAGCATTTTCAATGTTACAGCCTGAATAAATTTTTCCGTTATCAAGTTGAACTGCAGCTCCAATTTTTTTGGTGGAATAAGGGGAGTGGGCGAAGTTTCTAGCTTCGATAGCGATATCAACCAGTTTATTTTTTAAAAAGCTCATAACCGTTCCTTTGTAGAGTATTTGATAGCCACATTAATGGTAATCCTTGAATAGCCGAAAAGTCATCGCATTCAATCTTTTCAAATAGAATTATTCCATGCTTTTCAATTTTAATGCTACCTGCACAGTCCAAAGGATTGTCCAGCTCAACATAAGATTTTAATTCTGCAGCACTTAAGCTTTTCATCGTCATCTTGGCAATATTATTATGATGTATGATTTTAGAATTAATAATCAGAGTGGTTGCTGTGATGAGTTCGTGAGTCTTCCCTTGCATTTGGCTGAGCATCTTGATTGCGCCGTCTATCGTTTGAGGTTTCCCCAAAATTTGCCCGTTAAAGTTGACCAGTTGATCGCCGGATACAATTACGGCATCAGGACGCAGTTTTAAAATCGATTTCCCCTTTTCATGAGAAAGGATTTCGGCAAGCTCCAAGGGGGTAACTTTTTTTCTATTAAGCTCTTGCTTGAGTAAATCTTCATCGATTAGGGGTTTGCACGTCTCAAAGCGATAGCCGAGACGATCCAGTAGCTCGGCTCGGTACTTAGAGGTACTTGCTAGGATTAAATTCATAATTTAACAAGAAAACTTTCTAATCCGTATTTATACCAGGCGAGTTCATTGCGATTTTCTATAAGGAATGGAGCATCTCTTTTTTCAGTCAATGCATGCATTTCTTTTTCCGAAATCAGTGCATTTGCCTTAAGATATTTAATAATTTTTTTATTTTCTTTTAGTTGAAGGTAGACATCAAAGTCAATTTTTGTAGACGCACGAAAGCAAAGTGGATCCACTAAAAAATGTTTTTCATCTTCCGCAGGAAGTATATTAAATGGATTATCTGGCAGGTCAAAAAAGGCCAATATAGTTTTTTTATCATCAATTATTATTTCTTTATGTAATGATGATTTTTCTCTGATCGCTGTATAAATATCTTTATCTTGAGGCACTATCACAGTAAGCACGGGCGATTGAAAGAGTTCATAGTTAACGCCCTCGCTAGATTGTCCCTTATGATAAAATGCTGTAAGTTCCTTAGCCCATGTTGTTAACGCAGGCTCAGCTTCATCTTTTTGTATTTCCCATTCGGATTGTAAAATGACGACTCCAGAGCAATCGACAGATTGAACCAAAACTCCATAGGAGGAGTTTGTTTTTTCAGTTGAGGCATTCTCTTTCAATGTTTCAATTACTTCTATAAGCTCAGGCTTAATTTTATTTTCAAAAATTTGACTGGCGGCATGTTTTTGCCCATCGGATATTTTAGAGTAGTGGGCTCGGGAAAATTGAGCGTAGGGTTTTTCAGAAGTTAGATCAGTAACGCTATCGAAAAAAGGTTTTTCGCTTCGCTCTTCTATTATGTCGTCCACTAACATGACTGTTGACCCGTTGGCCGCCGCGACTAATTCAGCCAGTTTTTGCCCCTTGCTGACGTAGATCTGTTGGGGTTGGCCAGGTGACTGTGAATTTGATGTTACATTAATTGTATCGCTAGCGCTTTTATGTGAGTGAGCCATATTGGTTTTCTGAGTTTTTTCATGACCGGCTTCCTTTTCGTAGCGCGAAATTAGCCGTTGTACAGAAGGGCCAGAAATGGGCGGTAAAAGTTTAATTGGAGCATCGACCTGTAATAGTCGACTGGTGTCGGACGTCGAAGTCGAAGTGATAAAAGGAATGACGAGTATTTTGTTTTCAGGGTCGTTCTCTTGAACTTGCAAGAGTAATTCAGGAACGTTGATGCTGGTGTGATCCCAGGCCACAAATAAATAGTCGGGCTTTAAGTTTTTAATTTTTTCAACGGCTTCACTCAGTTCAGATGATACCCCTATCGTAAAATCCCGACGACTAAGATACATCTCTAATGACTTGGTGTTATACTGAGAGTTTTTTACAAAAAATAATTTTTTTTGATCGTCTAAACCCGTGTTTTTTAAAGCTTTTTCTTCGGCCATAGTTAAAACTTACATTATTATGAATTGTATGTTAAGTCAGAAAAATGAAAAATGAGCTAAATGTGACCGATACCCAGTTGAAAGGCAGCCTAAAGATAAGCTCTGATGAACAATCAGTGGCTGGCAGCAGTTATATCGGAATTGATTGGGTTGGAATGTCCAAGATTCAGTCCTGCATTTTGGATCAGGGTCATTTAATTCCGGCTGAATTAGATATGCATGTCAGCTTACGTTCCGGATATAGAGGTATACACATGTCTAGGTTGTATGCTTTGCAAATGGAATCGATTGTAGGGAAACCCTTAAGTACAACATTGTTGAATAAAATTATAAGTAAGTCTGTAGCCACTCAAGAGGGAATTGCCGAAAAAGCTCGTCTGAAAATCAAATACAGCTACCTTCAAAAAACGCTTTCATTAAAGTCTAAGTCGGAAGGATTTCGTGTTTATCCAGTAGAAATTGTAGCTGAGGGCGATGCATCGGGTTTATCTAAGGTACATACGCGTTTTGAGATTTTATATTCAAGTACATGTCCTCAATCGGCTAAATTATCTAAAGAGTACTTTAAAAAAGAGATGGACACTTCAGAGGCTTTAGAGAAATGGTATCGTTCGAATGATATTTTTCCAGCTACGCCGCATGCACAACGCAGCCGTATGACGGTTGAACTTGTGACTTTAAAAAACGTGGACTTGGACATTCCGGGATGGATTTCTTTAGTTGAGGAACGATTACAAACAGTTGTCCAGACTGCAGTTAAGAAAAGTGACGAGATGGAGTTTGCTCGCCTTAATGCTGAAAATCCTATGTTTTGTGAAGATGCCACGCGAATGATTGCTGACGTTTTAAGCGGATATGCTGACATCCATGGCTTTCGGGTTACCGCAGAGCATTTGGAAAGTTTGCACCCGCACGATGCTTACAGCCAGATCAGTCGAAATTGTAATTGATATTCATTATCGTTTGATCTACTAATACTCCATGAGAAACACTCGCTCTGCTGCGGATTTATCTCCGTTGGAATATACGCCGATTTTGCCTCAACACATCGAAGCCCAAAGTGTGCTTACGGCTGAGTACAATCAAATCGATGACTTTAAAAAAACAATTCGATCTATGGGGTTAAAAGTTACGGATCAGCGTTTAGTGATTTTAGGTTGTCTGTACGATAATCAGTCCTCTCGTTCTGATCGCCATATTACCGCCCAGGCACTATTTGAATTATGTCATCGTAAGGATCCATCTATAGGATTTGCTACGGTATATCGATTTTTACGCGAATTGACCCAGCATCAATTAGTCACAGAAGTTCGAATGGGAGGGCAGTCCTCTCGTTATGAATTGGCGACCAAAGAGCATCACGATCATATTACTTGCACGCAGTGCGGTGATATCAGAGAGTTTGAAAATGAAAAAATCGAAAAACTTCAGCAACAGGTCGCTATACAATTTGGTTTTAAACTGACGGGACATATCCTAGAATTGTACGGCGTATGTCCAAATTGCCAAAAAAAATCAAATCTATAGATTCATCTTTTACCGAAGGTATAGTTATACGTGGTGCGCGTGAACATAACCTAAAAGATATCTCATTAACTATCCCACGTAATAAAATCACCGTGCTTACAGGTCTTAGTGGGTCTGGAAAATCTTCTTTAGCTTTTGATACTGTGTATGCAGAAGGGCAGCGTCGCTATGTTGAAAGTTTATCAGCCTACGCCCGTAATTTTTTAGAGCAACTTAAAAAACCAAATGTAGATTCGGTCACCGGATTAAGCCCAGCTATTGCTATTGATCAAAAAACTGTGGGATTAAATCCTCGATCAACGGTGGGTACAATTACCGAGATTTATGATTATTTGCGTCTATTATTTTCTAAGGTAGGAACGCCATTGTGCCCCACGCATAAAGTTCCCGTAAGTTCGCAGACGCCGCAACAGATTGTGGATGATATACTTAAAAAAGGCACCGGTGAAAAACTTTTTATTATGGCACCGATGGCAGAAGGCAAAAAGGGTGAGTTTTTAACAGAGTTTCAAAAGTGGTTTAAAAAAGGTTTTGTAAAAGTAAAAGTTGATGGCGAAGTTTTCGAGCTTGAGAAACTAGTGGCCTCTTCCAAAAAACTGGCGAAGACTAAAACTCATCACATTGATCTGGTGGTAGATCAAGTCATTTTAAAAGAAGGGCTTCGGCACCGCTTATCTGAAAGCATTAATACAGCTTTGTCTTTGACTGGTGGACGAATTGTTATTGAAACAGTTAAGGGCGAACGAACAAATTACTCTATTCATTCAGCTTGTCCGGTGTGTGGATTTAGTTTTCCTGAAATGGAGCCACGGTATTTTAGTTTTAATAACCCCCGTGGAGCTTGCGTGACTTGTAATGGTTTAGGAACATTAGATCTTGTTGAAGAAGAGCAATTTTCAGAATCAGATGTGGGAGCGCGTAAATTAGATAGGGTTAAATACACGTATAAAGGAAAGAAGTCCTCAGTATCGGAATCCGACGATGCAGAAGAGGAAAACGAAATGTTGATAACGGCCTGCCCGGATTGTCATGGTGCACGCTTAAAGCCAGAAAGTTTAAATGTATTTGTACAAAATAAAAATATTGCACAGATGTCTGAGATGTCGATCCTTGAGTTGCATCAGTTTCTGGAAAAAATGAATTGGAACGAGCGATGCAAAATTATTGCCGAAAAAATCAATAAACAAATTACAGATCGTTTAAGTTACTTGGAGCGCGTCGGCACATCATACTTATCGCTTTCGCGCCCGGCAAGTACATTGTCTGGGGGAGAAGCTCAACGCATTCGATTAGCATCGCAAGTTGGATCGGCTTTGATTGGATGTATGTATGTTATGGATGAGCCTAGTATCGGGCTGCACCCGCGAGATCATCATCGCTTATTAGAAATTATTCAGGAACTTAAAAACCGAGGTAACACCATTATTTTAGTTGAACATGATGAAGACACCATACGATCAGCAGATTTTGTGGTGGACTTGGGACCTCGCGCAGGGAAGCTGGGCGGGGCGATTATGGCGCAAGGCACACCGGAAGAATTAATGGAGAATACTAACTCGTTAACCGGTGCCTATTTGTCTGGTCGGCAAAAAATTCCAACGCCCAAAAAACGACGCGCTGGTAATGGAAAGTATATTAAGGTGACTGGGGCAACCGGCAATAACCTACAAGACGTTAACTTCGCTATTCCATTGGGAAAATTTTCTTGTATTACAGGAGTATCAGGAAGCGGAAAATCAACTTTAATTATTGATACGTTATATAAAGTTTTGGCAAAATATTTTTATAAAGCACATGTCTTTCCCGCTGCATATAAAAAAGTTGAAGGTTTAGAGCATATTGATAAAGTCATTGATATTAATCAGCGCCCCATAGGTCGGACGCCGCGCTCTACGCCGGCGACATACGTAGGACTTTTACCGCTTATACGAGATTTGTATGCATCTCTGCCTGATAGTAAGCTCCGCGGATTTAGTCCAGGTCGCTTCAGTTTTAACGTCAAAGGTGGTCGTTGTGAGACTTGCATGGGTCATGGTCAAATAAAAATGGAAATGCATTTTTTATCTGATGTTTATGTCACGTGCGATGTCTGTAATGGAAAACGCTATAACCGTGAAACATTACAAGTAAAATTTAAAGATAAAAATATTGATGATGTTTTGCAAATGAATGTAGAGGAAGCCGTAGAATTTTTTAAAAACCATTCACATATTCATCGCAAACTTCAAACTTTGCAAAAAGTTGGGCTAGACTATATGACCTTGGGGCAATCTTCAACAACCCTATCTGGTGGAGAAGCTCAGCGCGTAAAGCTGTCGAAAGAACTTTCTAAGCGAAGTACAGGTAAAACTTTATATATTTTAGATGAACCCACGACTGGTTTGCATTTTGATGATGTCAGAAAATTAATAGAACTAATTCATGAGTTAACGGATCAAGGAAACACAGTGCTGGTGATTGAACATAATATGGAAGTGGCAAAAACAGCAGATCACATAGTTGACATGGGACCAGATGGTGGAATTTATGGCGGGCGCATAATTGCTGAAGGCACGCCTGAGGAAATAGTTAAAAATAAAAAAAGAAATAAAAGTATTACGGCGGATTATTTAGAAAGAGTTATGTAGGGCTATCTAGCTACGCACATCGGGCAAGGGTTTGAACATTTCTTTTAACTCTGGAACTTGCATTGGCATTTTTTCTAAAGCTTTGATCCACGTCTCTGGAGTTTCCATACACAGAAAAATATTTAGATCGCTATTCAAAGATTTAAGTTTTTTATACATAAAACTAAACATTTCTGATCTTAACCCTGCATCATAGCGCAGCTTTCCGCCTTCAGAAGGAAACATTTCTGCCTGATTGACTAAAGAATCAAAACCAAATCGTTCCCGCATTAAATGGCGCTGTTCGGGCTGAAAGCGCAGAGACCCAATGGATATGACTTGAATATCACGCGCCGAAAAGTTTTTGGCTAATTCTTCTGCTAAGTAGGAATAGTTTTCTTTCCAGTTTTCATGATAAATCATGGGATCTATATGAAAAGCTACGCGGTAGCCAGCATCACGACATTTTTTAGCGGCACTTAGGCGCTCTTCAAACCGTGCTGTCCCATGCTCTTCTGAATTAATCACAAAGGGTGGGTTGATTGACCAGCTTACAACTATATTTGCAGCCCCCGGAATATCGATAAACTGTTCAACACAGTCTGATTTTGTTTTGAACTCTAGAATCCAGCGGGGGTACTGCTTAAAAAATTTAATTAAACGTCGAGAGTATAAGGTCAAAATGTCCAATGATAATGAATCGATAATTTCACCAGTTCCAACGCGAAAAGGTTGGTCAGGATGTTTATCTGCTATGGCTTTAAGTTCGTTTAAAGCATCTTCGATGTTGACGTATATTTTTGTAATTTTAGAATTTAAATAGCTTTGCAAATAGCAGTAACTACAATTCATATTGCATTGGCTTCCCAGATTCAAAACAAAGTAATTACAACAGGTCAGAGATTTTTTTTGCGTGGCTCCTGGACAGCGTTTAAAAAACTGTCCTTTAAATGTAGTTAACAGCAAAGTTTTTTTAGATGCATTGAACTCTTCAGCACTCATTTGTACATTTTTTTTCGAGTTATTTTTATCCAAGCTGTTTTCACTATCAATAAAATGAATAATATCAGCGGGGTATAGCGATTGAACTCGCTGACTAACTTCAGAGTTACAAGCTGACTGATCAATATAAATTGTATCAAATATTGGAAGTAGGAAACTCATTTCTGAAGCTCCGTTTGGACGCGCTCTAAAGCCGAGACAGCTTTAACTAAATCTGCTTCGGATGTTATAAACATTTTAAGCTCTACCCCGGCGCGATCTCCACGTCGCTCAAATTTAACTTTAGAACCATAAGGCCATGGAAGTGATAACATTTTTTTTTCTAAATTTTGATCTCGCTGCTTGGTTAATGGATAACGAATCTCTGTTAAATGCTTGATCCATGAAGGGGTGGCATCTGTTTTTTCAAATATTCGCGCAGTGGAATTCTTATAGTTTGGCATATGTACTATTTCTGCGATCAATTCCAACACTTTTATCCCATCGGAGTAAGAGGGCTTCAGGACTGTGAACTTTTGAAGAGCCTGGACCAGCACATTAAGCTCCTCATAAGTTCTAAATAAACTTATAAAGGGCAGCTCAGTGGGAGGGGCATTTTTGGATTCTAACCAAGCGGCTAGAAGCTCTGGACTTTTAGACATAATCCTAATTAAAGCATTTCCTCGATTTTGGCAATAATCTTTGGCAAGACTGTTATGATTTTGGTAAGATTTAGACATGAAATATTCTCCAGATGAATTACGACGAAGTGGGCCTTTGAAGCCGACTTCTGAAAGCATAGATGTTATTTGTTATAGCTATTGTGAAGACTTAGACATTACTCAGTTTTCAGAGATTTATATTTGGGATCTAGATAAAACTTATCTAGATACAAAAATCGATTCACTTAAGGGCTTATTATCCACGGTGTTTGAAAAATCCCTGACCAAGAAAAATATACCAGGAGCATCGGGATTGCTGAAGAGCATTTCGCGCTATCGCAAGAAACACTTTGAGGAAGATGTTTTTCCACTGTTTTTCGTTTCAGCATCTCCGCCGCAAATGGAGTCAAAAATTTATGAAAAATTTCAGTTGGATGGCATTGCGCCACTAATGATGTTTTATAAAGATAATCTAAAAAATTTAGTGCCTTCAAAATTTCTTTTTTTGAAAAAACAAATAGGATACAAATTGCAGGCCTTGCTGCAATTAAGAGTGCAGTTAGATAATGAAGTAAAAATGATATGTTTTGGTGACGATTCTGAGTCAGATGCAACAGTGTACAGTTTATTTTCAGATATTTGTTCTCGTCGAATGACTCAGCAGGCATTGATTAAACTTCTGGATCGATTTGGAGTAACGAATAGTCAAATCGATGAAATTATACGGTTGCAAGGATTAACTCCTGTGCAGGACCCCATAGACAAGATTTATATTAATTTAGCAACTGACACTGACCCGCAATATTATATTAAGTACGGCCGCCGTTGCATGGCTACCTACGATTCTTTTCAGATCGCTTTGGATTTAGTGCAAGATCAGCGTTTATCGCTTGAAGAGCTGGGACATATTATTGCTGAATTAAAAGTAAAATTTGGATTCACTCCGTATATGTTGGCTAAGTCTTTCGAGGATTTGGTTAAAAGAAGAATTTTAGGCTTAGCTTCTTATGAAATGATTTTGCATTATCTCATCGAGCAAAAAATTGTCTCTCAATCGTGGAAGTGCCAAGTTCAGCCATTGCGTGAAAAGCGGGTTGAAAATGGAAAAGTTTATGAGCTTGAAGGCATCTTTGAGCCTTGGGTCCAAACGGACATTGATTATTTAAATGAGTACTAGAGGTACCAGTTCCCTTTTGGTATTGCGACGCAATACCAAAAGGGAACTGGTACCTATTCAAACTTCAAAGGGAAAACTGTCGTAATGGATTTACCTGCAAAAGCAGGAAACTTAGTGCGCAAAACAACTTCTTTTAAGCAGGCTAGAAAATAGCTTTGATTAAGGTCTGACTTGGCTACATCTACAGTTTGAACTTTACCTGTATTTAAAATTTCAAAAGACAGTAAAACTTGTCCATGAGCTTGCTCTTCCTTTTGTATAAGCTGTCCGTAACATCTAAAGAAATCATTTTTTTTATTATTCAGGATTTCTTCGATTTTAGCCTGTGATAAAGTGTCACGACTGTCTGCTAAATTGACATTTTCTTTTCTTAAGGCGCCCATATTGTCGTTAGTTAATACGTAATCCAAAGCTGAAAGCTGCCGGCCTTCTTTTCTGATCCAAAAATGCACTTTTTGCTGATCAGGTTTGTCTCCTAAATCTTCAATCACAAGTTGGCCTTCGCGAATTGTCAGTGTAATTATGCCTTCGGTATTTTCTTCAAACAAGATCACGGAATTTTCTAGGATTTTTATCTCTGCGTTGGAATCAACCAATTTGACTAGGGTTGAAGATTGACCTTCAGTTTTAATAAGATCTAAATTTCTAATGCTTGCTTTAGACTGCAACTGCGCGCTATCGGATTCTTCGACACCTTCGACAAATGAAGAGCCATTAACTTCAATAACAGTAGCTAAAGTTTTTTTACCTGACAGATCAAGAGATCTATTGGGAATAACTAAAGCCACAATCACCAGAATTACACCAGCTATAATTAGACCCGGAGTAAGCCAATTGCGGAGAGTTGCAAATTTCATTAACTACTTATTCGAGCTCTCGACAGGAGCGCCAGCAGGTGGAGCTGTTTCAGAAGCGGCTGGAGTTGTAGGAGTCGGCAGAGCGCCGTTCATTAAACTTCCATCAATAACTGATTTTGTTGAGTTTTTGTAGGCAATAGCGATGGCTACACAAGTTACTAAAATAAGTACTGAAAGCACCTTAGTCATAGTCACTGCGAGCGAAGCCCCGCCGGTTGCGCCTAAAACCGAACTCGATGATGTTTGAGATGAAAACATTCCCCCGCCCTTGGAATCTTGTATCAAGGCTAAAATAACTAATCCGATGCAGGCAAGTATGTGGACTATTCCTAAAAACGTTAACATAGGGCTCCTCAAATTTTTGTACTAAGACTTAAAGACAACCAACTTAAACTAAAAACTCTTAAATCGTCTAGAACTAAAAATAACTTCTTGAGATTAAGCTATTTTAGGCAGTTTTTACTCGTTACGCACCGTTTAATGATGACAAAAATCAACGATTAAGCGATACCTATCACCTATGTTTTTTGTGGTCTTTGAAGGTATAGATGGCTCTGGTAAATCAACGTTGATGAAAATGCTCGATCAGCATTTGAAAGATCTTTCATTTTCTACAATCATAACCCGTGAGCCTGGTGGCACAGAGATTGGTGATCAACTTCGAGATCTTATTCTTAAAAAAACGGCGCAACCGCCAACACCACGGACAGAACTTTTGATGTATCAGGCCAGTCGCGCACAGCATGTGGATTTAGTCATTCGACCTGCGCTGGAAAATAAAAAATGGGTTTTGTGTGATCGCTTTTCAGCAAGCTCAGTAGCTTTCCAGGGTGGGGGGCGTGGGATTTCGGAAGAGCAAGTGAAATGGTTGAACAATTTTTCTACGAACAACCTTGAGCCACACTTAACAGTTTTACTGGATCTGTCGATTGAGGAGTCTCATAAAAGACGCTCTCAACGCTCCCATCAAACAGGTGCAGTCGAAGATCGAATAGAGTCCGAAAAGGAAGAGTTCCATGAAAGAGTTCGCCAATCCTTTTTAAAGCAAGCGAAGACCTCAAACAATTGGCTAGTTTTAGACGCTACTCAATCTCCTGAAAAGTTATTTCAAATTTTAATTCAAAATCTTAAAGACCGGTCTTGGGTTTTAAAATGATACAAGATCAAATTCAGGGACATCTAACACAGATAAGTCAACTTAATGAAGCAATTGATCGCAATCATTTGCCTCATGCCCTTTTGTTTGTTGGACCTGAAAGCATTGGTAAACAGAAAGTAGCCTGGGCTTTGGCTCAAAGGTTATTGTGCGAGAATAATATTGAAAACTTGAAACCTCAAGCCTGCGGGCTGTGTCCGTCGTGTATGAGAGTCACGAAGCAGCAATCAGAAAATGTGATGCTGATTAAACCAGATGGACAAAATATTAAAATCGATCAGGCGCGCGAGATCATTCAATTTCTTTCTTTAGGTAATTTTGGACGGAATCGTATAATTATTATTGATCAGGCCCATCTTATGAATCCTCAGGCCGCCAATGCTATTTTGAAAATTCTAGAAGAGCCTGCTGAGCAAGTTTATTTTATTTTAATCGCGCCGGAAGCAGAGGCGGTGATGTCGACTATTCGTTCGAGATCACAGGTTATTCGATTTTCTGCTTTAAGCATTGATGAACTGAAGTCACTCAAGCCTGGCCTTTCAGAATGGATTTATAAGTGCAGTCGTGGGCAGTTGGCAGCAGTAAGTAGTTTAAGTGATGAGGATGGAACAAGTAAGCGATTGCAAAGTTTTGAATTATTAGAAGCATTTTGGACTGATGCTGAATTTTTAATGAAGCAGGGCCACCCGTGGAGAACTGCAGTTAAAGATAGGGAAGAAGCGCAGAGCTTAGTTAAAAGTTGGATTCTTATCATGAGAGACGTTTTAGTTTTTAAAATGGGTCAGTCCGATAAAATATTGAACATTGATCAAATTGAAAAAATAAAGACTCTAGCCTTTTTAGAAAATTCAAAAATTAATGCATTTGTTTCGCAATTGTTTAAAATCGAAAAAGAAATTCAAGGCTATATGGATAGTATTTTGCTGATAGAAAGTTTGTGGGTACAACATGCTCGACTGGATTGATATTCACTGTCATTTAGATCGATTGGAAGGCGGCCCAGAGGCGGCCTTAAAGCTGGCAAAATCAGTTGGTATTTCAAAAATTATAACTATCGGCACTGAGCCGGAAGACTTGCAGACCGTTATTGATTTAGCACAAAAATTTTCTCCAGATGTTTATTGCACAATTGGCGTTCACCCCCATGAAGGAGTTAAATACACCGATGAAGTGGGACAATTTCTGTTAACGAACGGCCCACGACCTGAAGTCGTGGCCATTGGCGAAATCGGTCTAGATTATTATTATACTCATTCGCCGCGTTCAGAGCAGATTGAGGCCTTTGAGAAGCAGCTAGAAATTGCCGAAAAGCTGGATCTTCCCGTTGAAATACATACGCGTGATGCCGAGGAGGACACGATCAGCATACTTAAAAAATATCAAGGCCGTGTCAAAGGCGTTATACATTGTTTTACTGGAACCGATTGGCTGGCTCGACAAGCTTTAGATGTAGGATTTAATATTTCGATTTCAGGAGTCGTGACCTTTAAAAACGCTCAAAGCCTAAGAGATATCGTTAAGGATATTATTCCTTTAGATCGACTGCATGTTGAGACCGATGCGCCTTTTCTATCGCCAGTACCTCAACGAGGCAAGAGCAACACCTCAGCTTATATGATACACACCGCGCAACTGGTGGCGGACTTAAAAGGTGTATCGATGGATGAGCTAGCCTCGACAACAAAACAAAATGCTTTAAAATTATTTAAAAAAATTAATTGGAATTAAAATAAGGAGTAGTTATGGGTAAGATGAAAGTTGGAATTAATGGTTTTGGACGTATTGGCCGAGTTTTTTTTCGTGAAGGATTTGATAAGCTCGATATTGTTGGAATTAATTCATTAGATTCTTTGGAAGGTATTGTCCATTTATTAAAGTACGACTCTTCTCATGGGATTTTTGATGCTGACATTACTCATGACGATAAAAATTTAATCGTTAATGGTAAAAAAATTCCCGTCAGCAACACCCGAGATCCACTTCAGATTCCATGGAAAAATTGGGGTGTTGATTTAGTTATGGAATGTACGGGTGCCCTTAAAGGTAAAGCTGATTATCAGAAACATATAGAGGCGGGCGCTCGTAAAGTCATGGTGTCAGCGCCGGCCGATGGGGTGGATTTAACTGTTGTGTATGGTATCAATCACACACAATATGACTCTGAAAAGCATACTTTTTTATCTAATGCGTCTTGCACCACCAACTGCCTAGCGCCCATAGCAAAAGTACTTCATGAAAACTTTTGCGTGGTCAGCGGAACCATGCTTACTGTGCATTCCTACACTAACGATCAGAAAATATTAGATGCGCCACACAAAGATTTGCGACGGGCTCGTTCTGCTGCGGTATCAATGATACCCACTACAACAGGAGCTGCAAAAGCAGTGGGTATAGTATTACCAGATTTAAAAGGAAAAATTGATGGACTATCAATTCGCGTTCCCACGCCAAACGTTAGTGTGGTGGATTTTACCTTTAATTCAGAAAAAGAAATGACAGTGGCTTCTGTCAACGCGGCTTTAAAAAAAGCCGCAGAAGGCAGCCTTAAGGGAGTATTGGCTTTTGAAGAAAAAGAATTAGTCAGTATTGATTTTAATGGCAATCCACATTCTTCAATTGTGGACAGCAAAACAACTATGGTTGTTGGGAATAAGACGGCTAAAGTTTTATCTTGGTATGATAACGAAGTAGGATTTTCTAATCGTATGGTCGATATGGCTTTATATATGATGGAGAAAAATTAAATGTCAGATGGATTAAAAGGCATAAAAACTATTCGTGATTTTGAGCTTAAAGGTAAAACTGTATTTTTAAGACTCGATTTGAATGTGCCCATGGATAACGAGGGAAAAATTACTGATGAGAATCGAATCAAAGCCAGTCTTCCTACGATTAAGCACTGCCTAGAGCAAGGCGCAAAACTGATTATTGCCTCGCATCTTGGTCGACCAAAATCTGCGAATGATAAACAGTACTCTATGGAGCCCGTGGCCCGACGCGTGGGAGAACTTTTAGGGGTTGAAGTTGTACTGATGGAAGAGCCTAGCTCTGAAGGGGTGAAGCACATCTTATATGGTCCAATGAAAAGCCAAATTATCTGTTTGGAAAATTTACGCTTTGATGAAGGTGAAACTGAAAACAGTTCTGAACTAGCTCAGAACTGGGCCTCCTATTCCGATATTTATATTAATGATGCGTTTGGTGCTTCTCATCGCGCACATGCAAGCATCGTCGCTTTTCCAGAGCTTATGCCTAAAAAGGGAATTGGATTTTTAATAGAAAAAGAAATTAAAATGCTGGATGGTTTATTTGATCGTCCTGAAAAGCCTTACGTGGCCGTTTTGGGCGGGGCGAAGGTGTCAGATAAAATTCCCGTCATTGAAAAGCTGATGAACTTAGTCGACGGCTTCGTCATCGGTGGGGCTATGGCCTACACATTTTTAAAGGCCCAAGGAGTTTCGGTTGGTAAATCCAAAGTAGAGACGGATAAAGTAAAATACGCCAAAGAGATGATTCAACGTATAGAGGCCCGCGGAAAAACCCTACTTATTCCAATCGATCACGTTGTGAGCCAATCTTTTGATGATACAAAAAGTGTTAGAACAACTAAAGATACAAAAATCGAAGAAAATGAAATGGGATTGGATATTGGACCACAAACTATTCAACTCTTTTCAAAGTACTTAGCTGGGGCAAAAACGATTTTTTGGAATGGTCCTATGGGTGTTTTTGAAACCAAAGAATTTTCAAAAGGGACTTTTGCCATTGCAGAAGCGTTAGCCAATAATTCAGGTTTAAAAATCGTGGGCGGAGGGGACTCTGCAGCAGCGGCAGAGATTTCAGGCTTTGCAGATAAGATGAGTCACATTTCTACCGGGGGCGGAGCTAGCTTAGAGTATTTGCAAGGCGATCGGCTTCCAGGTTTAGAGGTTTTAAGAGCCCGCAAGCAATCGGAAACCATGCCATGAGTAAAAAAATTTTCGCGGCGAATTGGAAGATGCATAAAACCCCTCAGCAAGCAGCTGAGTTTGCAAAGAATTTTTTAACGAAAGTTAAGGATGACTTTTTCAACCACAACGAAGTCATGATTTTTCCACAAAATTTTTCATTAGCAGCCATAGCAACAGAATTTAAAAACAGTAAAGTGCAATACGGTCCACAGCAGATTCACACTGAGCTCAAAGGCGCATTTACCGGTGAAAACTCATTGGAATTGGCCCAGGCCATAGGGGCACAGATTTGTTTAATTGGGCATAGCGAACGCCGACAGTTTTTTCATGAAGACCACACAGCTATCAATAAAAAGGTTAAACTCTGTTTAGAAAAAAATATAACTCCGATACTCTGTTTTGGTGAGACCCTAGAAGATCGCCAAAGTAATCAGACTTTTGATGTTTGTTTTAAACAGCTTGATGAAGCCCTTACGAATATAGACACTTCAAAACGCTTAGTTTTAGCTTACGAACCGGTTTGGGCCATAGGAACGGGACAAGTCGCGACTTCAGATCAAGTCAAAGAAGTGCACGAAAAAGTCTTCCAAAAAATGCAATCTAGCAGCTTTAAAAATTTCCAAATTCTTTATGGTGGAAGCGTTAAAGCGGATAACGCTAAAGAACTAATTGGCATTCCTCATGTTGATGGCTTTTTGATTGGTGGGGCTTCGTTAGAGGTCGATAGTTTTTTAAGAATATGCTACCTTTAGAAAGGGCCAAGCCTTTTTTACTATTCGAATACGCAACTGTACCTATAGTCGTTAGGGCTACTTAATTTTTTTGATTGTAGTAGTGATGGTTCGAATTTGTAGGAGATAACTTTTTGCATTTTGTCCAGCTTAATTTCGAATGATCCAAAGGTATACATATGAGTCGTTTTTCTAGCTTCACCCCAATTGAAGAATTTTTTAGGTAGTGTTGTGAATGTAGTTTCATCGGAATTGCCTACGGGGTAATTCTGAAATAATTCAATAGTTTTGCTTTTTCGTCCAATTGGAGAATCAAAAGTAACATCTAATCTGGTGATCGTATTTTTATTAGTTGACTTAACCCAGTAACTATTAATTTTTAACTCACATTTTTTTTCAGGCTCTAAATAAACATAGCCATAATAGATTTTCTTTGCACCGACAGCATTATTTTGTTGAGCATATACAGCGCTAGAGATAAACACCAATAAAGTTAAAAATATCTTTTTCATTTATATAATCCTTCTTTTAAAGCCATGTGTTATGATTGAGCACTTAGTGTGCCAATTCAAGATTGACAAAATATGTAGTTACATCACATCTATAGTTTTAATTTTGAAGACTGCACTGACAATAACTTTGACAAGTGACCGTTTTTTGTTTCTAAAGACCACCATTTATTTTGTAAAGATGTCGGCAAAAAACTTTAACTTACAAAAAGAGTTTGACGTCTTATAGTGAGACAGTTGGGTATAAGCGCATTTATTAGGTATTAAATCAAAAATAGGCTCATTCGCGTGGTCAACAAGTTGCAATGCTTCAGTACGGATACTACAAGGAGCATTTTATGAAACAAAGCCTGCCGAATTCAGATGTTATTATGCATATTCGTCGTTGCCATGTTTGCGATCATATTACGGAAAGTGCTCAGGCGCATATTGAGAAATGCGGATCCTGCGGTAAAGGACTGGTGCCTTATTTGTTCTGTAAGGATGTCGGCGTTGATGAATTAACGTCAGATTTTAGATCGGTCAATGTCGACTCAAATCATATAAGCCAGATTTTACGCTCTGAGTATCCCCCAATCTTCGGAATCAGCTTGTATTGGTCATAACTTCGCAATAAATTAAGGTTATGAAAGTAACCTTGCAAGATATTCAAAATGCGCATCAAGCGATTCATTCGCACGTTAATAAGACCATATGTGATTATTCACTTTCGATATCTCGCCTAGTGAGCAGCGAAGTTTTTTTGAAACTAGAAAATACACAACGCACGGGCAGTTTTAAAATTCGTGGTGCAACCAATAAAATGCTCAGTCTTACCAGCGAGGAAAAAAAACGCGGCGTTTTAGCGTGTTCTGCGGGTAATCATGCACAAGGGGTAGCCTTAAGTTCTAGGATCAGCGGTGTAAATGCGACGATCGTAATGCCTGTGAATGCTCCGCTGGCTAAAGTGGAAGCGACTAAGGCGTACGGTGGCCAGGTTATTCTTAAAGGGAGTAACTTTGATGAGGCAAAAGAGTCTGCTTTGGAGATTGAAAAAGAGCAGGGCTTGGTCTTTATTCATCCTTATGAAGATGAAAAGGTTATCGCGGGTCAAGGCACCACTGCATTAGAGGTTTTAGAGCAGGTTAAAGATTTAGACGCTCTGGTCGTTCCAGTTGGTGGTGGTGGACTCATCAGTGGGATGGCGATTGCGGCAAAAGGATTAAATCCTAAAATTAAAATTATTGGTGTCCAGGTGGATACCGTAGACACCATGTCCCAGCTGTTTAATAATAAAAAATATAAAACAGTTGATAAGTCATTTTCTACCTTAGCAGATGGGATTGCGATAAAAAAACCCAGCCAAATTATGTATGACAATTTCATCTCAAAATATGTGGATGAAATGGTAACGGTTTCTGAAGGGCAAATTGCAGAAGCTATGGTGTTCTTATTAGAACGCGCTAAAACAGTTTCCGAAGGGTCCGGGGCCGTGGGGGTAGCTGCAGCCTTATCAAAGAAGATATCCTTAGGTAAAAAGACTTGCATCATTATCAGTGGCGGCAATGTAGATTTAAATATGGTTTCAGGTGTTATCCAGCATGGTCAGTTTCAAAGGGGCCGTCTTTGTGAACTATCTGTTATTGTTCCTGACATTCCTGGAAGCTTAAGCCGACTCACACAAATTATGGCGGACAATCGAGCGAATATTTTAGAAGTGCACCACGACCGTATTGGTCGCGAGCTAGGCATGAAAGAAACTAAAATTGATTTTGTTATTGAAACTATTAATCATGAGCATATTGAAACTATAAGAAAAATTATTGAAAAATCAGGCGCACGCCTAGGCTAGAGGTTATAAAATGAGATTTACAAGCAGTGTTGTTTTAGCAATTGCAATTATTGGGTTTGGATACTTTGTTGGTAGCGGAATGAAAAACTTTAATCGTAGTGAAAGAGTTATTTCAGTGCGGGGACTTTCTGAGCGCGAGGTTATGTCTAATCTGGGAGTACTAAAAATTAATTTTAATGTTTCATCAGATCGTATAGATGAGGTAAGGAAGCTATTGCCGGAGTCGCAAAAACATATCGTGGATTTTTTGACCCAATGTGGATTCGATGCGGCTGAGATTACTCGTTCGTCAAGTATTAAGGACCGGCAAGCCCAAGATTATGGAGGCGATAAGGGAAACCGATTTGTGGCCTCAGGACAGTTTTCCGTAACGACTCAAAAAGTTGAGATCGTTGAAAAATGTGATCAAAAAATTGATGAGTTATTAAAGCTAGGAATAGTGATCACCAGTAATCAGGCTGAATTTTTCTTTACCGATCTTAATCAAATTAAACCAACTATGCTGGACGAGGCCACTAAGAATGCGCGCGAGGCGGCACAGGGCTTCGCAAAATCAATGGGAGTTGGTGTGGGAGAAATGAAATCTGCATCCCAAGGTGTATTCTCAGTGGACAACACCGTCGATGGTGGAACTTCCTATGAAATGGGAATGCCTCGGTCATCCTTGAAAAAAAACGTGCGCGTTGTAACTCAGGTTGAATTTTATATTGACTAGATTTTCCATAAAAAGGCGATTTCATCGTCTTTTTTCAATTCAAAACTGCCATGCTTTACGGGCTGCTTGTTTATTTTTATCCAGCGTTTCGAATGATCTTCCTCAGAGCAGATTCCACGAAGATGTATGCGCACGGGTTGCTCTGAGTTAAAAATCAAACTGGCCTTATATTCGCCATCAACACTTTGTAATACCTTTTGTTTAAAAAAACTAAGACTTTCAAAATGAATTCGAGAGTTTGATAAGAAAATTAAGTTCGTTTCATCTTTAGAATTCATTTGCAATAAATGAGTCGAGTAAAGCGAAAACTTTTTGTCTTTCTTTTTAGTTTGAGAATTAATCTGCGAAAGATTAAATCGCATCATTTGGCGGATCATTTTCTGTAATTCGAAATTAAATTCACCCAACTTGTGGGCTGTAGTTACAACTGATTTAGGAGGTAAAATTAACTTTATATGGTCCAGCATTGGTTGCGACAAGTATTTCTCTAAGTTGTAGTATTTACTGAACTCTATAATAAGCCCGCTTTCCACAACATGAGAAGCGCAAGACAAATTGTTGGGTTGAAAGAAGCTTGTTCCTGAAAAATCAACTTTAAAAAAACGGGCATTTTGTTTTTCGTCGACTTCAACTTTAAGCTTAATATTTACATTGTCCTTGTATTTATAGGAAAGTTCACTTTGCCCAAAAGACTTGGCTTCAAAGTGTTTGATAAAAATATTTTTACAAACTAAAAACCACTGTCTTTGAAAAGTATCATCAGAGGCTACTTTAATAAAATCTGAAAATTTGTTTATAGTTTCAAACTTATGGATTTGTTCATTAAAAAATGTGGCATATTTTTCTTTGTTGGGTTGAGAATCAACCAGGGCTGACCATACAAATGCATTTGTTCTTTGTTTTTCCAATAGCGGAGTTAGTGGAATCTTAAAATCAATTAGAAAAAAATCCACATCCCAAATAAGAAAAAGGTTTGGACTAAGGCAACTTATAAAATACACTCGAGACAAAGACGTGCCGCCATTTTCAGGGTCATTCGATATCAGCACATCTCCAATGGATAGGGATAAATATTTTTTAGCTATTTGAAATAAAACTAGTCTGCTCGTGGTGGTCTTAAAAGGGTCGGCGTCTTTTGAAAAAAGAAGCTCACCTTTAGCATTAACTAACGATGCATTTTGTAAATGGCTAATAATCGAGCTAAACTTATGCGACTCAAGATGTGAAATCATGCATTTTCCTGAGGTTTAATTTGTGAAAATATAGCGTCCGTCCAACTAAAGCTGTGATCAGCAGTGGCTAAAAAAGACATATTTCCAATACATACTGAATTTTCTGGAGTGCACCCTAAGCGATTAATATCAAATTTAATAAGTTCCTGTATAAATTCTTTGATATCATTGTGCTTCAATGTCTTACTTTCAGACTTTTGTCCGTGTTCTAAAACCTTAAATTGCGATTGAATTTTACTTTCGACATTAGGGCTAAGTAAAGAGGGAAATAATTTAGCTAAAGAAACCTGTTTTTTTAAATCGGAAAAGAACACATCTAGTATTAAGGATTTAACCCCTCGGCCTGCCGCCATGGGGCCAGGCTCACTGGCCATAGGCTGCTTAGAGAACTGCAAAAATGAATTTTCATCGATCATGATTTCCGTCAATGGGTGCAGTGCAAGCTTTGTATTTTCAAAGTGTGGACGACTAATTTTGCCCCAAGGGCTGTCCCAGTAGGATTGAATATTTTTTTGCAGCACCATCCAGTTCTCAGTATCTAAATAGATAATTTTTTTGACATCATTTTTAAAATGACAATGCCCTAAGAAGTCCTCAGAACTAAAATAAAGCTCGCAGTTTTCAATTTCAGTCGTAAATGCTTTATTGATCCAAAAATGAATATGAGCATCAGGGAAAGGATCGTGAATTTCTTTAAAGAGTTCTTCTTTTGTGCCTTCAGTGCCTGCATTTAATAAGATTCGTCGAATAGTATTAAGGTTTTCAGGATCAGAGGCAGAAAAAATCTTGAACTTTTTTTCTTGAAAATATTCTTTAATGAGTTTTATTTTATTTTCTGATATAATTGTGCAATCTAAATTAATAACAACTTTATTGGCTTCTGGATTAACTTTTCGAGTGCGTTCAAATTCAGTATTTAAGACATGGACGAGTTCATCAATTTCGGCTTTAGAATCAATCGAAATAATCAATGATGAGGCCGCCAAAGAAAAACGCGAAGTGTTCTCCATCGTATAATTGTTTTCCAAGCCTTTGTGTGTAACTTGGATAACGCTTCCGCCTAGTCTAAACGTTTTTAGACGCTCAAGATAACGACAGACTGTGTAAATTGAAGTAACTTCAGTATTAGATGCAGCTAGCTCAGAACTTAAAGAGATGAGGGCATTTTTGAGCGATACTTGAGGAAGGAAAATTTGCTTTGAAAAAATAGAGCTATTATTCAGATCGCGGACTTCAATCTCACAATACGTTTCACCGATAAAAAGAGCTAAATTAGCTTGTGTCTTATGAGCAGTCATAATAGTTTGTGCAGTGTAAAGTTCTATAGGAAAAAGGTCAAACATGAAAGTTTCCGCTGAGATTTTAAATCTAGTTCCGTATAAGCCTGGAAAACCCATAGGAGAAACCCAGCGCGAGTATGGTTTAACAGAAGTGCATAAGCTGGCAAGCAATGAGAACCCATTGGGCCCAAGCCCAAAAGTGATTGAGGCTCTACTTGCAGCTTTAAAACAACAGAATTTGTACCCAGACCCATCTTGTTATGATTTAGTTAAAAAAATTTCGGAGAAGTGGAATGTTCCCACATCCCAAGTGGCCATAGGGAATGGGTCCAATGAGATTATTGATTTATTGATTCGTATTTTTTGTGAGCCTAATGATGCAATACTCACATCCCAAGCCGCTTTTGTAGCTTATCAGGTTTGTGCTCAGGCCGCACGAGTTAAAGTCAGAACTGTTCCATTAAGATCAGATTTAACGATAGATCTTAAAGGATTGGCGGATCATTTTTTTAGGAATCCTACAGCTAATATTCGGATTATTTTTATACCTAACCCGAATAACCCCACCGGCACATCGGTTGGCGGCGAAGAGTTGGATGAGTTTTTAGTAAGGCTAGGAAACCGAGACGATGTTCTGTTAGTTTTTGATGAAGCCTACACTGAATATGTAAGAAGTCCTAAATTCAAAGCGGCGTCTCAGTTTTACCAGAACTACTCAAACGTCATAGTCCTTAAAACATTTTCCAAAGTGTATGGAATGGCCGGCTTACGTTTAGGAGTAATCTTAGCTCCAGAATATGTTTTAGAGTTTTACAATCGTGTCAGAAATCCGTTTAATGTGAATGATTTGGCTCAGGTCGCAGCTACGGCGGTATTAGATGATGAAACCTACATCCAACAATCCCAGAAGCTGACTTGGGAAGGGTTGGATTATTTTTATAAAGAGCTGACGCGGTTACAACTTCCGTTTGTGAGGTCAGATGCTAACTTCGTCTTATTTGATACTCAACGAAATGCAAATATATGCTTCGAGAATTTGCTTAAAAAAGGGATTATTTTAAGGCCTGTGGGTAATTACGGATTTCCCACGCATTTAAGGATGACTGTTGGTAAAGCACCTGAGAATAAAAAAGCTATTGAAGCAATTGAAAAAATGCTGACGGAAGTCCCTAAAATCAGCTAGGGTGTTATTCCATGGGTTATGTAATCACAATCGACGGTCCTGCGGCTTCCGGTAAATCATCAGTCAGTCGAGAACTATCAAAAAAATTAGGAGTGCCTTGGGTTTCTACTGGGGCTTTTTATCGTGGTCTTGCCTATGTAGCGCAACAATTAAAAACCGACTTAGATAATCCTGTCGCTTTATCGGAATTATGTTTTTCATCATTTTGGAAAATTGTTTTAACCAGCGAAAATACTCAAGTATGGTTTGAGGGTAAAAATGTGACTGATAAAACTTCGCATGAAGATGTTGGAAACATTGCCAGCAAGATCAGTCATTTTCCAGAAGTGCGACAATCCTTACTTGATCATCAAAGAAACTGTGCTGTGGAAAACATAGGGCTTATAGCCGAAGGTCGGGACTGTGGCACAGTAGTTTTTCCACGAGCAGAGGCGAAAATATACCTTACTGCTAGATCAGCCGATCGGGCCACACGGCGAGCACAGGAGTTGGGTTTAGATAAAAGTGTCCTAGAAGCTCAGCAAAAACAAAGAGATATTCAGGATTCAACTCGTAAAGTGGCTCCTATGCAGGTTCCTGATGAGGCCTTAGTTATTGATACCAGTGAATTATCGCTAGATGACGTTGTTGGTAAAGCCTACCAGTTTATTCAGCAAAAGCTAAAGTAAGATTACAGGTATTTTACTCTGAAAACTCTCTTGACCCATTTCTTAAAAACCCGTAGAACAGCTGTTCAACCTTAGAGTTCCAAGAGGATTCTTTGCGTGGGAGGAAAGAAAAAAACAAAACATGAATAAAACGATAAGCAAGAGCCAAAAAGAAAAAATGTCCGTACTAGCAATGCTAGATGCTGAGGATTCAACGATCCCGGCAAACCCAGGTTTTAATGCGAAAGCAGATACCACGGGAGAGTTTGAAACTATGTTTCAGGCTGCAACACAAGACCAAGACTTCCGCGTGGGTGACGTCGTCACTGGTAAAGTGGTTGAAGTTCAATCAGACTATGTATTGGTTGATATCAATTACAAATCTGAAGGGTTGATTCCTATCAACGAATTTAGAATGGTTGAAGGAGTACGCCAAGTTAACGTGGGCGAAACGATTGAAGTACTTATCGATCGTATTGAAAATGAAAACGGCATGGTCTCTTTGTCTAAAGACAAAGCGGATATGTTAAGAGCTTGGACTGATATTTCTAAAGCTGCTGAAAACGAAGAAATCATTGAAGGAACGGTGATTGCTAAGGTTAAAGGTGGATTAAGTGTAGATATTGGCGTTAAAGCTTTCTTACCAGGTTCACAAATCGATTTGCGTCCAGTACGTAATATGGATGTTTACTTAGGTAAAAAATATAAATTTAAAGTTATTAAGTTTAACAAAAAACGTGGAAACATCGTTCTTTCTCGTCGCGCTATTTTAGAGAGTGAGCGAGACAGTCTTAAGGCTCAAACGGCAGACACTATGCGCGAAGGAGCTACAGTAACGGGTTTAGTTAAAAACATTACTGATTATGGAGCTTTCATTGACCTTGGTGGAATCGATGGATTACTTCATATTACAGACATGAGCTGGGGACGCATTAAGCATCCTTCGGAAGTGATTTCAGTTGGACAAGAAATCCAAGTTAAAATCTTAAAATATGATACTGAAAAAGAACGAGTAAGCTTAGGAATGAAACAATTAACTGACGACCCATGGGTTCAAGTTGCAGCTCAGTTTCCAATCGGCTCTAAAGCTAAAGGAAAAGTCGTTTCTGTGGCTGAGTACGGCGCATTTGTAGAATTAGGAAATGGTATTGAAGGTTTAATCCATGTTTCTGAAATGTCTTGGACTAAACGTGTAAAACACGCCAACCAATTAGTACAAGTCGATCAAGAAGTGGATGTTCAAGTACTAGCTATTGACTCAGAAAATCGTCGTATCAGCTTAGGCATGAAACAACTTCAAACTAACCCATGGTTAGAAATGAAAGAGTCTTATCCTCCTGGAACTATCATTGAAGGTGAAGTGAAATCTATCACAGACTTCGGTGTGTTTGTTGGCATTGAAGAGGGCATTGACGGGTTAGTGCATATTTCTGATTTCTCTTGGACCAAACGTGTAAATCATCCTTCGGAAATGTTCACTAAAGGGCAAAAAGTTCGTGCGGTTGTTCTTGGTGTTGACACTGAAAATGAAAGATTTTCTTTGGGCGTTAAACAATTAGAGTCAGATCCTTGGTCACAAATTGAAAACAAATATGGTATTGGAACTCAGCATGAAGTTAAAGTAACCAAAGTTGTTGATTTCGGTGTATTTGTTGAGCTTGAAAGTGATATTGAAGGTTTAATTCATATTTCTGAGCTAACAACTGAAAAAATAGGCTCTATTGAAGAGTTTATCAAAATTGGATCTACGATCAAAGCTGAAGTGATCAGTATCGACAAAGATGCACGAAAAGTAGGCTTGTCCTCTAAGTTAATCACTTTACGCGATCAAAAAGCGAATGTGGATGACTACGCTAAAAAGGCGGCTACGACATCTAAAACTAGCTTTGGAGATATTTTTGGTGATCAATTAAAGGGGCTTAAAAAAGATTAATTTTTAGCCTTGTGCGTGATAACTGAATCTTAAAAAAGGGGAGCCGGCTAGGTTCCCCTTTTTATTTGCGCTGTTTGAGCCACGCATCTTGTATCAACTCTAAATTTTATCTATCATTTACGTATCTTTAGTAACATGGAAGGTTTTATGAAAAAATGGTCATTTGGGCGCAAATTCTTAGTTTTTATGATAGTTGGTTTTTTTGCACTCGTGGTGCTTCGATACATGACAAAAACAAAAGTTGAACAAGTTGAATACGGAGTGAGTAGTTCTAAGAATGAAATTCTTAATCTGGAAATTAATGGAGTTATCATTAACGGAAAGAACTTTTTAAAAAAACTAAAAAAACATAAAAACGATTCTAAAATAAAGGCCTTCGTCATTGATATTACTTCTCCAGGTGGGGCGGTGGGTCCGTCTCAAGAAATTTATTACGAACTTATTCGCACTAAAAAAGAAACTAAAAAGCCGGTTGTTTGTGTTTCCACCAGTTTAATCGCCAGCGGAGGATATTACGCAGCCTTAGCTTGCGATAAAATTTTAGTGGCACCGGGGGCAATGGTCGGTTCAATTGGTGTAATTATGAATTTTGCAAATTTAGAAAAACTTTATGAATTTGCAAAAATTCAACGATACACAATCACATCGGGCAAATACAAAGACTCAGGGGCTGAATACCGTCCTATGCGCGACGATGAAAGAATGCTTTTCCAAGACATGATTGATGAGGTCTATAGTCAATTTAAAGAGGCCGTAAAGTCATCGCGCAATTTAAGCGATGAAGTTGTAACAACATATGCTGATGGGCGGGTTATGACGGGTTCTACCGCAGTTAAATTAAAATTTGCTGATGCTGAAGGAACATTTGAAGATGCAGTACGAACGGCTGCTCAGATGGCTAAATTAGGAGATGATTATAAAGTCGTTAAACCGACCAAGGAAAAAGGGTCTTGGTTTCAGTTTATTATGGATGATCGAGATGAAGACGAGCTTAATATTACTGAAGCCGTAAACATCTTTTCTCCGTCAGCTTGGATTAACAGTTTGTTTAAGGCAGAACTTTTAAATCAGCCTTTATATTTAATGCCAGGGCTGATGTAGTGTGAAAAAGGCAAAGACACCTCAAAAAAACGGTGAAGCTAAAATTAGTTTTTTAAATTTAGATCGTCACGTTTGGCCGTTGGAAAGAGATGTATTTTTTCGTCCAGCGCGCTTAAAATATGTTAGGAAACTAATTAAGAAAAAGGGCTGCGTTTTTTGCGAGAAGGTCATTGATAAAAAAGAGAGTCTTTGCGTATTTAAGTCTAAGTACTCACAAATTGTAGTTAATAAATTTCCCTACAATAGCGGGCATCTGCTTATTTTGCCGCGACGCCATTGTGGAGACTTATTAGATTTGTCTCAAGCGGAGTATGCCGACTTGATGGAAACCTTAAAGGAGGCCGTTACCGCTGTGATCGATATCTATAATCCACAGGGTTACAATATTGGATTAAATAATGGCACAGCAGCCGGTGCAGGTATTCCTGACCATTTGCATTTTCATTTGGTTCCTCGCTGGAGTGGAGATTTAAACTTCTTCCCACTTATTGCGGAAACTAAATTAGTCGTAGAAAATTCTAAAGATACATTTAGTACCTTTGTGAAGTATTTTTCAAAGAAATATGGCAAAAAAATAAAAAATATGGAGGTCAGATGAGTACTTTCCGGATGACGCCTTTTACTCCAGTGGCGAAAAGACTGGCGATTTCCATATTGGTTATTTGGTTTTTCCTGCAGGTCATAGTTGGCGGATTATTTAAAATTAATTTGACGCAGTCTTTAGCTTTGTATCCGGCCCAGGTGATTGAAAATTTCTATGTATGGCAATTGTTCACATATATGTTTCTTCACGCGATGTCGCCGTTTCATATTATCTTTAATATTTTAATGTTGTATTTTTTTGGTTCAGAATTAGAAAGACATTGGGGTTCTCGATTTTTTACTTTTTATTATTTTGCCTGTGGTGTAGGGGCTGCAGTTCTGTATTGTTTGGGGATAGGTGTTTATGCGGCCTATACCTCTATGCGCACACCGTTGATCATTCCAGTCGTTGGGGCCTCAGGTGCTTTGTTTGGTTTGCTTCTCGCGTACGGAATTATTTTTGCCGAGCGCGTGATTTACTTTATGGGTATGTTTCCCTTGAAGGCGAAATATTTTGTACTTATTGCAGGGGCGATTGATTTTGCCTCGTTATTGACCTCAGGCGTGGCGGGGACAGAAGTTGCCTATTTGGCTCACCTCGGCGGGATCGTCTCCGGCTATATCGTTCTTAAGCTGCATACGATGCTTAAGCTGCGCCAGGTAACGAGTAAGATAAAAAAGAAAAACAGCTCACTACGATTGGTCATAGATAATGAGAAAGCTGATAAAGAAGACGGCCCAAAGTACTGGAATTAGCTGGATTTTTGTGTTAGAACTGGTATTTAGTCTAAGTCATTAAAGGAGTTTATATGTCATTAAATAAAGCTGTGGAAAATTTAAAGTTCGATATGCGTCTGTTGGATTTGAATCTAAGACTAGGTCGAATTACCCAGGCTGAACATGACCAGTATGTTAAGTCTTTAGAGAATTTAGAATCGGAAGCGGTAAATCTTGATATTGAAGGTAACAACACCGATTCAAATTAAGAAATACCCTTATTTTGTCTAACTGTCGTACAGTAAAGGCCTAAAAGTATTTAGGCTTTTTTTATATCTTCATCCAAAAGATCGACCATTACTTAAGTCTAAACATTGCTTCTCCGATATAGAATTCAGCGGAGATTTGATTATGAGTTCTAAGATTAAACCTATTTTGACTGCGTTCCTGGTCCTAATAAATCTAAGCGTTCTAGGCGTAGGTTCATATTGGGTTTATATATCAACTGTGGGTTATGAGTCGCCGGAAATGACTGAGCAGTCGCTGCGTGATATTGCGAGTTTACCAGAGCATCTTAATGAAGGTCCAATGGTTTATACCATGGACAAGTTTGTCGTCAATTTATCAGGTCAGCCTAAGCGAACTATACGTCTACAAGTTAATCTAGATATGATGAGTGCTGAATCTTTTGAACAAATTATGGATTCGGAAAACCGTGCGCGTGCCCGTGACAGCATAGTTCGTATTCTTAATGAAAGAACTTTTGATGAGCTTGAAAGTATTCAAGGAAAGCTGTTCTTGAAAGATCGAATCGTACAAGAAGTAAATCGTGTTTTAAGAGTAGGATTAGTTAAGGATGTTTACTTTACTGATTTCGTTATGAACTAACGCTTGTTTTTATAAAACTTGTAACCGATATATCCGACAACGGCGATAATAATAAAAATCAAACCTAAGAATAAATTGTTACCCAGCAGTCCACTGCCTTTTCCAGCATTCATTCCGTGGCCATCATCGGCTGTTAATAAATCAGCAGGCATAGCTTGTCCGATTCCAGCTCCGAGCATTTCATTAGATCCATGCAATGGCCCAGATTCTGGTCGTGAGGTTAAATCTTTAGCTGCTATGACGCGCAAAGATTGGATCGTTTTCATAAAGTGAGTTGAATGTTTTGCATAGTATTTCGAGTGCGCACTGAAGGTCACAAGAATAGCAATTTTATCTTTGATGGTAGCTAAATAGCGGGTGTAATAGTTTTGAACTTCGCTATTTGCGTGAAGTGCATCCAACCATTTTTGATCACTCACAGAGTATTCTTTTGGTGGAATTGTTATCGTTGACATCATTGAGCTGCCATTTTTTAGTTTTAGTGAAATGGGTTTGCTTAAGTGTTCGATATAAACAGGAAAAGTATCACTTGGTCCAGCCTCTTTGGCGGTTAAAATTATAACTGCTTCTTTTGCTTCTTGCGGATCTTCAGAGCGACAAACCCACTCAGATTGCTCAGTCTTGCATCTCCAGTTGTCTTGAATTTCGAAAGAAATATACGCATTTTTAAAAGTGCGAGCTTGGGCGTCATTAGAGCTAAATATTGAAATAAAAAAAAGCAATATAAAAGAAAAAATAAAATAGGCTCGTCTTGATTCGCAGAAACTCATGTTGCATCACCTCATGTTCAGCCTATAGTATACTCTTACCAGATATTTTATCAAAGAGGTATTTATGCTAAATTTTTCGCAACTCCAGACTTTCGTCATGGTTGTATCTGAGGGAAGTATGACTGCAGCGGCAGATAAATTATTTTTAACTCAGCCCGCAGTCAGTCAGCAAATGAAAAACCTAGAAGATGAATTAGATGTTGAACTTATCGTTCGAGGGTCAAAGCAAATTAAAACCACTGTTCAAGGTGAGATGCTTTATGAGTACGCCAAAAAGATATTAAGTTTAGTTCAGCAAGCAGAGATTTCAATAAAATCAGTTGGGGCACAGCTTAAGGGATTGCTGCGTATCGGGACATTAAATTCAATCGGTCTGCATTTAATGAGTCCGGCAGTGAATCGGTTACTAAAATATAATCCTGATTTTAAAATAAAAGTTGAGTATGCTCCTGGAAATGAGATTCTTAGACAGTTTGAGAACAATGAGCTAGATGTTGTGGTGTTGCCAGAAACGCATATTAATACCAATACTATTCCCTCCACACAGACAGAAGTTTTTATGAAGGAAGAAATGTGGTTAGTAGGGCCTGGCAAAGATCAATTTTATCCCAGCACTTTGAGTCTGAAAGAATTAAAAAAAATACCCTATGTTCATTTTTCAAAAGAGCTTCCTGATTTTGATAAAAAATTGCGTGACGGCACAGGCGTGTTGCCCGCGATATTTGAATCGTCAAATGTGGGAACCTTAAAGCGTGTGATTGAAAGCGGTTTGGGTATTGGGTTTTTACCGGCTCATTCGGTAAAAAAACAAATTCGCGGTGGCCGCCTTAATCGCATTCAAGTCAGTGATTTTTCTTACCAATTAAATATTTTATATATGTACAAGAAAGATACTGAAGTTTCAGACACTGCAGATATTCTTTATCACGCCCTGATCGGCGACCAGCAACGGAACTAAAAGGGGTCAGGCTCCCTTTCTTCACACAGCGCATCCAAGGTCAGGACCTGGCGCCTTCTAAAACAATACTGAATTCGGTAATCCTAAGCGATTTGCAATAACCCGTACAATTTCGCTGGCCGTTTCTTCCAAGGCGCGCTCTGTGACATTGAAGACGGGCCAGCGTTTGTTTTGTTTGAAAAGATTTTCGGCGTATTCAATTTCTTGCATAATCAGGCTTAATGAGGCGTATTCTCCGCCAGAGTCCTGTCCAAATTTTTCTAAGCGATTTTTTCTAATTCTTTGTAATGAGTGAATGTCTATTATTAGTCCTACAATTTTTCGCTGATCGATTTTAAACAATTGTTCAGGCAATGGAGTGTTTAGCACTAAGGGGATATTAGCTACTTTCCATCCTTTGTGGCTTAAAAATATTGATAATGGGGTTTTGCTGGTCCGGCTAATCCCCACCAGCACGATGTCGGCTTTATCCAATTCGTTAGTGGTTTTTCCGTCGTCGTGTCTTACCGTATATTCAATAGCCTCGATGCGTTTAAAGTAGGAGTCATCTGTTTGTCGTAAGGCCCCGGCGCGGCTGGCAGAGGGCACTCCAAAAAAATCGTCTAAAGTAAAAATGAGTGGACCCAAAAGATCTGTTGAAGGAATTGATTTTTCCGCACAGACTTCTGAGATTTTTTTTCGAAACCCAGGGCTTGCGAAGGTATGAGCTATCATGCCGCGCTTTTCAAAGCACTCATCAATGATTTTTAAAATACTGTCTTCAGATCTTAAATTTTTACTGCGTATAATATTAATCTCTTGAGCTGCATATTGGACTAAAGCTGCGCGAACCATGGTGGAAGCGGTTTCCCCGGTTCCATCTGACAGGATATAGATCGTTTTCTGTGAAGAGATAGAGTTTTTGTTTTCTGCCATTTAAAGTGAATAGTTAATTAAAGATTTTTGCAAAGACTCCATCAGCATTTTATTCCAAAGCTCACCTTTTTTTGAGAATACGACGAAAGCCACATCGGTTTGAACACGCACTAAGTGACATTGCATTTTGCTTGAGTCTACCAAACCATCTATTTTTATTTTTTTCAAAAATGTTTTAGCATCTGTTTTATAGACGTCAAATAGTGGAACTGGTGGTATTTTTAGTTTGATGCGAGTCTCAGAGCAATCATGGCAGTTTCCATTGAAGAACACAGACTGCAGTAGATCTGTTTGAAAAAAAAGTCCGAGTTCAAAAAAAGGAGCCAGTCGAGAAAACAAAATAACCCAGTTGGGGTCAATATTCTGAAAATAACCGATATTTTCTATCAGCTTGTGATTGCTCTCTACTTCAAAACTGCTTTTTTCAGATAAAAAGGAAAAGTGTTCAAGGATCATTTCAGGTTCGAAAAGATTTTCAATTTTGTTTAAGATAATGTTTTTCATGACCTTAAGTATAGTAAGGCCGTAAAATGTTGTGGACAATTATTCAAATTTTAAAAATGAACTAGATCAACGCCTAGTCTTGAAGTCAGTTAGGCCCGATCATTTCGCACGATTTGATCTAAAATTCCATTCACAAAGGCCGCTGAGTCTTGTGTTCCGTAGATTTTAGCAATCTCGATGGCCTCATTGATAACAATTTTAGGTTCTATAAGTTCTGCAGCAAACAGCATTTCGTAGACTGCACTTCGAAGTATATTGCGGTCTACAGAAGCCATTCGATCTATTTTCCAGTGTAAGCTGGCAGCCTGCATGCGAGCATCAATTTTTTCTTTATTGGCCTGAACTCCTTTAACTAAAGTTAAAGTGTAATCCATAATACTGCTTTCAATTTTCTTTTCGAAAAGAGAAGCCATTTCATTGATTGAAACCTCAGGTGTGAATTCAGTTTGAAATAATATCTGCAGGGCGAGTTCGCGCGATTTTCGTCTCATCAGTTTTTCCAGTTTCAGTCAGTGAAGTCAGTTTTTGTTGTTGCTGTGTAGGTGCATTTTGAGCTGTTAACGAAAGCTGTGGGCCATTTGAGTCGACCAGATCTACAAGTTCATCGCCTTCAAGTTTTTCTACAAAATCTTGAACGTCTTTAAACGTTCGATACACACTTGCAAAGCGAATATAAGCCACGTCGTCTAATTGCTTAAGTTCGGCCATCAATCGGCGACCAATAATTTTGGCCGCAATTTCGCCTTCTCCGCGAGTGATAACCCAAGAAGAAATTCTTTCAACAATGTTTTCTAGCTGATTTAAAGAAACTGGTCGCTTTTGACAAGCGGCCTGCAGGCCACGCAATATTTTTTCTTTATTGTAAGGTTCTCGACGCCCATCTTTTTTTATAACAAAGGGATAGTTCAGCATCACAGTTTCTAAAGTTGAGTATCTTGATTTACACGACAAGCATTCGCGACGGCGACGAATTCCGCTATCTTTTTGAATGCGGGTATCTAAAACTTTATCTTCGCTGTGGCCGCAAAAGGGGCATTTCATGTGACGTCCAGTTATAACTAAGGTTTGAGTTTCTCGCTAAAAGTTAAGTTATGGGAGCACTAAGGTCGGGTCAAATTAAAAATAACATAGGAATAAGCTCAATAGGTTATTAAAATGGAGAGATGAAAAAGAATGCACCACGAGAGTCACTCCGAAGTTTAAAAGTTAGTTTTAAATCAGTTTTTATTCGCAGCGTCCTTGTGGCGTTAACCTTAGGATTCAGTCTCGACACTCTGGCAAGTGCTCCTAAAGTTGGCAGAGCGGCGGCGGCGCGCTACTTTGAAAATGAGCGCAGGAACGCGGGGCGCACAAATACTCCAAACGGGCCCATATTCTATGATCCTTACGAAGACAGTACGACTCGGCCAAATCGCAGAACAGCTTCTGCGCCCGAACAAGCATCGGAGCCTCGAAATGTGGCGCAAGAGGAAAAGTCATATTCTTCATCATCCAGCTATGTTTCGGAAATGCACTATATGTCATTAGGTTTTGGAACTTTTTCTGAGGCCACCGCCTTTGAATGGGGGAAGGATGGGCGCGAGGAAAAAATAGGTAAGTGGGGCGTTGAGCTTTCCTATCGACTTCTCGAGCAAGAATATCTTTTCGATGAGTCCTTGCGTATAGGATACTACGAATATAAACCCGTGGATCAACGAAGTACAAAACTGAGCTTTATGTATATGATTACCTTTCCTGAGGCCACATCGAAGTTTCCTTTGTATTTTGGTGGTGCTGCCGGATTAGGTGTTTTTATGGAGCAGCTGAAGGGTGAGTCCGCGATATCGTTTGATTACCAACTTTTCCTAGGGGTGCGACTTTTCAATGTATTTGATAGTGTAGGTTTTTATGTTGAAGGTGGGATGAGAAATCATTTGCATCTGGCCAGCGATGGGCAAGTGAATGGGACGTTTCTTTCACTAGGAACAGTCTTTACTTTCTAGTTATTAAAAGACATGTTATAAAATTCACGTGAAACTACATTTCCATCTCATTCAAAAAATTGTTGAAGTTCTTGATCAAATTTTTCTTGAGCATAAATATGCGGATAAAATTTTAGAAAAAACGTTTAAGTCGAATCGTCAGCTGGGTGCACGAGATCGTAAATTTTTTGCAGAAACGGTCTACGAGATCATTCGTCATTATCGTTACTATTCAGAAATAATGAAGTCGGAAGAAAGCTTTGATTTGGTGGTCGCTCATTTAGTTAAAACGCGAGGAGATCTGCCTGACTGGATCGAATTCGCAGAGTTTGATTTTGAAAAAATAAAAAGTCGCTTTAAATATAAATACGACGATCAAGTTCTGCATTCCTATCCAGACTGGCTTCATAAACTAGGACAGCAGGAGTTTGGAGCAGAGTGGCTTGAGCTTATGAAGGCCCTTAATCAGCAAGCCCAAGTTTATTTGCGAGCGAACACATTAAAAATTACAAGAGAAGAGCTTCAAGCTGAGCTTTTAAAAGAAGAAATTGAAGCAAACCCTGTTCCAGGATTCGAAAGTGCTCTGGTTTTAAAAGAGCGTAAAAATGTTTTTATCACGCAGTGTTTTAAAAAAGGTTTCTTCGAAGTCCAAGATGCCTCGTCTCAGTTGATAGCTCCGCTGCTGGGCGTAGCCGCAGGGCAACGTGTGGTCGACGCTTGCGCCGGAGCTGGCGGCAAAACATTGCACTTAGCCGCTCTGATGAAGAACAAAGGCAAGATTATTGCCATGGACATTCACGAATGGAAATTGAAAGAACTTAAGAAAAGAACAGCTCGTGATGGCGTGGATATTGTCGAAACCAAAATTATTGAATCGACGAAAACTGTTAAACGCCTAGAAGAAAATTTTGATCGTGTGTTATTGGATGTTCCTTGTTCCGGCTTGGGAGTTTTACGAAGAAATCCTGATTCGAAGTGGAAGCTTTCTATGGATGAAATCAACAGACTGATTGAGCTGCAAAAAGATATTTTAACCGATTACTCTAAAATGTGTAAGCCCGGCGGCTCTATGGTCTACGCCACCTGCAGTATTCTAAATCGTGAAAACGAAGAACAAGTAAAATGGTTTTTAAATTCAGAAGCGGGAAAATCCTGGGAGCTTATTAAAGAAATTCGTGTGTGGCCGCATAAAGAGGGCTTTGATGGATTCTACGGCGCTTTGTTGCAGAGGAAGTAATTAAGAATCCCCATCGTACTTTAATAGATTCAATATTCTAACTTATTTAACTGAGAGTTGTTTATAGCTAATGGTTTTTTATCATTTTTTGCCTTTATAAGCAAAAGAGGGTCGTTTTACATTCAGCTATCGTCTTGCAGTTTTATTCTTTGTATTTATATTAATAAAAATTTAAAAAAAATCAAGTTAAATACTTGCAATTACTAAATAATATTTGACTCTTATAATAAATTTTAATATACTGCCCCTTATGAATCAACTTAATCTTATTCCACAAAGAGATCTTCGCTTAATCAAGGCCTACAGCTTTGGTGGGATTACGTTGAAGAAACGTCGAAAAACGGCCAGGCCCTTAATTGAAGGCTTAGTTCATCACGTGGTGTTTAAATCAAGCAAGGCTTCAGGAAAACTTTCATTTTACCATCATAAGGGGTTGGTGAACGGATTACTAAAGGAGCGTGCAAAGAAATTTTATATCGAGATTTTGGATTTTGTGAATATGGGGAATCATCTGCACTTAAAAGTTCGATTTAAGGATAGAAAACGCTTTCAAAATTTTTTACGAACCTTTTCGGCGATATTGGCGCGCAAGATTACAGGAGCGCACAGATCGAAATCATTCGGTAAATTTTGGGATGGACTGGCTTTCACGCGGGTCCTGATCAGTAAGATTGAGGAGCTAGGCTTAAGAGGCTATTTTGAAGGAAATCACCGACAACGTGAATTGGGATATGCTGAGCGCGAGACGTATCTTAAACAGTTTAACCAGTTTATTTACAGATTAAGGCAAAGAAAAGCGAAGACTGTGAGCTGAGTTCTAATACTGCCAGGGAAACTTGGAAAAATCACGCGGGCGTTTTTCCACAAAGGAATTTCGTCCTTCGACGGCTTCATCAGTGCCGTAGGCCAGGCGTGTCGCTTCTCCAGCAAAAAGTTGTTGTCCGACTAAGCCGTCGTCAATCATGTTAAATCCAAATTTAAGCATGCGAATTGCTGTCGGTGATTTGGTGTTCATTTCTTTGGCCCATTCAAGGGCGGTGTTTTCTAAATCAGCATGAGGAACAACTTCGTTGACCATTCCCATTTGATAGGCGGTTTCTGCAGAGTAATTTCGGCCTAAGAAAAATATTTCCCGGGCCTTTTTTTGTCCCACTTGTCGCGCAAGGTAGGCCGAGCCATAACCTGAGTCAAAGCTGGCCACATCGGCATCAGTTTGTTTAAAAATAGCGTGCTCTTTCGAAGCCAGCGTAAGATCACAAACAACATGCAACGAGTGCCCTCCGCCCACAGCCCATCCTGGCACTACGGCCATCACTATTTTTGGCATAAAGCGAATCAGGCGTTGAACTTCTAAAATATGTAGTCGGCCGAGTTTGGACAAATCGACTTTACTTTTTGTTCCATTTTCATCCGTGCCTTCATATTTATAGCCATCTTTACCGCGGATGCGTTGATCGCCTCCAGAGCAAAAAGCCCAACCGCCATCTTTTGGCGAAGGCCCATTTCCGGTGATAATCACAACGCCGACATCCGCACTGATACGAGCATGTTCTAAGGCGATGTATAATTCATCCACAGTTTTCGGGCGAAAGGCATTCCTTACTTCTGGTCGATTAAAGGCAATGCGAACAGTCCCTTGATCTTTAGCACGATGATACGTGATGTCTTCAAAGTTAAAATCTGGAACTTCGAGCCATTTTTCAGGATTAAAAATATCTGAGACTTTTTTTGTTGCCATACAAAGTAGATAGCATTGAAATAATGACAGATCAAATTTAATTCCGTTAGCGTAAGAGGTTGTATGGTTCATGATTTAAGTCCTTTTATATTCAAGATCACAGAGACTTTTGGTCCTCGCTGGTATGGTTTTTCTTATTTGCTGGGTTTTGTTCTTGCTTACATCATTGTCTCTTGGCTAGCTAACCGACAACAGGCAGGGTTAACGCGCGAACAAGTTTCTGATTTTGTCACTTATTGTGCTTTTGGCACGATGATCGGTGGACGTTTAGGGTATTGTATTTTTTATGACCCAGAGCTTTTTTGGTCCACCAGTTGGAATTTTCCTTTTTGGAAAGTTTTAGCAGTGCACGAAGGGGGAATGGCCAGCCATGGGGGCATCATTGGGATAGTGATGGCCTGTTGGCTGTACGGACGGAAACATCGGATTAACTGGGTCTACTTGTTAGACATAGCCGCCATTGCCGGACCGATCGGTGTTTTTTTTGGGCGTATTGCAAACTTTATTAATGGTGAATTAGTAGGTCGTATTGCGCCGGCAGATTTTAAATATGGAGTTAAATTTCCTACGGATATTGCAAATTGGCCCGCTTATGAATTTGACCGTCTGGGAACTTTAGGCCCGGTTGTTGAAAAAATAAATGTTGATAGTTCGAGGTGGTTAGAGCTTCTTGGCGCTTTTAGAACAGATATGGCCGCTCGTGATGAAGTCTATAGTATCTTAGGTCGAATAGTTTATGAAATACAGCACAAGAATATTGCTGTGAAAGAGGCCATTGCGCCGTTATTGGATTATCGCTATCCGTCGCAATTATTCGCCGCGGCCACAGAAGGTCTGTTCACCTTTTTAATATTATTTTTTTTAGCGCGTAAATCACACAAGGCGGGTTTTATCGCAAGCTCATTTATTGTTTGTTATGCCGTGGGCAGGATATTTAATGAGATGTTTCGCATGCCGGATATTCAAATTGGATTTCAGCTGTTGGGACTAACACGGGGTCAATGGCTTAGCGTCGGTATGTTGTTTATTGGATTAGTGATGATGTTTTACTGGAATAGGACTCAATCTCAAACGATATACGGTTGGATTCGCGGAGAACACGTCAAGCTGGGCACACGTAAGTTAAGATAAATGAAGAATTTTTTGCAAGTTAAAAATCTTAAGTTTTCATTTTCAAAGTCTAAAGATAAACCAATTATTTTTATTCCTGACTTTAGTCTTCAATCAGGACAAAAAATATTTCTGCATGGACCAAGCGGGTGTGGAAAAAGTACTTTCTTAGAAATTATATCTGGTGTGGTCGGCGCAGATGAGGGCGAAGTGATTATTGCAGAGCAAGATTTGCAAACTCTAACGCCAACTCAAAAAGATCGGTTTCGCTCTGAACATATAAGTTATATTTTTCAAAGTTTTAATTTAATTCCTTATTTAAATATTTTTGAAAATATCACTTTGCCTTTATATTTTAAAAAAAGTCATAAAAGCTTTAAAGATGTTCAAAGTGAAGTGGAAACTTTGTGCCGCAGACTTGGAATTTTAAACTTGCTCAATCAATCCGTAAGTCAGCTCTCCGTTGGACAACAACAACGGGTCGCTGTAGCGCGAGCCTTAATCAGCAGACCGCAACTTATTTTAGCCGACGAGCCTACATCAGCATTGGACTTTGATCACCGCGATCAGTTTCTTAAACTTCTCTTTGAAGTGTGTTCTGAAAAAAATATGACTTTAATTTTTGTCAGTCATGACCACTCGTTAAAGGCACTTTTCGATCAGGCGATTGCGTTTAAAGATATTAATCGAATGGATTTAATATGATTTTTTTAAAACTCGCTTTTAAATCTATTCGCAATCGTTTGTTTATTACATCTTTAACCGTAACGTCGATTGCATTGAGTGTATTTTTGTTATTGTCCGTTGAAAAAACGCGTCGCTTGGCGCGCGATGGATTTACCAATGCCATCAGTCAAACGGATTTGGTCGTCGGTGCTCGTACAGGCCCGTTAAACTTAGTTCTATACTCCATATTCAACATGGGAAGTGCATCGAATAATGTTTCTTGGAAAACTTATCAAGAGATTAAGAATGATCCAGCGGTGGATTGGGTTATTCCTTATTCACTGGGCGACAGTCACCGCGGTTTTCGCGTGGTCGCAACGGATGAAAACTTTTATAAATACTATCGATTTCGCAGTGACCAACAGGTAGAGTTCTTAGAGGGAAAAGCGGCGCAGACGACCTGGGACGTAGTTATCGGTTCCCAGGTGCAAAAAAAATTAAAATACAGTTTGTCTGATGAAATTATAGTTACCCATGGTGTAACTAAAGGAGAGGGCGTAGTAAAACATGATGATAAGCCTTTTCGTGTCGTAGGAATTTTAAAACCAACCGGTACTGCGATCGATCAGACCGTTTACATCACGCTTCAAGGTATGGTCGCTATGCATGAAACCGAAGAGTCCCATGCACACCACGACCACGATCACGATCATGAAATACATAATGGTGATATCAGCGCTTTTTTCTTACGAGCAAAAGCGAGAACTCAAACTTTAAGTCTACAACGCAAAATTAATGAATATACCCAAGAACCCTTAACCGCCGTGATCCCTGGAATGGCTTTGGCAGAGTTATGGAACGGACTATCGCAAGTTGAAACAGTTCTGCAGATTATATCAATCATGACCCTAGGCATTGGGTTGGTGGCGATGCTGGGCACCTTGCTAGCTAGTTTAAATGAGCGTCGACGAGAAATGTCTATTTTGCGCTCGCTAGGCGCAGGGCCAAGTCATGTTGCTTTGTTGTTGGTTTTTGAAAGCTTTATACTGACTTTGCTAGGGGTTTTATTAGGAGTAGTGCTGCAGTTATCATTATTTTACTTTTTAGCAGGATGGTTAGAAAAGGCCTTTGGTTTTTATTTTTTTGGAAGCTCATTAGCTCTGTCTGAGGTCGGCTATCTTATAATAATTTTATTGGCTGGTGCCATGGTGGGATTAGTCCCCGCTGTAAAATCTTCGCGGGCCGCTTTAAAAGATGGTTTAACTGCTAAAATTTAAGTATTTGAGTTCCCAAAGTTGGGCCTTTGTGTTAGCAAGTAGGTAACAATTTAAGGGAGATAACATGAGAAAATTTTTAGCTTTAGTGGTTGTTGTAGTAGGATTCCAATGGGCGCAAGCTTGTCCTCAAATGGAAGCTCAAATTGCAGGAAATATTACAGAAATAAAAGAAAATCAAAATGCTCAAGATTGCTTAGTTCGTATCAAGTTCACAAGTTTTCAATCCCATGCGCTATGCCCTATTGATATAGAGGACGCTATCAAATCAGAAATCAGAACTGATCGATGTGACTTAAAAGTTGGAGATTATGTCGCTACGTATTTAGTATCTAAAAAGTGGGTACTTTTTTTAGAAAACTAAGTTCTGGATTTATAGATGGCAGATTCATTCTTTAAACGCACTTACGAGTTAACTAAATTATCTTTAAAAGTGGGTTTTAAGGAATTGCGTTCTAAAGACATTAAATCACGAATTGACCAAGCTAAAATGATCACCGAGACCTTATCGCAGATGAAGGGCGCGGCGATGAAGGCCGGGCAAATGTTAAGCCTTGAGTTGGATGACTATTTTCCGCCAGAAGCAGTACAGATTATCAGTCAGCTACAGAGCAGCGGCACAGCAGTCGATTTCAAAACTATAGAATCTGTTTTAAAAAAAGAATTGGGTGCTGAGCGATTTCAGCAACTTCATGACATTGCAACCAAGCCCGTGGCTTCGGCCAGTATTGCTCAAATTCATACGGCCGTTTATAAAGATCAAAAAGTGGCTTTGAAAGTACAACATCCCGGCGTAGCTAAAAGCATAAATTCCGATGTGGCCTTACTTAAAAAATTGGCTCAAGGTTTTTGTGCCATGACCAATCGAAAGATGAACTTGAATCCTTTATTTGCCGAGATGAAAGCTGTTCTTTTGCAAGAAGTTGATTTTGAACAGGAAGTTGAGTTTTTAAAAAAATACAAGAAACATTTGCAAACCATCACCGCCGAAGACCAAAAATATTATTCTCCTGAGCCGATCACAGCCATGAGCACCAAAAAAGTAATTACCATGTCCTGGGAAGAGGGGCTGGGTATTCAAAAATGGTTAGAGACATCACCAAGCCTTAAGAAAAAAGAAAAATTAGCTCATCTGATTCTAAATTTATACTGCCACGAATTCTATCATTGGGGTTTGGTGCAAACGGATCCTAATTTTGCCAATTTTCTTGTGCGTGAAGAAAAAGGTGATGTGGGATTAGTATTATTGGATTTTGGTGCGACCAGAGAATATGAAAAAGCATTTCGGCTTCAGTACAAAGGATTAATTAAAAGCGTCTATGAGCAAGATTTTCCGGAGCAAATTATTCAGAAAGCGGTGGATTTTCAATTGATAGATTCGCGCGAGGATGAGGAAACTAAAGCCTTGTTTATTGATTTAATGAATTTAGCGGTAGAGCCTTTTTTTACCTCTCAGAAAAAAAGTAAGTTTAACTTTGATGACCGCGACTACAACACGCGAACTAAAGAACTTACGCGTAAATTTGTAACCAGTTTAAAATATTCGGCGCCACCACACCGACTGCTGTTTTTACACCGCAAGTTGGGTGGCATGTCCTCGTTACTTAAAAAACTAGACGTCGGTTTGAATTTAGCTCCGTATTGGGAAATTATTTTTAAAGATTACTCAGATTAAGACATATTACCTTATAACGAATTATTTCCGTATTATATTCAATAGGTTATGGCCTAGAAGTTACATTTGACCTGCCTGCCACAGGAGTTTAATCTATAAGTATGTATAAGCATAAACTGTTAAAAATGGCGTCAGGGATAGTATTGGCAACACTTTTTATTTCGACTTCGGGCTGTAATCCAAAGATAGAGGAAGAGTACGATTTTGATACAGACGTAGAGATGATTCAAATGTTTGCGGATTCGTTTGCATCGATTGATGAAAGCGGTGGGAAGACCAGTGGGAATATCACCGGTATATCACATCCTACCGGTGATGAGAAATTTTATGCTCGTATTCATAAAACCGACACCTTTACCGCACGCTTAATGAACGACTTGTTTATTCCCAAAAGCTATGCGACGGCCTGTGCGGCCACTCTTTTTAATAGTTGTTCAGGTGGTAAGAAAGTTCGCGCCTTTGCTGGTTGTACTGTTCCTGGGCCTACGATAAATAACGTGGCGACCCAGGGAACTCTGGTGGGATCTATTGAGTTAACATTTACTGGAACAGAAGTGGCTAGCTGTGAGATACCAGTTAATGGCGATGCAGTAGCCCGAGTTCCTAATTATACTTTAACGGGTTTGCGTAAAGCGACTTTTAAAGTTTCTACACCATCAACTGGCCAGTTAGTTACGCGAATAGGTGGTTCTTCTTTTACTTATGACAATGCAGGTATTAGACGAACCGTAACCAACAGTGAAGATGATGTGGTTTTTGATATGACAACCAGTACGACATCCTCAATGGTGATTACGGGCCAAATTCGAGATGGTCGTACTCTAGCTAGCGGTGGAATTTTAGTGGCCGATGCTGTTAATGGCAGATCATGTACTTTTACTATTTCGTCTCCGGTGTCATGGACAGCGGCTTGTAATTGTCCTACAGCAGGTGAATGGACAGCGACCTGTACGGACTCAACCAATATCAATGTGATATTTGGTACGACCTGCGGAGAAGTCACTTACACCACAGGATCTGGTTTTAAATCCACTATTTTAGATCGCTGCCAGCAATAATGAAAATATTAATAACCGGAGCATCGGGACTTATCGGGAAAAAACTGATTTCAATTTTGCGTCAACAAGGTCACCAGATTAATGTGACCGCCAGAGATAAAAATAAATATACTGATTTACCAGCAGCTTCAGTTTTCCAATGGGATGCCATTGATAATCCAGATTTTCCTTTAAAAGCCATCGCGGGTTGCGATGCTATTATTCATTTGGCAGGTTATCCCGTCGCCGAAAAAAGATGGACTTCTGAAGTAAAGAAAAAAATTTTAGTATCCCGTGTGCGCGGCACCCAACAGATTGTTCAAGCTTTGGAAAAATTAAGTTCGCAAGATAGGCCTCAGGTCTTCCTTTCCGGCAGTGCCATTGGGTTCTATGGCGATAGAAAGCAAGAAAAGCTTTCTGAGAACTCCCCACCAGGCGATGATTTTTTGGCCGGTGTGGTGACCGATTGGGAGCAAGAAGCTGTAAAGGCCATAAAGTTAGGGGTTAGAACGGTGTTGCTTCGAACAGGCGTCGTTTTGTCTTCAGAAGGTGGAGCCTTAAAAAAAATGCCTCCGGTGATTATTGGTTCTGGGCAAAATTTTATAAGTTGGATTCATATTAAGGATTGGGTTCGCTTAGCGACGTATCTTATGGAGAACGAAAGTTGTACGGGAGCCTTTAATTTGGTTTCACCCAAGCCAGCGACTCAGTCCGATTTTGCCAAGGCGCTGGCCAAGGCCAAAAAATTTCCCTTGGCACTATGGACGCCCTCTTTTTTATTAAAAATTGGAGCCGGGCAGATGTCAGAAATGCTGATGGCCTCGCAAAAAGTTTATCCTGAAAAAGCCCTAGCCGCGGGGTTTAAGTACGACTTTAGTGATCTAGATTCAGCTTTAAAAGATATTTATTCATAAGCTTTTTTTGGAAGGTGTCTAAGATATTGACAGCTTGATAGTCTAGGAGTCTCTATATGAGACTTCAGCTTGGCATTTTTATCGCAATAAAGCCTGAGTACAAAACTATAAGGAGTTATTATGAAGTATTTATTAGTGGTAGCAATGACAGTGGCAGCAACATCTTTTGCGACAGCAGGAAAAGTTTGTACTTTAAAAGACGTGCGAGCAGCTCAAAACCAAGCTATTAAAATCGATCTATCTAAAAATGGCAAAAACAGTGGGTTTGCAAATACTATGAGATCAGTGGAAAACCCAAAGGAAATTCAAACTTATGAAGAAAACGGGCAAACTATCGTAAGAGGATCAGCATTTTATTATACGAATAAAGAATACAAAATTGAAGAGGGCTTCAGTGTTCATTTAAAACTTGATGGTAATTGTAAATTACAAGCCTACGAACTTGTCGAAGACGTCGTTTGTCATAGATAATATTTTTTAGTAAAATAAGTTTAAATAAAATGCCTCAGTAAAAACTGGGGCTTTTTTACGTTAACCGCTTGTTCATGTAGGGAATGTATAAAAAAGGAAATAAGGCCATAACCACCATCACCGAGTATCCAAAGGGCATTTCGCGGTGGCCCGGTTGTTCGCTAAGATCTTGAAACGGTATTGAGGCTTTCATATGGTGATGAGAGTGTAGACCTAAATTAAAAAGATGAACATTTGTCGCCACAGAAGCCGTGTCCCAGGCATGATGAGCTTTAACGGCGCTGTAAAGGCCATCTTCATTTTTAGATCTGAGTAAGCCGTAATGCTCGATATAGTCCACAGTTTGCAACAATGAAATGGCAAATAGGGAAGCTATCCACCAACCACCAAGAACTTTTGGTCCGAATACAAAATAAATAATCACACTTAAAATTAATGATAATAGCCAATAAGCCAGAACTTTCTGTTTTGCGATAGTCCAAGCTCCACGCAGGACGCCAATATAGGTTCGAACCCAAAAGGTGTAGATCCATTCATTTTTGCGAGCAGTCGCCGGATCATGTGGGGTTGCGACATTCTTATGATGACCGTAGACATGCTCAATACCCCAGTGTGCAAAGTTACATAAGATTAAGTTCCATACACCTAAAGCGCGATAAATTTTTTGCCTTCGGTGAACCAGTTCATGTGCTGAAGTAATTCCAAAAGCTCCAATCAGGACTCCCATTGAAATGCTTAGCCCCAAAAGTTCTAACCAAGTTGTGGCCTTTTGCATTTGGAAAAATGAATAGAGTAGGCAAGGCGTTAATATAAAAGGAGTTAGTACAAGCGATGCTGTTCCCCAATTTGATTTATGCTGGGCGGGATTAAATTTTTTGTTTTTTGTTAAGATTTCAATAATGGGAATACATACAAATAAAATAAGTGTAGCAATCCACACAAAATTTCCCATCAGATAAAAACCATACATGCTTACAGCTAGTGTAACATATGGAAAAAAGTAAATCATAATTGAATCCTCAAAATTGACCTCTTCCTTAAGTTTAGCTTTGTCAGTCTAAAAACTCAACACTCAGGATTAGAGTTAACCTGGACTATAGTCCGAATCCCTCTGCTTTACATTTAGAGCCCCCCTGGCCATAATAATTAAGTGAGCACAGCCAAGAAACAAAGATCTTTTCATGAACGGCCGCTTTTAAGGGGGCATCTTCATCAAGCGGCCTTTTTTGTCGCCTTAGGCGCTAGCATAATGTTGGTTGTTAAAAGTACGGCTGTATTGACCTTTATAGCCAGCTCAGTTTTTTCTTTTGGATTATTACTGATGTTAGCAACAAGTTCTTTATATCATCGTAAGTATTGGAATCCGCGCCAGTATCAAATTATGAAAAGAGTAGATCATTCAGCTATTTTTGTTTTGATTGCAGGAACATTTACGCCCGTTTGTCTGTTAGCATTGAAGCCTGAACAAGGAAATACATTATTAATTATCATATGGATCACTGCTGCTGCGGGAATTTTAAAGTCTATTCTTTGGGTAAAAGCTCCTAAGGCCTTAAGTGCTCTCATGTATGTTCTGATGGGTTGGATGGTATTGCCGTATTTAGCAGATTTAAAAGAGGCCTTAGGCTGGATGCAAATTCTATTACTGTTTCTGGGTGGGCTGGCCTATATGTTGGGCGCAGTTTTTTATGCCTTACGCCGTCCTGACTTATTTCCCACTATTTTTGAACATCACGAACTTTTTCATTTGCTGACTATTGTGGGCGCGGCGCTACATTTCAGTGTCATTTATTCGTTAATCAATTAATTTTTTTTCGCGTTAACACAGACGCGGTAATAAATCCTTGTGCCATGTAGTAAAGGGGTAGAATCCATATAGCGATATAAAAAGATCGATAGGAAAATTTATTTACGGCAATCAATGTATCAGAAATTACAAACAAAAAAGCACCGATAAGCGCCCACTTGGCTTTGGAGTTTTTGTCACTAAGCCAAACATTGAAAGCTAAACCCAACATCGTGGAAATCGCCAGAGTATAGGCGATCACTGGAATTTTTAGATCAGAACTTACTCCGGTTGAGACGGAAGCATAAATACCTAAACCTATCAGGTAGGAAACAAAAGACTTCAAGTTCAAGGTTTTTTTTCGTTTATAGAACGCAACAATATAAAACACATGAGCTATGAAAAAGCTGCTGAGGCCATGAATGAAATACTGCTGAGGAATGATCAGAAAAAGATCGCCGATCATGGAGAAAAATAAACCTAAAAGAATTAATGTTCGATCAGTGGAGGGTAAGCCTCGAAACCAAAGCCAACACATCATAACGATTATCGGTAGAGGTTTTAGGATCCACAACTGACTGCGATCGTGCTGCTGAAAATAAATGGCCATAGCTGCGAAAACAGCTGCAATTAATATGAAAATCCGCATTCTTTAAGTTTAACATAGTAAAAAATGAAAAGTATATTAGAATTTATCTATGAATGCAGCAGAAGAAAAAATGTATGACTTCGTGATTATTGGCAGTGGCTTCGGAGGATCCGTTTCAGCGATGAGACTAGCTGAAAAAGGATATAGCGTGGCTATACTTGAAGAAGGTCTGCACTGGAATGAGAAAAATTTCCCCAAAACGAATTGGAATATAAAAAAGTTTTTGTGGTTTCCGCTGTTCCGCTGCTTTGGATTTCAAAGCTTATCTTTTTTAAAAAATTTAATGGTCTTGCATGGCAAAGGAGTTGGAGGCGGTAGTTTGGTGTACGCTAATACTTTAATGCGTCCATCCGAAAAAATTTTTAACTCAGACTTGTGGCCAAAGAATGTGAATTGGAATCAAGAATTAGATCCTCATTTCAAAAGGGTCCAAAAAATGTTAGGTGTGACCACCAATAAAATGTTTTTTGATGCGGAAAAGGCTTTGGCTGATGTGGGTAACAGACTAGGGGTGGGCGACACTTTTCATCCTACAGAAGTAGGCGTGTATTTTGGTCAGCCAGGAGTTGAAGTTCCGGATCCGTATTTTAATGGTGAGGGTCCTCCGCGCGCGGGCTGTGTCGGATGCGGCGGCTGTATGGTGGGTTGTCGTTATAATGCAAAAAATATGTTAACTAAAAATTATTTATGGTTCGCGCAGAAATGTGGTGCCCGTATTTTTGCGGATACTAAAGTCCGCAAAATTGAAAAAACAGACGACCACTATACAGTGCAAACAGTAAAAACCACTTCTTGGACTAAGCTAAAGAAACAAAACTTCCGAGCGCGTAAAGTGATAATCGCTGCAGGGGTTTTAGGCACTGTTAAAATATTGTTAGAAAATAAGTTAAAATATAAAACATTAAGTCAAATTTCAGATCGCCTGGCGCAAGATGTTCGAACAAATGGAGAATCGCTATTAGGCGTAACAACTTTTGATGATAATATCGATTTTTCTAAAGGTATTGCAATTGGTGCAGCCATTCACCCAGATGCGAATACTAAAATTGAAACAGTGAAGTATTCTGAGGGCAGCAGCTTTATGAGAATTTTAGCCGTGCCCCTGACTGAAAATGGAACTGTTCTAACACGTCCAATTAAAATGTTGATAAAGTTCAGCATAAATTTGCCGTTGTATATAAAAATTATTTTTCGCAACAACTGGTCTAAAAGATCGGTTATTTTGTTAGCGATGCAAGATATCGACTCCAAAATAAGTTTATATTTAAAAAGGCGGTGGTTCTCCAATGGACTTTCTAGTCGCAGCGAAGGAAATCCGGCACCCTCATTTATTCCGATTGCACAAGCAGCCGCTACAGAAATGGCGCAGTCAATTCAGGGCGTAGCGCTGAACTCAGTTACTGAAGTGGTGCTGTCATCCGCCACGACAGCTCACATTCTCGGAGGATGCTGTATATCTGCATCGCCAGAAAGTGGAGTGATCGACACCAACCATCAAGTGTATAATTATCCCGGCTTATACGTTTGTGATGGAAGTGTTATACCTTCTAACTTGGGGGTTAACCCAAGTCTTACTATATCTGCTTTAGCGGAAAGATTTACTGAGCAGTTTCCTTAAAGTCTTATCCCGACGATCTTAAATGCAGCGATAACGTCTGCTGTTGGATAACCTAAGTCTTTTGCGGACGCTAAAACACCTTTAGCCCCGGAAACAAAGTCAGTATTGGCTGTCCAGTAGTTACGATTGGCTTTAACGAAGATATCAAAGGCTTTTTTGGTGTTCCAACCTGGAGTTGTCGCCAACATATAGAAAGCTTTATTGAAAATTCCACTGCTGTAGTGAACATTCATGCCAGGGATATAAATACTTATATGGCTGATCGACTTTTTGTCTTTAGTCGGATCTGCAAGATATCGTAGAGCTTGTCCTTCGGCCTTAAAAATTTCTGCGCCGATCTCAAAATCATTTTTTGACCGAGCATAGTATTCAGCAGCCTCTCCAGCCATATCAGAAAAGGATTCGTTAATACCGCCTGATTGATTTCTATAAATCAGACCTGAATTAAACTCAGTAAACCCATGCGCTACTTCGTGGGCCGATACATCTAAGGAAACAAGTGGATAGAATTTATTTTTTCCATCACCGAAGACCATGGATTGCCCATCCCAAAAAGCATTTTCATATTCATGAGTATAATGAACTTTCATGACTAATTTTTTGTTTAAAGGGTGAATTTGATACCAATTTTGAAACATATCTAAGATAACGCCTGCAAAATAGTGGGCATCATTCATAGGGCCATAAGCGCCATTGATCATTGGCAATACGCTTTCCGAGCACGAGAAAGCATAAGCGGCCACTTGCCAAGTTGTGTGCTTCAGATCAATGGTTTTATTGCGAGCAGTTTCCATGACGCAATTTTTTTCATCCTCGGTAGTTACTTGGGATACCTCTAAGTGAGGATGTTCTTTGCCGTAAGTATACTTTCCCGTTTTTAGATTTCCGCCGTCTCCGGTCGCACTATGAGTGTTTGTCGTTAAGCCTTCCATATTAAGCAAAAGCTGCCCCGTTCGTGCATCAATAACTTGAGTCGGGCGAGTAGGGTTTCCTCCAGAAAGAGTGTCCGCAAAAAATGAAACCACATAGGCCAAATGTCCCTTATGAGTCTCCTCATCGATATAAATCCGCAAATTGGATTGGACTGATTCATACTTCCAATCTGATCTTAGTAGAGATTTATTTTGATGGTTATTTCTAAAAAAGTTTTTCGCTAATTCTAAGGCGTGATCAGCATTGAATGCCGGTTCAATTACTTGCACATCGCTGTCTAAGTCTTGAACCATAACTCCGTTAAGATTCGTAATTTCTTGACCTTTGGTTGCAACTGCAATTTGTTGAGGCCAAATTTGAACTCCACGATAGGTTTGATAATATCGGGTATGAGTTTTACCTAAGTCCTCGTGCACGGACCGTACTGTTAGCTCAGTATCTCGATGAGATTTAAGAATATCGACAGCACTTTTTGTGGTGATATCGGTTAGACTGAGGTTTGTCAGGCGAGCGGCGTATGATGTACTGATCGCAAACGTGCAAAGCGCTAGAATGAAAATCCTTTTCATATCTATACTCCTTTAATATGGTTTTATTATAGTGTTAGGGATTAAGGGCTTTTATGCACAGAAAAGCCGCAAAGTGTAGTTGAATCACGACTTTTAGTTAGGTGCCAGGCTACTTTTCGGAACACAGTGCGTTCCGAAAAGTAGCCTGGCACCTATTAGTTTTTCTGTTTCAACAAAATAGCCGGCTGAATATTTAAAGTCGATTTAGCGGGTAAGTAGCAGCCGATCAAGGCCAACGCACCAGAAACTAAGATAACTATTCCGACAAAATTAAGATCAACATAGGCGGGAATGCTGGCATCATAATAAATATGCGGCAAAACATGTAATGGGTTTTTTTCGATATAATAGCTTATCCCCGTTCCCAATAATGTTCCCACCGTCACAGCTGATAAAGAAATCCACAGGCCCATTTTCATAAAAAGAATTAAAGTCTTTTTTTCGGATAAGCCCAAAGTTTTAATAATCGCAATATCACTTTGCTTTTGAGACATGATAAGAGCCAAGACTGTTAAAACAGAACTAGAGGCAATGAGCCCCGCTAATCCTAAGAATATTCCAATCATCGTTTTTTCCATGAACAGTGCAAAAAATAAACTGGAATTTTTTTCCTTCCAGGTCTCTACGCTTTTAAATTCATGGACTTTTAATTTTTCAACGATTGAGTTTAGGTAGGCATCGCTTCTTAGCCATAAGTGGTAACCAGAAACTTTAGATAAACTTTTATTAAAAGACTTTAATGTGAGCTCGCGATTGAAAAAAATATTTTGACTGTCAATATCAGGCAGATCCGATGCGACGATCTTTTGAACCTTAACTTTTTCAAAAAGTGGGCGTTCCATTTGACTAAGAAGCAAGGTTTCAATGGGTATTAAGGTGACCTCATCGCCTTCAAGAAGTCCCAGCGCGCGCGCTATATCTATACCAACGGCTATTTGATTTTCTCCTAAAGTACTTTCGAAATCATTTTCGTAAGGATCTTTTTTTCGCAAGGAAAGAAGTTTGTCATTCCAATAATTAAAGCCCTCTTGATTGTAGCCTATGGCATTAACCCCGCGAAACTGGCCATCTACTGTGCGAATGATTAGATCATATAAATCAAAACGCAATTGATGATAGTCCTTGGAATCTGCTAATAAAAAATCTGCATTACTGTCTTTAAACACAGCAGTAATATTAGGATCTAGCGCCATAATGCGTGTTTGAATATTCTTGTTCATACCGTTCATGACGAAAAGTACAATTAAAAAAAACATGACACTTAAAAGCACTGCAAAAAATGATAAAAAAGAAATTCTTCGCATTAGGGATCCTGAGCGCGGCGAAAAAATTAGTTTTTTAAGAAAAAATAGACTTAGCGAATTTTTCATGGATGCATTTATTGTGACTTAAAGATGCAAGAAAGAAAACACTAAAAATGGCTGGCTTTTTTAGTGGAAGTATCCTCATCAATATAAATAATGCCATCTTCGATATAAATGGTATTGTGACCGATATGACGCATAGCTGTTGGGTGATGATTGGTCATAAAAATATGACGTAGGTGACCGCGGCGCTGTTGCATTTGCACGTAATCTAAAAAGCATAACCATTGAGCTTCATCCAATCCAGAAGCGGGATCCTCTAATACCAAAACTTGCTTAGTTTGTTGTTCATCAGAGGCTGCGCTTTTAATCAGATAGGCCAGCTTTTGATAACTATAAGATAAGCCTTTTAGCGGGCGATCAGCCTTTTCAGTTAAATCAAAATAGTCTAATACAAAATCATATTCAGCTTTGCCTAAATCTTTTAATAAGACTGACTTTAAAGTGTCTTTTTGTCCTGCGCGAAAAGTTTCAAAATAGCATCCCATGCTTTCGCGTGGATCAACTTGGCTTTCTGGGGTAAAGACACTTTCGTCATTCCATAAGACGCGACCACTGGTTGCGCCCTCACGCCCTGCCATTAGCTTTAAGAACAAAGTAGCTACTTGAGGGTTTGAAGATTCAATTAACAAAACAGCGTCGGTAGGAAGATTATAATCAACAGCTGATAAAATAGGGTCATGAAAAGAAGAAACTCTTAAGGTGACGTTTTCAAGTTTAATTTCATTCACTTCTAAATAGTTTTTTTCATCAAATGCGTGTCGTTTTCCCATGGTCTTCTATCGGACAAAGGGGATTGTAGCTGAAGAGTGCTCTAGATATTTAGATACTCAGCTAGACTAAGGATGTAGTAAAAAAGGGTTTTGGCTACTTCAGAAGCTAAACCAGGAAAACCTGACTCTGGGCGGGCATTAGGCAAGGTCAGTTTTTTAATAACTAATGTATCTGGGTAAACCATTTTAAACACTGAATAGGCCCGATGCATATGCACTTGCGAGGTTATTAACATTACATCGCGGCACCGAAGTCCTTCAACTAAACTAAGGCTATGTCGAGCATTTCCAAAAGTTGTTTCAGATCTTTTTTCTAAGTAGATATCATTTAGATTTACTTCAGGATAGTAAACTGAGTAGGGAAACAGTTCGATCATGCGAGCGTCTTTGTAAACGCCGGATACAATCAGTTTTTTAATTCGCTGTTGTGCTAAAAGTTCAAACCCCTCACGCAAACGACCTACGGCCCCAGTAAGTACAACCCCGCAATCAGCTTTAGATTCAGAATTAGTCCAGAGATTTTCAGGTTCAGACATAACCTGATTAGTTTTAATGTAAACAAACGCAAAAAAAAGAATAATTAAAGCGGCTAACAGAGCGCGCTTCTTCTTAAGTTGCATCATCAAGCGTTCTTATGGGCGATGATCTCAATTTCTACGTTAACACCCTTAGGTAGACCTGCCACCGCAACGGTTGAGCGTGCTGGCGGGTTGGCCGGAAATTTTTTAGAATAAATTTCGTTTACTGTGGTGAAATCATTCATTGAAGTTAAAAAAATTGTGGTTTTAATAATGTTTGAAAAATTCATATCAGCTTGCTTAAGCACGGCTTCGATATTTGATAAAACCATTTCAGTCTGAGTTTTAATATCGCCAGTAAAAACTTCTTGGGTTTGTGGGTTAATTGAAATTTGTCCTGAGCAGTACAGCATATCATTCAACAAAACCGCCTGTGAATAGGGGCCTACGGCTTTAGGGGCATGGTCTGTATGTATAATTTTTTTTGGCATATTCTAATCCTTTTAATTGAAAATGTTAGAAGTAAAAAATAATTCCCGCTTTAAGCGGGTGATCTCCAACTGTGCGTGTGCGGGTTTCTTTATATGAGGCCAAGCCGACTCCGCCTTCAAAGGAAAAGCCTAAGTTTTCTAATCCTGTCAGAAAAAATTCAGCACCGATAAGTACATTCAGCTCGAAACCATTCTGTTTTTCAACCGGGTCTTCTAAGTTAACGATGGCCAATTGCCCCGCGGTATAAAAATGCAGATTTGTCTCGTGAAAAATAACATGACGAAGGCCCGCGTTGACCTGCATTTTAGAGTAATCTTTTTGAGTATCAAAACCTAATCCACCAAACAGGCCAAAATTTTCATTCACATTATAAATCGCTGCCAGCGATGGGATGCTCTGGGTGGTATTATCTTTAATGCCAATTCCTAATCTTTGAGGCATAGGTTTAGCCCCAGCATTAAGCGAAACAACTGTGGCTATAATAAAACCTAATAAATATAAAATGTGCGCTTTTTTATTCATATTACCTCTTTAAATAGACCCAAAATTAGCGATTCCTTATTTTGACACTGGATTTTTCATTTACAAGCTTTAGATCATCATTGACACTACGTTTATATTTGGAGGATTTATGAAGAAGCTAAGTTGGACTCTATTTACAGTTTGCTCGCTTTTTTTTACAGCAGCTTTCGCTTATAAAACGACGATTACGCATCAAACTTCAGACACTGTTTTTGAAGATGTTAAAATAGCGTCCTCTTCAAAGTTGGAAACGTCCACAGGGCATATTGAACTTAAGCCAGTTAATTATGGTATTCGCAAAAAGAAAGTTTTTGGTTTAGCGACCGTAAGGGTCTATGTTGTTGAATTCCTAGCCGCAGCGCCTAACCTGCTTAACAAAAGTGAAGACAAAATTCTATCATCGTTAAAGAGTGCCGGTTCAGTTCAGTTTCGTCTAACCATGTCACGTGACCTTGCAGGAAGTAAAATTGTTGAGTCTTTTAATGAGGCTTTGGCCGTAAACTCAGTAGATACTCAAAATCTATCACCTGAGCTTAAGCAGTTGATGGCGGAGCTTTCATCTGTTTCAGAGTTTAAAACTGGCGATACTTTTAGCTTGCTGGCTTCATGGAAAGACGTCGCTGAAGGCAATGCCACTCTTTATATCCAAAAGCCTGACGGCCAAGTAAAAACCATCACTGGTCAAGAGCAGTTTGTGATGGATCTATTCTCTATTTGGTTTGGAAAGCCGGCGGACGACAGATTGGGCGCATTAAAAAAAGTTTTACTAAAATAAAGGAATAAAATGAAAGTATCAGTATTCTTAACACTCATCTTTTCAGCGACGATGGCTTTTGCCAGTCAAAACTTAAATCATATTGGATGTTACTATCGCCACACGCCATCGGGCTGGAATGTTCAGCAAATTTTTATATCTAAGGCGGCTTTTAATTTGGCCGAAGGTGAGGGCAAAGGATTAACTCGCGGTTGGACCGGTGGAAAGCCAGTTCCGCCTAATTATGGTTATTGCACACGGATGGTTGGGACGAACGATGACAACGCTGTGGTGATCGAAAGTCTTCATTACCAAGCAAAAAGTTTTAGTTTCGCCACCTTTACCGATGACTGTCTGCTGATCGGAACAGAAGTAGAATTGATTTCTAAAACCAGTTCGCTCGTACAACGAGGAAATTTCTCGCAGTTAGAAAGCGAGTGGGCTCCACCACATGTGGATAAGATACAAATTAGAGAGTACTTTCCATTGATCGAAGAAATGGATAAGTTGAATGAAATAAGCGCGCAAAAATGCGCAGAATTAATGCCTACAGAGTAAGCTTCAGTATTTTGATTAGTCCTTGCCAGAGCAATAGGGTTTGATTATAAATTATAAGCCTTTGTGGCGGCCATAGCTCAGTTGGTAGAGCACCGGATTGTGATTCCGGTTGTCGCGGGTTCAAGCCCCGTTGGTCGCCCCAATTTTTTCTTTTCGTTTTTGCGCTTTTTTTCTATATTTTCGAAAATGAATCATATGATCCTTTTCTGTTATTAAAATGGATTTAGGGCACGACCTGGATTTCTCATGCAATAATCAAAATAATATCGATAATCGTCGTAATCAGCTGCGGCAGCCTCATACCCACCGGCCCAGTCACTACAAGCACCGATACTCATCGAATATAATCCACTAAAATCAGGCATGGCTGAAGCAGTACTTGAAAAAGCTGCAGTCATTGCACAAACGATTAATAATTTCTTAATAAGTTTACCCATAATAATCCCCCTTTTGAACCCTTGACCCTTTTAAAGCAAGTGCAAAGCCAAGGCTTAAATCTGAATTAACTGATTTTAAAGTTATAAAACTGACAATCTCAAAAATAGATTCATCTTAATTTGAGACAAGCGCACGCTCAATTTGGATCAAATTTCTTTTAAACTTAAATCAATGCATTTGATCTGCACTATAATCAACTGTGATATAACTGTTGAATCAACTGACGCTGTCTGAGGCTTCGACATGTCTTAAGTAGTCCACACAGGATTTATAATCTCCCTTAAATTGAATGGTCACTTGTCGACGCTCAAGACTGCCTAAATACATAGGATCATAATAATAGACCAAAAGTTTTTCTATCCACTTTTTGTTGGAACTGAGATCTCCTGAACTTAAAAAATCTTCTTCTGAATTTTGTAAAAGCATGGTCAACTCTTGCGTTCTTAATGCACCCAATTTTTTAGAAATGCCTTTAATCGCATTTTTGTAATAAGTATAAAGTTCTTTTTTCCCTAAAGATGAATTCAGTATATAATCTTGAAAAATATTATTGATTCGATTTTCTAGTGCTTCCTCGATCCATATCACCGGAGAGGCGCGCATTTTATTAAAAAAAACATCAGGGATAGCGCATCGGCCAATCATACGGCTTTCATCTTCAAGAAGTATCGGCAACTTTTGTTTTGTAGTCTCAGTCATTAACAACGATACTGATAGATAGTTTTCAAAATTGATTTGCGAAGGTTGCTCTGTGGATATGCGGCCAAAAGCTGATCCCCGGTGTTGGGCCAGATATTCAAGATCAATGCATGAACAAAAACTTCTTGTATCATTTAGAAATTGTGTTTTACCCGATCCGGTTTTTCCGGACACCATCAGAAACGGGTAGGACTCGGTAAATCTTTTGAGTTCATTTATTAAAAAATTGCGGGCGCTTTTGTAGCCCCCCTGAATCAGGGGTCTATCGATGCCAGCTTCCTTGATCCACTGTTGAGTGATCTGCGATCGTAGTCCGCCTCGAAAACAATAAATCACTGAATTTGGGTTTTGTTCTATAAAATCTATCCAAGTTTGAACACGCTTTTCTTTTGTTTCTCCAGAAACTAATTGATGTCCTAATTCAATGGCGGCTTCGCGTCCTTGTAGTTTATATGTAGTCCCAACCAGGGCTCTTTCTTCATCGTTTAAAAGGGGAAAATTAATTGCCCCGGGCAAATGCCCTTGGTTAAATTCAATCGGCGCGCGCACATCGATAAATGTGGTTTTATCTAAAAGTAAGTGGCGCAGTTGATCGCTATTCAAAGATAACAGCCTTACTTTGTTGTGATTCGACTTGGCCGATTAGGGATGTTGCAGGGAAAGCCTTTTTTAATGAGTTAAGAATGGAGGTGCTGAATTGTGGATCCACACATAGCAGTAGCCCTCCGCTGGTTTGCGGATCGTGAATCAGCAGGTTTTGCAATTTATCAAGCGCGGTCACATCTAAAAAATCTTTGGTGTAATCGGCATTACTACGATGGGCTTTAGTTAAAAATTCCTGTTCAAGGCAATTCAAAGCTTTAGAAAAAGTGGGTAAAGAGTTTCTGTTTATCTTTAAGCTCACTTCGCTGGCGCGCGCTAACTGCATCGCATGCCCAGAAAATCCAAAACCAGTTATATCCGTCGCCGCATGAATTGCCGAAAGCTGCTCTGATGATAAATAATCAATAACGTTGTTAATTTGCGCCATACTTAAGATGGCTTCCATAATTTCATTTTCACTTAAGGCTTGTCGCTTTAAGGCTGCAGTCATGGTGCCGGTACCCAATGGCTTAGTCAGGATAACATGATCGCCGGGCTTAGCCCCTGCATTGGTCCACATTTTTTTCGGATGAACATAACCAGTAACGGATAGACCAAATTTTAAGGTGTCGTCATCGATAGAATGCCCACCCACAAAATTAGCTTTAGCTTCACTGACTTTATCACTGGCTCCCTGCATGACATCGACGATCACAGAATCGGGCATCGTGGCCAAAGGAAAAGCTAAAATTCCCATGACTGTTTTTGGTCGGCCTCCCATGGCATAAACATCACTTAAGGCATTGGCTGCGGCCACCGCACCAAAAAGTTTGGGTGTGTCTAAAATAGGGGTAAAAAAATCCAACGTCTGCACTAAGGCGATATCCTCGGTGACTTGGTAAATGCCCGCATCATCGAAAAGTCGGCCATCTACAAGTAATTCTGGGTGAGCTTTGGGAAACTGAACTTGATTTAAAATTTTACGTAATTCAGTGGCGGCCACCTTCGCGGCGCATCCGCCTTTTTGCACAGTCTGAGTTAAAGGTAAAAAATCATTTTTCATCGTTACTATCTCCGCTCTAGTGAATGTATACCTATTTTTTTACTAACAATCACTAATTAGTTAACGGGCGGCAATTGACTCGTATAAACTTATAAATCACACTATCGGCATGAATAAAAAAGAGCTTATCCATCAGTTCATACTTCTTATAGAGGAAACATTGTCCTTAGCAATTGAGTCGCAAAAAAATACGGTGGATTACGTTATAGATGAAGATAATAAGCCTGAAAACCAGTATGATACCCGGGGGCTGGAAGCGTCCTATTTGGCGCGCGGGCAGGCGGAACGCGTGGCTGAATTAAAAGAATGTCTTAACGATTTTAAAAATGCTGTAGTTAGAAATTATACTGAAGATACACCCCTGGGACCTACCGCGCTGGTGGAAGTAATGTCTTTAAATTCAGAAGAAACTAAAACTTTTTTCTTTATGCCTAAAGGAGGCGGATTAACTTTAAACTATGTTGAGAGGCAAATTCAAGTCGTAACCGCTTCAAGTCCTATCGGACAAGCGCTGGTTGGACAAAAAGTCGGTGAAATCATTCGGTATCGGGCGAGAGATAGAGATCATGAATATGAAATACAGGCTGTTTACTGAAGTAAACGGGGACTAATAACAAAAGATTCGTAGGTCTGCGGATAAGTGACGGAGATCTGTTCTAACTGGCTGGTCAGCACAGAGAAGGAATTAAACTTCATTCCGTAACAATCCACAGAGTTTATTTTATTCGGTATTTTATAATTGAGTACGATATCCGTTATAGAGCCTATCAAAGTTTTTTGATAATTTTGAATAAGTAATTTATCCACATGCATTGGTCCACCGTAAGGTCCGCTTCCTAAAGTTTCGCCTTCTCGGACTAATATTAATACTTCGAAATCAGCTCTTAAAAGTTCATCTTGAGTTTGGACTTGTAGCTGAACTTGGAACTGATCACTTTCATTGGCAACATAGGAATTAATCAGTGGGTAATCACCTAAAGCACTAAGGGGTTGAAGATTTTTAAAGGTAACATCCATAGAAGTTTGTCCTGCTTGTGCATTCCCATTAATTTGAGACACCACAGGACGTGACGGATAGCTGAGATAAAATTTATCTTTAGAATATAAGGTGACATTATAAAGCTGTAAATTCAGCGTCACCACAGAGTGGGGAACTTGGTAGGAAACAGAAACTTTATGGCGGCTTTTATCGACTTTTATGACACTGCAACGGCTTGCAGAAATTGTTTTCACCGGAGATGCTCCGTTGACCCACGGCCAGTCTTCAGAAGTCAGCTGCGCCATACATCCATCAATGGGTAATTGGTTGCTATCTTCAACTTCAAATTCATAGTTTAAGACCGTTCCAGGCTCGGCCGTCTTATGTGGTAGCGAAATAGGCTTTAAGGTAAAAATTAAACCTTCTGCCATCTTAATAAGGTCATCGTCTGTACTAAATCCAAGATGACTGACATTTATCTGAACAGTTGGTGTTAATTTATCCCAGTTAGTTGCGTTCATTTCTTGGGGATAAATAAATTGGACAACCGCAGTCAGAAGCATCTTCTTAGGATAAGTGTTTTTCAAGCCCGTCATCACTGATCCACATTGATTATGCACTATAGCTGTTCCATTAAGAGTCATGGTTTTTTCTTTTAAACGAAACTGAGAAATGTGCCAGCGCGGTTTTTCAACCTTTTGCTGAATCACCATATCCCAAGCATTATCACAAGGTAGGGTCACAACGCTTTGGGCAGGAACAGCATTGAACAGTCGATCATCTATTTCACTAGATATCGCGGACCAGTGCATAGGGCCTTCAGCATTAAAAACATTTAAAGAAACATTTTTTTGAGAAACCATTCCTTGGGCTGAGGAAAGGAATTTAGATTTAAAATAAGTGGCTATGTAACTACCAATTTGATCAGGCCATCGTTCATTAGTATCCGTGATCCCCAGATGATGAACCAGTTCATGCACTAAAATACCGACATAAAATTCGTAATCATAGGGCACGCCTTGCGATCGCTCTATACGATCAAGGTTAAAATAGATAATAGATCCAGGCGTCAATCCTGTCATGGCTACGCGATGGCTTTCTTCGAGATCGGTGTTAAAATCAAATTCATTTTCGTGTTTAAAAATTAACTGACTTTGCCACGCCTTAACGTCGAAGTCTGATTCAGATGGAACCAGCTTTAAAAGTTGGCTGATAAGGGCCTGATACTTAGGGTTTCCGCAGTTATCTTTATCTTGCGAGCAAGAAAACAAAACTGTCGATAGGTTTTGCCACACCCAACGGATGCGTTTTTCTGACAGATTCTTGCCGGCAATTTCAGTGGTTTCCGCAGAAGCAGACAATGAGACTAGAAAAAGGAATATAAAAGCAAAGTATTTCAAAACAGCCCTCGGCTTTGCATCGAAACAAAATTAAATTGTGTTTTATCAATAACAAACTGAGCAGAGACTTCTCTGAGGTAATAGTCAAAGCCACAGGTTATTTTAATGTAAAAATTCATTTGAATTCGAACTTCATCCTTTGCTGTCGCGCTTTCGGAGGTTGCAAAAGAGGGTTCTAATATTTTCAAGGCCTTAAGATTTTGCATGTCACAGTGAGACTCCATTAAAACGCCTTCAGTTAAATCGATAAAAGAAAAATCTTTAGAGGTCAGAATGAGTTGATCTGTGTTATCTGCAGATGACCAGGCATAACTTCTTAAGATCTCTTTGGATTTAAAATAGGCCGTGCTGGATGAAACAAACTTATCAGTAGCTGTTTCAACTCTGCGAATTAAGCTGTCTAAATGCGTTTTAGTCGTACTATCGGTTATGTCAGTTATGTGGCTAGCCAGTTGACGAACGATAAGTCCGTAGGCCTCGCTTAAAGTGAGGTCGCGCTTTCGCTGCTCAGACAACATAGAAAGCATTTTGCTGTTTACATAAATGATACTACCAATTTTTCCCTCAGAAAAAAGAAGTGACGTATACTGTTCATTAAAAACCAGGCCACCTTTTTCAGAAGGCACCGCCATCAATAAATTGAGCAAAATTTCAGTTTCACTAGGCGCTATAGTTTTATCATGTGTTTTTAGATGCAAAAGCCATTCGCCGTAAGATTGATAAGCAATCTGCAAATTGTATTCTGAAAATCCACCGCCATTACCAACGTGAATACCCTTGACTTGTCCTTGCGATAAAGTGGTGAATAGGATGATTAATGCGAATATATATCTCATGTTAGTTCCTCGTCTTGTAGCAGATTAAAAAATTGCAATGTTAAGCAATATAATTTTTCTTTTTTTATTTTAGGTGAACGACTTGCTGAATTTAAATTTTTATCTAAATAACGAAGAGCCAACGTTTTAATGTCCGCCATGATATTTTCCACCTCTGAGGAGGGAAGAGCCACTATCGTCGATGAAGCAAAGCGTTTATTCATGGGTTGCTCATCCAAAGCCGCTTTTGCTTTGGTGATCATTTGCTTGTGAAACTGTCGAATGGCCAGCGATGAAACGCCATCGCCCATACGGTGTGATTGATTGCTTTCAAAGATACCATCAGAGTTCTTTTTTATCAGTTCAAGTTTAACTAAGCGTTGGATGGCTTTGTTCATTTCAGAGGGTTTTATACCCAGAGCCTTAGCCGCTTTGGTGACAGAGCTGTATTTGGTGGCATTGATACTCAGAAGCTCTATGTAGGCTAAATGGTACCAGTTGGAAACAATTTTAAACTGGTCCAGCGAAATCGAATGCATCTGTGCCGATAGACGGGATTCGATTCGAACTTTAAGTTCTTGTTTCGTTTCCTGGTCCTTACATCGTTCAAGTTGAATAAGGTCTATCCAGTGATTTCTTTGTTCTAAATTTAATCCTATAGCTTTGCTTAGTGAAACAATACGAGCATCTGAAATTTTGAGTCGACCACGCAAGTAATCATTTAAGGTCGATACACTTAAAGACAAATCCCGGGCAAAGGCCCTTTGAGAATAAGCTTTGCGCCGAGCCATACGATTTTGTAACTCATTGCTGAGATAATCTGTATGTTTACTTACAAATAAATCCATAGCACCGTTTTACTTCGGCTGACGTCATAGTCAATGCCTTTATAATCCCGAGTAAGACTTTGTAAAATGTCTACACCGAACACTTCCGAACACTTTTTATAAGGTCTAAAAACGATTTAAACACCAGTGGCTGCGAAGATGTTCTGCATTTTTTTAATTTTACCGAACACTTCCGGACAGACATTCCGGCGACGGGCTATCCAAACAAACTTTTTTAAAATACGAATACTAAAAAACAACAAAAGGAGTTTTATGAAAAAAATAAATTTACTGTGCATGCCACTGGCGTTTTTTATTTTCGCTGGCTGTGATGTGAAAAGCGAAAATGCAGAAGCCCCCGTTGCGGCGAAGCAGATCATCAACCCGAATGATCAGTATTGGTCAATTGAATCTAAAAGCTGCGATGGTGTGCCCTTAACAATGTTAGGCTCGGAACGCATCAGGCTTTCAGATGGAGCATTTATCCATGGCTATGTAACAAAAGTCACGCTGACGGACATTTGTATAGATACGGACGCCTACTACAGAGTTATTGAAAAGTATGATGCTAACACCGAGATTTACAATGAAACGTCCAGTCTTATGAGCGAAAAGAAAAGAATCATTTGCTACAATCAAAATACCGGAGACAAGCTTTCAGAACAAACAGTAGACGTTCCTTTTCAAACCCACAAGCTACTGGTTAACGTCAATCAAGATGCAGGCACGATCAGCCTTTATAACACCAGTCAATGTAATGGATTACTCACTTACTCAGTTAAACTTTCACCATAAAGGATATGAATATGAAAAAAGTAAAAAACATAACTCTAGCAATTTTAATAGCTCAGTTGATTGGATTCTCTGCGTTGGCATCCGATAAAGCTTCGACGCAAAGTAACTACGCTGTTTCGCCAATCGTTGGAACAACGGCGTATGCTCTTGAAAACACGTCTCTTCAAAACACTTCTAAAGGGGGTATTACTTTCGGTATAGCCCTTCAAAAGGTGATCGATAACTACTGGGAACTGGAAGGCGGCATCAATTACTTTGAGACCTTTTCACAACTAACAGGAATAGTGCCGACATCAATAGAAGTTAAAAATTTAGGAATTCTGCTTAAATCTAAGTACTACTTCAACAAACAAGAAAATGAAGTCTATAACTTTTATTTTACCGGCGCCTTAACGCCAAGTTTTGTTTTATCTTCTAAGGCAAAAAATGATATTGCGGATACCGATCTTATGTCTGACACCAATAAATTAGGTCTATTTGCTAATCTGGGTGTGGGGACTGATATTAATTTTGATGGAGGAAAAGTCAATGTCGATTTGACTTACAGTCGCGCTTTAAATCAATTTAACCAGAATATTGATGGTGCTTTTGCCGGTTGGCAACTTGCAGCCGGATATTCAATCCAACTTTAAGGGGAACAAATGAAAACAAAATTATTATTACTCATGATGACCTCAACTTTTTTATTAAGCTGTGCAGGCTCGCGTAAAGTAGAAGTCGCAGAAATTAAAACAGTGCGCAGCTTTGCTCTAACTAATTTTAGTGCCATGTTGCCGTCTTCGGCTTTAAGCAGCAATGCTGCGGTAAAAAACTCAGAAGATATAGATCAGATGTACGAAGCGCTAAATCAAAAGCTGTCTAGTTTTTTAAAAGCCAAATCGATAAAAAGATCAGCCTTGGTGGCTAACGAACACTATGTGAAAGCTTATGATGGAACCATGAAGGGATTTCAGAATAAAAATATTGATATGTCTTCTATGCGATATGAAGTTGTGCAAATCATGGATAGCGAAAGTATGCGCCTATTGGATACCACAGGACGTGATCAGTTGATGAAGGCACTTAATGTTGATGCCATTGTCAGTGCAGAAGTTCGTGTTGTGTTGGATGGCTTCACTGTGGCCGGCATCGGAACAAGAAAACCTCAAGCCCATGTGCTTATGCAGATGTATAAAAAAGGTATAGAAGCTCCGGTTTGGTTTGAAACATTTATCGGTGATGCGGCCTCTGAATCCGTAGGCGCCACAAAATTTATAAATGAAAATAAATTGCGCGAGCTTTCCTTGGCTTCATTTAGAAGTGCAATAGCAAAAATGACTTTTGACGAAACGAAGAAGTAAAAAGGCACTATGCACCTTTAAACTGAAACTGAAAATTCCCGCAAGGCATCGTTCAATGAAGTTTTCTTGTTCGTCGATTCTTTGCGGGTTCCGATAATCAAAGCGGCGGGTACACCATATGTGCCCGCTGCAAATTTTTTATTTTCAAAACCGGGAATAACCACTGAGTTTGCAGGAACGCGTCCCTTGTATATTTTAGGTTCACTTCCAGTCACATCAATAATTTTAGTGGAAGCCGTAATGGTCACTCCGGCGCCGAGGACCACGCCTGTTTCAAGATGCACGCCTTCAACCACAATGGCCCGACTTCCTAAAAAGCAATCGTCTTCAATAATTACAGGATTGGCTTGCACGGGTTCTAAAACTCCACCGATGCCGACTCCGCCGGACAGGTGAACGTTTTTTCCAATTTGTGCACAAGATCCTACGGTCGCCCAGGTGTCGACCATGCTTCCTGATCCCACAAACGCCCCGATGTTTACATAAGACGGCATCAGGATGGCCCCGGACTCAATGAAAGATCCGTAGCGGGCGATGGCCAAGGGAACGACGCGAACGCCTTCGCTGCCAGTCCATTTTTTTATGGGGACTTTATCGAAAAAATTAATTTCATTGGAAAGATCGATGACTTGATTAGTGGTGGTTTTAAAAAATAATAAAATGGCTTTTTTAATCCATTGATAGGTCACCCATTGATCATTGCTTTTTTCGCAGACGCGAAGCATTCCCTGATCCAGATTTTGAATGACTTTTTGAATAACGGATTTATCTGTATCTGTGAAAATATAGTCAGCAGGTTTATCATAAAGCTCTATAATATTATTTTCTAATGATGACATAATCACTTCTTTCGGTTTTGGCTAATTTTCAGTCCTTCAATAATGGCAGGGACGTGGATCTTAATAACCTGATCAAATGAGATATCGCGTTCGATCTCATAAGTTAAGGTTGGAATTTTATTCTCTAAGCCCGCATAGGTTCCCAATGACCCTGGGGTTGGGTAGCCAATGTCGGGTTCGATGATATAGCCTGTATGCTTTGCAATCACCGCTGCTTCAGGAAGATCGCCATTGGTATTTAACATCGGTTTCCAAGAGTGAAGCGAGTAAATCACATCCGGTTTTTCCTTTTTGATCCAATCCACTAAAAAACTGTTCTCGATTTCACTTAAAGCCTTGGGCCCTGGATTGTATCTTTCGGTGGCGGCGATCGGAGACCAATCTTTTGTGGGAAGGTTGCGGTTAAGGTCCACTTTGTTTGAGTTACCACGAGTTTTCAACAGCATGCCTTCGGGATTAAATTCGGGAACTATGGTTAGATTCAGATTTAAGTTAAAGTGATTTCTGAAGTTTTCAATCAGACCCTTAGCGGCCACAATGCCTTCTGGTTCATCACCGTGAACTCCGCCTAAAATCAAAACTTTGGCGAAAGAAGAATTATCTGAATTCCAACTGTAACCATGAATGGGAAGTCCTAAAGCAGTGTGCCCAAATTTAAAGAAATTAAATGCTTTCATTTTTCCTATGATTGGCTAGGATTAAATAAATGTCATTAGATAATTCAAATAACCTATTTACCTATAAGAACAACAGTCTTCATTTCAATAGGCATGATTTGATGCAACACCAGTGCATCAAAAACTATAAGTCTCCATTTCTGCTGTACGATCTAAATATTGTGCAAGATCGCTTAAATTGGCTCAAAGAGTGGAAGGGTTTGGGGCGTCTGCATTTCGCCATGAAATCCAATTACACCGAAGATGTACTGAAGCTTATTTTAAAAAATGGTTGTGGCGTCGATGTGGTTTCCTTAGGGGAGATTAAACTGGCGCTAAAGGTGGGGTTTAAACCCCAAGACATTTTGTTTTCTGGTGTAGCCAAAACTGTCAGCGAAATCGAATGGGCCGTTCAAAATGATCTTTATCAAATCAATGTGGAAAGTATATCGGAGTTAAAACGTGTTGATCAAATCAGTCAGCGTTTAAATAAACAGGTAAATGTAGGTTTGCGTTTAAATCCAGAAGTGGATGCGAAAACTCATCCTAATATTGCCACCGCCTTAAAAGATTCTAAATTTGGTTTAAATTTATCGGATCTGCCCGCTGTCGAAAGTGTTTTAAAGTCCACAAAACAAATCCAATTAAAATCATTAAGTTTTCATATTGGATCGCAAGTGATGGATGTCACCATATTTCAAGAAGCTATTGTGCGTATGAAAGCCATTTTTTCTGATTTTCAAAAACGATATTCATCGCTTGATCGTTTTGATCTCGGGGGCGGCCTGGGAATAAACTATAAAGATCACGATATCAGTCATGATCAAAAAAGATGGCAGGACTTAAAAGCCATTTACGAGAAAGAGTTGGCCGGAATCAAAGCAGATTTTCTGATTGAGATGGGACGTTTCGTCGTGGCTAGATCCGCCATCTTGATCGCGCAACTTCAGTACATAAAAAAAACCGAAAATAAAACTATTGCGATTTTAGATGTGGGTATGAATAACCTTCTACGACCGATGCTGTATCAGGCCTATCATCAGCTGTATCCACTAACCCAGCGGCAAGCAAAGCAGACCTACATGATTGCAGGGCCTATTTGTGAATCTTCAGATATCTTCCACCAAGATATTGAGTTAACTGAACTCCAAGAAGGAGACTTCGTCGCCATTGCCGATGCCGGCGCCTACGCCAAATCCATGGCCTCCAATTATAATTTGCAACCGATTGCTGAGGATTATTTTTTATAGGGGTCAGGCTCCCTTTCTTCACGCATTGCATCTGTAAACAGAGTTAGGAAATATAAAGTGAAAAAAATAATTAAATTTTTAGGGTCTACTTTTCTAGGATTTTTTATTGGTGTAGTTTTAACATATGCATTGTGTTTATTATTTTTAGCCACAACCCCGTATGAAACTGTGATGACTTATATGTTGGCCGGCGGCCTTGCTGGGAGCGTTATAGGCATCTGGCTACTTTGCTGCAAGTGGCCCGTCCGTAAATAGGACCTGGCCAGGTTGAGTTTACGGACGCGGTGCTTACAATCTTTAGATCTGTAACTATAAAGTTTTTATAATGGGGCTTTTTTCATAAGCTTGCAGGTTTAGCTTAATGATTTGTTTTCCATCCAGACTATTTTGGCCGAAAAGGTTTTTAATTTTTGTTAAAAAAAGCTCAATTTCAGTAAGAAGGTGTTCTTGTTCATTGGGGTTAATTGCAAATAAAATAGTACGAAACTTTTTAAATATATCATTTTGAGTATTTACAGAGGCCGATTCCTTTAAGCTTTCATGATGGAAAAGGGGCATAATACATTTAGAATCTTTATCTGATATCGAATAGGCCTTAGCGACGGCCTCCCAACGCGCTTCAGTGGAGCTCGATTTGGAAGTTTTTTTAATTAGTCCTAACTTTTCTAAAGATTGTAAATCGTTTTGCACTTGTTTCTTGTCGATATTAAGTGCTTGTGAAATATTTTTTAAAGTTCCATTAAACTCATCGTAAGAAAGTAGAATTTTAATTAAAGGCATAGTCGGTGACAAAATAAAATCCATATAGTCATGGCTATCTAACGCTGATTCATCAAATTTCAAATTTTCTAATATCTTATCTTTGAATACTTTTTTTAAACTATCAGATTGAGTTTTTTCATGTTCAGCTAAATATACAAAATAATTTTTTTCAGAATCATCAAGCTTGAGCTGATCAGAAAGCTGAGATATCACGTTAATTGTAAGTTGTCTTTTTCCTATATAAACCAAATGCATAAAGGCGGGACTACGATAGCCGAGCTCGTAGGACCAACTTTCGAAGGTAAAGCTAGGGTTTTGATGTTTTCGATATTTATAGATGTCGGCTAGATATTTTCGAGCACTTGAGTACTTTTTAATTGAGGGCAGTGGTAATAACATCTTTTCCATGCGTCCAGTCTAGCGATTTTTTATCTAATTTATATTAAAAAACTTAAAAACTAGACCAAAAAAAAATCAGCTTTATATTCTGATTTGAATAGATTTAAACTAAAACTAAGCATTAAAATAAAAAAGGAGTTTTTATGAAAAAGTTAATTTTAACTTTAACAGTTTTAGGGTTAGTTTCTTCGTGTACATCAACATCGTCACAGGATAGAGATCCAGCACAAATATATGGTAATTATGGGAAAGATTATGCTGAGTATAAAGTTAAGCATCCTTCAGATATACCAGGGCAATGGGCTTTTTGGGGAAAAGATATAAAACCGGGCCGTTGCTCTACAGGTCCTACAGAAAAAAAGGTGTTAGTGGATAAAGTTAACTCGTATTACAAAGAACTATTTTCAAATGCGGCAGATTTGAAAAATTTTAATCGTCCTATATGTTGGTTAGGTCATATGATTGCTATGGATCTAAATCTTATTGGGCAAAGAATGAGTGAATTGAAGTGGAGTGATGAAAGAAAGCTAAATTTTTGGGGTTTATACCAGTATATAAATTCGAATTGTCATGTTAATCAAGAGTTATATGAAAATAAGTGCGCTAGTAAGGCTATATTAGAAATGTAGCCTGACCCCTTTTTCAAATCACCGCGACAGTTTCAAATTTAATTTTCTTGGTTGTGTAATCAGAAAGAAGTTTAACAGCCAAGCTTTCGAATTGCGGCCCGGTATCGGTTAGGTAAATCAATAAATCGCTGTTAGCTACTCCGGTATTAGCCGCAATCGTTCCTGATTTAAAATCGTCACTCATAATCTGAGCGATGGCTTCCCCGGAATCAATCAGTGTCGTACCAGAAGAGAAATTTTTCTGAATGGAGCTTTTTAAAAGCGGGTAGTGGGTACAACCTAAAACTACGGTGTCGATATTTTTATCTTTAAGCTCGCTTAAGTACCGAGATGCCACCTGATCGGTGATTGGATCATTGTGCCAGCCCTCTTCAGCTAGCGACACAAACAAGGGGCAGGGCACACTGAACACTGAAGATGAAGGTAACAAGCTTTTTATTTTATTCTCATAGGTGTTGGCCTTAATCGTCGCGCGCGTAGCCAGCACGGCGATATTTTTATTTTTAGTTTTCTGAGTGGCTAACAATGAGCCCGGATCAATCACGTTGTACACCGGGCGTCCTTCAAAACTTGTTTCTGCAACTTGGGTCGAGGCCGTGTTACAGGCCACCACGATAGCTTTGACATTTTTGGAAACTAAAAACTTCATATTTTGTTCTGAGTATTTGCGAACAGTAGGCGCCGATTTACTTCCATAAGGAAGCCTGGCGGTATCGCCTAGGTAAACAAAATTTTCATTAGGAAAACGCGCGACTAATTCCCGAAGAACAGTGAGTCCTCCGATTCCAGAATCAAATACTCCGATAGGTCGCGCATCTGTTGTCATTTATACTCCATGGGCTCTGGATTCAGAAATTCCATTCGGGGTCATTTCCATAAACAAAGTTTTATTTTTCATTTCTTCAATTGTTTGCGCGTTAATGTACGTCATGCCACTGCGGATGCCACCCATCAGTTCCTGCAACACATCGCTGACGTGCCCTTTAACAGTGACAAATGTTGATTCTCCTTCGGGCGCCATACCTTGCGGCATATCTCCACGCCAAGAGATTTGCGCTTTTTTAGAAGCCATTCCGCGGTACTGTTTTTTTCCATTCACGATATCCCCCGGAGTTTCTATCGTTCCTGATAGCATAGATCCCAACATAATCGTATCTGCGCCGGCAGCGAAAGCTTTGACCATATCACCGCTGGTTCGTATTCCACCATCAGCTATTACTGGCACACCATACTTCTGAGCGACTTCAGAACACAACGCAATCGCCGTTAACTGTGGAACTCCGCAGCCTGTGATTATTCGCGTCGTGCACATCGATCCCGGCCCAATTCCCACTTTGATAGCATCAGCGCCGGCCTCGATAAGATCCACTGCAGCTTCTGGAGAGGCTAGGTTACCAGCAATAATTTCCAATCCAGAAAAGGTGTCTTTAAGCCATTTCATGGTTTCCATCATCTGCACTGAGTGCCCATGGGCGATATCAATAGTCATCACATTTACGCCGGCTTTAACTAAGGCCTCGGCCCGTTCTTTAAATTCAGCGTTGACACCGATGCTGGCCGAAACGATTTTGGCTCCGGCTTCGACCACGGCGCGCACGTGCTCTACTTGTTTCTCCGTATTCATAAAGCGATGAATGATGCCAAGCCCACCTAAACCATGCATAGCAATGGCCATTTTAGATTCAGTGACTGTATCCATGTTCGCCGAAATAATCGGAGTCTCTAAAAATTTGGTTTTAGTTAGCTTCGATCGTAAACTAGGATCGCGACGCGATCGAAGTTCTGATTTCTTCGGCATTATAAGTACGTCGTCGAAAGTCAAACCATGATTGCGATTTTTAATGTCTTGCCAGTTAAACATGAGTGCCATGGGTCTCTCCATTTTGAGGTAAAAAGTAGTCAATAAATAATTTCAAAACAATATAGTGAAATAAAAGTATGGCCAAAGTTTCAATCGCCGCAAACATTACAGCCGTCATCGGGTTTTTGATGAAAATAATATATTCATCAAAAATTGTCGTGATCAGTAATGGCATAAAAATATAAAAAGCAAAAACTAAAAAGTTAAGTTTAAACCAGTGAACTTTCGAAATTTCAGTGGATTTTTTTAAAGCATCCACTTCACCCTTTTCATATTCTGGCAAAAGCAGTACCACAAATAATGTCAGATAATAAAAACTCATACGTATAAGGCCAGGAACAATAAACAACAAAGCCCATAAAAAACTATAACCCCAGGCGCGTAAAGTTTCCAACACCGCAAGTTCAAAATTATTTTTTAGAAAAGACCTCAGATTTCGAACTGAGTTATTCTTTAGTGCGTATATGGAAATAACAGAAACCCATGTAGGGAAGGCGATAGCTAGGATCAATGATAAGCCCCCCCATAACCAAATCATTGAACCAATACCATCGCTGGATTTTATAAGTCCTTCAATTTGTCGAGTAAGAAACTGATCCGCAATTCGGTAAGAGATTGTAGCTAAAAAAATTAGCAGAAAACTTGCTTTTAGGGCTTTTATATAACTGACTTTATAAGGTGCTACCGCAGTTTGTTCGAGCATCTGCCGTAGCATTAAACGTAATGATTGCGCAGTCAAGGAACAGATTAAGCAGTTGATTAAAACTGCGTGACAAATTCATAGTCGATCATTACTTTACTAGTTCGTTATAATCACACATTGCCCCGGTGGCGAAATTGGTAGACGCACAGGACTTAAAATCCTGAGCTTCGTTAACACGGGCGTGCCGGTTCAAGTCCGGCCCGGGGCACCAATCTTCTTTTTCAGACATTTTGACCAAAACCGCAAAGGGCTTTTTCAGCTCATATCGCACAGTTACCCCATCTAAAATTGGGTTC
>JALHMX010000003.1 GCA_022843825.1 Pseudobdellovibrionaceae bacterium
TTCAGTCCCTTCCCGATGACGCAGGACCGACCTCTCTTTATAATTTATTTCAAGAACTCAAAATAGCCTGGCCAAAAAGTTTGCCTGCAGATATCTCTGTGTATGAATTTTGCCGAACAGTTCGCATTTCACCGTTACCAAAAGCGGCACAAAGTGCTTTATATTATTTCTACACGGATAAATATCCGCTTGAAATTCTGCCCTTTGAACCCGAACCCTTAGAGCTTTTAAAATTACAAATTAAAGGAAAAAGAGTTCTTACTTTTGAAGCGAACTATAGTTTATGGCCGACCTTAAAATATGGAGAAAGAGATGTTCTTAGTTTTTGGTTGCATGATCTTATACATGCCGAACACTTTCTTTCAGATTCAAAAAAACTACGCGGTCAAATCGGCTTTTATTTTTTTGTTTATGAAATAATGAATCAAAAGTTACTTGAACCCTTGCTGGTAAGTCATGAATTTTATAAAGACTTCTCGTATTTGATTTCGGACATGAATTCCCATCCTGTGCACCTGATCAAAACTTTGAAAGCCCTTATTTGCATATACAATCAAATTCACGAAACTACAGATAATGCTGAAAATATAGTATGGAAGCGCATTATGCAGTTGCCTATTTTAAGCTCAAATAGCGAAATGCAGCAAATTTTTGAGAAGCTAAATACCAGTAATTTCACAGATATACATGCTATAAAATTAACCGATTTTTTTCAGCAGGACCTGTACCATTTAACATTATCATAATACACCGCAACTTCGGTATATTGTCCTCATGGAAACGCAAACTTTTACATCAACTAACATGTCGACCAAAAGCAAAGACACCCACCCATCAAGTGGCTCTACGGCCAGCTCTGAAATCACGACTAAAAAACTGAGCCGGAGAAAACACAAAGTTCTTAAAGGCTGGTAGTTCGTTTTTGACTTTTAACCCTGCTGCATTTAAAAAAGTAGTTCGTCATTTTTTCAGGCCGTGGTGGGGTAGCTCAGCTGGTTAGAGCAACGGAATCATAATCCGTAGGTCGGCGGTTCAAGTCCGCCTCTCACTACCAAATTTTTCAAGAATGAAAAACTCATTCGCCTTTTAGTTTGCGTTCAACACTTAATTGAACGCTGGTACCGTTTAAAATATCGAATGATTTTTCTTCAAATTCTGCATTCCAAATCGAGTCCATTTTCCCAGTCATTAAAATTTCAATAACTGCTGATGGCGCATGACCTAATTGTTTAAATAAAACAAAAACTCTCTCTTGCGAGTTTTTTTGATTTTCAAAGTGATAGTAGGCTTGCGCTGCCGAGGTCGCAGGATCATCCTCTCCTTGTAAATAGACAATTTTTTCACGCAAAGAAACTTTTGCAGAGTCATAGGGTCTATCTGTCTTAAATCCATCACATGATTTATCATTTTTCCCATTAACGGTGGATCTTACAATTAGTTTTCCATTTTCAAAAATGAGCTCTTGCCCGTCTGGATTGCTTAATTCTCTGCACCAAATCTGCGACCATAAGTTAAGATACATTTGCCCTTCATTGCTCAAAGAATCTTCGTTTGGACTGGGAGTGTAGTAGTCGGCTTTAAATTTGCTAAAATCTTGTTGAAGTAGATCCAGTGGTGTGTCCAAAACATGACCCACACTTCCCCACGCTCCAAACAATAAATAACCATTCAAAAACGATGCAAACATAGATGAATCTAAATTATTCGATACTACTGCCAAAGTTACACTCTTTCTAAAATTATCACCGCCTTTTCGGGATACATATCGCTCCCAAGATGTTGCATACTGATTTAAGTACTCTTCACCTAAAAAGGCCTTTCCTAGTGTTCCCTCGAGGACCAACGTTTTAAATGGTTTATTGCCAAGACGATTATTCAAATCTGCTGTTGTTGTCGCAAGTACAGTTCCATAAGAGGCCCCATATAAAATAGTTTGTTCGGGCTGTAACGAAAGGTTTTTGAGGATACTTAAAATATCTCTGGCCATTAAAGAAGTTTGTAAGTCGCTTTTTTTCAGATTATCACTGAAATTACATCCAACACCTCTGGGGTCTGTTAGTATCAAACCAAACCTAGGTGGCACAGTTTTAGGTTGAGTTAATAAGTTATCAATACTTGTCTGCCCAGGACCACCGGGAAGAAAAATCACAGTCGGAAAACCCGGCTCTGCTTTGCGCACTAATCTATATTTATATTCAAAAGAACGACCTGATTGATCTAAAACAATTTGGTTGGAAAATATACTCGAGTCGGCACAAGAATGACTTCCATCACTAGCCTGTGCTGTATAACAATTTAACAATAGGCTTAAAACTGCCCCTATAAACGAATATACGTTACCTCTAAAATACATTTTAACTCCTATATACATTGAAGCAAAATGTGGAGCAGCGTTTCGAACTAAACGTAAGATATCATTTTAGAACTGATCTCTTTTAGGCTATAGGTATAATCTACACAACTCAGCTTTGTCATGACTAAGATGCTTTTTTGAGTTGGCTGCTCTTCACCGAAACCGACAATTTTAAATTTTCTTTACTCACTTGATCTTGTAACACCACTTGAACTACCAGCTCAGGCAATAAACCAATTTTTTTGGCAATACCCACCGCTCGACGAATACTCGGAGGCTTACGACTGCTTTCTAAGTCATTGAGGCTTTGTTTTGAAAGCCCTAACAATTTTGCAAATTGCACCTGAGTCATTTCTTCACCCAGCCGGTGAGCTTTAAGTAGACCACCAAAAGTTAAAGGACCAAATTCTTTTTCAATCTCTTTAGTTCCAATTTTTTTAGTATTCATGCTTATTTACCTCTTCAATAATAATTAAGTTGATGGTGCCGTCGTGCTCTTCTGTATATATCGCGCGGTAGGCCTTGTTTAAACGTATTGATCTCTGCCCCTGACGATCTCCCTTTAAGGGTTCATCATGATAACCAGGAAGTTTTCGAATCTCACGAAGCCCCTTAAGTTCCACTGATTGAGCCCAAGCTAAAAGCTTAGTAACTACATGCTGTGGTAATTTCTTTAAGCTTTTGTGGACTTTATCAAAGATCACTTTATCCATGCTTTATAAGTACTCCAAATCGACGTACTTTGCAAGAAAATACTTAGTTTACCTCTAGATGAGCTCCTCGATAGAATAGAGCGGAATCACTTAAGTATACGATATTTCTTGTATTTTTTAGTTTACTTTTCGTTGATTTTTCGATACGTTGCCGTTTGGGTGCCTGGTTTAATAACGCCTCTCACTACCAAATTTTTCTTATTTGAATATTAGTAATTTATTCCTTACTTCGTTGGTAATTTCTAATTTATCATGAGAAGTCAGCGTACTCTCTGAAGGTTCGTGAGACTTGGGTTTTTTTATTTTTACGGCATCTTCTAAGTAGGCCATGAGGATTTCTTTAAAGGCATCTGTGTCGCCAACTTTAATTGCTTCTAATAACGATTTCCCTAAATCATCTTCTTCATTTAGAAACTGACTTTGAACCTTAATTCTATGAGCTGATAAGGCCGCTTGTTTTTTTGATCTCTTTTTCTTTTTCATATGTTTATGTACAGCAAGTCAGTGACCAATTCTAATCGATTTAATCCTGTTTAAAACCCCAAAATCTGAGGATAAAATATTCGCTTTTCACTTCACAGCTTAACGTGACTTACTATACTTTAAAGATTATAGTAGGTTATCGTCTGCTTTTGCTTAACTGTTAGAAAATGCTACAGTGTTAACTCGTTCAACAGTAAAACCATCTCATTCAGAAACACTATTTATCGAATCTTTGCATCTCTACTAAAAATTCTAAGCATTTTTTCAAGAGGTTTTGCACTTGATATAACTTGGCCTTCACGAGCTAATTCAAAAAGCTCTAGCATGGATTGGGCGGAGGGCTGAGTTTCTTTAAATTCTTCAATATAGCCCATACTCCACTTGTCCATGATCCGATTTTCTATTGAAGCTTTTCCCTGCAAGGTAATGCGATGATGTCTTTTATCCATCGAGATCTTATTATAAAGTTGCAAGACAGCATCCTCAGGACCTTCTAAGAGTTGCAAAAAATAATTGCCCCTAACCATTAGGAAGCCAGTAATGTTATTTTGTGAATTGAAAGTCTGGGCGACATTTAAAATAGCATCAATCATTTCGCCGTCGACGGGCTGACGTGATTGGCTGGTATAAACAAGAAGTATAAGTGGTTGCATTGGCTAACCTTCAATCGCGGGAAGATACAACTCGCGGTAAAGGCAAATCATAACGGCCACAAGCGGCGGCGCTACGAATACACCAAGTAAACCAAACCAGAAGCCGAAAAAAAGCATAACAATAATCAACAAAGCCTCTGGAATTTCCGCTTTCCCCTTCATCACCATGGGAAGGACCACGTTTCCCTCAATTTGCTGAGTCACCAAAAAGACCACAATCACCCACGGCACTTGGCTAGGGTCCGTGGCTAAGGTAATAAGACTTACGACGACGACCACGATCATCACACCGACATAGGGAATAATTCCTAAGATCGCTGTCAACAAACCAAAAAGTGCCCAGTATTGAACACCGACGATCCACAATCCAATCGTCGTGATCAGTCCAACGATAAGCATACTTATAAGTTGTGCTTTGAACCAAACACGAACGACGTGGGAACACTTAACTAAAAGCTTCGAGGCGCGCTGACGAAGTTTCGGTGGAAACGCCCTGACCGCCCCATTGAAGTAATAATCCCCGTCCACGGCCAAATATATACCAATAATTAACGCAAATATGGCTCCGCCGACAGCGACGACACTGGCCTGAGCGCCTTTTAAAATAAATTGAAATGCATTTTGAAGGGTGGCGGCAAAATCAAAATCTTTTATTTGCTCCAGCATCCATGGAAATCGATCAAACAGTCTTTCCAATGTGCCGCGAAGTTGGGTTGAATATTCCGGTAAACCCGCGATCAAAGCATTCGCCTGGTCTACGATAATCCAGCCAAAGAAAGCCAGTATGGTCAGAGTTAAAATAGCTACGCCTAAAATAAATAGAAGCGCTCCGTACCCTCTTTTGAGTTTCAACTTTTTATGAATTAAATCTAAAAGCGGCGACAACAACACGCCGATGCCAATTCCTATCAGGGCCGCGATCACCACCAGGCTTGACATGTAAAGCACGACCAACAAAACAATTAAAAACAGGAACTTGTAAAGTGGGTGTATTTGTGAAGTGGTAATTGAATTCTCCGGGTATGTTTAGATTCAAGATATAATACCCAGATTTTATAGAGAAGCAAGCGCCATAGGGAAGTGTACCTAAAATGGACTTATCTTAATGATCTTCGATAACCGGCCACGCTGGCTTCTGATTCAGACTTGAAGCACACGCGATGGTCTTCATATTTTTTAGTGTGCATCTGGTCATAAAACTGACCGCCTGGGGCATGGTATATTAAGGTATTCGCATTTCCTACAACTGAGCATCCATTCGAACTAAAGTCGATGGCCTTCACCAGGGATGCCACTAAAATTACTCCTAAAAACGTTAAGCCAAATCTTTTCATTTTAAAAATCCTTCTTTTTGTTAAACACTTATCCTATATGCTCTACTTTCGGCTAGATTGAGGAAAAACTGTATACCTTGTATACCAAAAAACTTAAATAGTTTTTTCTATTTTGGAAATGTGTTGAAAAGTGTAAATCTTATAGACTGAAAAATGAAGATTCTCAAAATGAGATTTTTTCATAGACATTAATATTAAGGTGGAATGCACATTTTTAGAATTAATTATTTAATGGCAATACTATGTTGATCACCAGCGGCGACCTCAGCCCACGAGGTCCCAACCTGCACCGGTGAAGAACGGTTTGTGGTGCTATTGTTACCCATCTGACCTGAGCTATTACGACCCCAAGTCCATAAGGTGCCATTTGATTTTATAGCCAGACTATGCGACCCGCCCGCATAAGGAGTGGACCAATTATTTAATAATCCAACCTGCACCGGTGAAGAACGGTTTGTGGTGCTATTATCACCCAGTTGTCCGTTGTTATTATAACCCCAGGTCCAAAGTGTTCCATCGGTTTTAGTAGCCAGTGTATGATTGTTTCCGGCAGCTACTTTTGACCACGTCGTTAAAGCACCAATTGCCTTTGGTGTCTTAACGGCAACCTGCGTTCCATCACCAACTTCTCCATATAAATTACGGCCCCAGGCCCAAAGTGTTCCATCGGTTTTAGTGGCAACTGAATGATCACTACCCGCACCTATGTCTGCCCAATTTGTGGATGCATCAATTTGAATCGGTGAGCTTTTACCGGCTGATGAGATTGAATTATTTCCCAGCTGACCATTGTCATTTGAACCCCAAGCCCAAAGTGAGCCTCCGGTTTTAACAGCGACCGCGTGGTTTCCTAATGCGCTGTTCGCCACTAAACTGAAATCGCTGTGTGATCCCAACTGTACAGGGGATGAACGATTAGGACCATTTTCTCCTAATTGAACAACCGTGTTTGCACCCCAAGTCCATAAAGTACCATCCGTTTTGATTGCCATACTACAGTGTTGACCTGCAGCCACGTTAGACCACGTGGTTAAAGCTCCGATCTGCACCGGAGACGATTTATTCACAGAAGTGCCATCCCCTAGTTGACCACTGGCATTTCCACCCCAAACCCATAAGGTGCCATCGGATTTTACGGCCATACTATGTGATGCTCCTGCAGAGACTTTTAACCATGTGGTTAAAGCTCCGATCTGCACCGGAGACGATTTATTAACAGAAGTACCATCCCCTAGTTGACCGCTGGCATTGTCACCCCACGCCCACAAGGTGCCATCGGTTTTAACTGAGAGCACGTGAGCACTTCCCGCAGAAATAGATCCCCAGTTGGTTAAGGCCCCCACCTGAGTGGGGGTTGAAACTACGCTGGTATTTCCATTTCCTACTTGTCCCAGACCATTATGTCCCCAGCCCCAAAGCGTTCCATCAGTTTTTAATGCTACTCCCCCCGCACCATAGCACGAAACCACCGACCAATCGGTAGCTACCCCAATCTGAGTAGGCGTGTTAAATGCCCCAGCAGGCCTTCCCAATTGATTCATATTAAACTGACTCATTCCCCAACCCCAAAGGGTTCCATCGCTTTTAGTCGCCATAGTGTGCAAAGAGCCGGCTGAAATTGTACTCCAGGTGGTTAGAGCACCAACTTGGACAGGGGAAAGGTCTACATACTCTGAAAAGGTTCCGATTCCTAAGTAGCCATTGCCGTTACTGCCCCATGCCCATAAGGTTCCATCAGTTTTAATGGCGTGGGTCCAGTTGGGTCCCGCTGAAACTTTAGACCAATTAGTTAGGGCTCCGATTTGCTGATAGGCAGTATCGATTACGCCCAGTTGCCAAAAATCATTTCGCCCCCAACCCCAGAGTGTTCCATCAGTTTTAATCGCTAAAGTATGATACCCTCCTGCAACCACCTTTGACCAATTAGTTAAAGCTCCGATTTGTACCGGCGATGAGCGTTGTGTGTTTGAGGTATCACCAACCTGTCCATAAAAATTATTGCCCCAGCCCCAAAGCGTCCCGTCAGTTTTGATAGCTAAAGTGTGATAGTGTCCCGCTCCTACTTTTGACCAATTAGTTAAAGCACCGATTTGTACCGGTGAAGACCGATTTGTCAGGCTGTTGTCACCTAGCTGGCCATTATTATTGGCCCCCCATGCCCATAAGGTGCTGTCAGTTTTAGTTGTCACCGTATGGTTATAGCCAGCAGTCACTTTAGCCCATATTACACCCGTACCTATGCTGGAAGGTGTCGATCGACTTGTCAGATCGCCTAGTCCCAGCTGCCCAGTTGTATTTAGTCCAAAGCCAAATATATTGGCCTGCGGAGTTTTTTTTCTCCAGGCGGCATGGGGAATCATTTGGGCTAAAACATTTTTAGACGCTAACATTAAGCCTGCCGCTATAGAAATTTTATTCCACAGTCTTAAACCAGCATAGGTGCCCGTTAGTTCCAACGGATATTTAAGGAAATCTCGTCTTGAAATACTACTTTTAGCTTCAGCACAAGAAAGCAGTTTAATATTTTTATCTGGCATAAAAATATGTTAGCGAATTACTCCTTAACTGCAAGAAATTAATGGTCTGACGATGGTCGGGTTATTTCTTCAAACGAAACTAAGTATTTTCTTCCTTCAGTGCCTTTTCAATTTCCGTGAAAACGTTAGACCAATCACCAAACCGGGACTGGCGGAACAAACGAACAGAGCCGTACCATGGTGAAGTTGCGCCAGGTAATGCCCAAATATAATAAGGAAGCAGTGGCACAATCACCCAGGTTTTTTTACCTAAAGCAGCGCTGGCATGAGCTACACTAGTACAGGACGTAATTACAAGATCAAGGTGAGCTAAAACAGCTAAAGTATCTTCCCATGTTTCCAGTTTTAAATCAGATTCTTCTTTCTGTAGATTAATCCATGGTCGATCACCTAAAACATTAATCAAATCTTGTGGTGGAAACTTACGATGCTGTTCATGCTCAAATTTTGGATTGCCATAAAATCGAAGTCCTATTTTTAAATCGCCGGCTTTAAACGTATTTTGGTTGATAAAATAATCCCGCCATTTTTTTTTGTAATCCGGATGAGCTGATAAATAGGCTTTACCACTTAAAGTTTTATACTCTTTACTCAACACCCTTGCTGCACTCATCGCCGGAACCCAAAAATCGTGATACACATCTACCGCTGCACGATGATTAATGGCCGCACTGACTCCGGGAACTCTAGAGAAAACACTGGTTAGACTGGAATCACAAGCCACTACGACTTTTGCACCCTTTTGCGCAAATTCTTCCGCAAAGCGCACATTGATGATTTCATCACCTAGTCCGCCTTCGCCGCAAATAAGAAGTGATTTGTTTTTTAAATCTTCATCTTTATAAATAGATTTGTTAGTGGGAAGAGGTTGACCACCAAATACTTTGATCCAGCGACCGGCATCTAATAATGACAAACCTTCTAAAAGTTTTCCTTCCATCATTTTATACCAAGCGCGATTAAAAGCGGCTCGTGGATCCTGAGGCGATGTTTTTTCTAGATAGTCGGCGATTTCAAAACCGCGCTTAAAATCTCCGCGCAGCCCCGCTTGCAGTTGCTCATCCAACGGATGCAGCACCGGGTGAGGTGCAAATGATTTATTAAAGCTATGAAGGTCTTTGGACATGAAAACATGTTAGGATATACCTACCTATTTTCAAGGATTTTATTACATCCCTGGCATCCACGTTATGTATACGTCGCCACCAGCCACTATGATTGAATAAAAAGTGTGCTTAGCGTTGGTTGTTTCTCCATGATCAGTTGGCATTTTTACGTTTCCCCCGGCATACTGCCCTGTACCACTTCCACTATAAATTGTGAAAGAACAGGTCGCTGGTGTCCCACCTTTGACGATAAAAGTGTATGATCCACCTTCTTTAACGTTGTAAAGATTGTAAGCGCCACAGTTTTGAGTTGTATGTTGAATGTTACCGGTTCCAAAGTCGATAATGCCGGTTGCATTAGATGTTGAAGCTTTGTATAAAACCACCCCGCCAGAAAATGTGGTTGTTGTTCCACTAAATGTTTTATCACCGGCTATAGTTTGAGCTGTTGTTTTATCCACGATCCCCGCTGCGTCTTTGGTTCCCGAAGCCCATGTCGAAGCACCAGTTGCATAAACCACGTTTCCTGCTGAGCCACCAGCCAAACTCGTAATCGCTGAAGTTCCTGCTCCTACAAGTAAACTTCCAGCTGTATGAGTCGCAGCACCTGTGCCGCCGTATTGCACTCCTATAGCTGTTCCGTTCCATGTGCCTGATGTAATGGTTCCTACGGTAGTAATACTACCTGATCCTGCAGCCGGAGCCCGCGAAGTATCAACCGGATGCACATGATCTTCTCGAGAATATCTTAATGAGGTTCCTACTGCCACAGTATTATTCATTAATGGACTGCTTGATCCCGCTTGCCCCACAACATACGCCGTAGTCGCTAACTGAGTAGTATTCGTGTTAACTGCAGCGGTCGGAGCTGCCGGAGTTCCCGTAAATGTTGGCGAGGCTGAGAATACTAAATTCCCAGATCCTGTTTCATTACTGATAACAGCAGCAAGTTGCGCTGATGATGTAGTTGCGAACTGTCCAAGTCCCAATGTTGTTGATGCATCACCTGTTCCTATTGCAGTACCATTAACTCTGAACGCGCCGCCAGTTAGATTAATGTCGCCCGATACATCAAGCGCGTAAGATGGAGTGGTTTTTCCAATAGCTACTTGACCCGCAAAATAAGACTTCGCCGCAGCAGAAGAGTATATCGCGTAGTTATTTGCACCTGCAGCAGGAGATGTGATTTCTATAGCTCTGTTATTGGTAGCTCCTGATATCGACATTGATAAACCCGTGTTGGTCGTTGCGGCCCCACTGACAGCGACAGTTATACCTGCATTCGATGAAGAAGCGCCTGAAGCAGAGACACCTACTCCTATATTTGATATAGCTGCCCCTGAAGCCCAAGCTTTTACCCCGGTATTAGAAGCTGAACTGCCAGAACCCACTGCTTGGGCATCAATACCTATAAAATTAACTAAATAGGTTGATGCGTTTCCTGAGGCTAACCCTCGCAATCCTGTAAACAGCGAAGCCGAATCGGTACCATTGATCGTTCCACCCTGTAAGGTTGCATGACCCTGTACTCCAACAGCAGAAACAGCTCCAAAAAAATGGGTCTGCGCCCCTGAAAAAGTAGATGTTGATGATGTGGCGATCAGGCTATGCGCATCATATTTAGCATTAGTTCCAGAGTACGTTAGAGCTACACTTTGACCAGTTTTACTGTATGCATTAGCACCGTCACCAGTAGGTAAATTTCCGCTTTCTGTCAGCTGTATTTGCTGAGCAACTACAGCTGAATTATCTACAGAGCTAGCCTGTACCACGTGCAATTTCGAAGTTGGAGCCGTCGTTCCAATACCCACATTAGTACTTCGATAAATATCTCCAGAAACAGTATTTGTCCACTTGGAACCCGCACTGTTAAACGTTGTCCAATCCGCTGAAGTCAATAAACCAGTTGTCGTTCCACTAGCCAAAGTTGTAGAGGTTGGAATGTTTACTCCGTTAATTTTAAAATTACCTGTTACATTTACATCACCGGATACATCAAGCGCGTATGAGGGAGAGGACATACGAACACCTACAGCACCACCACCCATACCAAAATAAGTCGGAGCCGTATGCGCACCGATCTGCGCGTCTACTGTTGTGGTATTATCTCCGCGCATAAACTGCATCGATCTTACGCCGGTAGTATTGGTGTTACGAAAAATTCTAAGACTAGCAGAGCTTGTTCCATTATTGGGACGAGGATCAAAATCAAAAGTTGCGGATCCTGCAGCAGTATTTTTAAGAATACTAAAGTTATTTCCATCCTCTTCCATGATTGTGTTGTAACCAGTTGCAAAATCACTGTCATTTAATCTGATTATAGGTGCTGCATTATGAATATGTAATGGCGTAAGCGGAAGACTTATGCCCAAACCGACAAAACCAGTCGCTCTATAAATATCGCCTGAAGCATTTTGCGTCCACTTAGAAGATCCACTTGAAAACGTTGTCCAATCAGCTGATGTTAATAATCCTGTTGTCGTTCCACTAGCTAAAGTTGTAGAGGTTGGAAGATTCACTCCGTTAATTTTAAAGTTTCCACCGGTAAGATTAATGTCGCCTGAAACATCAAGCGCGTAACCTGGATTAGTAACTCCTCCAATACCAACAAAACCAGCAACACCGGCTGATGGAGCGCTTTCTATGGTAATGCTTGGTACTGTTGAATTGGCACCTAACATTAAAGAATCAGCTACGCTATTAACTAAACGACTGCCATTGGTGCGACCGCTTCCGATAACAGCAGATCTTGTGTTGTTCGCAGTCACAAACTGACCTATAGCTAAACTATTATCTCGTGAGGCTATCGCACTTCTTGATGAAGCACTGTGATCTGTAGCGCCAATAGCAACAGCATAAGCTCCGCTTGCAACAGTGCCCGCACCAATAGATACACCATATGCTGCGCCAGCCGTAACTGATGCTAGTGACCCAATTGCTACCGATCTTGTAGAATAGCTGTTAGCATAATTACCCATGGTGATCGAATCACTTTCAGTACTCTCCGCATTAGGCCCTACAACAAAGGAACTTGATCCTTGCGCTATAGCATTTAAACCCATAGCGATGGAATCTTGACCAATGTTTGCATGGTTCCACTGAGTACCATCGACTGTCCCAACACGAAAAGCTGATTTTGAAGGAATCCACATCATGCGTGCGCCTGCTCCAGATGCAGGCGTAATATCAGTAGAATCTCCTGTCGCTAAAAATGAACCATTGATTGCAACATTACTAGCGCGCGATATATCACCAGACGCATCTTGAGTCCACTTAGAAGATCCGCTTGAAAAGGTTGTCCAATCAGCGCTTGTTAATAAACCAGTTGTCGTTCCACTAGCCAAAGTTGTAGAGGTTGGAATGTTTACTCCGTTAATTTTAAAATTATAACCCGCAGTTAAATTAATATCGCCCGACACATCAAGAGCATATGAAGGAGTTTTTCCGATACCCACTTGACCACTTGAAGTAATTCTCATTTTTTCTGTTGTCGTCACATCCGCCGAGGCCGCATTTGGACCCATCGTATAAAATATTAAAGATCCATCTTTAGAGTTGTTAGCAGCATCATCCCACACGCCAGCTATGCGCGCGGCTTCTCGGGATGCTTCGTTTGTTGTCGTTTCTAAGTTAAAGGTCAATGCAGCTCCAATTCCATTGGAGGCTGCAGAGTTCGAGTCCTCGCGGCTTAATCGCAAAGTTTCTACAATGTCATTACCAGCAGTGTTTGGGGCATTCACATGCAAGTGTGCCTGTGGACCAGTATTATATGTATTTATACCTGTTCTTTGGGCTTCACTACCAAGTGTAATACCAAAAGCATCGGCATACATAAAGCCATAACGATCATTATTATCTGGATTTCCTATTCCTATGGTTAAGTTAGCTGGGTCAAGATAAATTCCAAAAAAGCCACCATTATCAAATGCGGCGGCAGAAGTTGCCGATCGAACGTGAAGAGGATAATCTGGCGCAGTATTTCCAATACCCACACGGCTGGCACGATGAATATCGCCAGAGGCATTCTGTGTCCACTTAGATACACCACTTGAAAAAGTTGACCAGTCTGTGGAAGTTAAATATCCATCATTCGCAGCACTAGCCGCGATCATCGCATCTTGTTTTGCACTGAACGATGACCAGTCTGCAGAGGATAATAAACCCCTCGCCCCAGCACTAGCTGTTGGGATATCAAAGGTATGAACATCGCCTGATGAGCTAATAACGAAGTCAGTGCCTGCGGCACCGACTGCAAAACTTTGAGTTGTTCCAGTTTGGCCATTAATGTACTTAATGTTCCTGCAGCATTACCAGGTGTGTACCCTAAAGCTGTAATAACATCACCAGAAGTAATTCCAGAGATTTTACTATTAAATAAAGACCAGTCGCTAGATGTTAAATATCCATCATTACTTGCAGTCGCTGCCAATAATGCATCTTGTTTGTTATTAAATATAGACCAATCACTTGAAGTTAAATATCCATCATTTGCAGCACTAGCTGCAACCATAGCATCTTGTTTTGCGCTGAATGATGACCAGTCTGCAGAGGATAATAGACCCCTCGCCCCAGCACTTGCGGTTGGGATATCAAATGTATGAACATCACCTGATGAACTGATCACAAAATCAGATCCAGCAGTGCCTGCTGCAAAACTTTGAGTTACGCCAGTTTGGCCGTTTAATGTACTTAAAGTTCCCGCAGCATTACCAGGGGTATAACCTAATGCTGTTACTATTTCGCCTGAAGTTAATGAGGCCGCTGATAATACTCCCGAAGTACTACGCACAAATCCATCTGGTAAGGCTAAGGCTGTGTTAATATCAGTAGATGTAATTCCAGATATTTTACTGTTAAATATTGACCAGTCTGCAGAGGACAATAGACCCCTCGCCCCAGCGCTTGCGGTTGGGATACTAAAGGTATGAATGTCATTTGAAGATTGAATCGCAAAATCAGATCCCGAAGCATCGAAAGCAAAACTTTGAGTGACACCAGTTTGTCCGTTTAATGTACTTAATGTTCCAGCTGCATTTCCAGGTGTGTAACCTAAAGCTGTGATAACATCGCCAGAAGTAATTCCAGATATTTTACTATTAAATATAGACCAGTCTGAACTTGTTAAATATCCATCATTACTTGCAGTTGCTGCTAGTAATGCATTTTGTTTATTGTTGAATATAGACCAATCACTTGATGTTAAATAACCATCATTAGCAGCACTAGCTGCAACCATGGCATCTTGTTTTGCGCTGAATATTGACCAGTCTGCACTTGATAATAGACCCCTCGCCCCAGCACTTGCGGTTGGGATATCAAATGTATGAACATCACCTGATGAACTGATCACAAAATCAGATCCAGCAGTGCCTGCTGCAAAATTTTGATTTGTTCCAGTTTGTCCATTAAGTGAAGTTAATCCACTTCCTGCGCTTGGTGTATAACCTAATGCAGTAATGACTTCACCTGATGTTAAAGTTGCTGCTGATAATACGCCAGAAGTACTTCGCACAAATCCATCTGGTAAGGCTAACGCTGTATGAATATCACCAGATGTAATTCCCGATATCTTACTGTTAAATAGTGACCAGTCTGTGGAAGTTAAATATCCGTCATTAGCAGCACTTGCTGCAACCATGGCATCTTGTTTTGCGCTAAATATAGACCAGTCTGCACTTGATAATAGACCCCTCGCCCCAGCGCTTGCGGTTGGGATACTAAAGGTATGAATGTCATTTGAAGATTGAATTGCAAAATCAGATCCCGAAGCATCAAAAGCAAAACTTTGAGTAACACCAGTCTGTCCGTTTAATGTACTTAAAGTGCCTGCAGCGTTTCCAGGGGTATAACCTAAAGCTGTGATAACATCGCCAGATGTAATTCCAGATATTTTACTGTTAAATAGTGACCAGTCTGAACTTGTTAAATATCCATCATTCGCAGCACTAGCAGCGATCATCGCATCTTGTTTTGCGCTGAATGATGACCAGTCTGCAGAGGATAATAGACCCCTCGCCCCAGCGCTTGCGGTTGGGATATCAAACGTATGAACATCACCTGATGAACTGATCACAAAATCAGATCCAGCAGTGCCTGCTGCAAAACTTTGAGTAACACCAGTCTGTCCGTTTAATGTACTTAAAGTGCCTGCAGCATTTCCAGGGGTATAACCAAGGGCTGTTACTATTTCACCAGAAGTTAATGATGCTGCTGATAATACTCCCGAAGTACTTCGCACAAATCCATCTGGCAAAGCTAATGCTGTGTGAATATCACCAGATGTAATACCCGATATCTTACTGTTAAATAGTGACCAGTCTGTGGAAGTTAAATATCCATCATTTGCAGCACTAGCTGCAACCATAGCATCTTGTTTTGCGCTGAATATAGACCAGTCGGCAGATGACAATAGACCCCTCGCCCCAGCGCTTGCGGTTGGGATACTGAAGGTATGAATGTCATTTGAAGATTGAATCGCAAAATCTGATCCTGAAGCATCGAAAGCAAAACTTTGTGTAACGCCGGTTTGTCCATTTAATGTATTTAAAGTACCTGCAGCGTTTCCAGGGGTATAACCTAAAGCTGTGATAACATCGCCAGATGTAATTCCAGAGATTTTACTATTAAATAAAGACCAATCACTTGAAGTTAAATATCCATCATTTGCAGCACTAGCCGCAATCATCGCATCTTGTTTTGCGCTGAATATAGACCAGTCTGCAGATGATAATAGGCCCCTCGCCCCGGCCGATGCGGTTGGGATACTAAAGGTATGAATGTCATTTGAAGATTGAATCGCAAAATCTGATCCTGAAGCATCGAAAGCAAAACTTTGTGTAACGCCGGTTTGTCCGTTTAATGTATTTAAAGTTCCAGCTGCGTTTCCAGGTGTGTAACCAAGAGCTGTTACTATTTCACCTGATGTTAATGAGGCCGCTGACAATACGCCAGAAGTACTTCGCACAAATCCATCTGGCAAGGCTAACGCCGTATGAATATCACCAGATGTGATTCCAGAAATTTTACTATTAAATAGTGACCAGTCTGTGGAAGTTAAATAACCATCATTCGCAGCACTAGCTGCACTTAATGCTGCTTGTTTCGCGTTAAATACAGACCAGTCTGTGGAAGTTAAATATCCATCATTCGCAGCACTGGCTGCGCTTAATGCTGCTTGTTTCGCGTTAAATACAGACCAATCTGTGGAAGTTAAGTAACCCGAAGCACCGGCTCCGGCTTGAGTAATGGTAATATTCGGCGTAGGCCCGCCTGTTGATGATAGCGGTGCACTGGCTGTTACATCAGTAACACTTCCACTACTAGCTGGAATCCAACTGGTGTTTCCACTGCCATCAGTGGCTAGTACATATCCGTTGCTTCCGGTGTTAGCTGGAAGCGTGAAAGAATAATCCCCTGAGGTTAAGGCGTTCGGTGCTTTTAATAATATACGATCAGTATTAGTAATATCATAAAGATAAAAATTTCTGCCCAATACATTGGTGGCACTTAATCCAGTCAACGTCGCATTACCAGATCCATCCCGTTTTACTATTGTTGATGGATCATTGGAATGCGTTGCCGCTTGAGTATCATTCACTGAAGTTGCGATCTCTGCAGCAGTCTTTGTTCCAACTGTTGAAACAACAGTTGCGGCTAAAGTTCCCGTGACATCTCCTGATAAAGAGCTTGCGCTCTGCCATGCTCCGGTAATACGCGCATCATCACCTTCTACCAAAGTTCCTGAAGTTGTTCCGATATTCACACTTAAAGTTGGAGTCGTGTTAGGGTTTGTTACTGTTATAAAAGTATTATCACTGCTGACAGCGGTTACGGTTCCACCACTACTAACAACTGGAGCCGCCACCCATGCAGTACCATTATACATTAACACTTCACCTGATGATGGAGACGCAATAGATAGCGTAGTATTCTGAAGTCGCGATACCACCGTAGCGCCTTGAGTACCGGTCACATCTCCTGAAAGTGTTCCCGTAAAATTCGCTTGCGCCCCAGGAGCAGCACAACTAAAAACTGTTCCGTTATAAGTTAAAAACTGACCACCACCGCAGGTTGTGAAATCCGCAAATCGTGCAAAAGTATTCGCACTAAATCCACCCAACTGGTCCGAGTTCGTAGCTTGAGAGGCGTACATCGCAAATGGCACTGAGTTAATCGTTGTTCCAGAAATAGCTTGAATACCATTTGATCCCGGATAACTAAATTCAACGATAAACAAGCGACCTTCGTTTGTCGTTAGCGGAGCGTAAGTTCCACCCTCTAAACAGGCCATGATGTTAGTTGAAGCATTATTAAAAATATCATAAAGCGTAACACCAGCTACAGGAAATGAGGGAACTCCACTTCCTAGTTGAAGATTTATTCCTCCGCCAGATCCGGTCATGTCGATATTGGCGTAGGTTTCAATAAATACCGTACAGTTGTCGGCAACGTTCTTATATCTGAAAGTAAAAGTGACAGCGTTTGATTCTAAGGGCTGACCGTTAGGTTTAGAAATATGAGCTTGAAAATTAGTGGTCTCTGGCGCAGCTTGCGCCAGAGCTAAACTAAAAAAGTAGCTCAAAAGTATTCCAACGAAATAGCGGTTCAACCTAACTCCTCTAATTACGTACTATTTTTATGCGGTTTTTTTCTGAAACATTTATTAACTGCATACCGATATATCGGTGAAGAGCGTTGATAAGTTTAACATTTTTGAAAAACTGCGCCTTATTCTGGGATAAGAATATTAATAAGCGATATAAGCGTTACTTCTAAAAAAGCACTTGCAATAATATCATTTTAAAACAGCACTTAGTCTGGCTTTACATCCAAAGTCCAGCGACCCAAAGTGAACAAAAGTAAAAACTCTCGTTTCTGCAGTATTTACAACGGCACCGACAATTAATGCGTCTGAGCTTAAAATTTAAGCTTATAGATAGAGTTTCACTATCAATAAAAATAAATACTTAAAGGGATTTTTATTTTTTTGTCGTGTGGCCCATCAATTGCTTTGGGCTTTGAGCATACAATTAACAAACGACATCGTTATCTAAAAAAATTGATGTCGGCAATTCCAAAAAAAGGGGAAAAAATGAAAATGAAATCATTGGTATCAATTATTATGGCAGCATCGCTAGCCAGTGCACCGATCAGCTCAACTTGGGCTAGCACATCAACTCTGTCTTACAACATGAACACCATGGACTATGATATGAGCGCAGAAAATTTGTCTGAAGAAGCTATGGAAGATATCGAAATTAATGTAGAGGAATCTGAAAAAAAAGACGGCAATCCATTCACAAGTGTTCTAAAGAAAATTTTTGTAAAAGCTCCCGTAGGTTTAGCTAAGCTTATCGGAAAAGGCATGAAAGGCATGGCCAAGGGAATTAAAATTGGCGTGGTCTACGTGGCTAAAGAAACTAAAGATGGAATAGTCGAAGTGGCTGAATTAACTAAATACGTAGGGAAGAAAATCGGTCAAGGCACTGTGTTTGTTGCAAAGAAAACCGCTCAAGGTGTTAAACTTGTTTCCTTAGAAATCAAAGATGTAACTTTAGCTGTGGCACATGTCACTAAGCAAGGGGTTATTTTCCTGGCTGATCAAACCGGAAATGCGGTCAAAGCTATTTTTAATGGCGGGGTTTATGTGATTAAAAAAACTGCTCAAGGAACTGTATGGGTAGCAAAAGAACTTTCTAAATTTACTTTAACAGCAGCGGATAAGTTAAAAGACGGAACGGTTTATGTGGCTCGAAAAACAGCGAGTGGCGCTTATTCAATTTATAAAGCGACCCGTTTCGTGGCTGAAGAATTAAAAGACGGAGTGGTTTATATAGCAAAACAAACAGGAAAAGGGATAGCACTCGTTGCTGTTAATGTTGCAAAACTTTCAGTTAAAACCATAAAAATCGCTGCTGATGGCGCCGTTTTTCTTTACTCTTCGGCTAAAAAAATAATCGGCATGATTGTCGATGGCGTAGTGTATGTTGCGGTAAAAACGGCCCAAGGCACAATTTATTTGGCTCAACAAGTGGTGAACGGAACAGTGTATTTAACTGAAGAAATTTTTGATGGCGTTAAATACATCGCTGTAAAAACTGCACGCGGAATTGAGTTCGCTGCCGAAGGAACTGCTGAAGCAGCCCGTTTAACTGCTAAAGGTGTAAAAATCAGTGCTGTGTTTATAGCTAAGAAAATTTCAGGTGGATTTATTTTTTATGTAAATTCATTTAAGAACTAGTTTGTTAGTGTTACCTTAATCATAAAAAAGTCTGGCCAAGGTCAGACTTTTTTTATTTCTCTACGCCTTCTACGGTTCTTTTTAAATCACGAATGCGATCTTGATGTCCGAAGACCCAAATTAAATCCTTAGCTTGCAAAGCCACAGAGGACTCAGGGTTTAGTATACGCTGCCCGCCTCTTTCGATTCCGACAATAAGACCACCAAACTCCTCACCAACTCCAATCTCACGAATGGTTTGACCACGATATAAAGAGTTTTCCTCAATCAAAACAAATTCTAATCTAAACGATTCGTCATGCACAGTAGATATCTGCGGGTTTTCCATTTCAAGTAAGGACTGCGCAGCAGAAAGTTGTTCGTCCGTTCCAATAAGAAATATTTCATCGCTTGGCAACAGTCGTTCTGATCTGTTGGGTGCAAATATTCGACGCTTACCCCGATCAATCATCGCCACAGTAGCTCCGGTGTGAGATCTGAATTTCAACTCCTCCAGTGAGTGGCCAGCGGCATTGGAGTCCGCAGATATTACAAACTTAGTTAGTGTGGCATTCCAAGGAAGAAGCTCAGGCTTTTTAAGCAACAGATTGGCCTCTTCTATTTCTTTTGAATTAAAATTTAACAAAAATCTATTCTCTACACGATAATAAAAAGGCTTAATAAATCTTCGCAAGAAGTACATAAAAATAAATGCCGTAATCGACACAAAAATAAATAAAAATCGAATGGCCGCATACTGATTAATAATCAACGCGATAAGCGTCAGTCCAACAATGATTTTAAAAAATAAAATTCCGAACTGCAAATTTTTCAGTCGCGCTAAAGCTTCGATTTCTTCCTGAGAACGTTTTTTGGGAGAGTCCAACATAATCGCAACGATAAACGGAGAACAAGCTAACAATGTAATAACGGCTGACACTGTACGAATAACAATATGGTTATCTAATATACTTCCCAGTAACGGGACCAAGAAACGCCCAAAAAATAAAACAATAGCAATAACAACCACCGAATTTAATAACGCCGAAAGACCATACATTCTCCACAGCATTCCCACTGTGCCTTCTTTATTTTGGCTGGCCATGGCCAATTCATACCTTCTTAAAGTATCTAATACCCGTCGAGACAGTTTAGATTCGATAAAGTTATAAACTAATACTGAATGTTTTATCATGTACGGCGTGGTGAACGTCGTGATGGCGGAAACCGCAATAATCACAGGATAAACATAATCACTGATTACATTTAACGACAGACCCAAAGTAATAATAATAAATGAGAACTCACCGATTTGAGCCAAACTCATTCCTGCTTGGACGGACTGTTTTAAACTACGACCTGAAATCAATGACCCTAGGCCTGAACCGACAAATTTTCCAAAAATAGCAACTGCTGTAATCGCTACAATAATTCCGAAATGATCTTTTAAAATACTCGGGTCTATCATCATTCCGACAGAAACAAAAAACACAGCGGCAAACAAATTTTTAACAGGAACTAAAAGATGTTCAATCCTCGTCCCTTTATTTGTCTCGGCTAAAATAGAACCCATGATGAATGCACCAAGAGCAGGAGAAAATTGTGCATTGGTCGATAGCACCACCATAAGAAAACACAACGCAATCGATACGATCAACATGATTTCATCGGTTAAATGATTTTTTATTTTTTTAAGCAACGACGGTAAAATATATATTCCTACTAAAAACCAAATAAGTAAGAAGAAAATCAACCGAGCCGATAAGTACAGTAAACTTCCCCCAGAGAACGCGCCAACCGTACTGATCGCTGTAAGCAAAACTATTAGTAATATAGCCATTAAATCTTCAACAATAAGTATGCCGAAAACTAAGTTAACAAAGGCTTTTCCTTTTAGTTTGGCCTCATCGAAGGCACGAATGATAATAGTCGTGGATGATATGGATAAAGCGGCACCTAAATAGATACTTTCCATAACCGTCCAACCAAAGGCTTGCCCCAGTATGTACCCTATGGCTGAAACCATAACCATTTCAAAGGTGGTGGCAATAGTTGCGCTTTTTCCTACCTTAGCTAATTTTTTAAAACTAAACTCTAAACCTAAGCTAAATAATAAAAATATAACGCCGATTTCAGCCCAAAGCTTAACGCCTTCGGTATCGGTTATAGCAGGAACATATTTAAAGTGCGGACCCACCGCAAAGCCTGCGATAAGATATCCAAGCACGATGGGCTGCTTTAAGCGACTAAAAATTAATGTACTGATAGCAGCTGCCGCAAGAATAATGGCCAAATCATTAATCATCGGCGGTAAATGAGTCATGCTCCCCCTAAATGTAAGATGACTCTATTTAATCATAAAAACTTTTCTTTTAGCAAGAAGGCGAAGCAATTAAGGCAATTTTGTTTTCAATGCTTCCTTATCGTACTGATCAACCGCTTTCCAATTAACAACTTTCCAGAAATTTTTTAAATATTCAGGGCGCTTATTTTCATATCGAAGATAATAAGCATGCTCCCAAACATCTGCTGCCAAAATTGGCCAACCTCGACGTGGCACTACATCCATTAATGGATTGTCTTGATTTGGTGTTCCCATAATCTCTAAACCCTCAGTTGTGCGAACAAGCCACACCCAACCAGAACCAAAATGTCCTGCGCCGGCCTTTTCAAACTCTGCCTGAAAATTTTCAAAACTTTGCCATTTATCAACAATGACTTTCATCATTCTGGATGACACTTTATTATCCGATTCTTTTCCACTAAGAATGCTCCAAAAGAATGTATGATTCCAGTGGCCACCTGAATTGTTTCTAATGGTTGCTGATTGTGTGGATGCCGACGTCAGCAGATCAATGAGTTTTACCTTTTTTCCATCTAGTGCTTTATTTAAATTATCAACATAAGCCTGATGATGTTTACCGTGATGAATAAGCATCGTTTTTTCATCAAAAGCTTTTTCAAGACTATTTGCCGCATAGGGCAAAGGAGCTAATTTAAAAACCCCAGACTCCGAATTCATTTTTTTAAAACTGGCTTCCACCGACAGACATGCAGCTATAATTGCCATACCAAATATTTTTTTCACAAATCCTCCTTATTCTTGTTCCAATGCTTATATCACTAATAAGCTTAATTAAGTTAATTACTAAATTTATGTGTCCTAAAGGCCGCATTTTGCCCTAAATGACAAACTCAAAAGTTTAACGTTGCCTTTTGTCTCTATATTCGTTACAATATACGCATGAAATCAAAAAAGAAAACTCAATCACACTTAGGCGCTTTAATTAAGGAATACCGACTTAAAGCTAATATGACACAATCTCAACTAGCTACTAAGCTAAATTATAGCATTCCGCAATTTGTCTCTTTAATGGAAAACGGTCACTCCAAGATTCCATTAAATGTTTTAGGAGAGTTAATCGCTATCCTAAATATTCCGGAGAAAAAAGCGCTTGATTTGCTCGTGTCGATTTATCTTACGGAAGCCAAAGCGACTATTTCAGCAAGTCGTAAAAAAGTGGCCGGCTAAGATACAGTCTTTTATTATGATTACTATGGCTTCAGATCTAAAAACTGGGTGAAGTCGCCAATAATCCTTGTAATATCATTTTTTAGCGCATCCACCTTTTTTTGCCCTTTAGGCGTGGCCATTTGTTTTCCTTTGTAACCTGGAAATAATCGATTCATCGTAAATGCAATCCGAACACCCGCTATGTAGACGCGTTGATCGACAGTGTCTAAAAACCGCTTAGTGTACTTTTGCGCGCCCTCGTCCTTATACTTATAGGCGTTAAAACGTGGCTGCATAGACTCATGTATCCAATCATCATATTTTAAAGTATTTTGATCCGGCAACTTTAAGGTTTTATATTTTTGTTGTAAGTAATGAGCATAGCGAGTGATTTGCTCTACCCGGTCGCCATGGGCAAATAAATTTTTATGCCCTAAAGCAATAATCTGAGAATCCCATATCTGATGAAGATTCATATTAAATCCCAGCCATTTTACAATAACTTTATTCCCTCCATTATCATCCACTCGTCCAGTGTGTAATGGCTGATGCATGTCTCCGATAAAATGGATTATAAACTTCAAGGCATGTTTGCGATCATCTGCTGAAGAACGCTTATCCAACAATAAAACTTCGCTGGCCAAAAGAGCCTGAACTGTTCCGCCGCGCACACGGTCTTCTGCCGATTGTTTTTTTAAATGCGGTAGATACCTATCTGAGTCATTCATTTTTTCAAAATGAAACCATATTGTATTTTTCCATTCATTCGATGACCCACGTATTTCATCGGCCCAGGTTGAGGCTTCAACAAAATCATCCGCTTTAAGAATTTTATGAATTTCCCGCAACGCAGGTGAGTTTTGAGCTTTTAAAATATCATAAGCGATCTGCGCTGAAGCGTGGTGACCTACGATCCCCCACGCCTGAACTTTTGAAGAAAGACCTAAAGCCAATACCACGATGATGACCTGGTTAAAACATTTCATATACGCCCTTCGATATGAGTTTAACAACTGTTGTGTTTTTAATCTCAATAAACTTTCGCGCTTTTTTCAATGGAATTATACAAAGAGACGTTTTAACGCTGGGCTGAAATAACAGGTTTTATATTATTATCTTGCTATGATAGATAAGATTAACACTGATCCATCTGTAGAGCGTTGACTCTACTAGAACAATGCATTTTTTGGCGTACGAGGAAATGGGATCACATCGCGAATATTCGACATGCCGGTGACATACATTAAAATTCGCTCAAAGCCTAAACCAAAGCCCGAATGTGGGAAGCTTCCATAACGACGAAGATCAGTATAAAAAGCATAATCTTCAAGTTTTAAATTTATAGCTTTCATTTTTTCAATCAGAATATCATAATTATCTTCACGCTGCGAACCGCCGATAATTTCTCCTATTCCAGGGGCTAATAAATCCATAGCGCGTACGGTTTTTTTATCATCATTTAACTTCATATAAAAAGCTTTAATCTCTTTTGGATAATCTGTGACAAAAACTGGTTTCTTAAAGTGCTCTTCCGCTAAAAATCTTTCGTGCTCAGACTGAAGATCCATTCCCCACTTAACCGCATACTCAAACTTTTTTCCTGATTTAAGAAGAATATCAACTGCATCTGTATATGTGACCCGTGCAAACTGATTGCTGGTTACGTTTTTAAGCTTATCAAACAATCCCTTTTCGACAAACTGATTAAAAAACGCCATCTCTTCGGGACATTCCTTCATCACGTAATTTATAATATACTTAATCATGTCTTCGGCTAAATCCATATTCACGCCTAAATCAGCAAACGCAATTTCAGGCTCAATCATCCAAAACTCAGCGGCATGCCGAGAGGTATTTGAATTTTCCGCACGAAATGTAGGCCCAAATGTGTAAATATTTTTAAAAGCTGAACAATAGGCTTCACCGTGGAGCTGACCCGTGACCGTAAGGCTGGTCTCTTTTCCAAAAAAATCCGATTGAAAATCAAGCTGACCTTCGGCTGTCTTAGGTATTTTATCTAAATTCATAGTTGTAACGCGAAAAAGTTCTCCTGCTCCTTCGCCGTCAAGCCCTGTAACGATAGGAGTAGTGACATACACAAATCCTTGCTCCTGAAAAAATTTGTGTAAGGCATAAGCTAAGACCGAGCGCACTCGGAAAACCGCAGAAAAGGTATTAGTTCTTGGGCGCAAGTGTGCGATTTCGCGTAAAAATTCAAAACTGTGTCGTTTGTTTTGCAAAGGGTATTCAAGGTCAGCCAGTTGAAAGACAGCTACTTCTTTCGCTTGAAGTTCAAAGTCTTGGCCAGAGCCCTGAGATTTAATTAAGCGCCCCTTAACGTGAATCGATGATGAAATTGAAAGCTTAGCTACCTCGTTGAAATTTGGTAAATTTTGATCAAATACAACCTGAAGTCCTTTAAAAAAAGTGCCATCATTAAGCTCTATAAAACCAAAGTTTTTTTGATCACGAATTTTCCTGACCCAACCTGAAATTTCTATATCTTTATCTAAAAATTCAGCGGCACTTCTATAAATGGATTTAACGCTTACAGCGGTCATATAATTCCTTGTCATTCTACTATCTGTAACCTAGTATCTTCATTAAATTCAGTCTAAACACTCGGAAAAAAATATGCCACACAAAAATCAGTTTAGAATATTTTCTGGTAACACCAATGAACAACTCGCAAAAGATGTTTGCAAAATTTTGCAAGTTCCCTTGGGCGAAAGCCAGGTCAATAAATTTGCAGATGGTGAAACCCAAGTTGAAATCAAAGAAAGTGTCCGCGGCATGGACGTTTTCGTGATTCAAAGCACTTGCACCCCAGTCAACCAAAGCTATATGGAACTTTTTATTATTTTGGACGCTTTAAAAAGAGCATCTGCTGCCTCTATCACTGCGGTTATGCCCTACTTTGGTTACGCTCGCCAGGACCGAAAAGTTGCGCCTCGAGCCCCTATTTCGGCTAAGTGCATGTCTGATTTACTGACCACGGCCGGCGCCAATCGGGTGATTTCTATCGACTTTCATTCTGCCCAAATTCAAGGCTTTTTTAATTGTCCGGTGGATCATTTATTTGCTATCCCTACCCTTGCTCGGGCATGGAAAGATCAGTTCGGCACAGGGGATGAGTTTGTCACAGTGAGTCCAGATGCCGGCGGCGTAGAAAGAGCCCGCGCCTTTGCAAAAAGAATTAACTCATCCTTAGCCATTGTCGATAAACGTCGATCTAGCCCCGGAGAAGCAAAAGCCATGCATTTGATAGGCGATGTGAATGGAAAAATTGCCGTAATCGTTGACGATATGATAGATACAGCAGGGACTTTAACACAAGCTGTTGACAGTTTATTAAAAAATGGTGCAAAACAGGTGTTCGCCATTGCCACTCATCCGGTTTTTTCGGGGCCTGCGCTAGCACGTCTTAAGGAAAGTCCTATTGAGAAAGTTTTTGTGACCGATACAATTCCTTTAAGTGCAGCGGCAAAAGAGACTGATAAAGTCAGTGTAATTAGCATAGCCCCTGTTTTAGCAGAGGCTATCAAGCGAATTAATGACCATACTTCCGTAAGTTCATTGTTCGACTAATTATATGAGCTAGAAAATTTAAAAAGAAATAAGGACAACTGCTATGAAACAAAGAATTGAATTAAATGTTGAAAATCGTGAAGCCGGCCGAAGAAATTCTCGTGGATTACGAGTTAATAAAATGGTTCCCGGTGTAATCTATGGGTCATTAGATCCTGTCAGTATTTCATTACATGTTAATGATGTATTAAAGTACAACTCTCGAGCCTATGAAAATGCCTTAATGAATATTAAATCGAGCAACACGACGCTTAACGGAAAAGTAGCTTTATTTAAAGAGGTTATTGTTAATCCATTAACTCGAACACCAGAGCACGTTGACTTGGTTGCGATAGACCTTAAAAAGTCAGTTCGCGTATCTGTCGAGATTAAAATCGAGGGTAAGGCGATCGGTCTATCTGAGGGTGGTCTACTTAATGTGATTGTTCGTCAGGTGGAAATTGAATGTCTTCCGACTGAAATTCCCGAATCGATTACAGTTGATGTGACTAATCTTGGTATCGGAGATTCAATCCATGCGTCTGATTTGACTATCCCAGATGGGATTAAATTAATCTCGCGTCCAGAAATTACAATCGTATCGGTTGTTGAGCAGGCTGAAGAAGAAGCAGCACCTGTAGCAGCAGCAGCGGCGGCGACTCCAGCGGCAGGCGCAGCAGCTCCGGCAGCTGATGCTAAGGCTCCGGCAGCTGATGCCAAGGCTCCAGCAGCTAAAAAATAGTTATTTACTAATAAATAAGTTTAAAAAAAAGACCAATCTCATAAGAAGTTGGTCTTTTTTTTCGTTTTTTTTAAATCAAGTACATAAGTTCTGAGATGTATATATTCTAAACGACAACAAATAAACTGAGTTAAAATTCACAACTAGTTATAATAATTATTATATTTCATGTCACAATCTTGATTTGATACATCGAAGTGTAAAAACTCATGCACCTGTATTCAAACTAACCGCACATCGCCTAGGCCATTTCTTTGCATTACCTTTTAATAGTTAGCCTGGGGGATATATATGAAGAGCGAAAGAAACAGATACTTTATTTTAATTGTACTACTGTTTGGATTACTGATGTTAAGTTTTCAGAACTGCTCTAAGACACAGTTCACGGAAGCATCAAGTGGTCTATCTGATTCAAACAATACAGGCGCTAATGTTCCCGTTATCACAGCTCCCGAAGGATATATCGGTCGCAGTATAAACTTTACCATTTCAGATCAGCCCAATCCTAATGTCGATATCCTATTTATCATGGACAACTCAGGATCAATGACGCAAGAACAGACTAAAGTTGCGAATGCCTTCTCAACCTTTTTATCCCACATCAATCACTTAAACTTTCGCGTCGCTATTACTACGACTGATAATGCATCTGATGTTACCTGCAAAAAAGGAAACCTATGCCGCGCAGAGCACCAAAGCGACGGCGCATTTTTTATTGATAATACAACACCGAATGCCAATCAAGTTTTTATGAATACGATTAACGTTGGAACTAACGGATCTGGACATGAAAAAGCATTTGATTCAATTTACAATTTTGTAGCCCATAAAAAACAAGGTTACACTCAGTTTATGAGAAGTGATGCTTCACTTGTTACTATTATCGTGAGCGACTCTGATCAGTACAGCAGTCAAACAGCGGAATCTTTCTTAAGTGATTTAAATACAAAACTTGATGCTAATAAAAGTTATACTAATTACTCAAGTATTGTATTACCCGGAGATACCGCGTGTCGTTCTACCGGTGAAAACTATGGGCCAAAATATCAAAAGTTATCCCAGTTAACCAGCGGGTTTTCTGTTTCTATCTGTGAAGAAAACTATGCCGAACAATTTTCTCAGATCGCCCGATCAATTACTCAAGACGAAAAAGTATTGGACTGTTTTCCAGCGGACACCAACAATGATGGTACGCCTGATGTTACAGTTACAGGTCCTAATGGAAGTTTAATCACAGCGTTCACTGTCTCTTCAAAAACAGTTCGCTTCAATCCTGCATTAAGTGTCGCTGGCGCTTACAGAATCGATTACTTTTGCGCGCCATAATGAAACGCAGCTGAATAAAGTCTTTTTATATTAGGACTTTATTTCACGTTTTGGTAAGATTTATTTATATTATAAATGTTACTTACCGAAATGAAATGGCTAGCTATATAGCGCTCAATTTTTAAGGGGGATCGGTGAAAAAAGAACGCAAGCTCCAACGAAAGTTTCGCACCTTTTTTATTATCTTGATCTTTATTTTTCTTCCGACCGCTATGGTTTTTCAAAATTGTTCTCCGGCACCTTTGTCATCTGGTATTAAATCAAGTGAATCTACACAAAATACACCAGGAGAAACTCCAGCAGCAACCAACCAAGCTCCGATCGCTAATGCTGGCGCCGATAGCTCCATCACTTTACCCTCTACTGCGTCTTTAAGTGGATCAGTTAGTGACGATGGACTTCCGAATGGCTCAGTATTAACTGCTGCTTGGAGTAAAGTCTCCGGAATTGGAACTGTAACTTTCGCGAATGCTTCTGCAGCCATAACTACCGCTACTTTTTCTGCGGCTGGCACTTATGTTCTTCGCTTAACCGCTTCGGATGGAGTTTTATCTTCCTCTGACACAGTAACCGTTATTGTAGCTTCAGCTTCTACACCAGCTCCACCAAATCAAGCACCAACAGTTGATGCGGGACCTGATCGCTCAATCACTTTACCTGCAACCGCTTCTTTAAATGGCTCAGCCTCTGATGATGGCTTACCGGCAGGATCAACATTAACTCGTACCTGGATTAAAGACTCTGGAGCTGGAACAGTCACTTTTGCAAACGCATCAGCAGCAGCAACTACCGCAACTTTTTCTCAAGCAGGAACATATGTTCTTCGTTTAACGGCATCGGATGGAACACTTTCCAGCTCCGACACTATGAGTGTCGTGGTCGCTGCCGCTCCTCCTCCTGGGTCCGGTAATATTTTAAATGTACCTTCACAGTACTCTACTATTCAGGCTGCAGTTAATGCCGCTAGCCGGGGCGATACGATTATTGTTCAAGCGGGTAGAACCTACACCGAAACTGTTAATTTACCTTATAAAGGACCCGGAACAGAATATATCACGATTCAAAGCTCAGCACTTTCAAGTTTGCCTGCAGCAGGAAATCGTGTGCAACCATCTGATTCTGTCAATATGCCGACAATCAGATCCCCATACGCAGGATCCGAGGCCGCTATTCGAGCCGAACCTGCCTCTAATCCGCCTTCTTATTACAAATTTGTGGGTATTCAAATACTACGACATAACTCGACTCAATTTCAACAGTCCCCAATCTATCTTGGAGATTTTGGAACCGGACAGGATACCTACGGTGAAGTTCCACATCACTTTATTTTCGACAGATGTATCGTCCGTGGCGCTGATAACGCATCTACTGCTCGTGGATTTTATTTTAATGTTCGGGACTCACAAATAATAAATAGTTATATTGATAATTTTTGGCAAGATGGCGGAGATTCTCAAGGAATACTTATGACCAATGGCGCTGAAAGAAATCTTGTGGCAAATAACTTTATAGAAGCAGGCAGCGAAAACATTATGCTTGGTGGTGCTGACCCAGATATTCCAAATTTTGTTCCTAATAATATTACAATTCAAAATAACCATTTCTTTAAACGTTTATCATGGAGAAATGCCAACCCAAGAAGAGTTGTAAAAAATCTTTTCGAAATCAAAAACGGTAAAAATATTATTCTTGAAAATAACATTTTTGAAAACAACTGGTATGAAGCCCAAGCGGGACACTCTATTTTATTTACCTGTAGAAGTGACGGGCAAGCTCCGTGGACAGTCTGCCAGGATATCACTTTCCGTTATAATATTGTTAAAAATGTGCGTAGTGGATTTAACATTACGCGAACTGATGACTGGACACGCATTCAACTTACAAACAATATAAACGTTAACAACAATCTTTGGATAATTGCAGGAACCGCGATGGGTGATGACGGCTGGCTTGGCATGTTTGCTGGCGCAGGTAACAACACCACGCTAGGGCCTATGTCTAATATTAAGTTTGACCACAATACATTTATTACCACATCTAATTCTGGATCTTGGCTTTGGGGGGCTAACGACAGTGGCGATCCGTTGTTCAATAATTTTGTCTGGACAAATAACATTGTCGCTAGTGCCGCCGGCGGTACGTGGTCAGGATTGCGTAACGACGCGGGGGCAACAGGCACTGCGGCACTGAACAACATCGCCCCTAGCCAATGGACAATGACGGGCAATGTATTTCAAATAAATTCATCAGGGTATCCTGCTTCAAATAACTATGTTTCAAATATAGCGAGCATTGGTTTTATCAACCCTAGTCAAAGTAATTTTGAGTTATCACCAAGCTCTCCCTACAAAGGCGCAGCCCCAGGTGGAAAAGATATTGGGGCTGATATGACGGAATTAAATAAACGTACCGCATGCGTGGTCTCGGGACAAAGAAGTTTGTGTCCTTAAATGATAAAATATTTTTCGGGGGCGAAAAATGAAAAGAAAACTTAAGGCTTTTTTAATTATCGTAGGATTTGTGTTTCTTCCCACGACTATGGTTTTTCAAAATTGTTCTCCGGCTCCTTTATCATCTGGTCCTAGCTCCTTGCAGGGATCACAAAATACACCAGGAGAAACTCCAAATCCCCCGCCACCAACTACAAATCTAAACTGTACTTTTTATATCAGTGTTAATGGATCTTCCGCTAATTCTGGAACTCAAAATAGTCCTTGGTCTTTAGGTTATGCTTTCGATGGCGCCAATGGAAGCATACGACCAGGAGATACCGTGTGTATTTCCGGTGGAACTTATGCAGGACGCTTTGTGGGTAAATTAAATGGTACGGCCAGCAACCCTATTATTGTAAGAGCTATCCCTGGCCAACGTGCGATTATTGACGGCGGACCTCCGATAGGGTCGCTGACTCAAGCTACGGGAACACACACTGCGTATCAGTACGACGATATCTATGTATCTGATGCATCAAAAATCCAAGGTGTTGGATTGATCGTTATTAATAATGAAGAAATGCAAGTGGCAGGAATCGTAGGAAACAAAGTCACCGTGGTACGAGGCTGGAGCGGAAGTTGCGGCCCCCCACCGACACCGTGTCCTGATCACGCCGCCAATGCTCCGATCAAAGCTTATCAAAATCTTTTTACGGCTAAAGGCTCTTACACTTGGTATTGGGGTCTTGAAATTACCAACACAGGACACGTCACACGCGTGGCCCAGCAAGGTAAAATTGATATGGGTGCAGCCATAAGTGATGAGTGCACCATCGGTTGTAAATTTATTAATAACATTGCCAGCAACGGCGGCGGTGGAATTGGAACTTTTAACAACTCCAACGGAAGTGAATATTATGGTAATATTCTTTTTTATAACGGTTGGGAAGATACTTCCGGCGGAGATCCGGGTAAAGGGCACGGGCTGTATATCCAAAACTTTTCCCCCACAGCCCCAGTACGACTAAGTAAAGACAATCTTTCATTTTCAAACTTTGGCTTTAATATGCAAGCTTACACCGATAATGGTGGAATTCATAATCTACACTTTGAAGGAAATGTTTTTTTCGAAAGTAGTAATCCTGTCCCTAATGGGCCAACCTTTAATTTTCTAATCGGCGGCGGTAACACGGCCTTTGTGGGCTTTAAAATGATTTCTAATTATACCTATGGGCCAACCTTAAATGGAGATCGCCGAGGGACTGATGTCGTAGGCTGGGGAGGAACTCCGTGCACCACACCCGAAGTGAAAAACAACTATTTGGCTTCTGGGAATTTTGAATTGGGATCAAATTGCTCTAATCCAGTGATGACCGGAAATACTTTATATACAAGTTTTGCGCGCTCATCGAGTTTTCCAAGTAATACCTACTTCACTGCAAAACCTACCGGAGCTAACGCCACCAAAATTTTTGTAAGACCTAACTTTTACGAGCCTGGACGAGGTCACATCATCGTTTATAATTGGAGTCGCGCAGATTCGGTACAGGTTGACTTAAGTTCTTTAGGCTTAACGAACGGACAAGCGTTCAGTATTAAAGATTCTCAAAACATTAATGGAACCGCAGTTTTTAGTTCAACTTTTAATAGCGCTTCTCCAATAATAACTCTGCCGATGACGGCCACTGCTGTTTCACCACTTTATGGAACAGTCTCAAAGCCGCCTCATCATTCAGATAAAGAATTTGGAACTTTTGTGGTTATTCCGCAGTAATTAAAGTGACCGTAGCGGAACTAGCATCAAAAACTATTTTGATTTTATTTTTTTGCAGTTGATTAAACACTTGCTCTTTCTTTCGAGCTAAACTGACTTCAACCGCGCCATAGTCAGTCCCTTCGCGCAAAATGTATTCCTCAATCACAGCGTCCAGGATTTCGGGCGATAGTCGCCCAATAGGCACTTCAATGGGCGGCTCTGGCTTCTTTTCCATATCTTTGCTCATCACCAAAGCCTATTACCAAGTTTATAGAGGATCAATGCTTTAAACTTTGGCTTTGAACTTGATTTTTTGCCTATTTTTTGGTATAAACGCTTCAGCTTCGGAGGAAGTATGAGAAATGTAATTATAGTATTATTATTTGCGCTATTAGGGGCAGCCTGTTCAAAGCAATCAGATACACCTAAAATTACTCCGACAAATCAAGGAGTTAACAACACAGGCACGACTGGTTTAGGCTACAGTGAGTCCGACGTTGCCACTCAAGTGGCCACAGGTAATAGCGATACGGGTAGCCAGCAAACGACTTCTCCCCAGGTGTCCGAGGATGCCCCAAAACAATCTGAAGCTATTATATTGCCAGTTATGTCGGGCTTAGGAAGCTCAATCGAAGATTGTAATGGGTTGGGATCCCTGCAGCTATTCAAAGACGACACAGCTTCCGCTGCTTTAGCCATGAAGGCGGTTATGGTTTATGGCACTGACTTACACTCTACAGGCTACAAAATATACTCTTATACGCGGGAGCAAATTTCTAATAGCTCTTTACCACTTAAAGGCTCAAAACAAGAGATTCAACTTAAAGTATCTATTAATTCCCCTCAGTCAGAGTTACTTGTAAAGGATGTTACGTATTCAGCGGATTTAGTTTTATCTGTTTGGGATGACAGCGCTCAGAGCTGGACACTGATTGTAGCAACCACAGAGGCGCGGGTCACAATTAAAGATTTTTCTTTTCAACCTTTAAATAGCGAGCATAATCTTTTCTGCTCGGGCGTTGTAAATGCGGAAATCGAAGCTGATTATCAGCTGTCTGCGGAAAATGAGCGAATCAAGTTCAACGTTGTAGCGCCTTTACTCACTCCACATTTTCCAAAATAATTCTTTATCTTTTTTGGGGTAAATTCATTGTTCTTATTTTCGAGTTAGATGACAATAGGAACTGCGGGTTGTCATCTTCATCATAGATATCCCCGACGACCTCTTCAAAAATATCTTCTAAAGTCACAATCCCTATAATCTCGTTTTTACTTTTCACGACAGCCATGTGACTACGTTTATTTTGTAATGTTTTGAGTGCATTAAGAATCGGTTCTTCAGCGCTCATAAAAAATATTGGACGAATGAGCTCATTCCAACTTAAAGTAGAAATTTCTACTTCCGACGTGAAATCTTTAGAGTGCAATATTCCAATCGGTTGATCGTCTTCAGTTATGGGTATGCGTGTATATTTTGTACTTCGAATTAAGGCTAAAACTTCACGGTAATGTGCACCTTTTTCTATTTTTGTCACCTTACTCCAAGGCACAAGAATATCTTTTAGTTTACGCTTGTCTAAAGCAATTAAGTTAAACACATATTGTTTATTTGTATCCATTAAATCATCAATGTCGATATTACCTGGCTGTTCACTGATAGCCTCGACTCCCATTTGTTTTATAAATGGTGATATAATAAATTTCGTCGATATCTCGAGTAAAAAAACCACCGGAGCGAATAGTCGATCTAATATAGACAAAAAATAACTTCCCATTTTCGCAAACTTCATTGGAAAACGCAGAGCCAAAGTTTTGGGTACTAGTTCACCAATCACGACCGATAAATATGTTAAAGGAACGACGACGATAACGATAGCCAATGTCCCTGATGCTTGTTCTGAAAGCCCGAAATTGCTTTGAAAAAACGGATTTAGCAAATCATCAGCCCCAGCTCCTCCTACTGCAGCCGAAACAGCTCCAACTAGGGTAATACCAATTTGCAAAACAGAAAGTACTCTTTCCGGATTTCCCCTGAGTTTTAAAATTTTAGCGGCTGCTTTGTCGCCTTCATTGGAAAGCTTTCTAAGGTGAGGTTTCGAAACGGTAACAAACGCCATTTCAACACAAGACAATATAGCATTTAAAATAAGACACACGATGATAACTAATATAGAAATCACTTAATCCCGCCTAACTGGATTAAAAATATAGAAAAACAACTTTAGCTTGTCATCAAATGTATTTTTATTTGCCTACTTAGAATGCAACAGTAAGCCCCTAGGTCAAGTTCTGACCCACAGAAGTCTCTCGTTGCGTTATATTTTTGATTTTAAATTTTCATTATAAAATGTTGTGAGTAAACTTAAGACTTATCTATTACAAAAGGAATGACCATGAGTGAAAGTAAAATTATCGATGTTTTGAACAAAATTTTAGAATGTGAATTGGCCGGCGTAGTACGCTATACACATTATTCATTAATGGTCTTTGGTCATAATCGCATACCGATCGTTAAGTGGTTACGCGATCAAGCCAATGAGTCACTTATGCACGCTAGCGTAGCTGGAGAACATATTACGACTTTGGGCGGTCACCCAAGTCTTAAAATTGGTAAACTTATTGAAACCTCGAAACACTCTTTAAATGATATTTTAAATGAAAGCCTTCAGCATGAACAATCACAAGTTGAAAATCTTTACGAACTACTTAAAATGGTTGAAGGCAAGTCCGTTTATCTTGAAGAATATGCTCGCGAAATGATTACAGAAGAAGAAAATCACATCGCGGAAGTTAAAAAAATGCTTAAGCCGCAACCGAAGTAATATGTATATAAGCTCAGAAGCACTCATCCCACAAATTATCTCTAAGGCAGAACGTAAGACACTATCTGATTTTATTTCTATAATTGCTGGAGTAGCTGTCTTAAGTCTATTAGCACAGATTATTATTCCGTTGCCGTGGACACCTGTTCCTATCACCGGGCAAACTTTTGGTGTAACTTTAGTTGCCCTCTCTTGGGGTAGAAAACGCGCCTTAGCTGTTCTACTTTTGTACATGGCGCTTGGTGGCTTTGGACTTCCCGTTTTCGCCGCTGGTAAAAGTGGATTACTGCTTGGTCCCACTTTAGGTTATTTGGCGGGAATGGTTTGCTCTAGTTATGTCGTGGGATACTTAGCTGACAAGGGATTTACTCGTACTTTTAAGAAAAGTCTTATCGCGGCTTTTTGTGGAAGCGCTTTAGTTTTTCTCTTTGGACTGATTGGACTTTCTTTTTTTGTTCCCTTTGAGGCCCTAATGGCCGCTGGATTATTGCCGTTTATTCCTGGTGATATTATTAAAAATACTTTAGCCGCATACTTGTCGGCCAAAGTCAGAACACAGAAATATTTTTAGTTCTTTTTATGCAATATGCGATTCAAGTTGAAAACCTAAAACGAGTCTATAAAACCTATTCCAAAAAAGAAGGCGTGATTGAATCGATCAAAGGGCTTTGGAGTCGTGAGTACATCGAAAAAGTCGCTTTGCAAAATATTAATTTAAATATCGAGTCCGGAAAAATCGTAGGCCTGATCGGAGCTAATGGAGCTGGAAAAACCACGCTGCTTAAAATTTTATCCGGCCTAATTTATCCGTCAGAAGGAAAAGTTTCTGTTTTGGGTTACAATCCTTGGCAACGTGATTACGATTATTTAAAACAAATGAGTTTGCTTTTAGGTCAAAAAAATCAATTATGGTGGGACATTTCTGCGCGCGACAGTTACGCCTTACTGACTAACATTTACGACATCGATCGGACAGAAGCAAAAAAAAGAGTGCAAGAGCTGGCTGAAATGTTTGATTGCACGCATGTACTGGATACCCAGCTACGACGTTTAAGTCTGGGTGAGCGTATGAAAATGGAAATTATTGGAGCACTCCTTCACCGTCCGCGCGTTTTATTTTTAGATGAACCGACTATAGGATTGGATATTGTTGCTCAAAACGCAATTCGCCATTTCTTAGAACACTACGTAAAACTGTATAAACCCGTTGTAATTTTAACTTCACACTATATGGATGATATTTCCGAACTTGCCGATCGATTGTTGCTTATTTCAAAAGGACGTCTTGTTTACGACGGCACCGTTGAAGAATTTACGACTGAAGCTAAGCAGGCTAAAAAAATTATCTATCGATATAAAAATGATATTTTAGAAAGAGAGTTGGTTTATGAATCAGACGAACTTTCTGAAAAACTCAGTGACATTTTAAAGTCGGGAGAAGTCGTAGATCTGAAAATAGATGAGGTTGATTTTGAAGAAGTTATTCACCGCTTTTTGGCGAAGGAATCAAGCGTTCTTTAAATTGGCGGTCGTCTCCAATTTAGAGTACAGATTCAATTTTTTTATTGATAGCATTCTGCAGCCAGCAATTTCCGTAGGTATCGAACTTATTTTATGGATTGCTATTTTTGCAGTTGCTGGAACAACTGAAATTGGTGGCTTTGGCAAGGATATGTATTTAGCCTATGCTGTTTGGGCCCCTTTTTTAGGCCGCGTCGGCATCAGTTGGATGTATGAAGGAATGATGGTCGAAGAGGTCAGCAGCGGTAACATCAACATAATACTGACAAGACCTATTAGTTTTTATGAATACTATTTGTCTCAATTAATGGGATACAAAGTTATAACCACAATTATTTCATTAAGTTTTCCATTGGCAATAACTATTGCCTACGATCTTCCCGTAGACTTCTCCAGACTTCCCTTAGCGATGCTTTTAGTTTTGTGCTATCTTTTTTTGATTCACAATCTGAGTTTTATTGTCAGCAGTTTTGCTTTTTACATAACCAAAGTTAAGTCGTTTACTTTGGTCAAGAATTTGTCGCTCTGGCTATTAGCCGGCGAATTAGTTCCTATTGATTTAATGCCGGCAGTTTTGACCAAGGTTTTATTGATACTGCCTTTCTCTGCAGGCGTCTACACACCCGTAGCCTATATGACAGGGCGTTGCGGAAGTGACTTAGTTTTTCAGGGCTTTCTATCCATATTTGTCAGCTTTTTAGTTACTTCTGTCGTTGCTCGCATTTTGTGGACTCGTGGATTGCGCGGTTACACAGGAATAGGGGCCTAAGTGAGTCTATTCCAGCTGTTAAAAAAATATATAATACTTTATGCCTCTTTCTTTAAGGCCAGCCTTGTCGCTGATCTTGAGTTTCGTTTTAATTTCGTCATTCTAATTATTGGCGAACTCATATGGTATGGAACGCAATTAATTTTGTATGAAGTTTTATATCTTCACACATCCTCTTTAGCGGGATGGAACTTATCTGAAATGCGCGTCTTTATTTTTTTGGCTTTGTTTGTGGATTCTATTTATATGATTTTATGGGACCCCAATTTCATCAAATTTGCTGAGGATCTTCGTCGCGGAAATATAGATATGTTACTGACCAAGCCTGTAAATGAAATTTTCATGCTGACTTCGCAGAAACTTTCGATCTCTCATCTTCCATGCTTTTTTATTACTGGCAGCGGATTAATATGGGCGCTTTCTCAAATACCTGATTTTACCTGGTGGAGAATACTGTGGTTACTTATTATGGTGCCCGCCGGATTAAGCGTTATTTTCTGCGGACGATTTATGTTGAATGCCACTTCCATTCTGTTCGAACGCGCTGATTTTCTTCAGTATGTATGGCACTCTGTTTTTAAACTAGGACTTCGTCCCGATGGAATATACGGCACAGTTGGCCAAGGGGTTCTGAGATATGTCCTGATCTTTATTCTGCCGTTTGCTATGGTCGCTTCAATTCCTGCCCGCTTTTTGATTGAACCACTGAATACAGTTTATTTAGCTTGGGGAATAATTATGCCTTGTCTACTTATCTTCATCACTAAAAAATACTGGGCATTCTGCGTAAAGCACTATTCAAGCGCCAGCTCCTAAAAGGTGCCAGGCTACATTTCGGAATGCACTGCATTCCGAAATGTAGCCTGGCACCTTTTAGGAAAGTAGTTTTCCGCTACCCTTGTGAACGGCGCCTAGGCGCCAGCATTTTTGATCCTGCGAGTGAATCGATTTCATCACTGCTTCGGCCTGTTCTTTTTTAACTAACAAAACTAAACCCACTCCCATATTAAAAGTTTCCATAAGCTGACGACGCGACATTTGGCTGCGATCGCTGATGGTTTGGAATACTGATGGTAATTCGGAAAGTTGCGGCCACCCTTGGATATCATAATCAAATTTTTCACTCATTCGTGGAATGTTTTCAATACCCCCGCCAGTGATATGAGCCATGGCTAATACAATCTGAGGAAATTCTTTTTTAATATCATTTACTAAGGAAACATATATTTTTGTGGGAGTTAACAATTGTTGAATCAGATCAGTTTCGTGATCTTCAACCAGCTTTCTTAGAAGTGAATACCCGTTGGAATGAAAGCCACTAGAAGCAACACCGATAAGAACATCGCCCTCTTTTATTTTGTCTTCACTGTACATACTTTCTGGACTAAGTTGACCAACACTAAAGCCGGCCAAATCATACTCTTCTTGACTGTACATTCCGGGCATTTCTGCCGTTTCCCCGCCAATCAGCGCCATTCCCGACTGCTTACACCCATCGACCATGCCAGCGATCAGCTCTTCACTGACTTCTGTATTTAATTTTCCAAAGGCCATGTAGTCCAAGAAAAATAATGGAGTGGCCCCAACGCATAACAAATCATTCACACACATCGCCACTAAGTCTATTCCAATACCATGATGCTTTTGTGTGGCTTGAGCCCATTTCAATTTGGTGCCTACACCATCGGTGCTAGCTGCTAAATAGTTTTGATGTGAAAGTTTGTAAACCGCTGCAAAACCGCCAATTCCCTGCATCACATTTTCGTTAAAAGTTTGCGGAACTAATTTTTTGATTCGATCGACGAACATATCAGCTTTTTCGACATCGACTCCGGCTTTTTTATAATCCATATTTTTCTCTTTCTATAATATACAACTTTTGCTGCACTGTTTACAGTTTGGTTGCCTGGCACCTTTTAATGTAAAAAGTGTCTGCGTCCGGTAAAGGCCATGGCTAAACCAAGCTTGTCAGCTTCAGCTATGACTTCTGGATCTTTAACTGATCCGCCGGGTTGTACTATGGTTTTTATTCCCAATTGGGCAGCTGCTTGCACTGAGTCTGCAAAGGGAAAAAAAGCATCTGACGCCAAAACAACTTTTGTAAGATCATTGACATTTTTATCTTTTAAGCGCGAGGCAATTAATTTTTCAATGCAATCTATGCGATTGGTTTGACCAGATCCCATTGTTAGCAACTCAAATGAGTTGTCCGTATCAATGTTTTGCGCCAACGATATCGCATTACTTTTTAAGTTTTTTACACAAATAAAAGCAAACTCAGTCGTCGCTGACAACTCAGCGGACATTTTGTTTTGAGTCACCCATTTTAAATCGAAGTGCTGAAATCGATCCTTATCTTGCACCAACAAACCGCCATCTACAGTACGAACATTTTTTGATGTCGTTGCTGCTCGCATCTGCAAATCAACTTCAATTAAACGGCAATTCTTCTTTAAAATATTTATAGCGGCGCGATCTATTTGCGGAGCCATTATAACTTCAACAAATTTTCCTTCAAAAAATTGAGCTATCGTTTCCGTTAAAGGAAAGTTTAAAGCCAATACTCCGCCGAAAGAGCTTTTCTCGTCGCCTTTCCAAGCGCTATCGAGTGCCTTTAGAGGGTCCTGGTGAAGAGCTATTCCACAGGGAGTATTGTGCTTCACCACAACAGCTGCTGAAAGATCACTTCTCCAGTGGTGAAGATCTTTTAGTGTTTGTAAGGCAAAATCCGCATCTAAATAATTATTATACGACATTTCTTTTCCGGCCAAGGGCTCAGTATGCAGTAATCCTTTTTCAAAAGGATTTTTTAAAGCCACCGCTTTTTGGTGAGGATTTTCACCATAACGCAAAGATGTCGATGTCGTTGCTAGATACCCTGATACCGCCAAATCATAAAATGCTGTTAGCGTATAAGCTTCAGCAGACCATTTTTTTCGACTTTCCAAAACAGTACCACCACCAGACTCAATCAACTGAGAGATAAACTCTCGATACTGATTCGGAGAGCTGAGCACAGCTACTGATTGATAATTCTTTGCGCCGGCACGAAGTAAAGTAGGACCGCCAATATCAATATTTTCAATGACTGCCGATAGTTCGGCACCGCGCTCAACTGTTTGATGAAACGGATATAGATTAACTACGACTAAATCAATCGGTTCAATCTTTAATTGTACAGCTTGTGCTTTGTCTTTTTCATCACCGCGTTTAAACAATAGACTGGACGAAATTTCAAAACTTAAAGTTTTCATACGACCTTGGAAGGCTTCACCGTGCCCACTTAATTTTTCTACGGGCGTAACTTTATAGCCTGATTCCATAAGTGTCTTAGCGGTGCCGCCACTTGCAATCATCTCAATATTAAAATCATTTAGCTTTTTTGCCAAAGTTAGCAAATCTGTTTTATCAGATACACTTAATAATGCTCGCTTTATCTTTACTAACTCATTCATTAGCACTCCCTTAAGTAATTAACAGCATTTGCAAAAAACTTTTGACCGTAGGCCACACCTTGATAAGGCAATTGCCAGTCATAAACCGCAGCTTCTGGATGTGGCATTAACGCAAATATCCGTCCAGAAGTATCACATATTCCCGCAATGCGCTCTGTAGATCCATTTTCATCATTACAATATCTTAAAACCACCTGTTGATTTTGATTTAAACATTCAAGCTCTTTGGAATCTTTAACCACAAAGCGGCCTTCTCCGTGCCGAATGGGTAAAGCAAAATTTTCAGGTAAATTTTTGGTCCAGATACAGGGACTCATGGTGTTCAGGTGTACATCAGCCCAACGATTAATAAAATGACCTTGCTTATTTTTAATCAGGGCACAACTACGATGAAACGTAGGCGTTGGAAGCAATCCCAGTTTAGTTAGTGTTTGAAATCCGTTACATACACCTATGACCACGCCGGTCTCGCAGAATTTTAACAACTCTTGATTTAAATTTTTCTCTAACTTTAAAGCCAAAATTTGACCGCTTCCCAAGTGATCCCCAAATGAAAACCCTCCAGGAATAGCAAAGCCCTGATAATTTAAAAGCTTTTTAGGATTAGACACCAGTTCGTTGACATGAACCTTGTCGGCCTTTGCACCTGCATTTTCTATGGCTTGCGCCGTTTCGTTTTCGCAATTTATTCCATCTCCGAAGAGAACTAAAAATTTAGTTTTCATAAATTTCTAACACCCCTTTCGACCATTTTTGTTTTAAATCCTTGAGTTGAACTTGATGTGGTCTGTTTTCAAAGACCCAAGAAATCGTGGTCTGTGGAATCACTTGACCCAATAGATGACATCTCTTGTTAAACTGTTTTTCAAACTCTTCTTTAAGTTCCGGCTTAAGGCTGATCACAAACTGTGATCCAGACTCTGACCACAATTGATTCCAATTGAAATGATGCAAATCCAAATCCGCCCCCAGGTCATTTCCGAAACAACTTTCCGACACTGCCGTTAAAAGCCCTCCATCAGAAATATCATGACAAGAAGAAATCGGATGCCTTTGAATAAATTGAAAAATATCAGAATATAATTTTTTATTTTTTTCTAACTGAGGATAATGAATCGATAGATTTTCTTCAGCTTCAAATTCATGTGTATAAGCAGATCCATACAGATCTTCGACTAAATCTCCCACAAAATAAATTAAGTCTCCGGATTGTTTAAAGTAACCCGGCACTATTTTCTCAGCGTTTGGAATTCGCGCCATGGCAGTAACAAGTAATGTCGGCGGCACAGAAATTTTTATGGACTCACCGGCTTTGTTTAAGCCAATAAAGTCATTTTTCATACTGTCTTTACCGCTGACCAGCGGGGCCTCGTAGACTTTAGCGCTTTCATAAAGCCCCGCACAGGCACGCACCAACTGAGCCAGTTTGTAGCTGGCATCGGGATTTCGCGGACCATCTAAAGGATCCGGCCAGCAAAAATTATCAACTAATGCAACTTGAGAGGGGTCTGCTCCTGTGGCCACTAAATTTCTCATTGCTTCATCCACTGCACGCATCGCCATTAAATAGGTGTCGTGATAAGATAGCTGAGGACAAAGTCCGCAAGATACGGCGACCGCATTGTTTTTCTCACCACCATGAATATGTAAATCGATAACTCCGGCATCACTAGCCCCTTGTTGCGTTTTTCCGCTGTAGGGTTTTAGCCGGGTCGCTGCTTGCACTTCATGATCATAATAACGAATGAGTGATTCTTTAGACGCTACGTTCATAGAGGACAGAATCTTTTTTAAAACAGCTTCAATGCCTGCCGCTGTTTTTTGGGGCTTAGGCAAGCGTGGAGTGTGTCGGTGAAACTCTTTATAATTCACCGGTCCTGTGTAGTGAGCTTTAAGTTTCATCTTTTCTAAACCATCATGCAGAAAATCAAGTTGAAGATATGCCAGTGGTTGATCTTTGTAATTCACTTCAAAATAGCCTGAATCGTTAAACTCCCCTAAGACAAAGGCTTCTACTCCGTATTGACTAGCTAATTGCAAAAAGGCTTCTTTATTTTCTGGGCGAACGGCATAGGACATACGTTCTTGAGATTCGCTGACCAACATCTCCCAATATTCAAGGCCATGATATTTTACCGGATGTTTAGATAGATCAATCTTTGCTCCACCACTTAAACTAGCCATTTCACCAATCGATGAACTAACTCCGCCTGCTCCATTATCAGTGATAGCCTGGATTAAGCCTAGATCTCGTGCTTTCAAGGTAAAATCTAATGTTCGTTTCTGAGTAATACTGTCACCAATTTGAACTACGCTGGATGACATATTGTCTGCCAAGGCCAGCGAACTAAAAGTCGCACCGTGAACTCCGTCCTTACCCAGTCGGCCTCCGGCTACAACAACTAAATCTCCGGAATTTACTTTTTTTTCTTCACTGGGTCGGCCCTGAACTTTTTTTGGCATAACCCCGACGGATCCAACAAAGATCAAAGGCTTGGCTGCAAATTCACTGGCAAAATGAAAAGCCCCATTCAAAGTGGGTATACCACTTTGGTTTCCACCCTCTTCTACTCCAGCATGAACACCGCGGAATAATGTACCCGGATCTTTTAATTTTTCAGGACGACGAGGGTCATCTGCGGAGGGAAATAAATCCGCGGTGGATAAACAAAAGACGTCGGTATTAGCTATGGGTTTGGCGGATAAGCCACAACCTAAAATATCTCGATTAACCCCCAATATTCCTGTCAAAGCTCCACCAAAAGGATCCAGCGCAGAAGGACTGTTGTGAGTCTCCACCTTAATACAAAGATTTACATTTTTATCAAAGTTAACAATGCCCGCATTGTCTTTGAAAACCGATACTAAATAGCTTTCACTTTTTTCTTTCAACATTTTTTCATCTAGCTCTTTAGTGACTTTTTGAATGTATGATTTATAAAGACTGTTGATTTTTTTTGACCCCAATCGCGGCTGCTCTGAATACTCAGGTAGCTCTTCAGTGTAATCGATATCCGCCGCAAATATTTTGTGTTTACAATGCTCACTCCAGGTTTGCGCGAAACATTCAAGTTCGACTTCCGTTATTTTTTTATCCCACCCCTTTGAACTGCGGGATTTTTGAACTTCAGGTTTAGAATATTCAGTGATTAAAGCTTGAATTTCGTTGGTACTTAAAGCCAGACCACGGTCGTAATTCAACTTCATAAGAACGTCGAAATTCAGGTCGAAAGTTTTAAGCTCTAAGTTTTTAGATTTAGGACTAATCCAATATTTATCAAATTCCTTCCAAGCATTCATTTTCAAAAGTTCTTCGCCCTGCACGACTTGAATCACGTTAAGTAATGGATTAGCAAATACTTCATATATCGCTGCTTTAACCTGGTCGTGACTTATTTTTGCATTATCTAGTGGAGATATTTCTAGCTGCCAACCGCTATGGACTTTTAACTTGTAATCTTGCCATGAGGACTTGTCTGATGGATCAAACAGCATTAAAGCTTCCGTAGCCGAGCGAGCTATATTGTCAGTTACACCTGCCTGAAAGCGAACTTCTACATAAATACTCTGGGGATAAAAAACCGGAAATTCAGCGGTCATTTCTTCAGATATAGGATCATAAAATATTTTATCCAATGGATAGTCACGGACATCACCTGATAACCAGTAAACCCTACTGACCGCTAGGTTTTTAATTTTATCTGATCCTAAGATTTTAGTGAGTCGATCTTGAGTTGAGGTGTCAAATTTACTTTTTACAGAAAGTCTTAACATCTAATTATCCTTATAAAAAAAGGTCTGGATTTTTTGTGTCGCCAAGTCATTTAAAAAATTTCTATACAGCTGATATTCTGTTTTGTGCACTAAACTTTTAAAATCAGCAAATGTATGATTAGAATCTAAGGCCACTTTACTTTGATACAAAATAGGTCCTGTATCTACTCCCGAATCAACATAGTGAAGCGAAGCGCCGCCTTCAGCTACTTTGTCCTGGTAGGCGCGCTCGATTGAATTCAAGCCTGGATACTGTGGAAGTAATGAGGGATGAATATTAACCACCTGAGATTTATTTTCATGCCAGCTAGAGAATTCATTTAAAAAATTTTCTGACAAAATTCTCATATACCCCGCCATACAGATCCAATCGATTTTGTAATGCTTAAGAATTTTTAAAATTTCCGACTCGTGATCTTGTTTGCTGGATTTTTTTTCCACGATATAAGTTTTAACACCAAGATTTTGTGCTTTCTTAACAACTGGCGCCAGTGGCTGATCACTTATAACAATTTCTGTTCGAACTGGGGTACTACAACTTTCAATTATTGATACTGCATTAGTGCCTTGACCTGAAGCGAGTATGGCAAGGCGAATAGGCTTCATAACCCTATGTCCTTTCTAAAGTAAGAACCAGCAAAGTGAATATTCTTAATTTCGCTGTAGGCTTTTTCGCGGGCTCTCTCGATATCTTTTGCTAAGGCCGTAATACCTAAAACTCGCCCTCCTGAATTGATTAACCCTTCGGAACCTAGTTTAACTCCCGAGAAAAAGATCATATCTGGTTGATTATTAATGCTAATTTTATGATTTAAATTCATGTCAGCAGTGGGATAACCTTGGCTTGTCATAACTACATGAACCGAAGTTTCAACAGACAAATCACATCTATTCTGGCCCGGATTCATTAAAAGTTCTAAAATATCACTTTTTAACCGCGGAAGCAAAGCTTGAGTTTCTGGGTCACCCATGCGGACATTAAATTCAATAACCGCAATACCCTTTTCTGTTTTCATCAGGCCAGCAAATAAAAAACCTTGGTAGTTTAAATTTTTCTGTGCTGTTAGCTTTAAAATCTTGGAAAAAATATTTTCAATCTCTTTTTGATCCTTTTCTTCAATAAAGTGACATGGGCTATAGGCCCCCATACCGCCCGTATTAGCACTGAATGGATTCTCATCGATTCTTTTATAATCCACTGCAGTTCCTAAAAAGCTATAACTTTCATTCTGGCAGATCGCAAAGGCTGAAAGTTCACGCCCTACAAGACAGTGCTCAAATAACACTGGAAAACCAAAGGACTTTATAAGATGCTCAAAGGATTTCAAAGCACTTGCTAAATCTTTGCAAACCCACACTCCTTTTCCTTGGGCCAAGCCATCCGCTTTCAACACCAATGGACTTGAAAAATTATGTTTCTCAATAGCTTGTAGTCCTTCTTCCTGATTAAGTATAAGCTGATAATCGGCTGTTAAAATTCCTGCTTCTTGAAGGATTTGTTTGCAAAAAACCTTAGATGACTCTAGCCGCGCAATTTGCGGATCTGGCGAAAAACACTTTATTCCGTAAACTTTCAACTTTTCTTTAATAGGCGATAAAATAACAGTTTCGTTTCCGGGGATAACTAAATCTATATTTTCAGTTCGACAAAAATTAACAATATCATCAACTGCATTAACTTCTATACATTCTATACCCAAAAGTTTCATTCCAGGATTTCCAGGAATTACGACTACTCTCGAAGCTTTCGGAGATCGCAGAATAGCTTGAGCCAATGCCTGCTCTCGGCCGCCTTGACCTAGAACTACTACCTTCACAAGCTAACACCTACAGCCTTTAATGTGCGCCTAACTCGATCACTCCAGTTTTCTAAATTTTTATTTTCTGCAAATGGCAATGGTTTTCTTAAAGCTTTAGCTAAAGTATTTGCCAATGACAAATAAAGATCTGAAGCCAATTCCAACTGATCTTCTGATAGGCGTTCAGGTACAGAATGCAGTTCGTCCTTACAGATTTTCTTCCAATCTTGCTGTCCTCTGGATGCCGCAATAGCCTTCGCCTTGGAAACATTATCCGCCCACGAAGATCGCGCGTACATTTGCCTTAAAAATTCTTTTGATAAAGGCAAGCCATCCACTGTTAGTCTTAACTCATCGGGTCCGATAGAGTCGACTAAGAATAGTTCACGCTCTCCATTGGATTTTTTTTGTCCAAATCCGTACTCAACTTTTCCATCCCATAAATCAATTCCACATTTATAAAATAGGCTTTTTAGTTCTGCTGCGACGTCTTGAGTAAATTGTTTAATATAAACTTGCTCAGTCTTTGAAAGCACTTGCATTTCAGTCAATTCTTTTTGATTCAGATAACGGTCCGTTGTTTCCAATTTAGTCGAAAATTCCACTAAAGCAGGATTAAACTCTGTCATCGCGTTAGGAACGTCCTCTAGGTTCAAGTCCGCCAAATAAGCAGGATTATTTTTCAATCTTTTCTCTAAAGAATTTCCCAACCCTAAGCGATAACGAAATATAATTTCTAATGGCACCAAACACTCAGTCGGTCGATTGTCATAGACGCCGTAGTTATATTTACCGTCTGTCCATCCTGGCCGTATGACCTCGACCGGTTTTACTAGGATACTATTCTTCTCAGCACTGCCAATGTAGTGAGATAAGATATTTTTGGTTTTAAGATGTTCAAAAAAAGCTGCCGCCATGAAAGCCAAAGCTTCCCCTTTGTGGGGGATATGATCTGGCATTTCACCCCAATCATAAATGGAATATCGATCACTATAAACAAATTTAAGATTTTTACCGTCTTGATAAATGTCTTTAACTGAACCCCGATAAACTAAACTCATAGATCTCCCCGACTTTAAGCTTTAATTTTTTTCAACTTCATTTGAAGGGCCTCGTCTACATAAGAATCTTTAGCAGTTCTATTCCAATTCAATCGTAATGTTGTTGTATCAGCTTCCGAAATTTTTTTCAAAAATGTGTACACATCTGCAATGTTATTTTCAGTGACACACATAACCGGTATATCTTTTGGCATCTGCACTATAGACAAAAAGGCATCGAGACCACCAAAGGCACCATTCACAGCAACTCCAAATACGCTCTTTTTGGTTAATGAAGCTACTACTCCAGGTAAGTGATCCGCTAAGCCTGCGCCAGCTACGTAGACATCGGCCTCATCGCTGGTCACAATTTCCTTAACTTTTAAAGGATCTCTATGGGTCGACGCCACCGTCATTTTTACTTCACCCAGTGGGCTTAAAAAGTCGACTAATGGGTTAAATATTCTCTCGTCACTTTGGCTTCCAAATAAAACTTGTATTCTCATTGCAACCTTCTTGCTTTTACTTCTTCATTTGAAGTATTTTTGTTTTTTAAATTACTTTTATGATGAGACAAAAAATCATCTTTGTTCACTGGGACAACGTAGTCTCCGTCAACACAGGCCGAACATAAATTAGGTATCCCTATACCTTCATTCAGTCGATTCAATGGTAAATACTGAATTCCATCGACTCCAAGAATGTCGGCTATTTGTAAATCTGTTTTATTATGGGCAACCAAAGCTTCGCTGCGAGGGAAATCAATTCCATAATAACAGGCGTGGCGAATCGCAGGACAAGTGCTGGCTAAATAAACTTTCGCAGCCCCTGCTTCTTTAAGCAATTTAACTATTCGTTTAGAGGTCGTTCCTCGAACTACGCTGTCATCGACCAAAAGAATATTTTTTCCCTTAATTTGGCTTTCAATAGGTAGCAGTTTTAAATTCACCATCAACGAACGCAAATCTGCCTGGTGAGTAATAAAACTGCGCTGCACGTAGCGATTTTTAGCTAAAACTTCTCGGTAGGGCTTTTGTAAAATCTCAGCTAAGCGAATGGCTGAAGTTCGTGCCGTATCGGGAACAGGTGTTACAATATCGATATCAAATTGCTCCAGGTGCATTTTCTTCTGAAACTCTTCCGCCAGAATCTCTCCTAATTTTAGTCTTACTTCATACATGGGGCGTCCATGCCATTCCGATTCGCTACCGGCGAAGTAAATCCACTCAAACATACAAGGTCTGGCTTTTTTCTCGGAAAGGTTAAAGGTATGAATATCTAATTGATGATCAATAAATATTAATTCACCAGGCCTAACATCGCGCCAATATTCATATTCTAAAACTTGGAAAACTTGTTTTTCAGAGGAAAAACAATAACTAAATTTATCACCTTGTTTTTTTCGACCAATAAGCAACGGTCGAATACCGTTCTGATCACAAAAAGCAAAAAGTCCTTGATCAGCCAGCACTCCAATCACACTGTAGGCGCCTTCCACTTTAGACAACAGGCTTTGTACTGATAATGATAATGCTTGCGGAAGTGTTTTATCTTTATGATCGGCCAGGCCGACACCGGTCATATGCAACAGTAGCTCTAAGTCGCTTTGAGAAAAAGTTTTTCGCAACTCGCGCTCTCTTAAAAAATTAACAACTTCTTTGTAATTAGTGACATTGCCATTGTGAACCATCCCAATACCGTGCGGATAACTAAGAAACATCGGTTGAATATCGTCTTTATTTAGGCTGCCAATGGTTGAATATCTTGTATGACCCAAAGCCATGCTGCCTTGCATGTCTTGATATTTAGCGCTGCTAAAAACATCTTGGACAAGCCCAATATCTTTATGGAGAAAAAATTCGTTTTGATCGAAATCGTAGCTTAGGATGCCCGCAGCATCTTGACCGCGGTGTTGAAGAGCAAAAAGTGCTGGGTATAATTTTTCGCCGGCCGAAGGTTCTCCAATAAGGCCAACTACTCCGCACATGCGATGCCCGTAGTAAGGGTGTTATTAGATTTGCCACATTCAAAAAAACTCATAAAAGCCTCATTTTTGAAACGCTGACCGTGAAATTCTTGCGCCTAGATTATCGATTTAGTCCTACTTAGGCAAGGTCGGCCTTTAAGGGGATGCAGTGCGCAGGTACCAGTTCCCTTTTTGTACTGTTCTGCAGTACAAAAAGGGAACTGGTACCTAATTATGAGGAACAGGATAAAATAGAACACCCCGGTCGATCATTGGCCCACTCTGGTCTTTTAAAAGTAATAGGATCATCGGTTAAACTGCGATCATTAAAGGGCTGCATAAGCTCTTTAAGATAGGTTTCTATTAAAGTGTAGTCACCCTGATCTGCACGATCTATAGCTTGCTGTGCAAGATAGTTTCTAAATATGATGCTTGGGTTGACTTGTTTCATCGCATTCAACCTCTCAATACTTGTGTTACGACTTACTCTATCAATGTATTCTTTCAGCCAAACTTTCCATCGATCGACGTATTCTTGTGAAACTTTTTCTAGATATGAATTTTTTTGAATAAAATCTAAAAAATGACTTTCAAAATTTTCGCTGCACAAATATCTAAAAAATCGCGTGTAGTCGTTTTGCGTTATATATAACAAACCAAGCATTTCAGAAATAAAACTGGCATCCATTTCGTTTGCGGCTAAATCTATCCCCAGCTTGTTCGAAAATTTTTGTAAAAAACTTGTCTCATATTGGCTTTGATAAATATCTAATGCCTTTTTGACCAAATCTTTATCTTGGATTAATGGAAGTAAAGCCTGTGCTAAGGCATTCAAATTCCATAAGGCGACTTGAGGTTGATGAGAAAACCGATACCTGCGATGTGAAAAATCTGTAGTGTTAGGGGTGAAATCCGGATCAAATTCTTCCACCCAACCATAAGGCCCATAATCGATAGTTAGTCCCAATATAGACATATTATCAGTATTCATCACACCGTGCACAAATCCGACCGCCATCCAATCCGACATCAAATCTGCTGTCTTAGTCACAACCTGCCTAAAAAATTCTGCATATCGAGTGGGACCTTCAAGCTCCATAGAAGCTGGAAAATGCGTCTGAATAATGTAGTCTGCTAGTTTTCTTAATGCGTCCACATTTTTATCAGCTGCTAAAATTTCAAAGTTTCCAAATCTTACAAAAGAGGGACTAACGCGAGTCACGATGGCCCCCTTTTCTGATTGGGGGTTTCCATCATACAAAATATCACGAATAACTTTTTCTCCGGTCAGACTTAAGGAAAGCGCTCGAGTTGTTGGAATATTCAAGGCAAACATAGCTTCGCTGCAAATAAATTCGCGCAATGAGGAACGCAATACGGCCCGGCCATCACCCCTTCGAGAATATGGAGTAAGACCTGATCCCTTAATCTGTACTTCAAAAATACCTTTCAAGTTAACAACTTGTCCCAAGGTAATTGCACGTCCATCACCAAGTTGCCCTGCCCAGTGACCAAATTGATGGCCACCGTAACGAGAAGCATAAGGTTTAAATCCTGGCGGGAGCTTATTTCCAGCTAGAATTTGCAGTGTTACCTCTGATCGATCAATATTTAATAGTTGAGCTAAAGATGCCGACCATCCAATAAGCTCAGGTCTAGGCATTGGAGTCGGAGAAACAGATGATAAAAAAACCGATCCTTCTTTTGAGAAATGATCAAAGTAACTACTTTTTATTTCGTCAACGGTCATTATGGATGCTCTGGATGGGCCGTAGAAAGAGTGTTGTTAAATATCCAGGCCTCATACAAATTTTCACTAGAAAATATTTTAAAGATCGCCTTTTCATTTCGGATTTTCATAAAATCATTAAAAGAAATATAAAAAGTTATGCGCGAGTCTTCATCAACTTTGCTGATAACCGAACGATCAAAGTGTTTTCCGGCAATTTCCAAAATTGGTAAAGAATTTTGTATCTTGAATTTTTTTGGAGACGAAAAAGTAATTGCGACATCTATGCTTCCATTATCTGCTTTTGAATTCAGAAAATTAACTTGAACGATCTTATTTTTTTCATCTTGATGGAATGTTCTAGTTTCAAATACGGTCGGAGTCTCATGAGCTTGATTCTCTCCGTTTTCATTCATTCTATAAATAGAAGAATCTTGCAATTTTCGTGATGACGATTTGTTTGTAAAACGAACATGAGCCAAAAGCACCTCACCCGCAGCGGGTTGTAGAAAATTAAACTTAATGCTTTTTAATTGTTTTAGATTAATGCCCTTAACTCCCTTAATAGGAATTCTAATTGTTTGATAAAGCGCTTTATTAAACGGATTGAAACTTTTGTCTGAAAAATCAGAAAAAAGTATTGGCTGACTGGAGCTCCCGTTTACATCAATAAGTTGTAATTCAAAATTCACCGCTACAGGAATCATTGACCGCCCTGGCAGACTGACTCTAAAGTCTAAGGTTTGCATTTCTGATATATCTACAGGAAACTCTTTAGATAAACTCAGTGTTGAACGAGCTCCAGCTTCTAAACTGCTGTCCCACTTCACACGCAACTGTCCGGCCAAACCCAGATCTCCGCGCTGTTGGTTAACTACTGTTCCCGCTGAAGTGACCCGTTTCACATCAGTCGAATCTTTTAAAAAGTCATCAAATCTGAGTTGTGTAGATAAACTTGGATTCAAAGTGAAGTCTCTGTCAATTTTTGTAATCGTTGAGATCTCTAGCGCTACAGGATTAAGAGGATTCAGCGCATCGATTATTTTGTAAGGCGATTTCCCCACGTATGAACGAAAGAAATCTGTGACAATAAGTTTTCCTATCATTTGCTGCCTCGGCGAACTCCAGTCAGCCTTAGTCCATAGCGGTTCGTGATAAGCACAGCCATGAGATTCATTCTCTTGCCATTCCGTATTAAAAAAATTGTGATTTGCTCCATAAATGATATAGATACTTTTTTGACCTTCCATTGTCGCCCGCGCCGTTTGCATCATGCGATTAAATGGTCGAATGCCATCGAAATTAGAGACATCTCCATCGCAAACTGGAATTATCTGATTCCATACGACATGATCTGCATCCAAAGTTCGACTGGTTTGCCCATCAACAGCGGCAATCTCGAAGATACCTTTAATATGCATTTGTGGAATTTTTGTAGCCCATATACTTCCTATATCATAATACAAATTATAGGCCGCGCGCGCGCCTTCGCCGCCTCGCGAATGTCCCATCAACCCCACATTACTGAAATCAATTTTACCCATGAAAAGATCTGGACTGTTTTTTAAGCTCACAGGAGCTGTCGCTGAGTTATTCCAATTATTCCAAAGCTCAAGATGCTTCAATATCAACCTTCCCCGTGCTAAGTTGAGTCCACCATCCCCAGCGACTCCCTTGCCTCCGTTTATTCCTCGGTTGGCATTAATTGAAAAAACAATATAGCCATAAGACGCCAAGTGTTCAGCGATATAGTTATACCCTTCGTGATTCGGAGTTACTGTATATCCCTCTGGGCAAATACCTGTGTCCGTATATGTCTGTATATCATCGATACGGGGATTTGAACCAGTACCGCAGGTACCGTGATTGCCATGTAAAAAAACAATCAACGGAGATTGCAACGGTATTTTTCCGTTATCTTTTCTTACCGGCCAAAAAGCACGGGCCCACAGCTCGGTTTTGCGATCGGCTAAAATGTCTGGATTCACCTGAGCATCAAATTTATATTCACCAGTTTCAACTTTATATGGACCCTCAACTTTTAGTTGAGCGTGCGCGAAAGCGGAAATAAAACTGAAAAATAAAAAAAATGCTTTTGCATTCCACATAGCTAATTAATCTCTACTTCTTTTTTGGAATTTTTGACTCATCCACTGCGATTTCAATTTCAACACGTCTATTTTTAGAGCGCGCCGCCGCTGTATTGGCAACATCAACTGGATTCGCGGATCCCATACCCAATGATGAAACTGTATTGGCTGGAATTCCCGAAGCTACTAATTTATTGTGCACGGCCTTTGCTCTTTTTTCTGAAAGTGGCTTATTCACTTTATCAGTACCCGTATTATCCGTGTAGCCCTTTACAGTTATTACATTTTCTGGATACTTTTTCATGATACTTGCAAGTTCAGAAATATTCGTTTGTGCTTGTGGCTTTAAATCAGCTTTACCTGTATCAAACAAAATATCACTTTTTAATTTTGTGATTAAACCCTGCTCTGTACGCTGAGTTTCTGCAATTCGATCTAATTCTTTTTTTTGTTTATCTAAACGACTGCCCACGACGCCACCGGCTCCTGCGCCGATAGCTGCCCCAATCAATGCTCCTTTTTCACGGTTACCAGATTGATGACCAATGATCGCTCCAGCCAACGCACCGACTCCTGCGCCAATTCCAACGCCTTTAGCCGTGTTTGGATTTTCATCTACTGACGCACACGACATAAAAAATAAAGGTAATACTATAATTAGCGCGAAAAATTTTTTCATTCTCTTCTCCTTTAAAAAGGCTATTCTTAGCCTTGAAGATTCTATTAATATCAATACTTTTTACAACCGTTTTCTCTTCTGAAAATTGTTATTACACAGAAATTTGGCACGCTGAGTAAATATGGAAATATGCCCCTGTAGGCAGGTGTATCTCCTTATTTTGAATCCACACACTTGTTTAATTGCAATGGGCAAATTATTGAATTTATTAAACTACTAGCTCTTCCCATGATTGGGACAGTTTTTGCTTTAGCTTATATTAACAACAAAGGAGGGTGCCGTGAGAACAAGAGAGAAAAATAATAATGATTTTGTAAATAACGAGGGTTTTCACGAGTGGACCGAGCGTGCTAACCGCAGACGATCGTCTGAGCACTCGCAACCGGAGCAAGACTATAATCGCAGTAGTAGTTCAGACTATGACTTTAATCGCGCAGGCTTTCGAGGAGATTCGTCAGGGTTTTCGGGCCAAGGGCGCAACGGTGTGTCGCGCAGTGATTACTCGCGTACAGACTATGCGAGCCCCCATGACGAACAAAGCCAAGAAGGTCGGTTCTCGCCGCCTTACAGCGAATCATGGTCTGCGCGCTCCAATCAAAATAAGCAGAGCACTGATGACAGCGATATTAGTCATGCGTCATCAGACGAAAATAAATCATTACAATAGCAAATAAGATCATTCCCGGATCTCATAGTGAAATCCGGGAGTTACTTTTTTACAAGGGGATTTTTATGAAAAAAGCGAAAACTAAAACAAAGACAGCAACAAAAAGCATCTCTAAGACGATAACAACTCCTCAAAAGCGAAATAAGTCCTATGCACTAGCTGATAGTGCCTACATACATTCAGATAGCGACCCTGCACACGCCCCCGGACACAAGAAGATGAATTTAAGAAATCAATTTGAAAAAACAGGACAAAAAAATACGTCTCAAAACGCGCAAGCTTTAAATAATATGTCTGCCTCGAGTAAAATTAAAAGGACGTCTTCGACCAACAGACGCATTATTACCGGAGCAGCCATTGGTAAAACCGGTCAAATAGTCATTAAGTAGTTATTTTATTTCTCGACCACCAATTGCCACTTCACAGAACAAAGGCAGGTGGTCAGAGAAATGATGTGTGGATCCTTTCGGTAGAACATACGAATGTTTGACTGTCATGTTACGCACATAAATACGATCTAAAGTAAACAGTGGAAACAATGCTGGAAAAGTTTTAGCGAATGTGCCATGCAAACTTTTGTGCGCCTCTACCAACTTCAGATCTGTTTCAAGTATTTTGACTGATTTTTTGTCCCAATCATTAAAGTCACCTGCTAAGATTAAGGGATCATTTTCAGACAAGTTTAAATCAAGAACCACTTCCTTAATCTTCTCGTATTGTAACTGACGCCCACGATTGAATAGGTCCAAGTGAGCGCACAAAACATACAAGCTGGTCGGTTTCTCTGTAGGTAATGCAATTTGACAAACAAGTAGACCTCGTTTTTCCATATTATTTGTGGAGATATTAATATTTTTCCAATTTATGATGGGAAACTCGCTTAAAACTAAGTTTCCGTGGTGCCCGTGATCATAGACAGCATTTTTAGCATAAGAGAAATGTGTCCATACTGAATCAGCCAGATACTCAAATTGCGTATCTATCAACCCCTTCTTCTTGATCTTATGGCTTTCGCCTACGACTTCTTGCAAAAAAACTAAGTTTGCATGGGACTCTCGGACAAGCTCTTTAACTTCCTTAAGGAAGTACTTTTTATTATTCCAGTCAAAACCTTTGTGAATATTATAGGTTAAAATTTTTAAATTCATCACTTCTCTCAAATAAAAATGGCCTGCTGTAGAGTAAAGCAAGCCTTTTTTATTTTGACTATCTTTATTTTAAGGCAATTAAATTTTCAAGTCCTAATTCTAAAAACGTAGTTTTTTGCCCCGGAATAAAATAAAAAGCAAATCGGCTTTAAAATACCCTTCAATTCCTTTATAAGCTGTAAATATTCAAGGAGAATAGCATTGGAAAAAATTCAAAACTTTATCAATCAAGCCGATGAGCATGAGATTTTTGTAATGGCTGCAGCTCTTGCTTATGCTACCGCCTTAGCATTAGCTCCATTTACATTGATTATTTTAGCTTTAATTTCTTTTTTAAATGTGAATCTTCAGGCTCGGTTTTCATACGAGATGGAACAATCACTCGGCGTTGAGGCCGGAGCTGCTGTAACAGCCATTATACAAAACGCGGGACAACATCCCAAAATTGCAAGCCTCTCTGGTCTTGCTGGCTTTGTTGTCCTTATCATATCAGCATCAATTGTTTTTACCCAACTTCAGATTGCCTTGAATAAAATTAATAACTACACAGCTCCGAAGCATATTAGCGGAATAAAACTCTATTTAAAAAACAAATTTTTATCCTTAGGTTTAGTACTGGGGTTTGCTTTTTTATCGATAGTATCCTTAGTCACAACAGCAGCTATCTCAATAGTATATCCTAATACAGATGGTCAAATCTGGCACGCGCTTTCATTCATAATAAGTTTTATAATGTTTACTCTGTTGTTTACTTGTATTTATCGCTTTGTTCCTACAGAGAAAATGAATTGGAAGAAATGTTTTTTATCAGGACTAATTAGCACTGTTTTCTATCTTATAGGCAAAAGCCTAATCAGTCTTTACTTGGGAAAGACTGGAATAGGCTCTGCGTATGGTGCTGCGGGTTCATTAATTGTTTTTCTGGTTTGGGTCTACTACACGTCATTAACCTTACTACTCAGTTATGAATTAAGCGTTAACGTTATTTTCAAAAAAACTGACTGACGACTTAATACCAATATTTTGCCACTGCACTTAGAGTAAACGTGTCTACTTCATCATCGGCCACGATAGCATAACGAGCTAATGCTCCTAATGACATTCGATCTAATTCGGCTACACCTAATGGTATATCGAATCCTAACATAGGAGCTGCGGCTAATGAGGTCCCATCCTCTTTAAATACAGCACCTAACCCTGCTGCAACATAGCTGTGTCTGATAATGCTCATGTCGCCGCCAAAATTATATGAAGCTTTTGCCCATACAGTGGTGCGCTCACTCGTATCAATTCCATCATCAATGTTGGCATAAGAAATTTCTGCTCCAAGTCCGAAAGGAACAAACGGTTGATACCCAAAATCTAAACCAAACTCTGATGCTGTAGCACCACTTCCTTCGGGAAGTGCCGCACCTGCTAAAAGTCCAAAGTGAGGCTTCCACTCTGACGCCTGCTCTACTGGACGCGGCTGTGTTAATATCGATCGTCTTTCTAGGTCTTGTGCCTGAGCACTCAGGCCTAAAATTAGCGTAACTACTGCAACTACTATAAAAATTTTGTTCTGCATATATATCCTCATTTCTTTTTGGTTTTGTTTGTCGTACTTTTTATTTGTCTATCTATTGTCACCGATCACTAACGCTAAGACTGTAATTATATTTTTCATATATTTCTCCTTGATTAACCATGAAGTATATTTGCAAGATTTCGTCCAATTTTATTATTTCCCTTCTGCTGGGGCATTAATCCATAATTGCCAACTTTGATCTCGACTAAACTGCAGTAGATTTAGGCCTTTAATTTGCTCTTCTATAGCATTCAAGGTTTTGTAATTTATTGCATGACTTGACACACAAGGAGGGATTATGGAAATGAACAACAAAAACACTAAAGGCGATAAGCCGTTTAGAACATTAAAGTCGGCAAGCCCAGAGACTTTATTTGCTCGATTCCTTCAAAAGCAAAGTAAAAGTCCAAGCATGAATCAAATAGCTACTTGGGAGCTTGATGGTGGGCAAATACCTGACTATAACGATAAATGCGTCATAGTCCATGGCTATCTATGCAGTACATTTTCTGAAAAAGTACAAGCGCACATAACGTATTACTGGCGACTACTCAAGCTCTACTTACTTGGACGCCAAACACAATACAGAAAGTAGGCTGATATGAAAACCCAGGATGTGTACATATACGACAGTAACTTTGAAATACAGGCTCAAGGGGAGCAGCTCATTTTCCCCTTGTTGCTTGTGGTTTTTATTTTTGGTCTATTCATGATGAGTTCGCCTTCTATAGAAAAATCGCCATTGCCGTATAAAAATACAGCTACGGCTACCTCTAGTAAAACTGATTCCAAAAAAAGCATTGTAGATATTATTTACTCGTGCACAGATCGCAACTGCAAATAAAAAAAAGGGCCGCAATTATTGCAGCCCTGATTTATTACTTCTAATATCAGTTATAACTCGACCGGAAATCCCAAAGTAAGAACATAACCATTGGTTCTAGAATCAACCGATACATCGTCATTTAAGGCCAATGATCCGATAGATTCAACTTCTGTCGTGTTGTATCTTAGATCTTGATATTCAACATTTACACTAACTGGCCCTACGTGAAGCCCGGCACCCAGTCTCCATCCTGAAGCTTCTTTGAATTTTAAATCCAAACCTTGCACACCTGCTGCTGGGTTATTTTCACCCGTCAAGACGTAGCCTGCAAGCAAGCGAACTCCAAAAAGAGGCGTTTGCAATCCAACCATTGGTGCAATATTGTAAACATCTGCATCAGCTGATTGATAAAAAGAATCTTCCATTTGGTTTTTGCTGTAACGCCCATCAATTCCAATAAGAAAAACTTCTGAAACGTGTCCGCCAAAACGCAAGCCTACTCCATAACCACGTGATGTACCTGAAGTATCACTTAACAAACCAGAAATTTGTGAAGACTCAATGCTTGTATCTTCTTGCGAACCAAATATCATAGGTTCTATAAATAATCCGCCTTTAGAAATACGAGAGCGCTCTTCTTCTTGAGTTATGCTTGTCTGGCGTGTACTTTCACTTTCTCGAGTGTTTCCATATGCATCAGTTGTTTCAGTGCTTTGACGATCTGTTGTCGTTTGGCTTCTATCTTGAGCCATAGCTACGGTAGCCACTTGAAATAATCCAGTTACAATTGCTGCTAGTACTATTTTTTTCATATTTTTGTCCTTTTAATTGAGTTTCAAATTAGTCTAAACTAATCCTGAAGGTCTTGTTTGAGTTTTATCGTCCGACCACGTTTTTCTTTCCGTAAACGTATCTTCATCGCCTTTTAATTCATCGGTTGATGAAATATCTTTCGCGCCAGTAGCTTCTAAAAATCTTTTTGCTTTTTTAGTCCATTCAGCGTCGTCCACATGAACTGAAATTAGAATCCCACCGTCTTTAACAAAGCCTTCATATTTTTTAGCTTCGTACTCTGGAATACCAAAACCTATAAGCGCACCACTGACTACTCCAACCGTACCGCCTACTCCCATGCCTGCTAAAGCTGCCATTATCGGACCCGCTGCTATAAATGGTCCTACTCCTGGAATCGCAAGGGCACCGATACCAACAAGTAATCCCAGAGTTCCACCAATAACGGCACCCGTTCCAGCACCTGCTGCTGCACCTTCCGGCGCTTTAGTCCCTTTTGTATGGACTAATCCTTGATCACCACTGTCTTGAGGTAATAAAACAGATATGTCACTCATTCTAAAACCATTGTCTTTAAGTGTTGTGATTCCATTTTCTACTGCGCTTCGACTTGGATAAATTCCAAAGACTATTTTGTTGCTTCTCATTTTTAACTCCTTTAGTTGATATTGATTTATAAGTTCTTACTTTACGACTATATCTATTTGATTATTGACACCTGACACACCTGCAACGTCTCGTGCTTTTTGAAGAAGCGCATTTTGTTCTTGGGATGACCGAACGGGCCCCTTCAACGTAACCTCACCACCTCGTGTGATTATTTTTATGTTTTTGGCATAAGTAGAAAGCGAATCATCTTCGATCAAAGCTTGTCGAATTTTTTTAGTTATCTCGACATCTGTCTTAGAGTCACCCTGTTTATCTGCTGTGTACTCATAAGCCTGCTTGTCTCTTTTATTTACTGCGGAGTTATCGGCCTTCTGCGCCCAGCCTGCATAGGCTGATAAAGTCACAATTAATGTCGCTGCTAATTTTATTTTCATCTGTACCTGCTTTCTTTTTATAGGGACTTATTTAAATTACACAAACAGCTCAGCAAGAACTCGACCATAGGGTTTTCCCACTAAAGTCCTGTGAAACAAGGCAATGTGCACCAAATAATGGGGCAAAAAAGGTCCCGAATAATATAAACTTTAATTTTTTATGTAAATAAAGTTAAAGTGTTCATTCAACTCAACGAAAGGAATAAAAGTATGAGAAAAACTAAAACAATTCACCGTAAGACTCGCCCAAAAGCAACCTCTACTAAACAAAAAAAGAACAATGAGACTTTGGTAGCTGATTGGAAAAAATGGACACAAACCATGTCTAAAAAACTTATACGTGGCTATGCCGTACCACTTGCTCGTATCGCTGAAAACAAACTTGCACAATTTCAAAAACAATATAATTCATAGATTATGTCTGACATTGATATTCCACCAGAGATGCGTTTGAAATATTTAGAGCGCCGCAAAGCCGATTTTGAAAGCTGCCAAAAAGCGATTATAGAAAATAACTTTGAAGTGCTCAAACGCGTCGGCCATCAAATTAAAGGAAACGCCTCGACATTTGGCTACGACGACTTAAGTAAAATAGCTATAGAGCTTGAACAATGCGCCGAACACCAAGAAATCGACAAACTTAAGTCAATCATGGAGCAGTTCGCGAATTTTCTTTCGCGAACTCAGGGAGAGGCTTCATTCACTAAAAAAAGAAAGGTCTAAAAGATTTATGGGGATAATCTTTTAGACCTGTGGGCGACAAGTTAAGCGGTATAATAACGAACTGTTTTTTCGTCTTCTATGTATTCACCAAAAGAATCAATAATGACACTTAATGGCTGAGTTTTTGAAATATAGCCAACATAATCAAAGTGTTTTGTTCTTCGAGGATGACATTTATTCTTCTGCGAAGCCGAAAAAATAACGACTGGAACTTTTTTAGTATCCCACTGAATAGGAAGACTGGGCTCTAAACGCAATCCTTTTTCAGTTTCCACCAGGGTATCTGTACCGTTTAGTCCCGGTAGTTGCCAATCCAGTATAATCAGATCATAAAACTTCTCTGTCATTAAATTCATAGCTTCATACGGATCCTGTGCCACATCAATTACACAAGAATATTTCATCTTAAGTGCCTTGGTCACCACAGCAACCATGTCCTTATCATCTTCAATCATTAAGATTTTTTTGGTTTTTTTCGACATCTTAAATGGTCTCAACAGAGACTGCTCAATTTGATTTAAATTATTTAATCGATTGAACGGTAATGCTTCCTGAACTGTCGTCATTTTATACCCCTCTTGCTATGTGTGTTAAGTTACATAGACTTATAAATGCAACGTGGGTGCCAGCTTTATTAAGTATAATTTACTTAATAACTAATACATAAGCCCGCAACAAGAGCTAATTATGTATCGGAAAAAAATCCACACTGATAAGAAAAAAAGCACCAAATAAAAAAGGCCCCTTTAAAAGGCCTTTAAACTAAAATGCTTATTTTTGATCAACTAGTTTAACGTATGGCTTTCAGTAGCTTGACTGTTTATATCACGCAACTTGCGATACAAAGTTTTTCTGTCTATCTGTAAATCTTTAGCTGTTTTTTCTTTAACTCCATGGTTTAGCTCTAATACATGTTGAACATACTTATTAACTAATTCTTCTACTGTTAGAATCTTAGATTGATTACTCATAGGAAACTTAAATCCTACTTCTTCTTGAGCTTGCTCAGTTTTCTGAATAAGAGTTACCACGTCATCCAAACGTATAATTTCACTGCTTGATAATACAATTGCACGCTCAATCGTGTTTTCTAATTCGCGAACATTCCCAGTCCATGTGTTTTTCATTAGGTACTCAAGCGCCTCTTTGCTAAACTGCTTCACTCGCGTGTTGTTCAAAGCACAGAACTTTCTCATGAAAAACTCAGCCAACGGCAAAATGTCTTCTTTACGCTCTCTTAAAGGTGGAATCCATATTGGAATCACATTTAAGCGAAAGAACAGATCTTCACGAAACTTTTTGTCTTGGATCTCTTGTCTTAAGTTTTTATGCGTAGCTGACAGTATTCTAACATTTACAGGGCGAAGTTGATTTTCACCTATTCTTTTAATTTTCTTTTCTTGCAAGACCCTTAATAGCTTAGCTTGTAAAGCCAAACTTAAGTCACCAATTTCATCTAGAAACAAAGTCCCGCCCTCGGCCTCTTCAAACAAACCCACTTTTTTATCGGCGGCACCAGTGAATGCGCCTTTAGCATGTCCAAACAGTTCTGATTCAAGTAAATTTTCAGGAATAGCTGAACAGTTAATAGCAATAAAGGGCGCTTTTTTCTTACCACTCATTGTATGTATCGCTTTAGCGATGACCTCTTTACCCGTACCACTCTCACCAGTAATTAAGATATTTGCAGAAGACTTGGCTACTCGACGCGCTAAATCTAAAGCATTTTTAATCCCTGGACTTTTCCCAACAACGCCCTCAAGGCTAGTGGGACCCTCTTGAAGTCGAACAACTTCTTTTAAGGCGTGGTTTTCCTCTTTGACAGAAGTTAAATATAAGGCTCTTTCCACAGACACTAATAGTTGTGGAAAGTGCAAGGGCTTTACGACAAAGTCGTAGGCGCCAGCTTGGATTGCATCGACTGCCACTTCCACTTTCTTGTTCGCTGTGATTAATATGATAGGCACCATGTTGCCTAAAGTTTTCATTCGCTGAGTAAACTCAATTCCTGAAATTCCTGGCAACATTAAATCAGTTATGATGACATCACACTCTACCTTATTATTAGTTAAATCCTCTAGCGCCTTCTGAGCATCATCGTAAGGAACAACATCATAATTTCTCATTCTAAAAAAACTAGTAACCATCTCTTGTATATCATGATCATCATCAATAACTAAAATTTTTGCTTTTTTTGACATGCTGGACACCCTTCTTGTAGATTTTTGACCCGTAAATAGTGTAGCATTTTTACACTCAAAGGCAATTATTTTTTATAATTTAATGCGATGCTATTTTTATTATTACTTAAACTACAAAGTTAAACGGGAAGAGTAGATGTCTACAACTTCCCGTTCTATTCAAAAAGCAGTTAGGCGCCATTCAACTCAAATCCAATGTCTATGCGGCTTTCAGGCTAGTGAACGCTACGCGCTTCACAGATATTTTTAATTACATAAAAATTTATTGTGTAAAACGCAGCTTCTTCTTAACCAGCTCATTGAATATTTTTTGAACTATTTTCTTTTTAAATCATTTTTTATATTTTCAGTAGTATCCGCGGCAGTCTGCTTTACGTTTTCGGTCTTATTATTAAAGCGTGCCATGATATTATTAAGTTTAAGCGATACGTCTTCTTTTTTTTGACCGTATTTTTGCTGAATAAGTCCTGATATAGATGTTAAGTTTCCTTTTGATTGCTCTAACTCATCTCCGGTAATGTCTCCCCATACTTTACGCACTTCCCCTTTAAACTCTTTCCATTTACCCTGCATGATATCGCTGTTCATCACAATCTCCTTTTGTAGTTGTAATTTAAAATACTTGCACAGCAAATACAGCAAAGCAGGAACCACACCTGTTTCGCAATATATTACATTATAGTCTCAAAATAACTGTAAAATTGCCTCATTTTGAATATAAATGGGGCAAATATGTATAGATTGTTAATATCAATTAATGCGCGATGAGTTCATCTTTTACTCTTATAATTAATTATTTTTATTAAATGGCACTTATGTTGCTACTTATGTTGATTTAGTAACAACATATTCATCCACTAGATCGGAGATTATTAAATGGAAAAGAAACACCAAACGCCACAACCAGGCCCCCAGACAGAGGATAAAAAAAATCTATCGAAAGTTCCATCGGAACAACCTGAAAAAGTGCCTGGACAGGATGATCGAAAAAATTATCCAAATGAAATATATGAAGAGATCTTGCCCCCAGACCCAAGACTTAATTAAAGAACCAACAAACCCAAAAGGAGAAAAAAATGGAAATTAACTCAACAAAAGCATCTAAGGAAAATTATCAAGGTGTTGCTCGCGCAGCAGATCAAGCAGCTAACAAGGCCGATCGCGTTGTAGACAGAGTAAAAACTGGCGCCCATGAAATCATGAATCGAGCAGAAGACTTTGATTTGGCAGCTCGCTACAATGCCATTAAAGACTCCGCAGCAGAAGGATATGATACAGCAATACGTACTGTAAAAAAATATCCTCTTTATGCGGTCGGTGGCGCCGCTGCCATCGGAGTTCTAGCAGGTTTACTTTTATCTCGTCGCAGACACTAATCATCCAGCGCGGCGCTACTTAATTAGTTAGCGCCGCTTCCTTGACTTTGAAGCGTTTTACAAAAGAAATCTCGCAAGCCGTCATCCAAATCACTCATCTGCAAAATTTTCTCTTTTAACTGGATGGCATCATACTGTGCCCCATTATCTTTGTTCTTAAAAAAGTCTTCCCACGTTCGATTCGTCGTCAGCCGAATCTGAAAAATTAAGTCTTGAACTGGATTTTGCCCACCATATGGCGATGAGACCCAGTCTTGCTTCTCTAACCACTCAGCAGCAAGCTTAAGTATAATCAACCGAGCCATTTGTTGATGTTTTTCATCTGTATCTAATAATGTATTTTCATTTAATGCTCTGTTCATATGCACTCCTTTACTTTCTAACATCGCTTAAGATCTCTTGAATTTTCTTTTTACATTCTGAAAATAAGAATGGTTTTTTCAAATATGTAACATTATCTTTTTTTTGTCCCTGCAGCGCCTCATTGACCTGTTCCGATGGGAGCGAGGAAATAACTAAAAAGGGAACATTAGGATGTGTGTGGCTGATAACCTTAAACAGATCTAATCCTGTGCCTTTGCCTTCTAAAAAAATATCTGCAATAATCAGATCATACGGAGTTTTTTGACTTATATCTGTATTCTGAATGAGATGCGTAAATGCTTGCTCTAAACTCGTCGCCCATTGAATTTCGATATCATTTGATGCTCCTAGTAAAGCTTTACCCAAAAGCACAGTCATGTTCTTATCGTCTTCAACAACCAAAACTTTTCTGGGCTGCAGATGTTTGTCTGTTTGAAAAATCATTGAATTAGTCGTGTTACTTGATAAAGATGCTGCATCCATAAGCCTCCTCCTCCATGTGTGTCTTCGTAGTCTTACATACAAAGAATACGCAAAACTTAGACCATCTAAATTCCGTTTTAATATTGTGTTTTAACCAGTATGGGGATATTTTCCGGTTCCAAATCGGGTATTTTTGAAAAAAATGTGGCGTAAATACCCACATTAAAGCTTTGTGCTTGAGTCAAAAGCCTTTTAACTCAAGCACACTATTTGCATTTATATAATAGACTATTTACAGAATAGATTATGACAAAATGCTCTAAGGAAGGAGTTTTATGAACGAAAATAATTTTAACTACAAAATGAGTGAAACCGTACCCGTCGAGCAAATGCTCAGCGATCTAATACCTACTTTTATCAATAACAAGTTTGAGGACCTAAAATATATTAACGAAATGTTTGATAAGAAAGATTATAAACAGATAAAAAAAATTGGTCATAACTGGAAAGGCGCATGCCCAAGTTATGGATTTTTTTATTTAGGGGAAGTTGGAAAGCAATTTGAGATATTAGTAGATAATCAAAACTATGATGAACTGCACAGATTGATCCAGACCTTGCCTACTTACCTGGATAATATAAACATTGAATATAACCAATAGTACACACGCAGTCCGTTATAACCCCGCCTTATATCCAGAACAGGACATATTTACCTACTAGGTCCCATTTTATCTATTTACGCTGCGGCATTCATATTGCTTTTATATAAAGTCACTACTAGCCGCTGGCTAAATAAAAGGAGTATCAAATGAGAAAAATGAAACTATTTACTGCGTGTATTTTTGCAGCTTCAATGGGCGTATCTTTTGTAGCCGCTGCAAATGAAACGACTGGCGAGAAAATCCAAACAGGGGCCAACAAAGCAGGAGATTCAGTTAAAGAAACATACAGAAATGCTAAAGGCGAACTTTGTGAATTGGTTAATGGTAAAATGGAGTGCGCTGCAAAACAAATGAAGTACAAAGCCCAAAATACAATGGATAGAACGAAAACTAAAGCTAAAGAACTAAAGAATAAAGTCGACTAGTCACCGATTTTATATCCCCGTGTGTAATACCGCTTTGGAAACAAAGCGGTATTTTTTATCTCAAAACTAAATACAAGCCTTACCCCAAGTATTGGCTGCCGTATCCCCAACACCCAAATGTAACCCTGTCCCTGAATAATAACCTAATGCTCTTAAGCGTCCCTGTTTGCGGTATTTGCAAAGTAAAGAATGAGCTTTATTTTGCTGAGTCTTATTAACAAATCGCACATCCACTGAAGTTCCCAACGGGTGTCTGCCGGCAGCACCACCTACATTGGCATTATACGGTTCAGGTCTCCACCAGTTATATATCATATCTACGCCGACGCCATTTCGTTGTAGATCTTGCACCAGTTTAACTGCAGCAATCGCATGTTTCCAGGTGCTTTCGGTGGGATGAACAAAATAGTGGGGCTGAGAGCTGGAGTAGGTGCAGAAAAATGTTGATCGACTACTTGGATTTGGACGTGCAACCTGATCACACCACTTCTTAGAATTGGTCTCGCGATAACAACGAGTTAAAAACTGATCCAATTTTTTTAAACCTTGGTTCACTATCGACAACTGCGCCGAAGTCGCTTTTCTACAGCTCACCAGTTCTTGAACAAAGTCACCTGCGACATCATGATTATGATCGTTGTGAATATGTTCTGATTCTGCATCATCTTGTAGAATCGGAGAGTGAGGCGCTAAGTCCACTGTGTTTTGCACTTCGTATTGAGATTGCCCTTGGCACGCACTGAATGCAATTGATGAGAAAGCTAGTATTATAATTTTTTTTGCGTGCATAGACAGAGTTTCCTTTGTCTATGCGTATCGGATTTTACAGATCAAAAATAATCAGCCTCAGGTCTAGATTCATATAATTTAATACGGAGATATCTCATCCTTCATGCGATCTAATGTAGTTTTTCCTAAAGGTCGCGAAGCATCCTCTCGAAAAATAAAGACAACGGGAACTCGCTCTTGAGTCGAGCGTGTAAGAAAATTATAAAGTACCCAACCTGGGTTGGCCCATTCACCACGATCTAACCCTTCGGCTTTTTTATCGCCGACCACAGACCATAACTGCTCGCGACCTTTTAACTGTAACCACACCATTCGGGCCAGTCGATGCACTCTGGATTTCGTACCAATCTCTTCAATGGAACTGTGCGAATTAAATACGTTATATTCCCCGACCGGTTTAGTTCTTAACCCCCTTGTCTGGTCAGCGTAATCACTGTATTGATCCACATAACCAGGTACTGAATACGTATCCACTAGCTTATCACCCAATGGCATTTCACCAATCCAATGGGTACAACTGCTGTATCCGCCTGTGCGACAGTACTCTTGCATTTCTTGAGTTTGTTCATCACGTTTTTTTAGACCCCAAGGATACTTCGCATATTTGTTATCAAGTGAGCCTAATGTAAAATAATTGATAGCTTGACTGGCCTCAGTACTACTTAATGGCACGACTGGAATAATGGAATTACTTCCATCCTCATCCCATTGAAAAGCAGAGGAGAAATCTGCTTTACTATCATATTTTGCATAGGTAATTGATTGCCCATGATGACGCATTTCTAAGGTCCCCTGCCCTGAATCATGATTATGCATGAGCAAATGGGGATTGTCTGAAATAATTTTTTCCAAAATAGGAGCTGTTCTTTTATCAACTGAAATAAATAACTTTTCTCCTCCGCGACCGCGATAATTTGGCCCCTTAGAGAATGTACCAACATGCGTATCAATCTTTATCCCTTGTTGCCGAGCGGCTTCAATATATCTTGAAACTAGGCTATCACCCTGCAAATTACGAATTCCACCCGTTCCAATTAAGGCCTCTAAGCTTTCTTGAAAAGTCATACGTCCTAATGCATTCATCATAACTTCTTTAGTTATTTTAGTTCTGTTTAAAAGTCGAACGCGCAGTTTAGCCTTATCCTCCGGCATATATTTAACGATTTCTTCATGCACTTTGTTTTTAAATTCCGTAATAATATTTGCAGGCTTAGACTTATGAATATGTGCAAATATTTTGCTGAGCACGATGTGAAACGAAGATAACGACTCATCCTTTAAAACACTTAAAATTCCATTATGCAATGGAGTACCATTAAGTTCAGGATAACTTTCTATAATTTTCTTATATATTTTATAGGCCGCTACATTATGACTAATGTACTTAGCCCTAACCTGAGCATCCAGGTCAGAATCTCCTAGTGGGTTATAAGATAAAATCTCATTCGCTGCAGTTGCAGAGTTTTCATTAAAAACATCTGTGCAGCGTGAAGCTGCTAAGCTTTGGACTGAAACCAACACTAAAACAATAACTAAACTTTTTAAAATTTTATGCATATTTTTAGTCTCTTCATATATTTGATTTATCGGATTTTTTAGCCAAAAAAACGATACTGCTTAGGTCTAGATCGTATATATTTTAATACATAAAAATATATATTTTACAGTCTATACAAACAGGCTTTTTATGTTAAGGTCCTGGCTATGAAAAACATAACATTATCCCTCATTTTCTTAATTTTTTCAGTTACAGCCCTTTCACAATTAATTATCAAAGAAAAACCACTGGCTTTGGTCTATAGCGGCCCTGGCAGCTGTGAGTCTTGGGGAGAAATCCCAGGATGTTCAGAAGCGGCAGCCTACGTCGCTGAAAAAGCTGGATACCAGGTCGAGTTTATCGGCCCAAATGATTCGATCACCTATCGCATGACAACGGCCAAACTATGGATGCAACCTGGTGGACGCGCTCGCATTCAAGCAGAAAAAATGTCTCCGGAACTTAAAACTTGGATTAAAAATTTTGTTAAGCACGGCGGAAGTTATGTGGGCTTTTGTGCCGGTGGATTTATGGCTACAGAAAAGTTTGGCTGGATGACTAAAAATGAACAAGAGGATGAAATTCCGTTTGAAGCCGATGGATTAGGTTTTCTTCCAGGTAAAAGTTGGTACTACAAAGAATACAATGAAGAGCTAGAAAAAGAAAAAAGACCGGCTAAAATAATTTCAACCGTTTGGTCAGGTCAAAGCCGACAAGTCTATTGGGAGCTGGGTCCGTACTTTCTTGCAGAGTCACTAACACCAGATTCAAAAGTTATTTCCTATTACCCGCAAAAAGATGGCTCTGATGATCTCAAAAATATTATGACCATTTATTCCAAATACGGCCAAGGTAAAATTGCCATCACTGCTGTCCACCCCGAAGCTCCACAAGGTTGGAGAGATTACTATAAAATAGTCGACACTGATGAGCTGGATATCGACTTAGCGGTTGATATGGTTAAGTGGACGACTGAGAAGTAATCTTAATAAGGGCTGATAAAACTTGTCATCTGATCAAGAATTGCTTGATCCAATGGTGCTGTGGCAGAATTTCTAACCACGAAAACCACCGGCACACGCTGCTGAGTTGTGCGCGTTAGAAAATTATAAAGTACCCAGCCTGGGTTCGCCCATTCGCCACGATCTAAGCCTTCAGCTTTTTTATCTCCCACCACAGACCATAACTGCTCGCGACCTTTTCCTTGCAGCCATACCATTCTTGCAAGACGATGCGTTCTGGATTCCGTGCCGATACTTTCGGTCGAACTATTCGAATTAAACACATTAAATTCGCCAACCGCTTTAGTTCTTAAACCCCTTGTAGTGTCAGTTGCATCACTGTATGCATCCACATAGCCTGGCACCGAATAATTATCTACGAGCTTATCACCCAAAGGCATTTCACCAATCCAATGGGTACAGCTGCTGTAACCCCCTGAGCGGCAGTACTCTTGCATTTCTTGGGTTTGTTCATCACGTTTTTTAAAGCCCCAAGGATACTTAGCGTATTTATAATCAAACGAACCTAAAGTGAAATAATTCTTAACTTGGCTGGCTTCTGTGCTACTTAATGGGATGACAGGAATTATGCTGCCCGCCCAAACACTGTTAAGTGAACTTTGATAGTCGTATCGCGCATAAGTTATCGACTGTGCTGAATGGTACATTTGTAAAGTGCCCTGACCAGAAGTATGATTGTGCATCAACAAATGAGGATTTGCTCCTATTACTTGCTCTAAAAATTGGCCAGTATTTCTATCTACTGAAACATACAATTTTTTTCCACCACGGCCTTGATAGCCTGGGCCTTTTTGGAATTCACCGACAAATGTCGTTACATCATATCCGGCATCTTTCGCGGCTTTTAAGTATCGCCCTACTAAACTGTCAGAAGAAATTCTGTTGATACCGCCAGATCCAATTAGGGCGTCGACACTTTCGTCGAATGTCATATGCCCCAACGCCCGCATCATATCGGTTTTGGTGATCTTACGCTGGTCTAAAATTTTTAGGCGTTTATCAGCATTAAACTTCGACATGATTTTAGAAACTTTTTCATTCGTTTTATTTTTGAAACTGGTCATTATATTTTCATGTTGAGTCTGCGTGAGCTCGGAAAATATTTCTTTTAGCATATCGTGAAATGACGATAATGATTCATCTTTTAAAATGTCCATAATCGCAAAGTTCATACTTGATTGGGCTAAAGCTGGATAGGCATTTTTAAGTTGGTTGTATAGTCGATAAGCCTCGATATTTGGACTACTGTAATTGTTGTCCATCTGAGCTTCTAGATCGGAATTTCCTAATGGATTAAACGTGGCAATATCTTCGACTTTTTTAATTTGATTTTTAACATTGGTTTTTTGATTAAAAACATCAGCACAGACTGCATTGGCAAAAACACTCAACGGAGCCAATACGCTGATGGCACAGATTGTAATACAATTTTTTATACTCATAAGCTAAAGAATATCAGCCCCATGTGCCGTGGAAAATAGCTATAACCCGTCTGAACTATTTACCGGACTTTAGACTGATGAAAGTACAGCTTTTTGCATCGCTAGGCTACTGGTGCAAGCTAAGCTCATAAAGTCAAGGACTTCAACCTGCTGGCCATTAGGGACTACTGCATACAAAACGTCGCCATCATAGGGTGTGTGAAAGGGTGCTATCACTCGGGCCATCGAAGTGTGAACCATCACTGCCAGTCGATGAAGATCGGTTCGTGATAGCTTTGCATTTGTGATTAAACAAGAAATTGTAGTATTTCCTTTTTCCGCTGATAGCGACAAGTTTTCTTGAGTGATTGGCTTTCGAGTTCCATCTGGATGCAGACTTCCTTTTAAAACTTGACCATCTAAGCTAAGAATATTTCCCAAGGCATTAACCACAGTAATAGCTAGAACCGAACACCCATTCACTTCCGTAAAATAGGCCCCAACACCCGCTTTTTCCGGTGAGCAGTCTTTAAGAATTTTTCCAACAAAAGTATTCGTACCGCCACCGACAGCACCAATGTCGACATGGCTATTTTGTAATTTCTCAAAAGCCAATCGCCCCATAGAGATATCAGGATAGGTCGATGTCTTACGATTTCTAAAATCATACACACAGGCTGAGGGCACACAGGGAATGTCATTAAAGGTTGTGGCGTGATTTCTTTTTTCTGAAATTTTTTGCATCACCCCACAGGCCGCTTCAAGACCGTAGGTCGATCCACCCGAAAGCACGATCGCATCCACCCACGCTTGTAAATTAAGAAGACTGATCGAGGCATCTTCGCGAGTTGCAGCAGCACCTCCGCGGACATCCACTGTGGCAATGCCACCATCGGGAAAATAAATCAACGTACAGCCGGTTTCAGTTTTCTCATCAGAGACCGAGCTGGTGAACAAGTTCTTCATATTGTGAGAAATTTTTTTCATGATATTATGCCTTAGTAGGGACTAATCGCACGCGCTGCGATTCTGTCTAGCTCGGCTTCATTCAACGGGGCTTGGCTGTCTTCGCGAATAATAAATACCACGGGTACACGGTCTTGCTTCGTACGGCTTAAAAAAGAATACAAAACCCACCCCGGATTGGCCCACTCACCTTTTGACAGCGCACGCGCATTTTTATCTCCGACGACTGACCATAATTGCTCGTGTCCTTGACCTTCTAACCACACTAAACGCGCTAAGCGATGAGGTCGTTTTGTATTTCCTATCGCCTCAGTGACAGAATTAGAAGTAAAATAGTTATACTTTCCAACGTCTTGCGTTCTTAACTCTTTAGAAGTGTCACCTGAACCATAGGCATGCTCATCGGCTTGACCCGGCACAGAGTAGCTATCAACCAGTTTTTCACCAACGGGCATTTCGCCGATCCAATGAGTACAACTGCTATAACCACCCGCTTTACAATACGATTCAATTTCTTTGGTGCTACGATCTTTATATTTAAATCCCCACGGGTACTTCGCAAATTTATTTTCAAGAGCTCCGAGCTGAAAGTAGTTATTTACATTACTAGCTTCTACTCCACTCAAAACCATTGCTGGAATTATGGTATTTACAGAATTATTATAATCATGCATACCTCTAGGACTCATATCAAACTTGGTCTCAGAACCGTAACGAGCATAACTGTTCATGCGACCTTTATAGCGCATATATAAAGTGCCTTGATTTGGAGTATGTTGGTGCATAAAAAGATGTGGATTCGCACCAATGACTTTTTCTAAACTACTAATCGTGTTTCTATCTACTGAAACAAAAAGCTTTTCTTCTCCGCGCCGTTTATGATTAGGCCCCTGCTTGAAAGTTCCCACAAAGGTCGAAACTGTTATACCTTTTGCTAATGCCAAATCCAAATATCTTTTAACTAAAGAGTCGCCTGTTAAATTATGAATTCCCGTGGGACCGACCAAGGCCACTAAGCTTTCTTCGGCTGTCATATGGCCTAAAATGCGAAGCATTTTTTCTTTATTGATATGATTTTCACTCAGTAGGTTGACTCGCTGTGAGGCCGAATCAGCAGACATTATTTTTTTTAGTTCGGCCTTAAGAGCTGTTTTAAATTTCGTCATTAAATTACTTGATGAACTATTGGCAGGAAGATTCATTTTTCCTAAAACTCTAGAAATAAGCTCGTGAAAAGTGGATAAAGACTCGTCAACTAATACTTCTGACAAACCTTGTATGACGAATGAGTTTTCCAAAAATTGAGGTTGATTTTCCGTTAAAGCCTTTACCTGACTATAAGCCTTAACATGTGGACTATCATAACCTTTTTCGACCAATTTTTCTAGAGACTTAACAACAAAAGAACTTTTATTACTTTGCTTACTTTTGACCTGTTCATCAAATATGCCTTCGCAAGTTAATGAGGACATCGATCTTACATTTGAAGGTGATGAAAGCTGGGATGTCGTCGTTATATGACTGCAGGAGTATAAGATTGTGATCATAGACAAAGTTAAGATAATTCTCATAGGATACTCTACGGCTATTCCTCTTTTAAAATTGAATTTTATTTATTAAATCAGTCCTTTAGGCGGCTACCCTTTTTTGGAGGGTGTCAAAACATTCGACATAAAAAACAGCCAAATCTATTTTATAGCCTAATAGTCGGCGATTAACTTGCAAAATAGTAAAATTATGAAACTAAAAGTTATGTTATCTACAAATCTCTTATTATTAGGACTATTAGCAAGTTCAACTGCTTACAGTGCTCCATCATGTCAGTCTCTTTTTGATACACCTTCCGTTGCAGGGACTCAAACTGATCGCATCTATGCCAAGGGTATTGATAAGAACAAAACCCCGGATGGTCACTTTCAAATTTCTTATGAGTCCGAATATTTATTTTCTGAATCAGGCGTTCTCCTTCGTGATTACGCTCCGGCAGAAGACATTATTTCTCGATCAAAATGGCAAGCCTTAACGGATGAGCAACGTATTGATTGGGTTAAAAGCAAATTTGGAGACAAACCTGAATACGCAACAGCTGCAGGCTTAAAAAGAATTATTGAGGTTGATTTTTTACCAGAAGAACTGATCGTAGATTCTACAGGAAATTTAGAGATCGTAATAAATCCACCATTAGACTCGTACAAACAATGGGAAAAAGTCGTAGACTATATCGTCAATAAATATGGAGCAGGTTCTCAGCAAGCTATGATTTCTAAACCGCGCGAAGCGGCCTTCAGTCCATCTCGCTTTAATTTAGATATGGAACATCAGCACTTGGGGTGGCTAAACTTCACAAACTTATATGACATGTTTGAAAAACTTGATAATGGATACACACGTTATTTAAAGGATCCTACAAAGTTAACAGCACAATTTTTTGATCATCCTTTCTTAGGGCCAATGACTAAAATTAAGCGCGATACCTTAGAACAATACCTTTTAGGTAATAATAAGCTTGAATTCTATGACGATGATTCAAAACAATATGTCAGGAAAAGTGATGCTTCCTTTAAATATACGGGCGGACCTGCTTACAGACCAGATATTGCAGGGCCGATTCGTTGGGCCTGGGAAATTCGTAATGCACATAAAGATACTGCAGGCTTAAAAGCAAAAGTTCTACGTGATCTTGAAGCTCATAAACAAGGCTTAGAAGACTATAAAATATTCTCTACGGTTCCGGCATTTGATGCTTTAAAAGAATTTGAACGACTTCCTTTATACGTTCGCAACTCTTTAGTCGAAATTTTTCCATCAAAAGCCGATCCAAGATTTCAATATGGCGCAAAAGAAAAACTTTCTCTTGAGACTTACAGAAACTTTGCAATGCCCCTTATGGATATGGATATTCTCGTCGCCGCGCTATCAGATACATATGACACTAAAGAGTTAAATCGCAATTTGTATAGCGTTCGAAAGGCTCGTCTTGATTATATTCACGATGTAAATGTGGTCTCAGAAGAATATAGAAGTAAACGCATCACTAAAGATATGGCAAAAGCAAAAATTATGGGATTAATTGGAAAGTGGGCAGTAAATTCTCGCTTGTTTGAACTTTTTAAAAAAGTAGCAAATCGTTTAGGACATGATCAACGAAATATTGAAAATATAAATACATTAAGAAAAATAGACTAATTTACGAAAGGATATTTATGAAAACTTTAAAAATCGTACAAACTTTAGCAGCAGGATTATTGTGTCTTGGCAGTATCTCTGCTTTGGCGCAATCAAAAACGCCACTGAAGCCGATCAAAGAGGTGTTTTCACCGGCTACTCCGCAGAATCCAGCAGACTATATAAAAGTCGCTGCTGTACAGTGGAACCCTTATCAAGATGCTCCTGTAGGCGCCAGCAAAGCCGAGATTAAAGCGTATTTAAATTCAAATCGTAAGACCATGGCAGAAAAAATCGCCGAAGCGGCCACTAATGGTGCGCAGTTTATCGTACTTAGTGAATTTGCTGTTGTGGGATATCCTGATATCCCTGAGCTTCCACCAGAAGAAGATGAATTCAGAAGTCGGGAAGATATTAAAGATTTTGTTGATACTATTCCAGGGGATTCGACTGCGTTTTTTACCAAAGTGGCTTTAAAACATAAAGTATGGATTCAGTTTGGTATGGCAGAATTAGAGCAAAAAACGAATAAATATTTTAATACCGCCGTAGTCATTAACGACAAGGGTCAAATGGTTGCGACGTTTAGAAAAAATAATTTGTATGAAGGAGAAACTCACTTTCTTTCCCCAGGAAGCAAGCTAACAACTTTTGAGTCTCCAATGGGTAAAGTTGGCTTAGTGATCTGCGCGGATATCTATGACTATGATTTACTTCACAAATATAAAGCAATGGGCGTAAAAGTCCTAAGCTTAAGTACAAGCTGGGCACAAATGAATTCAGGCATGGGCTATTTTCAACGTGCTGCCGAGTACAACAAGGCGTATGTTATTGCGGCTAACCAAACTTACTTTCCGGACTCTGGTGTTATTAATCCAGATGGCAGTAAGCAATCACACGTTCGTCAATCTCGCGATGTGATTGCCTACGGTTTTATTCCAAAGGCAAAATAAGTATTACATCCCGCAGTCTGGCTGCTCAAGCACTCTGCGGGTATTCTCAATCATTTGCTGACGGATAAATTCAACTTTTGAATCCACCACTTTTTGCATCATTTGATTGAAGAAAGTTCGTCGGCGACTGTCTGCCGGTATTAAAAAGGTCTCAACATTTTTTTGTAAATGCGGATGTCCATTCAGTACATCAACAAAAGCCTGAGCAAATTCTGTATCGTTAACCACTTTGTTCCATATTACTTCGTTAGCTTTTTGTTTCAGCGTCGCTACTAAACTTGCATCGAATCGATTTTGAATAAAATCTAAATTCCCGCCAGTCGTACTTGGTTGCTGAGATTGAGCCGCTTGTGCCTGAGTAGCAGCTTTAGTTTGCTGTGCCTGTTGGGCTGCAGCTTCTTTATTAATTTTTGCTTGTTGCTCTTGGTTTTCTTTAAGTTTACTTTCAATGAATTTTTTAGATTCAGGCGACATGCTTACAGTATCTGCTCGGCTTAAAAGAGCATTCTGTTGTGCTATAAGTTGCTGTCTATAAGTGACAAAAGCTGGATCTTGGCGAGTACTTTTTGCTGCTGTAGCCATTTGTCTCTCTAAGATCATGATTGGAACAAGAATCCTTTCAGCAGTTTGGGCTGCAGTAGCTGCATCTTTAGAATCTTGAACTTTCATCATGGCAAAAAGGCTGGCCACTTGACCGACTTCACTTTCGATAGCAGCAGCTTGTAGATCATTAGCACGCTGTAAAGTGATTTGGAAACCACCACCGAAAGTACCGCCAACAACTCCTCCCCAAAAAGCTTGCATCTCTTCAGGAGAAATAAACAGAGTATTTCTTTTAGGGTCATAGGTCATCTTGGCGACTAAACTATTAATTCTTTCCTGAGTAAGTTCTGTCACACCTTCAGTAATTTGACCCACTAAAATCTTTGACCCATACTGCATCATCTGACGTGCGACTATACCTTTTGTAATTCCTAAGGCCACTTCCGATCCCACTTGCCGTTCAAGACCTGTAAATGTAGAACCTATAAATGTTTTCCACATTGTACTTCTCAATGCCGGCGTTTTTACTGCCCCAAAAAATCTTCCCATAGGAAGAATATCAATTAAACCGGTCATAGCACCGACACGGGCTGCTATCAATCGGTGTTGCTCACTGGCATTGGCCGCAACTGCTGCTTTGTAGGTCTCCGTACCACTTTGTGCGACACCCATACCAACGCTAGTCATCGTACCTATAATCGCAGACCCACCACCTGTAATTAGACCCGCACCGATTTGAACAGTCATTTGCGAAATAACTTGCGGCGCAACGGCTACCCAAAACTCTTCATTAAAGTCAGTATTTTCAGGTCTTGAGTTTTTTACGAACTCATGGATAGCTTCATTGGCCTTATAGAAATTTCCGTCTTTAGCCACGAATTTTTGGCCCGTGATTTTGTTGTAATAATCTATGGGAGTTAATGGAACTGGCGAAATTTCGCGGGCAACATCGACAAAAGCGATGGCGTTTCCGATTGTTCGAGGAATTCCTTCAAAAAAGCGAAACATTCTTTCCGCTGCGCGTGCATTGGGTCTATACTTGTATTTTTCTTCCACGCCTTTTAAAAACTCTTCATATTTCTTTATAGAACCATAAGTATTTATAACGCGAGCAACTTCATCTTTAGCGTATCTTTCCGGAGAATCAAACATCACCGGTATACTTACACCGACGTAATCTTTAGTGGCTAGACGTGCACCGACTTGCCAAACAGAGTGAGCAATATTATACATACCGGAGGCAAAAGCGGCACTCCATCCATTTTTTGTCTCATTATATAATTTATCTGTAGCTGCTTTTTCTTCATTAAATTTAGCTCTATATTCACTATCACTTAAGTAACCCATGTCTTTTTCAGCTTGGATCTTAGCCAACGTTGTGGTCATGGTTAAAATATGTTTTTCGTAGATATTGTTGAAAGCCTTACCTTGGCGATAAGCTTCTTTATAAGTTGGGTTGTTCTCATCTTTGGCCGCTGCAATTTCTGCGGCACCAAAGCCGTTGGCTATAAGTACTTTTTCAAGTTTTTCATCAATGATAGCTCCGCGCTTGATCATATCCACTAAAATTTTGCTGCGCTCATTAACTAAGATTCCAGAAAAAGTTTTAATCCGTTCAATTTCGGCCGCTGTTAATTCGACATAATCTCTACCTTGAGAGCCATAATCTCTATATCTTAAGTGTAAATCACTTGGATGGATTTTTTTACCGGTGACTAAGCTTCTAAAACCAAATGTTTTAAAATAGAATACTGTATCTTCAAAGTTTATACCTTGCTTTTGTAAAGCTGTCGCCACATCGGCCGCAATCCAGTATGTTACTCCAACTGAAGACGGCTTCCCACGAGTTACATTGATTCGAGTTCCCTTAGCAGTTTTAGTTGCAACCTGCTGACTTCTTTTAAAAAGGTCTCTTCTGACTTTTGATGTCGACTGAGTCGCCTTTTTCGAATTTGCCAGTTGTAATCTGTATTGTGGTGAATTCTCTAGGTAGTTGATCTCAACATCAGAAAGTGGTTTTAATGGCAAAGTATAAAAACGAGTTCTGACCTCTAAGGTATCCGTTAAGCCAAAAGTTGAAATAAACTGAAGATACATTCTTTCGTATTCACGATCGAATACAATCATTTTTTCATTCTTTTTTCCCTCTTTAATATTCGGTGTTTTCAATTCTAACCAAATAAGCTCATCTTGATTAATTTCATTTTGCACATTAGGTGATTTAAATTTTTGCGCATCGCTGACCTGTGCTGGTTCACGCGTAGCAGATCTTTCACCAGTAAATACACAGGATGTTAATGCCAAAATAAGCGAAGTGATGATTAACGATTTATTGATTTTAAATATTTTATTCATATTAGTACCCCTCACCTGTTCCTAAACCACCGCTGTAAGATGGTTGACCTGTTCCTGTTCCAGATCCGCTGCCTTTAGCCGTTGCAGCACCAAATCCACCACCTGCAGGCTTAGTTGGTTGCACAACTTTTTCTTGAGTTGGACTGACGCTCATATTTACACCTTCCACCACAAACTGGGCCGGACACTTAGTGTTTTTGATACATTCTGCATTGTTATTACATTTTTTCGCAATATCCTTGCGGCAATCACTCTGCACTGACGTACAACTTGAGATAAAGTGCTGTCGACAGTTTCCAACCTTTACACAGGTTTGATCTGCTTTCCATGACCTTGTAGCTACTGTAGTACAGTTAATAGCCAAGGTGTTCGGGGCATAATACTGACAGGCTTTTTGTTTGGGAAAATAGGTCCACCCTGCAGGACAAGCTGCTGCTTGCGCCAAGTAGCCTGCACTAAAAACTAAAGAAAAAACAACAAATTTACAAAGCAATGATTGCATATCTAAATAGCCTTTCACTGAATAATTTTATGATTCCATTTATATAGTAGTAGTACTTTTGAAGATAATCGATAGCTCAAAAGTTTAAGATAAAAAAACTGGACTTAAAGCGCACAAGACCTATGTCTATTAACCCTAAAGCGTAGGACGTAAATTTATATATTCTGAGAGCGCATTGATAATGTGATAGAGTGAACTGGCTTTTGCATTCTGATTTTCAAAAGATCCACTTGTAGACATTGAATCAAACCAAAGACCAGGAACTGGCGTGTTCAAATAGCTAAATAGACCTTCAAAAGCTAAATCTGCAGCCTGGATATAATAAGCTTTTTTTGCGTCATCAACACAAATCGCTAAAGACAACGCAGCCTTGATGCGTTCACTTTGTGGCCAAAACCTGGCGCTGCTTTTATGAATACTATAATCACTCCATACCTCATCAAATGCATATTTTTTATCTGCACTTATGCCATGACTTTCTGCGCATAAAAAAAGTTTTTCTGAAACATCTATCAGGTTTTCATTGGTTAATTGTTGATACTGTAGATGAAGCCAGGCCCACTCGTAGTGATGTCCAGGTTCAAATATGAAACGACCGTTATTCATAACAGGAGACCATGGTGTTTCAAAGTGTTCCGCTAAAATTCCCGTTTTTTTGTCTATAAACTTATTTAAACAGAGTTCCTTAATTTTTTGTGTGCTGACAAACCAACGCGAATCTTTATCGACCTTTACCCACTCCAGCAAGGCCTCATATAAATGCATGTGGGGATTGCTTTGAAACAAAGTCTTACCTGATTTTATTTCTGTGTATCCACCTTCCGCTAAAGTCCTCTGTCGATCAAGATGCTCCATTAAATTTAAGGCTTCTAATTTTATTTCTTTAGTGTTTAAAAGTTCATAGGCGCGCGCCATTGCAAAAAGAACAAAGGCCTGAGTATAAAGATCTACATCGGAATTAGAAATTTGCAGTTTTGAATTCACAGCATGAGCAAATCCGCCTTCCGGCAATTTGTATTTTTCAATTATAAATTTTATATTTTTAGCAACGATCTCCCGGGCAGTCGAATCACTTAATAATCCTAATTTGTTCGCCTCAGTCACCGCGTAAAGCTGACGTGCTTGCACCATCGCTCGGCGATCTAGTAGATCTAACGGCTCTGCTTGTGCAGTCATGGCCTCTACAAAAGATCCAGATGCAGAATCGTAACCACGGGTAAACCATAACGGTATGACAGATTCGGTTAACCACTTTTTAGCTTTATGTATGTTTTGCTCGCTCACAGTATATATACTGGACACTGACATTATTTAAAGTCAACTGCTAGTATTTGACGATCAGTTGCGATAACCACTCCCCATCGTCCAGTGGTAGGTCATGCCCCGCATAATTATTAATATGAATCTCACAATTAAAAACCTTAGCGATGGCCTGAGAACATTTTGCACTGACCAATCTGTCATTTTGACTGCAGACGATGATCACGCGAGCCGCTAAAGGTATACTGATCCTAATCCGAAAAGCTAAAATCAATTGTCTAAAAAAATTTATTACCCTAAAACTATGTGTTTTTTCTGACGAAATGAATTGTGGTAAATGGCTTTTAGTTAAACTATAGTAGTTTGAGGTTATTCTTAAAATCCCTTCTTCTCTCTCACGTATGTCATCAAATAAAATCATTTTCACTATTTTAAGGTAATTTCTTGGCAAGAGGCGTTCAGACAACGGAGACAACTGTTTAAGACTGGAATTTACTACAAAAACGTTTTCAACTTCCTCTGGAAATAACTCCGCCCATTTCAGAGCGATCATTCCCCCTAAAGACAAAGCAACTAAGTTTACTTTTACATTATCATCAAATCCTAATGCCTTTACTCTGTTTTTACACTGTTGGCGAAGATCTTTGATGACGTCTTCTGGGTTCATAGATGAAGTCTCTATGGCCCTTTCTCCGTTACCGGCCATTTCCAAAGGTATGAAAAGTGAGTTGTTATTCTGTCGCTTCAGAATATCCGAAAAATCTCCCCAGTGAACATTCCCACGTGCAAGCCCTCGCAGCCCAATAAATATTTTAATACCAGCGCTCATGTGCTAAACTTTCATGTTTGTAGTGTAAGGATTTGTCTAAATCCGTCCAACTCGAATGAGACAATAAGGCATGCATAATAAAGTCTAACAACAAATGATGGCGTCTAAGTGTTCGCCTTTTTCTATGATCCTTAATTGGATTAAACAGCCCCGCTTTGGACATAAACAACTGCAATGGATTTTTTTTAATCCAATTCCAAGAACCCATTTCTAAGGTTAAAGGAATAAACACTTTTGAATTTTTCATTTTAAAATTTAAATATAAATAGTCCCATATATCTCCGTGTATATGGTAAACATGACTTTGAGGTTCTATTTTATAAATGTGGTAGGGATAAGTTTTTTCAAATAACGTGGTTAACGCATGCAAATGGGGCAAATGTAAAAATGGCGTTTTGGTGTAAGAATGTGGAAACCAAAGCTGATCTTTTAATCCAAATCCTGAATGCAAATCCAAAGCAACTAAACACTCAGACTGTATACAATTTTCATTAAATATTTTTATTAAAACTTGATTTTCGATTTCAATTTGGTTTTCAATACCTCTGTACCACGGAAGTCTATTAGAAAACCTATGGCCTCCTAAAAGAAAGGGAACTTTTTCAATCGATTCGATTGGAGCGTTACGCATAAGATCTACCCCGTTACCATTACATCTGGTGTAATGCGTATAACCCACTGGATTTAACAACGGCACAAAAACTATACGTATTTTTTTTAATACATCTCTAAGGGCGCCATCCCACACAATGCGGTCGACGAGGTGCTTTAGATATATAGAGCAAAGCTGTGCGCCGATGCGCTCTAAACCGTGAACGCCTCCCACGAGTAAAAAAGTAGGAGCCTGAGGCTCACTCGTTCCCATAACAAAAGAATGTATGGTATACATTTGGTTTTTGTATTCAATCTTTGCCGGTTCGTTTATTTTTATATAATCGTTATATATTTCACTTTTCTCTATGCTTTGAACTAGCTTTTCGATTTCAGCGATCATTTTATCTTATACGCAATTTTTTAGCTAAGGCATCATCAAGGTCTTCACTTCGCATAAGCGTTAAGAAATCAATACATTCGAAGTCTTTGTCATAGGCGGGTTCGCAAACAATTTTTGCTCCCATCCTTAAGTATGATTTTAAAAGTGATGGCACCAGTTGCTCCGCTTCAAGTTTATGTTGATCGTTATAGGTTCCTTTAAAATACTGGATCCAAGCCTCTAAGTCATCCATTAGAAAATTCTTTTGCGGTCGAGACATGCTACTGTTATCAAGATAATCATTCATCACCAAATCCTGATAGACCAAGGCCGCGTCTCTGGGATTATCTACTTTTACGCTGGAACACCCAAATAAAACCTGTGCCTGGCTTAACTTCATATACTCAGCTATTCCGCGCCACAACATAGACATCACTGATCCTTTGCGATGGGTTTTTTGTATGCAAGCTCGGCCTAGCTCAAGATAGGGTCCCTGAATTGAATCTAAGAATCCCAAATCAAACTCTAACTCTGTATATGAATTCTTAACCACTTCGTGCAATTTTAGTCGATAGGTTCCTACGATTTCAGATGTTTTAGTATCGACAATCAATAAATGATCAAAATGGGCATCAAAACGATCCACATCTAAAAGTTTATCTAATCCGCGAAATTCTTTATTAAACACTTCATTTCGTAATTTAAAACTTTGCTTAAGTTCATCAACAGTCTCAGCTGTCTTAACAATATATGTCCCTTGTTCAAAAGAAAATTTCAACCTCGGCTTAAAGCGCCCTACACGATTCCATCGCAATGCCGTTTCATTTCGAATGTTAGACACTGTTTGCAGTATAGCTTCTTTCATGAAAACTCCTTTTTTCTGTGACGTACAGTTCTGTTAAAAATTCCAAAGCTAACGAAAACGTTTTTTCCAAATCCTCTTTACTTCCTAAAAGAGGATTGATTTCTACGATATCCAATGATTTAACTTGAGCTGTTGATAGTTGCCGAGCGATGTAAAGAATTTCATTACGATCGAGTCCCCCCGGCACAGGTACTCCCGTACAGGGAGCATACATGGGGTCTATAGAGTCTATATCAAAAGTAACATGAACAGGAGCTTCATTAACGTAAGCTTTAACCTCATCCATAATATATGACAGTCCTAATTCGCTTACACTCTTCATCGAATAAACTTTTACCCCTAAGCAATAAATTAGATCTTCCTCGAAAGGATCCAAATCTCGAAGCCCAATGTAAATAAGTCTTTGAGGAGATAAAAAATGTTTTGTCCAAGGAATTTGACGTTGACCAATATTATCAATATTCAATAAAAAGGATGCTGGCGTCCCATGCAGGTTTCCTGTAAGAGAGCTTGCGGGTATGTTAATATCTGCATGGGCATCAATCCAAATAACATATCCTTCTGGAAAGTAATTTAGAAATGCTGTAACAGTCGCAATGGCTATACTATGATCGCCGCCCCAGTTAACCATGGGCTTGCACTCAGCATAAATAGTGTTTAATTGCTCAAAGGCACTTTGATAAAACTCCAGTTTAAAATTATTCAAATCTAACTCGGAATAAACTTTTTTATAACTCCAGTGATCGGGTTCGTGATGACCTTTCTTAAACTTAAAATCTAATGAAGTATAAAGCGACGACTGATCTAAATATCTTTTAAAATACTCTGAGGAGTATTTTAAACCAGGATGCGTTTGGCCTCTTTCGTACGGTATGTCTAGAAAGTTAATCCTGTTTCCCATTGACTATAAATTTGAAGCAAACAGATCTTTCTGTCGTGTTAGGATTTGGTTAGGCTAATAATCTTAACCAAATTCAAACATAATTACGCAGAATTTCGTTTATACTTTATTTATGATTAACTGGACGTCTGCGTTTCGAGCCTTTAATATATTTCCAAGAACACTTTCTTATCTTTCAATGTCAAAAAACAAAAACTATGAAATTGAAGACCTAAAAACACAGTGGGCTGATGAAATACTTCGTCGGTTAAATATTAAAACCTATATCATAGGGAAGCCTTCGCCTGAATCATCTTTAGTTTTTGTAGGCAATCACATCAGCTACCTAGATATTCCACTGCTCGTTAAAAGTGTGCCGAGATTATCTTTCGTCGCCAAAAAGGAAGTGAGTCGTTGGCCCATCATTGGATCTGCGGCCAGCACCATTAATACCGTGTTTGTTGATCGCAATAATTCATATCAACGCCAAACCAGTCGCGAGACCATCGCGCATTCCCTCTTGCAAGGTCGTCGCGTGGCTATTTTTCCTTCGGGGACAACCCGTGTTAATGAGGATCAAATATGGAAAAAAGGAGCTTTTGAAATTGCTCACCAGGGAAACTTTAAAATTCAACCCTTTAAAATTCACTATACTCCTTTGCGTACCGCGGCCTATATTGACAATGACACTCTACTTTTTCATCTGTTTAAACTTTCACAGCAGTCTATACCACTGGAAGCATTTATTGAATTTGCTCCAGCTGTCAATGTGGAAAATCCACTGGCCGCAGCAGAAGCTTGGCGGCTATGGACACAAAATAAAGGACATCTGCTTGAAGCACAAATGTGATTTACATATTCACAGTAACTTCAGTGATGGAAAATTTAGTGTTTCTGAAATTGTTGATCTGTACGGACAAAATGGGTATTCAATTATATCCATAACAGATCATCTCTGTGAAGATACTAACTTATTTGGTACGGCCTCTCACAAATTAGGACTAACATTAAATAAAAATAATTTTTCACTTTATATGGAAACTTTGTCTTATGAAGCAGAGCGGGCAAAGAAACAATACAATATGCTTTTATTGCCAGGATATGAAATAACCAAAAACTCTATCGCCAACCATCGGTCAGCGCATTTTCTCATTATTGGAATGAGTCACTATCTTTGTCCAAATCAACCTGTTGATGAAATACTTTTTCAAGCTAAGGCCCATCAAGCTTTAACTATTGCAGCCCACCCTTTCCATACCGGTCATTTTGAATTCCAGTCTTATTATTTGTGGAATCGTCGTCATGAATTATCCGAAACTCTAATAGATGGGTGGGAGTTTAATTTTAGGGTCAAAACCATTGCTCATGTTCTGAACTCTGGCTTACCTGTAGTTGCCAATAGTGATCTGCATAATAAAAATCACTTTCACTCGTGGAGAAGCCTGTTGGAAGGAGAGCAAAGTCTCTCTAATTTAACGCAGTCAATTAGATCAAAAAAGTTGCATTTTTTTCGAGAAAATCTTAACAGTAATCTAACAAACTTTCCTCAAATATAACATAAGATACATCTATGACTACATCGAATCCAAAACACAAAATTCTTGTCGTCGAAGATGAAGTCGAAATTAATCAACTGCTACAAATAATTCTCAAAAATAAAGGCTATGAAGTAAGTGCTACCCTTGATGGCTTGGCTGCATTCGATCAGGTGCAAAGCGAAAACTTCGATCTTATTTTATTAGACTGGATGCTGCCACAAATTAATGGACTAGATTTTATTAAACGCTTAAGAGAGAAAAATAATTTAACGCCGGTCATTTTTGTCACAGCTAAAACTCAGCCTGAAGATATAGTGCAGGGATTAGAGGCCGGAGCCGATGATTATTTGGTAAAGCCCTTTGATACTAATGTCCTATTGGCGCGCGTTGACTCCGTACTAAGACGATATTCTTATTTAAGTAATACACCTTCAAAAAATTTTTCTAAGTTGAATTACCGCACTCTTTCTATCAACACCGATACCTATGAAGTTCAATTCGAGCAATCTCCACTGCATTTGACAAAGTCGGAGTTTCGCATCTTAACCGAACTGATTCAAAATTGTGAAAAAGTACTAACTCGAGATCAACTGGTTGAAAAAACTCAAGGCGAAGGTGTTAATGTGACCAGCCGTACTATTGATACTCACGTTTTTGGTTTACGTAAAAAATTAGGCAGCCATGGTGATTGGATTGAAACGATCCGTGGCGTAGGTTATCGTCTTTTAGCTGAAGATAAAGTTCTTTAAGTCATTAATTTAATCACTGGAGGTTCTATGAAAAAATATTTACTGCTTGCTACTTGCGTTCTTTTCAGCACTTGGTCTTCTGCAGCTCAGCTAATCAATGGGGCTGGTGCAACTTTTCCTGAGCCTATCTACATTAAATGGTTTTCGGAGTTGAAAAAAGTAGATCCCGCAACTTCGATTAACTACCAGGGTATAGGCAGTGGTGGTGGCATCAAGCAATTGACTGCGGGAACTGTCGATTTTGGAGCCACTGACATTCCAATGACTACTCAAGAAAGCGCATCCCTTAAATCCCCGGTAATACACATTCCTACAGTACTTGGCGCCGTAGTTGTCAGTTATAATTTAAAGCTTGATAAGCCACTAAAACTTACTCCAGATGTGGTGGCTGATATTTTTTCTGGGAAAATCACTAAATGGAATGATGAACGCATTACTAAAATTAATACTGATCAAATTTTGCCGAATAAAAATATAATCGTAGCCACTCGTGCCGATGGCTCAGGAACAACGGCTGTGTTTTCTGACTACCTGAGCAAAGTATCACCTGACTGGAAAAATAAAGCTGGTAAAACGGTGGATTGGTTTAGAGGGTCAATTGCTGCTAAAGGCAATGCTGGAGTCACAGGTCTTATTCGACAAAGCGATGGCGCCGTAGGTTATGTCGAGTTAGTTTATGCGCTTCAAAACAAACTTGCTTTTGCACATATCCAAAACAAAAGCGGTCAGTATATTGAAGCCAATACAAAATCTGTGTCCGCTGCGGCCACGGGAAAAGTAGCTCAAGACATGATTAAAAATGATTTTAAAATGTCCATAACCGATTCAGATGTCAAAACTGCTTATCCCATCTCATCATTTACTTGGATACTGGTCGGCGAATCCTTACCCAAGAGCAAAGGAGAAAAAATAGTAAAAATGCTAGAATGGTCTTTAGGTAAAACAGGACAATCAATGGCGGAAGAAATGCATTTTTCACCGCTACCTACAGAATTGCAAAAGGCTGTATTGGCTCGAGTTAAAAAAATTAAAATTCAGTAATGTCTGAGTTTATTCATGCTAAATCTATAAAAAACAATGAGGTGCGTTTTTCCGACGCACTTTTTTATAATTTTTTACGACTGATCACCGTTTTAATAATTATTTTGTTTGCTTCAGTTTTTGTTTTTTTATATCGAAGTTCTGAGCCCCTGTTTTTAGAACAGGGCTGGAGCTTTTTTAAAGAAACGACATGGAGTCCCACCACCGACACATACGGTGTTTTAGCCTTTGTCTATGGGACGTTAGTTTCTTCATTCATCGCTTTATTATTTGCCGTGCCGGTCTCAATGGGAAGTGCACTTTTCTTAACACAACTTTGCCCCCGCTTTTTAGTCAGCCCCATTCGCTCTATCATTGAATTACTCGCCGCTATCCCCAGCGTTGTCTACGGCCTATGGGGAATATTTGTACTAGCTCCATTTATTAAAAACTATGTTCAACCTGTGCTCAGCGGACTCACACCAGGTTTACCTTTTTTTCAGGGGCCTCCTTTTGGTTTAGGTCTTTTTACTGCGGGTTTAATTCTAGCCATCATGATTATTCCTACGATAACCACTATTTCAATAGAGATTTTCCAAGCTGTTCCTAAACTCTATAAAGAGGGCGCAAAAGCTTTAGGAGCCACCGATTGGGAAGCTATAAAAATTGCTGTTATAAAACCCGGGATGGCTGGCGTGTTGGCCGCAATTACTTTGGGGTTAGGACGTGCCATGGGGGAAACGATGGCCGTCACTATGGTCATTGGTAATCGCGCCGATATTTCTTCATCTTTATTTTCACCGGCAGCGACCATGGCCAGTGTTATTGCTAATGAGTACGCTGAGGCCGGCTCTAATTTGCACAGCGCCAGTTTAACAGCGGTAGGTTTCACCCTATTACTTATTTCTATGTTAGTTAATTTTGGAGCTCGTTATATAATCAAAAAATTTAGAGGGCCCATTTAGTGAAATCCCCTTATAATTTAACGGAGCAATCATTCAATAGAAAACTAAAAAATAAATTCATGAAATTTATTTTTGCATTTCTAACTGTTTTAGCGCTTATTCCTTTATTTATTATTTTTCTACATGTGATTAAATCTGGCATAAATGCCATAAATTATGATTTTATAACTCAACTGCCCGCGCCTGCAGGGCAGCCCGGGGGCGGAATCGCGAATGCCATATTAGGCAGTATCACGATGGTGGCTTTAGCAGCTATTATAGCAGTTCCACTTGGCGTCCTGGGGGGAACCTATCTTAGCGAGTACAAAGGTGGAAAACTGTCTTCAGTATTTAGATTTGTCGTCGATCTGATGACTAGTATTCCCAGTATTATTGTGGGGCTATATATTTACTCAGTGATCGTGCTACCTATGAAGGGGTTTTCTGCCTATGCGGGCGCTCTGGCCTTAGCACTATTAATGTTTCCTATCGTGGTTAAATCAACAGAAGAAATTTTAAAACTGCTTCCAACCAATATTCGCGAGGCGGGGTTGGCTTTAGGCATTCCGCGTTGGCGCGTTATTGTGTCAATTATTCTGCGAGGCAGTGTGCCTGGAATTACCACTGGAGTTTTATTAGCCATTGCTCGTGTTTCTGGAGAAACTGCGCCTCTTTTATTCACAGCATTTGGAAATCAGTTTTGGGCCAACAGCCTAAATCAGCCTACATCAAGTTTAACAGTACAAATATATACATACGCCATCAGCCCTTTTCAAGAATGGCATGAGCAAGCCTGGGGAGCTGCATTTATATTACTACTAACTATTTTTATTTTTAATTTAGTTGCGCGCTGGCTTCTCTTACGTAATAAAAATGAATACATGTGAGTAACACTATGAATAAAGACTCTAAATCAAACATTCTAATTATTGATCAATTAACTGCTGGCTTCGGCAAAAGTGAGATCGTTAAAAAAATTTCTATGCAAGTTACAGAAAAAGAAATTACCGCACTTATTGGGCCTTCCGGTTGTGGTAAATCTACATTTCTAAGATGTCTAAACCGACTTCATGAAGAAACACCGGACGCCTGGGTTCACGGCAAAGTTAATCTAAATAATAAAAATATATATGAGAAAGGTACTGATCCTGTTTTTGTTAGATCTCAGATCGGCATGGTATTTCAAAAACCCAATCCATTTCCTTCTATGTCTATTTACGACAATGTCGCAGCCGGCTTAACTATCCGTGGAATTAAGAAAAAAACCTATATTGCCGAAGCCGTTGAACGCAGTTTGATTCAAGCTGCACTTTGGACCGAAGTAAAAGACAAATTAAAATCCGCGGGTACTAGTTTATCCGGTGGACAACAGCAAAGACTGTGTATCGCGCGCGCTTTAGCTATTAGCCCCCCCGTTATTTTGATGGATGAGCCCACCAGCGCATTAGATCCAATTTCGACGGCCAAAATCGAAGAACTACTTCATCAATTAAAAAAAGAAGTAACAATTGTTATTGTTACTCATAATATGCAGCAAGCCGCAAGGGTCTCAGATCAGACGGCTTTTTTCCTTTTAGGTGAGTTGATTGAAATGGACAGTACAAAAAAGTTTTTTACCAACCCCAAAGATCCTAGAAGTGAAAATTATATTACCGGACGTTTTGGATAGTCTTATGAAAAAATATTTCCCTTGGGCCTATTTTGGAAAACTTACTATCACCCTATTTGTTACCTTAGAAATAATGTGCATTAGTGTTGTTCTTTTTTTTCGCCAGACAATTAACTCCACCTCCATCGTACAACTTTTACTTCTAAGTCTACTGAATATTGCAATCTCTTTATTTATAGCCTATCGCTTCACCTTGCCATTAAAGAAGGTTATTTTTAAAGCCATGCGACTTGCTAATAAAAAGCTCTATTATCAACTCGGCGGCGATCAACTTTCTCAGGATTCAATCTATCAATCTGAGCCCATGGAGTTTTCAGAACTAGAAAGTTATTTAGACCAGATTAAAAACAAGCTTAAAAATAAAAGCGTACAAGCCGCCCAAGGATACGAAGAGTCCAAAACCCTAATGTCTGAAATTGAAGATGCTGTTGTTAGCGTAGACCAAAATGGAGAGATTCTTTTTTTTAATGCGGCCTTCGCCTCTCAGTTTATAGACAAAAAAGCCCTGTCCTTATCGTTGAACTCTAAATTAAAACTTTCTTTAGTCTTCAGAAAAGAAGAGCTGGTTAAGCTGTTTGAAGAAGCCTTTATAAATAAAAAAGCAGAAAAGGTCCAATTGCCTATTTACACCTATTTAAATGAGGCCGAACGTGTGTTTTCTATTTCCATATCTCCGCTTAAAGACAAAAAGACCGATGAGGTCTTTGAGATTTTGGGAATTTTTCATGATATCTCAGAAATTAAATTAGCAGAAAGGCTAAGAACAGAATTTGTTGAAAATGCTTCGCATGAACTTCGCACCCCTTTAACTTCAATTATTGGCTATTTAGATATTATAAAAGCTGAACTAAAAAGTGGTCATACGCAATCAACACTCGATCATCTTCAAATCGTAGACAAAGGTACCGCTAAACTAAAAAGTTTAATTGATGATCTGCTGACTTTATCGCGATTAGAAAATAAAGAGCCCTTAAATCTTCAAAAACTTGATCCGCAAATGATCACAGAAGATGCGATCTCAAAACTGACTCCTTTAGCGCTAAAGAAAAATGTTACACTCAAATACTCAAGTCACAATGTCTCTGCGATCACAGCTGATGCGGCCAAAATAGATCAGGTCCTTACTAATCTTATTGAGAATGCTATAAAGTATAATCGCGACAATGGTTTAGTCGAAATTAATTGGTCTTTATCACAACATGGCAAAGGATTTCAGATTGCTGTAAAAGATAATGGATTCGGAATTGCGCCTGAACATCAGAAACGCTTATTTGAAAGATTTTATCGCGTTGATAAAGCTCGATCCAGAGACATCGGCGGATCAGGTCTTGGACTTGCTATTGTTAAACATATCATGAATATGCACGGTGGCACTGTTTCGGTAAAATCAGATATGGGCCTGGGGACTGAATTTACCTGCACCTTTCCCTAGTAAAATAAAGTGTCTCTATTACTTTGTAGCCAGCTAATATCGTTTAGAGTAATAATGATTTAATAGGACCTAGAACAAGTTATGATCTATGGCAGTGAGTCCATCTCAAATTATAAAACAAGAAATGTCATCATATGGATGACTATGGCTTTTCAAGGCGGTTATTTGAACACTGCTGGCTTTCTAGCATGCCATCGCTTTGTCTCGCATGTAACAGGATATGCAACTCTTTTCCCCTACGAACTGGGCGCCCACGGGATTACTGAAGGTTTAAAAGTTGCCTTGATTCCCTTAGTTTTTCTTTTTGGAGTTATGATCAGCGGCTATCTTGTGGATCTTCGTCTGCGCTTACGAAAACGACCCAAATACTACGTATCATTTGGACTAATTTGTATACTGCTCGCAGGCATTTTGATCTCTGGAGAATATGGTTATTTCGGAACCTTTGGAGAGCCCCTGGCGCTGACTCGCGATTACATTTTATTAGCTGTTCTGACATTTATATGCGGCTTGCAAAATGGGACTATTACAAGTGTGTCTAAATCCGTCATACGCACGACTCACTTAAGTGGAATCACCACGGATTTAGGAATTGGATTAGTCCGAACAATTTTTTACAAAAAAATTGCAGAGCAAATTCCTGATGAAGGCAAAGCAAATTTGATGCGTGTTGGTATCATTATGTTTTTTACAGTGGGAGCCTTTGTCAGCTACTTTACGTTCACGAAAGTCGGCTATCTTGGCTTTCTTATTCCGTTAGTATCTTCAAGCTCATTGTTTTTTGCGATGATCTATTTTGCAGTTGTTAATCCTAGCACAAAAAAAAGCTGAGCCTACTTACACGACGACATATTCACTAATGCTTTTTTGATATTTTGAGGAGCTTGACTCAACTTACTGGCATGACCACTAGGTCTTAAAACATCCCAATATGATTTAGAACTAAAAATCTGACCTTCACGGTTCTTAATCTGTAAGTTCAACATGGATAATGTGCATACACTGGCTTTTTCTGTACTGTAACCAGCGTTCTTCACACAGTGTTTGGCTGCTCCATCATAAATATCTTCTTTGCCTAAATGTAATTGATAAAGTCCTATAAGTTTTCCATTAGGTCCTGATTTAATTTTCGTATTTTGATTACATGAGCTTTCAAAGTGGGCCATGGTTGCTAATAATAAAGTAATGATTTCTGCCTTACCAGCATCACTCATTTTAGGAAATTTAGGACATAACTGCCCCAAAGAGCTGGCTGTCATTAACTCAGGATACTTAGTCTTCCCATTGGTCAAAACCTCATTGTAGATAAATTTACCTAGAGGCCCACGGACCATATCCTCATTCATAAACTTAGCGCACCCGTCACTTAAATTAACACCGTTAATTTTAATATCCATTAACATCATATAATTTAATAATTGGACGTACTCCGTAATGCGTGACTGGCTATCCACTGTAATTAAACCGCGATCATGGCGTATTAAATGAACCCCTCTAATATCTTCAGCTGTGGTAGTTAACGAAATAAATAAGATGACCAAAGTTAACACTATTCGATTTTTTCCCATAACGTGCCTTTCATAAATGTTTACACGCCCATTAAATAGCAATTATATCTCCGCCTCAAATCTAATATATTGGTTTATAGGCATAATAGGTGTCTAAGATCTTTTCAGATGACCAGCCATCGTCATTACCTCAATTTTTTATTTGATTTACAGAAAAGGACATGACAGGCTGGCTCAGTTATTACCTGAGTATAAGTCGATAGTATGGTTCGACGTTTCTACCGGGCACCCGCAGTGAAAGCTGCAATGCCTGACTACAGAGGGGATTTTAAATGAAGAGGACGATTTTATTCGTTATCATAGGTTTAATCCAGCTAACGGTTTATGCCTTGCCTCCAGAGTCCAGAGTTCCCTATTATGGGAGCAATTTCCAAGGGGTTCACACCCAACTTAAAGATGATGATCTGATCCAAGAGCTTCATAAAATCGTTAAAAATGCACATATCAAAACCGAAGAAGGTGCTGACAAAATTGTTCCATCTTGTTCCGTAGAAGCTGGCGAGTGTGCCAAACACACAGCTTACGGTTATGATCGCGCTCGTAAATTTTTATTCGGCAAGTTCTACCTTGTTCAAACTAACAATGAAGGTGGGAATGGGATTAAAGAGATGTACTGCGATCGAGTTTATATTGGTAATGACTTTAATAAAGGGCCACGGCCTGGTACTAATGTTATACCCGACCATACAGTTATAAATGTTGAGCACACATGGCCACAATCCAAATTTAGTGGTCTGTATCCCAAGGATTTACAAAAATCTGATTTACACCATTTATTTCCCACAGACTCCTCTTTGAATTCTTTACGTGGAAATAATATGTTTGGTGAAGTTGAAGTCGATGAGAAGCAGACCAAATGTGGGGTCTCTCGATACGGCTATGGATCTGGTGGTACCCAACGAGTATTCGAGCCACCAGACAGCCACAAAGGAGTAGTGGCTCGAGCTTTATTTTACTTTTCAGTACGCTATGAAATTTCTATTCCTGAAGCCGAAGAGCGTATTTTAAAAATGTGGAATAACGAGTTTCCAGTGGATGACGAAGAAATGACTCGTAATAATGAAATTGAAAAAGTTCAAATGAATCGTAATCCATTTATTGATTACCCAGAATTAGCAAATCAGATCGCTGATTTCTAAAACTTCCAGAAAAATTCATTCGCGCGAACAAAACGATATAAAAACTTATCGTGTTTTGTTTTCGACTTATGAAGATCAATGGCTAAGACCTTTAGGTTTCGCTTAGGATCTTTGATGGCCATAGGATAAGGAACTGGAATGCTTTCAATATCAGCCCATTTATAAGGGGAATTTTTAACAAAAGCAGGTTCAGTAAACATTAAGTCCGGACGATTGATCTCTCCAGGCCACACTAAATCTTCACCCGGGGCATGCACGATAGTTAAATGCAGGGTTGGACGATACGTTGGCAACGTGATTTTTATTTTTTCTAAAGCTTCAAATAAAAATAAAGTTCCCGCTCTATGATCCGGATGTGTATCTTCAGGAACTACGGCATAGATATCCGTCGGCTGCTCTCGGGTTAACAGTGCGATCATATCATTCAAAAAATTATTGCGGGTATAGGCTGCTGGCACTCCATGAATGGCTCTGTGATAGTCTGTTTTCTTATATCCATAAAAAGCTTCGGTCGCTTTTAACTTTGCCTGAGATGTTAAAACTTGATCAGGGTTATTTTTATTAAGGTACAAAGGATCCAACAATTGATCGCCGTATCCAAAAATAAAAATATTATCTTCTTGAACATTTAATAGCTTTAAAGCGTCAACAGACTCTTTAGTTGCGATCTTTCCACGTTTGTAGCCAAAGGCATCGCCATTCGTTAGTATCGCAACTTGAGCTTTCTCCCCCACCTGTGTGGCGCGGTAAAGTATACCCGCTGCGATCAGTAGCTCATCATCGGGATGAGGTGCGATCACCATGTGAGAGCGCCCTGTAGTCTCGGGAATTAAAAACTCTACATTATTTAGATCAGTAGCATTCGCTGTTAATGTTGAAACTAAAACGATACTGCATAATATACTTTTCAAATAAACCATTTTTAACTCCCGACGGCTTTAATTATCTTTGACCAAAAATTTGAATTTGACCATATGTACCTGGCCCAACTCGTGGCGAAGACAAGTACAAATCAATATTTAAAGTACGTGACCAGTGACAAGGGTTAGAAAATGCAGCACCACCTCCATAAGAAGAAGATATTGGCACGTTACGGTACTCACTGCCCCCAGAACAACGAATCGTCAGCTTTCCACTGACCGGAGAGTAATAATCAGAGGCTCTGATAGTAAAGCGACTGTAGCCACTTGCCAAATATTGACTACCTACCGCCATGTAACCTTGTGCTGGATAAAATCGGCTGTAATCAATTGTTGATACTAGATCTCCTGAAACTGGTGGATAACCCGGCGGATGAGTAGGAGGTGTCGGTGGTAAATATCCCACGCCGTAAACACGAACATTGTCGTAAGTTCCCGCCATGTTTGTTGATAAATATATATCAAAGTTAAACTGATTTTCCGCCAAACAAGGGTTGCGAACTGTAGATCCCTGATAACCAGAAGCTACTAGCCCCACGTTTCTATACTCGCGTCCTCCGCGACAACGAATTGTTAAATTGCCGGAAAGTGATCGGCCTGAATCTGCACGAAAAACAATCGTCTGAAATCCTGCAGGTAAATTTTGATTTCCTAGAGCTGAGGGATAACCACTCGCTGGATAAAATTGTTGTGCACTAATCGTTAGTAGCAAGTTTGATTGCGCCCAAGCTGTCGTAGATGAAATGACCACCCCCGCAAGCACCAGACCGAATTTTTTCAAAATGGTAGCATAATGACTTTGTTTCATAGTTTCTCCTTTGTATGTCGCTAGCAAAAGCACGATGCGTGCCATTCACTACAGACTCAACTTTTAGCCTGAAGCAAAATAAGACGCAAGCAACTCGACCACTGGGGCATATATGGCCCCGCACAATGTGAGCTTAATTTAAAGGCATTTGAAAACGGTTCATATATTGCTTAGAAAATAGTGAGCACTAGAATTTACAAGGAGTTTATTATGATGCCAGTACAAAAGGTAGTTAATGTCTACAAAGCATCCATGAGTTTTAAATCTCAGTCGCAGTCATCTTATCATTTTAGTCAAAAAAATGAGAGTTCCACAAAAGAAAACTCAAAAGAAAATTTCGAAACAATTTTAAAAAAAGCATTAAAAAATAAAAGGCCAGATGATCTGGCCTTTTATTGATATTGAAATTATCTAACATTTAAAACTAAAAATCAGTGTCTTGCTCTTCACTGGTTCGACTAGTTCTTTCTTTACTTGTAGGTTTATTTAGCTCCTGACCCGTTCTTCCAGGTGTCTGAGAAAATTGCCCCTGATGCTGTCCGCCGACTACTCCACTTTTTTGTTGTATAGGTGCCTGTTGAGCTTGCGTTGCTGGTGGCTGTTTGCCTTTAATTCCTTGGTTGTTCATGACTTCTCCTTTGTGATGTGCATTTTAAAGGAATGCAACCAGTAGGCCATCTTAAAACCTCACTCCATTTGATCTTAATAAAATAAACTACGTACACTAAGGAATTATTCCCCCTTCGTCAGATCCCTGGAATAAATAACGAATTCCTATGCTGAGCCCATAATGATTCGATTTTTCATTTTCTTTAGATGTTAAAGAATAGGAATAGCGCGCTTCAGCAACCACATCAAACTTTTCGTAGCTCGCTAACTGACTTTGAACAGCAAGATCTAACCCATACTCCGTCGTATCTGTAGCTGAGGTATCAACAGCTGTTCCTGGGGCGTATTGTGTAAATTCAACAACGGGATCACCGAGCGAATAGGAAGAAAACAAACCTAGCGATGTCGAAAAGTAAGGACTAAACCACCAACGATATCCCATAGTAATATGAACTCTTTCAATACTTTCTAACTGTGCTAAATTGTTTTCTTCTCTAAAGTAAACTCGAGGAGCATAAATCATGGCAACTTCTAAACTTCCCCAAGGCCCCGTATCCCCATTGGCTACAAGTGAAAAGCCAGTTAAAAGCGGTGAATAATTTTGAGTCTTACTGCTCGGGTAATCTGTTTTCGACCAGTATGGACTAAAAGTTCCGGTAATATTACCGGACTTTGGCGTATAGGCATTGCCACTCAATGTATTGATCAGCAAAAGAATAAAGACTACACTTGATTTGTAATGTGCCATAGAGCGAGGTTAATTTTGATATTAGTGAAAGTCCATCGAAAAGCTCTTTGCATCTTGTTTTTACTATTACTGTTAGTAAATAATACGTCTGCGCTAGCTGCCATAAAAGAGCATGAAAGGGCTCCTAAAGAAGCTCCACCTTCAACACCTTTTCGAAAAAATTTGGTTGAAGATCACAAAACAATCTCAAAATTATTTGATAGTATCGCTGAAGGCTTGGATAGTTTTTTAGTCAGTCAACAGCAGCATAAAGAGGACAATAAAACTCGAGTGATCTTAATCAATACCCATGTTTTAACTGAGGGCCAGGGCTATCAAAACGTGAACAACCTGGCCATTCATTTGCACTTACCAAATTTTGAAAAATACTGGCAACTTAAATTTACAAATTATGACGAGCAAACCACAGAGCGCGGTGTACGAGGATCATACCTTAGACAAAATCAAGGACCCCGTAATTACGGAGCGACAGTAGGATTTTTAAGACGTTTTAAAAGTGTAGAGTTCTCATTTACTCCTCGTATACTGCTGGAAGATCCATTAAATATATCTCATTCAATGAATTTCGAAACTAAACTTGAAACTAAGCTTCTGCATTTTAGCCCTAAAATAGAATTTTTTGCCACACCAGAAAAAGGAACTGGAATTTTCTTTGGGCTAAACTCCGGATTTTATTTCAGCGACGTTTACTCGCTATTTTTTATCAATGAAGGCGAGTACCAAGAAAAAGCTCATCTTTTTACAGCCACGCAAGGGGTGTCTCTTGGACAACGGCTGAATGACATATCTTCAATGTCATACAATCTATTTTTTATATCTAATAATAGACCTAACTATCATTTGAATAACTATAGTATTTCGGTGGCTTACAACACTATATTATATAAAGATATCATCGATACGCAGCTGATACCTGCTTTATCTTTTAGTGAAGAACGTAACTTTCTTGGAGTCTCTAGCTTCACTGTAAATTTTAATATCTATTTTTAGTAAACTCCTAAAGCAATGGCGGTAACTACAAAAATGAATAGATGAAAAAAAGAAATAACGAAATAAAATAAATTCTTTCGTATAAAAGCTAAAACAAAATTCAAAATTGAGTTCAAAAACGCCAAAATTCCAAAAATAATCAATGAAAGTGCATAAGTACCAAAGCCGCCATCTTGCGGCCCCATGGTAAAATTATATATAACAAATAAAATAGTTGCGCCTAATACATAAAATAAAATGAGGGGTCGTAATAATCGTAGCTGAAAATCAAATCTCATAGTCTACTTTCCTATGTGCAGCACATTTCCATCCGGCTGACGATTTAAGTATCCATTAGGCGGTTCAAAATTTTGGTTGTCAATAAACTGAAACAGTCTTTTTAGGCGCGGTCTGATCGATCGAAGATCTATCATGTTGTCCATTGAGGTTCCACGCACTTCGCTTTCAAAGCCCTTAATAAAATCATCTGTAAAGCTTTTACTTTGCTCTGCCTTCCAATTTTTCATATGCCTAGCAAAATCACCATCCAAGATCATCTCATACAAAGAATCTCTGCCATATCCCAACCAAGCCAAAGCTGTAGGAGCAATATCTACCACAGTAGGTGATGTTAAGTATGACGTCTGCTCCACGGTTTGAGTTCGGGGATTAACTCGAAAGCGGGCTTTGCTTTGTAGCACTCCGTTAGTCACGCCAGGCCCTGATGCCATCATTAACGTCAACTTTTCTTCTCTGTGCACTCCACCGTGACCTCCGCCATTATCACCAAAATTCCATCCTGCTCGGTGCATGACGCTGATGTCTCCAATATGTGGGTTATTTGAAAATAAATACGATCCCATACCAGCGACCACATTATGAAAGTAATGTTTCCGTTCTACAGATAGCTGATTCCATTCATCGTAAGTACGATAGATAAGTTGACTTCCAGATGGTTGCGCTAGATCTCCATAATCTAAAGGATCTTTTTCACTTCCACGCTCATAGGCAAAAGACATAATAGAGTTTTTAGCATCTCTTTTAATATGTATGACACCAACATTATCCATAGCATCTAGAATGTATATTTGCGTCGTTTCTGGAGAAGGACGTGATGGATGAAATTTTTCATTGTTACCGCGAACAAAAATCAATCCCACACTTTCAATGTCCTGCAAAGCATCTATAACCGTTTTACGATTAGGCTGCTTAGGGTCACCAACAAGGGCTTCGAATATATACTGCCCGCTGGGACGCTCTCCCCATCCGTTTTCGCTAGGTAAAAAGAATTCAGCATTATTCAACGCGGCTCCGCCATAAACTAGCCTTACATTTTGATCGAAGTATTTTTTAACAAACTTCGCTTCTTCATTAGAATAGCATTGAGGATTCACAGAGCATAAATCGCCTTGCAAATAAAGTGCAGTTAAAACCTTTATGACTTCTGACTTTATCGGCTCTGTAGACGCATGAACTTTGGGGTCAACAATTTTTGCCTTAAGAAAAAACAGCCACCAATAATTGGAGTACTGTTTATTTTTTATCGCCTGCTGCACTTCCGTAAAAGTGGACTGGGCCCACAAACGAGCTTCCTGAACTTTAGCTCTAATCGCCGGCGATTGCCAACTGCTGTCTTCAAACGGATACTTTAACGGCTTAGGTAGTTTCGTATCATTAATACCAAACAGTCCTCGAGTATCTTGATCACCAGGTGTTTTTAGAAATACTCCTGCATTAACCAAATCCAGAAGCGTTTTGGATTGTGAAGAGTTTGAACGCCCATTAGAGCGATTGTACGCATTGTTCTCTGCCATCATATGCTTGGTGTCTACCATTCCATGATCGCCAGCAAATAAAAATAATGTATTTTCAAATAACGAGCCCTCAGCTGACTTGTTATTCATATAGCGGCTAATTCCTCGAGGATTTTTTTCACTGTAACAATGATTACCTTGTTCTAAACAAATAAACTGAATGCGTCGCATTTCATCGATCAATCGCCCTAGTTCCACATCGACTTGAATCATCCCTAAAATATACATAGGGTTGACCCACTGCTTGCGATAGATCCCAACGGTAGATGATGCATCAGCTGATGGTGGCTGATTTGAAACATCTACACCAAATCGATCAATACAAAACTGATTAATCGATCCTGCGCCGAACATCCCCCCACGTTTAAAACTAGTGAAGTGCCGTTGTGGCATAACTATGCCTTCCATTTGTGGATTCTCGAACATTTTAAATATAATTTCTGTCTTCGGATCCCCTCTATGAAAGCATGTGGTAGTGCCTTGTCCATTGTTAATATCAACTATCCCACGTAAATGCCCCCATTCGTCTGCTGGCGCAAGCACCGAGGTTGTAAATTTCGGCAACGTTGTCGACGGATTTTTTCCTTTGCTCTTTAGAAGTTCGATAAAACTTCCCATGGTCGCGTGAGCTTGATCAAAATAAGTATGCTCACTGATTGATTTATATCCGATCGCAAAGTTTCGCGTGTAATTTCGTGCAGGCACACCTCTGCGATGCAAGCTAAATCCCGCAGCTACTGAACTAGGTCCTGCCTTATAAGAAACTACATCATAAATTGTAGGTGCCGTCGGAAACATTAAACCGAGCTCGTAGTTAACGACTTCAGGTGGATCGATCCAATAATTTTTAAATTTAAATCTTGTTCGATCAAACTGCCACCACCCGGTAATAAAGGTATCCCTTCTTCCAGTCAAATAGGATTCAATAACTTTAAAAGTTTCTGATTTATCAACTGTACTTGCTTCAAATGATATTTTCCCTCGTCCGAGTAAAAACTCAAAATGCGGTAAGCGTCCGTTTTCTAATAAAATTTTAAATACATCCGACCGAAAGCCATCCAGATGCATTAAATGAACATGCTTTCTTTCTGGATCTACTGGAGGCAGTGACTGCATAAATACCGACGGAACTGATGCTGTTGATCTGGCGGGTTGATATGCAGAATCTTCAATTTTATTCGGGGATGTGCAAGCGGATATAAAAAATATGAGGATCACATATTTAAACAGGCTTTTTCTGATCATTCTGACTCCTTGAAAAATCACACTTAAGCTTAACCCAAGAAGATCTTATGACAAGAAAAAAAATATATACTTAACCCAACTTTTTTAAGTCTAAAGCTTTACACACAAGGTAATCGACGACGGCTGCAGGAAGCCATTGTGTCAGGTATCTATTGCGTATTTTGCGTGGAATTGGCGCATATCTTCGACGTGGATACTTGGATAACGAAGCATGCATTATATCAGATACTACAACTGAAACGGGCAACGCATTTTGCTCTTCACTTGCACCAAAGCTTAAAAACTTTTCAAAAGATGAGGCGAAGTCTGTATTGGAGTAGCCTTCTTGATTTCTACTAAAACCTTTGGACCAAATCGGAGTCTTAACAGATCCTGGCCCGATGATAATAACTTTGATTCCATATACTTTCATTTCTCTTCGCAGTGACTCTGAAAAGCCCTCAATTGCATGCTTACTTGCGCAGTAGGCGGCCAAAAATGGAGTTCCTGTTTTTCCGCTCACAGAAGATATATTAATTATTCGACCCTGATTAGACTTTAAAAAAGGAGTTATAATTTGAGTAACCCGTAGAACGGCTAACACATTCACCTGGATCATGTTTTTTATTTCTTGAAAGTTTTGATGTTCAAATGGAGCTGCTCGTGCCACACCTGCATTATTTATTAAAATATCAATTTGATTAATTTGTCTGCTCTGTAGAAAGCCTGCAAGAGATTCAACCTGAACTTCACTAGATAAATCACATATCCATACAATAAACTGTTCCGGATACTTCAGCTGAAGATCTTCGACGTCAGAAGACCGACGTGCTGATCCAATAACTTGCCACCCTAGCTCTAAAAATCTTTCCGCGGTTGCACGACCAATGCCAGTACTTATACCAGTAATAAAAGCCTTTTTCACAATTATACTACTCTAAAAAAATACGCTGTCGCTGAGTTCTAGTCCAATCACACTGACCTGTAAATGCAAAATTGGTCGCTCGCTGCTTAGGCGATTTTTCTAAAAACCTTTTTATCCCGGGATTATTAGCATTCACCATGTTCACCAAAGCTTGGGGATCTGGCGAATGAGAAAATCCAATTTCAAACAATAACGACCAGATGCCATGCTTCCAGTAAGCATAATCTTCAAAAGTTCCGTCTGCCGCCTGCATAACCCCAGTCGTGTTTCCAGTGCGATACCCACTTTCAATAGTTGCTGCCTCAGTTAACATTTTAAACTCATTTTCATAGGGCGTAACTAAATCGTAAGTTGAAATCCCCCACGGGTAAACCACTGCAGGGAAAAATGTATGCAACGTCGCTGACGCGATAATATTTTTTTCTACGAGAAACTGCGCCAAAGTCGTTGTGGACCGTAAGGCAAAAGTTTTTCCCTTTTTACATGGACCGGGATAGTCACGATTTGAGTCCAATACATTCGTAGGACTGCGCTCATAGCGACTGTTTGTATTAAAACCAGAAATATTCAGTACAGGAATAATATATACTGTCTGATCCGCAATCGGCGCAGCTGCCAAAAATTCTGCAAAACTTAATGCCACCACTGTTGACCCATATTCATTGCCATGATGAGTTGCTACTACTAACGAATTCATCGACCCATTTCCTACCTTTAAACCTTTGATTGGCAAACCTTGATCGTTGATCCCCATTGTGAAAACTTCAGCTCTACCCGAATGAGTTTGCGCAATTTTATCTAATCGAGAGAGCACCTCATTATAATTAACTGGACGAGATATCGCTTGAGCCATCACTGGCGGCACTGTCAGCATAATCAATAAAAAATAGAGATATGTTTTCATGAGAAAATTATCTGCAGGAGCTGAAAGAAATGCGAGGATGAAAACTACATAATATCGCGATCTAGACGATGGTCTAGGTTAAAAATTGCTTCAAATCTTCCCAGGTTTTTCTTTTTAAATCTGGACGAACCAAGAGAACTCGTGGAGAAAAAGTTTCGTTCCCATTTCTAGGTTCATTCATAAGCAGAATAAATTTAGTCATTTTAGAAAATATCCGATCGCTCAATCCAGCTAAATCAAAAAGCTCCATCTCTGTAGATTCAATTTTTAAGGCGGCAATCATCTTATTTAATAATTCAGATTCATTATTATTATAGGATTTCAAATCTTCAACACCGATAGCATACTTAACACTGCTGCTTGCTTTAATGGCAGCGTCAGATACAATAGAGTTAATGCCCAGGGTATCGGTTAAATAGTTTTTAAAGTAGTTATGCAGCTCGCTATTCATAAATCTGTTCAACTTATACACTATAAGGCGTAAAATGAACATGCTTAATTTCAAAAAATTCACCCCAGGGAGAGTCATGGAACTTTTTAAGAAGCCCCTTCATCTTTTCGCGTTTATGATTTCAGCCTACACGGCAGCGGTGTTGACCATAACTTATTTTTTGGGGCCGCACAGTTTTCTTGGTTCTTTCTGGACTGAACACACAGCCATTAAAGTGATCGCATACGTTTGCATAATGACCCATTTGACGATCACCTGCATGAGCCTTTCCTTTCACCGATTTCATACCCATAAAGGAGTTCACTTTAATTGGCTCGTTGATGGTCTTATGCAAACGTGGTTATGGTTTGTAACAAGCATGAGTAAATTAGACTGGGTGTCTGTCCATATGTATCATCACCTCCACTCGGATTTAGAAAATGATCCACATAGCCCTCGTCACAAGGGCTTAGCCCATGTTTTCTTTTTAGGATCTTTGGATTATACTCGCGCCAAAGAAAAGCCCGAGGTATTAAAAATCAGACATCGACTTCCCGTTACTCCCTACGAGTTATTTATCTCGAAAAATCTTTTTGTTGGCCCCATGTTACTTGTAACATTAAACTTAGTCATTTTTGGTGCCTTCTGGGGAACAATATTATCTGCAATCAATTTTTTAATTTCACCCGTTTTTGCAGTTGGAGGCGTTAATGCCATTGCTCACTGGATCGGTTACAAAAATCATAAAACGATCGACAACTCCCGCAACATTGGCTTTCTATTTCCTTTAAATTTTTTAATTTGTGGCGAGCTCGATCATAATAATCATCATGCCCACCAAAGATCTTGTTCGTTTCGTCATAAATGGTATGAATTCGATATCGGATATGTTTACATTAAAATTCTTAACTTTTTTAAATTGGCAGATATTCGTACAGTCTATAACACCACAAAATTCAAAAAAGATTTAGCAGTGAAAGCTTTAGCTTTAATAGAAATGGAAAAACGCTTCCAAGATCGACTCAATGCTTTGTCCAAAGAAATGAATCAAAATGCAGCCGATCTTAAATTGCAAATTGCTTCATATCTTGAAGGTAAGAAATATGCTCTTGAAAAACCCGTTAAAGATTTTGCCAAAGAGCTTAAGTTTTACCTTCGGCAACAAGCCGCCTTGGCCCACGTTTAAGAGTGCAAGAGTTTATTCCGCACCCCTGGTTACGACATCCTCATTTACAAACTATTCTAGCAGATCGATTTCCATCCATTCCTCAAATAGTTTCGAGACTTACTGACTTAAAAATTACTTTGTCTGATGGTGATACTTTAATGAATGAGTATCTGCCCGGCAAATCACCTGTCGTCAGTATTTTATGTCATGGTCTAACAGGCGATAGTCGCTCAGCTTATATTCTGCGGTCAGCTTATCATCTCAACCAGTTAGGTCATCACGTCGTGCTTATGAATCATCGCAACTGCGGAAAGGGTTTTGGCTTGGCCACTAAGCCCTATAACTCCGGTAGCGGGAAAGACATTGGCGAAGTCATTCAATTTTGTCGTCAAAAATTTCCAGAATGCAGAGTTTTGACTTATGGCTTTTCCTTAAGTGCTAATGCACTCATGCGACTTCTTAGCGAACCCGCTCGTTGTTTGAAAGATATAGCCCCAGAGTCTTGGAATAGCTATTTTCCAGACAATGCTATGGCTGTAAATGCCCCTACTAATTTGAGTCGCACATCAGATTTACTCAGCCAAGGCTTAAATAGAATTTATGAGAAAAATTTTATTTATGGTTTAAAACAAACAGTTCATAAATTGGCGCAATTAAATCTGCTCAGTGATCCGAACGTTAAAAAACTAATTCGTTTAAATATGAGAATTAAAGACTTTGATGATGTCTATACGGCGCGATTATCTGGGTATGAAAATGCTGACGACTACTATTTTCAATGCTCAACTTACAATAAAATAGAAAATATCAAAATCCCTACCTTTATACTCACCAGTGATGATGATCCTTTTGTTGATGTAGAAGATTTTAAAAAAATGCAACCCACATCTCAAGTTAAAATTAAAATCACTACCGGAGGAGGGCATCTAGGGTACATATCACGCGATAAAACAAGTTTAGGAACTCACCGATGGCTCGATTACGCTGTCGTTGAATTCGCTAAAAGGTGCCAGGTTGAGTTTACGGACACAGTGCGTCCGTAAACTCAACCTGGCACCTTTTAGCCGCTCACGCGCTGAACGCCGATGATGCCTTTAATTTTTTGCAAAGCTAAGATGGCTGCGTTTAATTGAGAGGTATCTTTGACTGAAATCACAAACTGACAAACAGCTTTTTTATCCCGTGTCGTGCGAATTTGAGCTGACTCGATATTGATACTTTGAATGGCGAAAGCCTCGGTCATAAGTTTTAACAATCCAGGAATATCTTGAGCCACAACTTCCAACTTTACTGGACGCTCTTGGCCATCTCCTGCTGATTTAGAGGTCCACTCGACTTCGATACGACGTATTTGATCCAGCTCAAATACTTTTGGACAACTTGAGGTATGAACGATAATTCCCTTACCTCGGCTAATAAAACCACTGATCGCATCGCCTGGAATAGGGTTACAACATTTTGCGAAATGCACCAACACATCGGTCATTCCATCCACAGTAACCAGTGAGTTCGTTTTTTTAAGCTTAGTTTTAACTGACTTGACAACTTTCTCCATAAAAGTTGCGGTCTCATCTTTCGGAAGGTCTTTCTTTAAGGCCTCAGGACTTAAATTATCTATCAGCAGCCTCGGTTCAAATTTTCCATAACCTACACGCACATATAATTCTTCCAGATCAGAAATTCCACTATCACTCATGTACTTATCAAATTCAGGTCCTTTTAAATATTTTGAAGCTGCTAAGCCAAATTTTCTGAACTCTTTTTCCACCAGCTCTTTACCCATTGCCAATGAGTTTTTACGCTGTTCATCTTTTACAAACTGACGTATTTTTGATTTTGCTTTATTCGTAACTACAAACTTAAGCCAATCTTTAGACGGTACTTGAGTTTTCGATGTTAAAATTTCAACACGATCTCCATTTTGTAAAACATGTTTCAATGGAACCATGCGCCCGTTAACGCGTGCTCCGGTACAAGTAATTCCCAAGCTAGTGTGAATAGCAAAAGCCAAGTCGACCGGAGTAGACCCATCGGGCAACTCACGCACATCACCCTTTGGAGTAAAAACATAAATTTCTTTTTCAATTAAGTCGGTTTTGACTGTATCTAAAAATTCACCGGGAGCATCACTTTCCTGGTGAAGTGTTAATAGTTCTCGTAGCCAGTTCGCTTTTTGCATTTTATCAACAGTCATCTCGCCGCGCTCTTTATAGTTCCAATGAGCCGCAATCCCTTTTTCTGCAACTAAATGCATTTCCTCAGTACGAATTTGAATTTCAATACGATCGCCACCTGGGCCAATCACAGTCGTGTGAAGCGATTGATAATTATTAGACTTAGGCATCGCAATGAAATCTTTAAATCGGCCAGGTATAGGTTTCCATATCGAGTGAATATATCCCAAAACGGCATAACACTCGACAACATTTTGTACGATAATTCTGAAGGCCAATATATCGTAGATCTGATCATAAGATAAGTTTCTAGACATCATCTTTCGATAGATGGACCATAAATGTTTGGACCTGCCATAAATTTTATAGTCTTTAACACTTGTATTAGCTAAAACTTCTGAAATATTTTTATGAACTTCTTTAATATACTGATTCGTTTCCCCTTCGCTTTTGGCGATCAACTGGACTAATTCATAGTATTTATCTGGTCGTGAATACTTAAAACACAAATCCTCTAATTCAATCTTAACTGAACTAATCCCGATTCGTCCGGCTAAAGGACAATAAATTTCCAAGGTTTCCTGCGCAATACGCGCCTGTTTTTCATAAGGCATGTGATTTAAAGTTCGCATGTTGTGCAATCGATCACATAATTTAACCAGCACCACGCGAACATCTTTTCCCATGGCAACGATCATCTTACGAATGTTTTCGCCTTGCTTATCAAAGCTATTGCGAAAATTCATTTGGCTAATTTTAGTTACACCATCAACTAATGCTGCAACTGTGTCTCCAAATTCGCGCTTAATATCTTCTAAGGTGACTGGCGTGTCTTCGACCGTGTCGTGCAACAAACCTGTAAGGATAGTGTCTAGATCTAGTTTCAGGTCAGCTAAGACCGCTGCAACATTTAATGGATGAGTAATATAAGGCTCACCTGATCTTCGCATCTGCCCTTGATGAGCTTTATCAGAGAATGCATAGGCCTTTTCAATAACTGAAACAGGAACTTGTGGATGGTAAGCTTGAATTTTTTCAATGAGCTCATCCACGCTCTTAATCGGTTTATTCGGTAATCGATCGTCTAAAATTGCAGACTCTTGCATGATTTACTTTAAAACGAAAAAACGAGCTTTTCAGCTCGTTTCTTATAAAAATCAAATTATAGACCTAAGGCTAATGCTATAGCGTAGTACTTACTTATTAAGATCTCTTAACATGTCTGAAATCGCCGTTTCGCGATCTACTTTAGCATCAAAAATGACATTGCCAATGGCCACTTCTCGAAGCGAATTCACGATGTACTTATTATTTCGAGTCGATACTGTACACTCGCCACCCTTCAACAATTGTTTTGAGCGCTTAGAAACTAATAATACTAAAGCAAAACGATTAGGTACTTTATCTAAACAATCTTCAACGGTTACTCGAGCCACAAAAACCTCCACACAAGGCGTGATAATAGCCTTAAGCTAGCCATTTCTCAATAGTTTTCTTAAATTCCTCAAAAGATCGATCGAAATCGTCATTAACGATTCTGACGTCGAACTCAGGGGCGCTGGCCATCTCTTTTTCGGCATTTTTCATGCGTATATCCAGATCATCAGGCGCTTTACCATCCCTTAGAATAACGCGACGCTTTAGCTCCTCTATGGAGGGCGGAAGAATAAAGACAGTTTTAGCGTCTGGAAACTTCGATTTAAAGGTGCGCACGCCTTGTATATCAATATCCATTATTGCGACTTTACCCAATCTCCAGGCACCATCTAGTTCAGCAAATGAGGTCCCGTAGTAGTTGGTGTGCACCTGAGCCCATTCTATAAAAAAATTCTCTTTCGACTTTCGGTGAAACTCTTCTTTGCTGATAAAATAATAGGGTTGTCCCGGCTTTTCATGGTGACGCATAGGCCTTGTTGTATAGGTGATCACATCGTGAAGCCGATTATCTATTTTAGTGATTTTATCAACAAAGCTGCTTTTGCCTGCTCCGCTTGGAGCTGCTACAACAATGAGTCGAGTTTTGTTAGATCGATTATCACTATCCATAATTATTCTACGTTCTGTACTTGTTCTCGAAGTCGTTCAATTAATGTTTTAGACTCGACTACGGCTTCAGTTATGCCTGTCACCTGGCTTTTTGATCCAATAGTATTTACTTCACGCAGTAATTCTTGGGAATAAAAATCTAACTTCTTTCCTTCAACCACAGACATGTCGACAATTTTTTCAAAATTCTTTAGATGTTCATTAAGGCGTACAACTTCTTCACTGATATCCGCTTTTTCTAATTGAATAACAATTTCCTGCGCTATTCTCTGAGGATCAACGTTGGCTATTTCCTTAGGAATACGTGCCTTGATTTTAGCTTCGAACTTTTCCTGCAGCAACTTGTTGGCTTCATCTCTAAGTTTTGAAATTTTATGCACCAGCTTTTGCAAATCACGAATATTCTTAATCAAATCCTTTTTAAGAGCTTGCCCTTCGCGGATACGCTCTACATCTAATTTTTTTAGCGCGGCTTCAAATGTTCGTTTTAAGGTTTGAGCCTCGTGAACATTAATGTTTTCTGGCTCTTCAAACTGAATTATGTCTGGCTGACGAGCAATCATTTCAAATCGAATATCATCTTTAATTTGAAGATCTCTGGATAGCCGTCGAAAAGACTTTAAGTACTCTTGAGCTAATTTTGAATTAATAACAATACGGCCAGGCAAAGTCTGATTTCTAACTTTTCTAGAAATATAAATGTCTACCGTTCCGCGTTTAATAATTTCTGAAAGCTTTTTCTTCAGGTCAGACTCAAACCCGTAAAACGCCTTTGGTAAATGAAACCGATTTTCTAAAAATCGGCCATTGACGGCTCGGATACTAACTTCTACAGAAACATCTGCTGTTTGGCCGCGAGATAAACCATAACCTGTCATGCTTTTCATAGCTGTAACTTCCTAACTCAATTATCCCTAATAACGATAATGGTCTGGTTTAAACGGACCGCTTTCACTAAGATGCAAATACTTCGCTTGTTTACCCGTAAGCTTTGTCAGCTTCACACCGATTTGCTCAAGGTGTAGCGCGGCCACCTTTTCATCAAGCTCTTTTGGTAACCGATAAATTCCAACTGTTTTATATTTACTTGAGTTTGTATAAAGTTCTATCTGCGCCAAAACCTGATTTGTAAAAGAATTACTCATTACAAATGAGGGATGACCAGTTCCGCATCCTAAATTAACTAAACGTCCTTTAGCTAAAACTATAATTTGTTTGCCGCTTTTTAATGTATGAATATCAACTTGAGGTTTAACTTCACGAATTTTAGAGTTTTTATTTAACCACGCCATATCGATTTCAATATCAAAGTGGCCAATGTTACAGACAATGGCGTTATCTTTCATTTTCGTAAAATGTTTCTCAGTGATAATGTCACAACAGCCCGTTGCTGTAACAAAAATATCCGCTAGCGGAGCGGCCTCTTCCATTGTTAGTACTTGATATCCTTCCATAGCTGCTTGTAGTGCGCATATAGGATCCACTTCAGTAATTAAAACGCGCGCGCCCAGTCCCCGCATAGATTGTGCCGAACCTTTACCGACATCACCATAACCAGCTACCACAACGACTTTACCCGCAACCATAACATCAGTAGCACGTTTGATTCCATCAGCTAAAGATTCTCGACAACCGTATAAATTATCAAATTTTGACTTCGTTACAGAATCATTCACATTGATCGCAGGCACCTTTAACTTTTTATTTTTCAACATAACTTCAAGATTGTGTACACCGGTTGTGGTTTCTTCAGAAAGACCGATTATTTTTTTCATCATTGGTAAAAACTGCGGAGTATGCATCATATTTGTTAGATCGCCGCCATCATCTAGAATTAGATTGTACCCTTCTTTACCCCAACCCGTTATAGTCTGTTCAATACACCAGTTAAATTCCTCTTCAGTTTCGCCCTTCCATGCAAATACCGGAATACCCGCTGCTGCAATAGCGACCGCAGCATGATCTTGGGTTGAAAAGATATTACAAGACGACCAGCGAATTTCCGCTCCCAAATGAATTAGGGTTTCTATAAGTACAGCAGTTTGAATTGTCATATGCAGACAACCTGCGATACGAGCTCCTTTTAAAGGTTGTTTTTTACCAAATTCTTTTCTTAATGACATTAAGCCTGGCATTTCTTTCTCAGCTATTAAAATCTCTTCGCGACCCCATTTTGCTAGATCGGCAAATACCTTGGGATTATCCATGGCAGCCTTACATACTTTATAATCTCTGAAAGTTTTTTTAGTGTTTGAAGGTGTTGATTTGTTGTCTGCTGTTTTCATTTTATACATGTCGTTTCCTTTTCTTTTATAAATCACTTAATCATTTACTCAATCGTAAGTATTTCATATCCAGTATCCGTAATTAACACTGTGTGCTCAAATTGCGCTGAAAGTTTTCTGTCTGTGGTTCTATAATATTTAACACTAGAGTTTGGAATATCAAATTCATCGAAACTATCGACACCTTCGTTGACCATGGGCTCAACTGTAAAACAGGTCCACGGAATGATACGTTCTCCTCGACCTCGCTTGCCGAAAGCCGGCACAAACGGATCGCCGTGAAAAATTTTACCTATTCCATGACCGCCGATTTCCTTCACAGTCGTATAACCTTTTCGAGTCACAAATTTATTGGTTTCAAAACCAATGTCTCCGGTGTAGCCATTGGGAGTGATCGCTTCAATACCAATCATCATCGCCTTAAATGCCGTATCAACTAAGTCTGTGGCCAATGGAGAAATAACTCCACAAGCAAATGTCTTAGAATTATCTCCGTAAAAACCATCTTTTTTTACTGTGACATCAATATTAAGTATGTCGCCAGTTTTAATTTTATACTCAGAGGGTAAACCATGGCAGACAACATCATTTACTGAAATACAAGTAGCCTTAGGATAGCCATGATAGCCAATACATGCTGAAGTTCCACCGATAGATTTTGTAAAGTCATCAGCAATTAAATCTAGTTCATTTGTTGTGATACCTTCTCGAACGAATTTTCCTGTGTGATTAAGTACGCGCGCAGCCATCTGACATACTGTACGCATTTTTTGGATTTCTTCAGGAGTAAGAGGGACAGGCTTGCGGCTCGACATAATGTCAGACAGATTATACTAAAATTCAGGCATAGGCCAGCCATGAAGTGATTTTTTATGAATTATAGGCAAAATAAAAAGGCTAGCGTTAGCTAGCCTTTTAAATACTCAATAAACGAGTCTAAAAACTATTTTAAGTGCTTAGAAACAAGTTTAGTCATTTCGAACATTGAAACTGTATTTTTTCCAAAGATTGGTTTCAATTTGTCGTCAGCGTTGATGTTGCGACGATTCTTAGAATCTTGAAGACCATTCTTTTTGATATACTGCCAAAGTTTTTTAACAACTTCAGTACGTGGAATTGGAGTAGCACCAACTACTGCAGACAACATTGTAGAAGGAGTTAAAGCCCTCATGAAAGCTGCATTTGGTTTTCTTTTAGAAGCTGCTTTTTTTGGAGCCGCTTTTTTCGCTACTTTTTTCGCTTTTTTAGGAGCAGCTTTTTTTGCTTTTTTAGGAGCTGCTTTTTTCGTTTTCTTTGCCATTGTTATTCCTCCGTTAAGGTTGTTAAGGCATTCGTTTTATAAGTGACTTACGTCAATAGAACCTAAGTCTAAGACCAGAGAATTCTATTTGTCGAGGGAAAAAAACAATTATTTTCATTATTTTTGACGCTTTTCCCTAGGTAAAACGTCTACTTTTCTTAAAAACCCATAAAAATTCCCTCTAGAACTGGGGTCTGACTCTCTAGAAAATACGCAGAACGACCGACTAATTGTACGCATGATGAAGACATTTTCTGAAATTCTAGCAGAGCACTTAGAACAATCAAAACCCTCTCCTTCCTCTTTTTTTCATAGGACCAGCGTGCTAGAACCTGATTGTATTCCATCACTTATGAGTGCTGGATTTAAAGTTACATTGAAACTCAAAGGCCGGTACACGCTCACAGATTCCCTAGAGCCGATTAACTATATACTCTGTGAAGCACAGCAGGCTGCTGCTATGTTTTTTAATCAACACTTAGCCTACAGCCAGCAGCTTAAGGGCCGATTCAGTAGAGAACGCCTTAAGCGCTGCTACCGCGTATTAGCGCGCAAATTTCACCCTGACCTTGGAGGAAATTCAGACCTCTTTCTTGTCCTTCAAGCCCAATATAAAATCCTTCTAGATTTCCTTAGCCCTATCAAGTAAGGTGCGCCTTATGGCGCGCAAAGATATTCTACTGTGTACATTGAACTCAACTTATCAGCATTCCTCATTTGGCTTGCGATATCTTTACGCCAATCTACAGGGCCTTCAAAGCCAAGCACAAATCTTAGAATGGACCATTAAAGAAAACCCTAGAAATATTGTCGAACAAATCCTTATGCATCAGCCCCGTATAGTCGGCTTTAGTATCTATATATGGAACACGGAAGAGATGTTCGAAGTGTGTTCCATGCTAAAATCTGTTGCACCGGATATTGTTATCGTTTTGGGTGGACCGGAAATCTCCTTTGAGACAGAAACTCAGCGGCTGTACCAATTGTGTGACTACATTATCACTGGTGAGGCTGATCACAGCTTTCGTGAGCTTTGCTCTAGCCTTCTGAATGGCTCCACCCCAAAGGAGAAAATTATACGCAGTGTATTACCCGACATTAAATCTATCGAGCTTCCTTATCATTTGTATACTGCCGATGATATTCAAAATCGCGTAATCTATGTTGAGGCCTCTCGGGGCTGCCCGTATAAATGTGAGTACTGTCTATCTTCTTTAGACAAATCGGTACGAAACTTTGATTTAGATCTTTTCATTAAAGAAGTTGATCAACTCATCGAACGTGGTGCTCGCACATTTAAATTTGTAGACCGCACTTTTAACTTAAGCCCTACCACTTCAACGACACTCCTTAAATACTTCCTTACAAAAATTGATCTCGGACTATTTCTTCATTTTGAGATGGTGCCAGATCGACTCCCTGCAGAGATTAAAAATCTTATTGTTCAGTTCCCTGAAGGTTCATTGCAGTTTGAGGTAGGAATACAAACCCTAAACCCGATCGTAGCGCAAAACGTTTCTCGTAAGAATGACCTTACTAAGGTAAAAGATAATTTTAAGTTTATTTTGGAACACACGAAAGTTCACACTCATGCAGATCTTATTGTTGGCTTGCCTGGAGAAACTTTAGAAAGTTTTGCCCAAGGATTCGATCAGCTGGCCACTTTTGCGCCCGATGAGATTCAAGTGGGTATTTTGAAGCGGCTAAAAGGCACACCAATTACGCGTCATGAAAAAGAATTTCAAATGATCTATCAAAAATTTGCACCCTTCCAAATTATATCAACTAGCACGATGGATTACGCGACCCTTCAGCGTATGAATCGCTTCGCCAAGTTTTGGGATCTTTATGCCAATAGTGGGGAATTTAAAAACTTTATGCACTTTATGCGAAGTCAGCCCGGTTCATTTTTTTGGAACTTTATGGATTTCGTGGACTATTTGTCGTTGAAGTTTACTGATACCCATTCAATTTCCATGATGTCGTTGGCTGAGCAGGCTTGGACTTATCTGGAACAAAGTGCTGAGGCTTCAGAATTAATTAAAAAAGACTTTTGCGAGGGACACAAGAAGCGCGATATCCCTCCGTTTTTGAAAACTCAAAATAGGAATCCAATTGCAAAAAACTTTAACGACAAAAGAAATCAGAGACAAAAAACACATTTAGAGCAATCGCTCATTAAAAATAGCTAAATTCAATTTCTCTTTCTTTCCCAAAAACATCGCATGGTCCGTATGATCTAAGATCTCGTTGCCACTTAAGGGATGAATTAAGATACTTAATCCATCACGATTTTCTTGCATAAAGTGAATCATCGCTAAAAAGTGCTCGCCTTTAAAATCGACTTCAAACATGGGAAATGGATGCGGTCCTATGGGTTTATGAATCAATTTAGAAATTTGAATAGGTAAGCTCAGTTGGCTAAATTTCTTATGAAAATTTTCGGCTTTTACTATTTTATTTTCGTCGAAGTAAATATGACTATGAAACGCCTTAAATTCTACAGGTGGCAAAACCAATTCAAACCGTGATATCCCATTGACCTTCTCTAAAAACATTTCTTTGGGACGCACCCATAATTGGGAAGTTTCATTTTGATATAAAGCTTCATAAACTACATATTCACGAAGTTCCTCACTATGGGTCGCCACATCTAAAACTTTATACGGCTTATTTTTGTAGTGATTATAATATCCACCAATCAGAATGTCCTTCATATTTTCCTTACTGTCTTAATTCCGTCTGTTTATACATTATCTGCTCAGATTTAAAAAAATCATTCACATGATCTCGCAATTCATTCAAAGTTTGAGACCTATTGGACAACGCCATCAATCGATGACCGAACTGAAGCCACACATGATTTGTTCTGATGAAAAACTGAATTTTTCTTAGAACTAAATTTTCTTTTAAGCCGACTTTTTTTATAAAATACTCTTCACACAAATCAATAAACCTCAAAAGCATACGCCCATATTCTGCACCCTCTTCCACTTCTGTTTGAGGAGCCTTAAGCAAATCTTTACCTGATGGTGGGGCCATATTTAACTTTTCACCAACTTGCCACATTAGCCATGGCCGAGCAGTTAAGGCACGGCCCGACATCACCTTGTCAGCTCCGGTTTCCTCCAACATACTAAAAATATCACTGGTGATCTGAATATCTCCATTGCCAATAATAGGTATTGGACTACGTGCTTTTAAGAATTTAATTTGATCCCAGTCAGCTTGTCCACGGCGTTTTTGATCAGCTGTGCGAGGATGCAAAGTTATCCAGCTCGCGCCCTTTTCTGCTAGCTTTTCAATAAAACGACATAACTCATCTGCAGACTTATCACTGCCTACAGCTCTTAGCTTAACTGATATGGGAATATCCCTTTCGCATTCATCAGCCGCTTCCACGGCGTACTGTACCACCTGAGCTGCATAATCAAAATCTCCCATAAGGGACACACCATAATTATGTTTTAGCGCCTTTTGCACCGGGCACCCCATATTAATATCAATGCCACTGAGGTCCCAATGTGTATTTAATTTTATAATACTATCTTTGATTTCTTGATTTTGATTACCCAACAGTTGTGGAACTAGATGTGTCTCTCCTTCATGAACATAGGTTTCAGAATTGCATCCTAGGATTTCTTGAGGTAATCGACGAGAATTTAACATTTCAGTCGGCCAAATCGTGGGTGAAATTTTATTGTCCTGAGTTGGCATATACTCTTGGATTACCGCCCGCAGTACCGCATGACTTAAGCCCACCATGGGCGCTAGACATACCGGAAAACTGTGTTTGTCAAAAAAAGGCGAATTCATACCCCATGTTCTACTCGGAATCCTTAAAAGGTGCCAGGCTACATTTCTATAAGCGGCGCGTCCCGAAAGGTAGCCTGGCACCTTTTATTAGTGTTGAATAGTGGAATGGGATTAAAGAAAACTCAGGCTCCAATTCCAATCAAAAGTATCGGCATTATTGGCGCTAGCCAGTTGTCGCTTTATTTAACTCAAGCGGCGCGAAACTGCGGCTATACAGTTCTAGGTCTCTCGGACAAAAAAAATGATCCCGCAGTTTCCTGGTTTAATCGTTGGATAAAAGGCAAATCCAGCAAAACAGAAAGCTTAAATAAATTTTCCAAAGCGACCTCTATCATTCTTTTTGAAAATAAAGCTAATCTCAGCACTAAAACCTCACAACAACTTCAAGTTAGTAATAAAAAGTTTTTTCCACAACTAGAAACACTACATAAAACCAATGATTTATGGACTCTAAAAGAACTGCTTTACGACTATGAAATCCCTCAAGTTCCTTATTTTAAAATTAATGGCAAAGACGATTTGGACCAGGGCTTTCATTTTTTTAATCGTAAGGTAGTGATCAAAAATCGTTTTCCAGTAAAAGGAAAGGCCGATACGTTTATTATAGATAGTCTACAAAAATTAAATACATTTAAAAATACTAACAAAGGCAAAGAAACTCACTTCATCATAGAAAAATTTTTAAATTATAAGTCCGAACATCGTATCGTCATGGCTAGAAATAAAAAAAATCAGTTCTCGGTTTATCCCCTATTGACGTTAGATCAGATTGGTAGCGACTATAGCCAAGTCTATACTGCGGCTCATGAACCGTCGGATTTTAAATCTATTGTCAAAAAATTAAAGGCCCTGCTTACGGCAATAGACTACGCCGGCGTCATCACTTTTACTTTATTTAATGATCAAAATAAGTTGTATGTGGACGAGGCAGATTGTCGACCTTGTAATACGGGTATGATCACTTTAGATGGATTTAATATTAATCAATTTGAGTTGCATATACGAGCGATCATAAACTTGGACCTTCCTGCAATCAAACAATATACTAAAAAATTAGTCTGTAAATATTTGATCGCTGGTCGACGTGATCAGGTACAAATCAATAAAACTATGAACGAAAGATTTTTAAATCAATCTTTATCTCGCTATCCTAATGGAAAACTTTATTGGTACGGTAAAAAAGAAAAAAGGGCCCATCGCAAGCTAGGGCACATTAATTATACGCGATAGCTCATCTTCGCCAAAGGTAAGCGCACGACTGCGTAGAACATGACGAAAAATAAAACTGGAGTTAACAGCACATTCGACAGAATTTCATTTCTAAAGAAAGGGATGGCCATCTGGTAGCTAGTAACTAAGCCTGTTAGAGTCATTGGATAAAGCTGACCCGACACCCAAACACCAAAATTAGAAATTAAGAAAAATCCAATGCTTCCAAAAATAACTGAACCAAATATTTTTTTAGTTGTCGTTTCTTGAGCTAAAGCCAAACCACAAAAAACCATAACTAAGTAGCCCGCATAAACGGCCCACATCGTGCTATGAAATCCAATAACCGCATCGGATATTAACAGTGCTGTTAGTGGCACTGTTAATGCGAGCATGCGCGTGCGAATAAGTAACCCAGCCACCAGCGCAGATGCGCCCATGGCCGTAAAATTCCATTCGTGCGTTACTAATCGTGAAAAAACCGCAACCAAAACTAATGCTACTGCAATGATTAAGTCTTTTTTCATATATTAGTTCACATCTTTAAAGTCAGCGTCGATAACATCTTCACCATCTTTTTTCTCTTTAGCCTCAGCGTCTGTAGCCGCACCATCTGCACCATTACTTGCGCCCGGGGCAGCCCCCGCTTTATATAAAGCTTCTGTCACTTTATGAGAAGCGGTCTGAAGCTTATCAAAAGCCGATTGCAACTCAGCTTTTTCAGCGGATTTGTTTTCTAAAACTTTCTTAGCTTCTTCTGTTGCAGACTTAATCGTCTCTAAATCCGCAGCTTCTAATTTAGATCCACTTTCTGTGACTAACTTTTCAGTCTGATACACTAAATTATCTAAATTATTTCGAGTTTGAATAGCTTCAACTTTTTCTTTGTCTGCTTCAGCTTGCATCTCTGCTTCCTTAATCGAACGCTTAATCTCTTCTTCCGTCAATCCTGACTGCGCAGTGATTTTAATTTGCTGAGATTTCCCCGTTGCATTGTCTTTAGCAGAAACACTTAAAATACCGCTGGCATCAATGTCAAAAGTCACCTCAATTTGCGGAGTGCCCCGAGGAGCTGAAGGGATACCTGTTAATTCAAATCGACCTAAAGACTTATTGTCTGAAGCCATTTTTCTTTCACCCTGAAGAACGTGTATATCGACACCCGGCTGGTTATCTGCCGCCGTTGAAAAAATCTGTGATTTTTTAGACGGAATTGTCGTATTTCTTTCAATCAAGGTTGTCATTACACCACCTAAAGTTTCGATACCTAATGATAACGGAGTTACATCAAGTAATAATACATCTTTAACATCACCAGCTAGTACACCACCTTGTACGCCTGCGCCCAAAGCCACAACTTCGTCAGGATTTACTGATTTATTAGGTTCTTTACCAAAAAATTCCTTAACCGCTTTTTGGATAGCAGGAATACGCGTCGATCCTCCCACCAGAACCACTTCATCAATCTGCGCAGCCGTAAAGCCAGAGTCAGCCAAAGCTTTCTTACAAGGCTCGATTGAACGCTTAACAAGTTCCGCTGTCATTTGGTCAAACTTCGCGCGCGACAATTTAATTTGTAAATGTTTAGGGCCTGATTGATCAGCCGTGATAAATGGAAGATTTATATCAGTCTCTTGAGCACTTGATAATTCAATCTTTGCTTTTTCAGCGGCTTCTTTAAGGCGCTGTAAAGCCATTTTGTCACCCTTAAGATCAATACCTTGATCTTTTTTAAATTCAGAAATCAACCACTCTAAAATAATGGTATCAAAGTTATCTCCACCTAAATGTGTATCCCCATTGGTCGCTTTAACTTCCACGACACCATCACCAACCTCAAGCACTGATACATCAAATGTACCACCGCCGAAATCATAAATAATAATTTTTTGATCTTTCTTTTTATCTAAACCATAGGCCAAAGCTGCAGCCGTAGGTTCATTGATAATACGTAAAACATTCAGACCTGCAATTTTACCAGCGTCTTTAGTTGCCTGTCGTTGAGCATCATTAAAATAAGCAGGTACGGTAATTACTGCATCTTTAACTTCAGAACCTAAATAATCTTCAGCTACTTTTTTAAGTTTAGCTAATACTGCAGCTCCGACTTCTTCAGGGCTTACGGTTTTGTCGCCGATAATTTTGAAGGCACAGTCATTGCCATTATTTTTCGAAACAACTGTGTACGGCACTAGTTTTGTTTCTTCAGCTACTTCACTAAATTTTCGTCCCACAAAGCGTTTTGATGAATAAATTGTATTTTCTGGGTTTGTAACAGCCTGACGTTTAGCAATTTGCCCGACCAAACGATCCCCATCTTTGGTGTAGGCCACGACTGATGGTGTGGTACGCGCCCCTTCTTCATTAACTAATATCTTAGGCTCTCCACCTTCCATAATCGCAACACATGAATTTGTGGTCCCTAAGTCTATGCCGATAATTTTTCCCATTTAATGCTCCTTATATTCGTTTTTAAAAAATAAATAATTTAACTCAGACTTAAATGTGTGAATAAACTTGATTTCGTCAAGTCAGAGCCATCAAAACAAGTGGAAAACTAGCGTCCAAAAAAGCCTTTTTTAGCGGCCTTAACCTGAACGCCTCGATCTGAGGCAATTTCCCGTAAACTTCTCTCCTCGATCTCACTCAGTTTGTCGGGAAAATCAACATTTATGGTGTAGTACAAGTCGCCACGACGTGAGCCCCGTAAAGATGGAACTCCGCGACCACTAATTTTTATACGCTCTCCAGGGGCACTGCCGCGTGGGATTTCAATCTTTACGTCGCCATCTAAGCCCTCTACAGTCTCTTCCCCACCAAGTAAAAACTGTAAATAATCGATATCTAATTGAGCGAACAAATGATCACCTTCGCGCTCAAAAACATCGTGCTCTTTGACCCGCATTTCAACGAACAAATCCCCATTGGGGCCGCCGCGATATCCGCCCTCACCCTCGCCGGTCACGCGCAGTCTTGTGCCGTTATCGACTCCTGCTGGTATTGTGACTTTAATTTTTCTTTTGGCCTTAACTCGTCCGTTTCCGCGACAAGTCTTACAAGGATTATCAATAGTCTCGCCTTGTCCAGAACATGCTGAACAGGTCGTCGCCATAGTGAAAAAACCTTGTTGACGTATAACCTGTCCGCTTCCACGACAAGTCTTACAGGTGATCGGCTTAGAGCCTTTGGCTCCACCACTTCCTGAACAATCGCCGCATTCATCTTCAGAGTCAAAACTGATTTCTTTTTCTACGGCCTGTAAAACATCTTTCAATTCCATTTCGTATAAATATCTTAAATCCGCCCCACGTCGAGGAGCATTTCGATTCCGTGAGGAGCTTTGACGTCCGCCAAAGCCACCGCCGCCGCCGAATATATCGCCGAAAATATCCCCGAACTGAGAGAAGATATCTCCCATGTCTTGAAAACCACCACCGCCCATACCCTGTTGGAAAGCGCTATGCCCGAATTGATTGTAACGATTTCTTTTATCTTCGTTGCTAAGTACATCGTAAGCCTCAGCAGCTTCCTTGAACTTTTCTTCGGCTTCCTTGTTTCCTGGATTACGATCTGGATGATATTGCATCGCTAACTTACGATAAGCTTTTTTTATGGTATCGCCATCCGCCGTGCGCTCTACACCCAATATTTCGTAATAATCCATTTTTGTCGACATAGCGTACAACTATGATATTTTTTTAAAAAACGTCAACTTAAATATCGTTCAATTTACGCTGACTCCAGCTTAACCTCAAAATTAAATCCTTCTTTAATAAGTGAGTCTCTCAAAGCTAATTGAATCAATCCCATCACTGGCAACCCTAGTTTCTTCGCAATTTTTGCAGCTCTTGTTGCTGAAGGAATCCTCCTCCCTTTTTCAAGATCATTAAGATTTTGAACTGATAACCCTATTTTCTTAGCAAACGCCGTTTGAGTCATCTCTTCAGATTTTCGCCAAGCCACTATCATATTACCAAATGTAAGAATGCCATATTTTTTTTCTAGTTTTTCTGTATAAGATTTAGTAGTCATGCTTATGTACCTCCAACAGCTCAATGTATATTCTATCTTCAATAATACGATAAATAAGCCGGTAAGCTTTATTCATACGCACAGATCTCTGTCCTATCCTACCGCCTTTTAACGGCTCGTCGTGAAATCCAGGTCGCTTCATAACTTCCCATAGACCAAGTGATTCTACTAATGAAATCCAAAAAATCACTTTCCTTTGCACATGATCTGGAATCTTTCCAAGTTGTTTTTCGAATTGCTTCGTATAGTGAATTTTTGTTTTCACTGTTCGCCCTTCTATATTACTTCAATTTGAAGTAAATTGCAATAGTTTTAAGTTAAACTTGCAAAGAAGGCTTATCGATTAAAACAGTTTTAAATAAATTTGCGCCTTATTAATTCAGAACGCGAACTTTAAGCAGATTACCGAGACTGCTGAGCTTCCATTTCAGCAATTTTTTTCTTCAGACGATTGATGATTAATTCATCTTGGTTGGTTTCAATCATTTCCTGTAAAATTTGGCGAGTGTATTCTAAATCACCCTCATCAGCGCGCAAACGACCAGCCAAGCTATATACCCAAGCTGGGGCGCCATGACGAGCCGCCATTTCATATAATTTCGCGGCCTTTAGCTTGTTTTTTTCTTCATACAAAGCATGGTAACCGGCCGCATAGTTTAATGGCCAATCCCGCGGGTGCTGTGCCACAGCTTTGTCAAAAATAATTGAGGCCCCAGCATAATCAGAGATAACAATCGTTAGTGCCAGACCGGCGAAGCGATATCGTATAGCCTCAAAAACAGGATCTATCTCGGTCGCCACATCCAATGTTTGAAAGAGCCAAGATTTTGATCGACATTCCACTTCATTAATTTTTTGATCACAATAATCAAAATCTTGAAGTGCGCGTAACCATAACAGGTCTGCCATTACATACTTCATGCCCACCGTTAAATTACGTATGGCCAGTGGCGGAGCAATATAATCTGAACGTTTTTTTTCTTTTGGTTTACTAACAGCAAATAAAGTTAAACAAAAAAATAAAGCTGATCCTAAGATCAGCTTTATTGGAAGTAATGAAATTGTTTTCATTAACTTAAGAAATTACAACCCGACTTGTACGTTACTAATAAGCTTATCTTGATTAATACTCCATACATCTTCTTCTCCTGCTACAACCGAAATTGTATTAAGTGGAGAACCAAAGGCAACCGCAGTAAAAAGTTTAGGTGCACCAACTGTGTTGTCACATACGACTGTGGCATCTGCAACTGTAGTATCATAAGCTGGAGGTGCAGCATCCTGCGTACCTGGAACTAAAGGTTGCGTTTCATCAGCCCAAGAAGGTGGCGTAGTTCCTGTAGAGTATATAGTAGCAATAGTACTTAAGTTGTTACCTGCTACTTCAGGAGGTGCAGGCGCAGCAACGTATGCTGTACAACCTGCAGACCCAGGAAATCCCGTTACATATCTTAACCCTGTTCCTTGAACGCCAAAACCAGCATTTTTTAGATCAATCGTGTACTGATTCCATTCTCCAAAGAATCCCTGCTGGGCAGCATATAGACTGCTTAGTGCTCCGCGAGCCTCAGCTTGGCGAGATCTTGCTTGGAATTTAGCATATTGTGGAATACCGATCGCTGCAAGAATTCCGATAATTGCAACGACAATCATTAACTCGACGAGCGAGAAACCCGCTTGGTCATGCCGCGTACGTACTGTGCGTTTGAAAATCATATGTTCCCCTTATTGTGGTTATAAGGTTTTTTACTATAAGTAAAAAACTTGTTTAATTTTATATAGGTGTCTATTTATTTAACCGCCATTTTTTTAACTAGGCAAGACTTTATATTATTAGCAATTTAGGTCATAATATAAGAACTATGAGTCGATCAAAACGCAACACTGAGACAGATTCAGATATTTTGTATCAAGACGAGACTAAAGAGCCATCGATGTATCGCGTTATCATCCTTAACGACGACTACACACCTATGGATTTCGTTATTTTCGTTCTGAAAAAAATCTTTCACCACGACGATGGTCGAGCTGAAAAGATTATGCTGGATATTCACAAAAAGGGCGCCGGCCTAGCGGGAGTGTTCACGTTTGAAGTGGCAGAAACCAAATCGATGCAAATGAACCAGCTTGCGAAAGAAAACAAGCATCCGTTAAAAAGCTTTACCGAGGAGGACGTTTAAGATGATGACCAAAGAGTTAGATAAGCGTTTAGGTAAGGCCATAGACTTGGCGACAAAAATGAAACACGAGTTTGTTTCCTTAGATCACATTTTATTTTGTCTGGTGGAGGCCCCCTCAATTATCACAGTCATTGAGGGCTTAGGCTCTTCCCCCTCCGAAGTGAAATCAGAAATTAAAAAATTTATAAATCAAGTTAAGCCTTTAAAAAATATCGATGCTGAATGGCGCCCAGACCTAACTGTAGGAGTCCATCGCGTTTTTGAACGTGCGGCCAATCAAATGCAAAATGCAGGACGCAACGAAGTTTCTGAAACGGCAGTTTTAATTGAAATGTTTGATGAGAAAAAATCTAACGCGGCCTATGTTTTAGAAAAATCAGGGCTCACACAATTTGATGTTATCCGTTACGTCAGTCATAGCATAGGGTCCCCTGGTGTAGAGAGCAGTAAATCAGAAAAAAGCAGCCTTGGCACGGAAGCAGACCACTCCTCGGCCCTAGAAGATTTTTGCATAAATTTAAACGCCAGCGTAACCAGTGATATATCCGGCCAGCGCCGTAATAATCTTATAGGGCGCGAAGATGTCTTGGAAAAAATGATTCAGACATTGGCGCGTAAACAGAAAAACAATCCCCTGCTTATTGGAGAATCCGGCGTTGGCAAGACTGCCATTGCTGAAGGCTTGGCTGAAAAAATAGTTCAGGGACAAGTTCCTGAGTTTTTAAAAAGTAAAATTATTTATTCCTTAGATTTAGGCTCTCTGTTGGCCGGAGCGCGCTATCGTGGCGACTTTGAAGGACGACTGAAGAAAATTCTTAAAGAGGCCGCCGCCAATAGAGAGATCATTTTATTTATAGATGAAATTCATAATATCGTTGGAGCCGGAGCGACTTCAGGTGGATCCATGGACGCGGGAAATCTTTTAAAGCCGGCCCTTTCCCGATCAGAAATTACTTGTATCGGCGCTACTACTTTCTCTGAATATCGACAGTATTTTGAAAAAGATCGCGCGCTTAATCGACGCTTTCAAAAAATTGATATCAATGAGCCCAGTCGAGAAGACTGTTTAAAAATTTTAAATGGTCTTAAAGAAAAGTATGAAAAATTCCACGGCGTTACCTATACTGAAGAGGCTATAAGCGCCTGCATTGATTTATCCTTAAAGTATAATCCTTCAGGAAAGCTGCCCGATAAGGCCATTGATTTAATGGATGAGGTCGGAAGTTTCAAGAAGCTCCAATCACCAACAACCAACAAACCCCTTGCCGTTGATCTTAACGATGTATCACTTATGGTCAGCAAAATGTCGGGCATACCCACCACTCAGGTTTCCTCATCAGATTTAAACTCACTTAAAAATTTAGACATTAAGTTAAAATCTATAATCTTCGGACAAGATGAAGCTATCGATGCCTTAGTTAAATCAATTAAATTTGCCCGCACTGGCCTAGAAAACAAAGAAAAACCATGGGGAAGCTTTTTGTTTGCCGGCCCGACCGGAGTCGGAAAAACTGAAGTGTGTAAACAAATTTCCAGGCTGCTTGGCATTACTTTTCATCGATTCGATATGAGTGAGTACATGGAGAAGCATTCGGTTTCAAGATTGATTGGAGCCCCTCCTGGCTATGTGGGCTTTGATCAAGGTGGGCAACTGGCTGAGGCCATTACTAAAACCCCGTTTAGCTTAGTGCTGTTGGATGAAATTGAAAAAGCGCATCCTGATGTTTTTAATATTTTGCTTCAGATTATGGACGCTGGACAAATGACGGACAGCCAGGGACGGAAAGTTGATTTTAAAAATTGCTTGATCGTAATGACATCCAACGCAGGTGCGGCCGAGGTGGCAAAGGGATTAATTGGCTTTGGAAGCAAAGACGATAAAAAGACAGTTAGTCATGAAGCTATTAAAAAAACCTTTGCTCCGGAATTTTTAAATCGCTTAGATCATATCATTTATTTTAACTCATTAACATTAGATCTTATAAAGCAAGTTGTTGTTAAATTTCTTAATGAACTTAAAATACAGTTGGCGGCAAAGAAAATTAATTTCGCGTACTCTGATGCGCTTGTCGAACATCTTGCTCAAATAGGCTTCGACCCCGTTTATGGCGCAAGACCATTGGCCAGAACCATCGATAAAAGTGTCAAATCAGTTTTGGTGGATGAACTTCTATTTGGTAAGCTGAAAAACGGCGGCGATCTGTTTGTAGATTATTTGCATAACAAAGTAGAAACTCAAATTACTCCATTTAAAAAAGAGTCGATTAAAGGAAGCGTTAAAACCGATGCCTAAAACATTTAGCTTTTTATTTCTTTCCTTAACACTGTCGATGGCGACACCTGAAGATGTTTTAACTGAGTCTGTAAAACCAACGAAGACTTCATCTTTAAATCGAATTAAAGATATGGATTGTCCCGCTTTGTTAGCTAAAGCTAAAGAAGAAGCCTACGTGCTAAAAAATTTAGCGGCACTTTATGCCAACAGAAAATGTAAGGACTTTAGATTTGATTTTAAAAAATTATCTGAGCTCGAAAAGCGCATTTTTAAAATGCGCTTTGATGAGGTCGACGACTCTCGTAAAGCAGAGCTAAAAGATACGGACACCATCGCTTCTTTGCAAGCTCAATACAAAAAAGAAAAAAGACCTGAAGAGCGTTTTAATCTATTTAAAAAACTACGTCAAAAGTACCGCTCCGCGGGACGCATCAATGATTCTATGAAACTCATCAAGAGCCAACACGCTGAATTAGCAAAACTAATTCCCAAACAGTTAAAAGCTAAAAAACCATTAGCAGTTTCATACGATATTTACGTTGAATCCACGCAAATATACTCTAAGGCTCTATGGAATAATAATAAAATAGATCAAGCCACAAAAGTGATCGAGCAAACTATTAATGACATCAGTGGCAAACACTCGACTTACTCACTTCATTATTTACTAGGAAAAATTCAAGAGGATAAATTTCTTTTTGAATCTGCTATTAATAACTTTGACAAAGCTATGGCAGACTATAAAGTTGCTAAGGATAAAAAGCTGCCTATTGACCGGAGTTTTGATCCCTCTCGTGCTGAATGGAGCAAAGCCTGGATACAATATCGCCATTTTGAACCCATTAAAACAGCTGAAACCCTAAAACATATTGCGGACACATCCGCTGACGCCACAGAAGTGTCCCGCGCAAACTTTTTTCTGGCTAAAATCTACAAAAAAATGCAAAAGGAAGATGAAGCAAAAAAAGTTTTAGAAGAAAATATTAAAAATGACTTTTTTAGCTTTTACTCTTTAGCTTCCTATCATGAACTCGGAAAAAAAATTCCACCTATAGAGTCCATAAAGACAACATCCACTATTAAGTTTGATCCTGATCTTTCATTTATGAGTAAATCAGATAAAGATTTTTTCTTTGCACTTATAGAAAATGAAGAGATCGAAATGGTCGACCTGGCTAGCTTGATCTTTACAAAAAACAATACAGATTATCTTAACACCGGAATACACTTAGCAGAAAAACTTCAGTTTTATATGCCACTTTTTGTTAGCTTTACTCGTTTAAATAACGAACAAAAAAAAGAACTTTTTGTTAAGCATTCAAGATTACTGTTCCCCGAAGTCTACACTGATAAAGTCAATGAGATGAGCCAGAAGACAAATGTTTCAACGTCTTTAATTTATTCCATTATGAAACAAGAGTCCGGATTCAATCCTGAAAGCCGCAGCCATGCAAATGCCATGGGATTGATGCAGGTTATCCCGCGCCTTGCTAAAACCTTAGCCAAAAAGTACAAAATTGAAGACTACAAATCTGAAGAAGACCTATTTAATCCCTTAGTAAATATAGAACTCGGTACGTATGAGCTAAGAGATCAAGTTAACAAACAAAATGGTCAGCTTTCATTTGTTGCCTCAGCTTACAATGCCGGACCCAATGCCTTAAAAAGATGGCGCGGGCGTGAACCTATTCAAGACATGTTTGAATTCATCGAGAATATTCCTTATGACGAAACTCGTAGTTATGTTAAGATTATTGCTCGCAACATGTTATTCTACGAACGTCTAGCTGCCCCAGACAAAGAGCACGTTTTTCCGATTGAGTTTATTAAAATAACTGAGGAATAGCCGTTTAGATTCTGTCTTAAAAAGCCGATAAACAAAATATGAAAAACAAAAAAACGCTTGCCGCTTTTATCGGACTTTTTGGTCTCTTTTGTGTTATCACCATTGCCTACAGTGTAATGATCTATTCTCAGGCGTTTCCTGAACGTATCATGCAATCAAAATCAAAAACCACTTCTGGAAAAAAGGGTGAAACCCGTCAATTAGAGCTCAGTCCCGCTAAAGACACCTCCAGTAAAATTAGTGATGAGCCTTCTGCCTTATTTAACGATCCCGCAATTAAACAAGCTTGGGGACTGAAAAAAGCTGATGCGGCTCGCGCATGGGCTGTTACTCGAGGAAGTAGAAATGTCCTGGTGGCTATCATTGATACTGGTATTGATGTTCGGCATGAAGACCTTAAAGGAAACCTATGGATGAATCCTGGCGAAACAGGTATCGACTCCAAAGGCCGCGATAAAGCGACCAATGGTATAGATGACGATGGTAATGGTTTTGTCGATGATGTTCATGGCTGGAATTTTGTCTCTTCAAATAACAAGCTTGACGATAATCATGGACACGGAACTCACATCGCCGGAATCGTGGGAGCAGAGGCTGGAAACAATAAGGGCATCAGTGGAATTTCACCTGAGGTAAGCCTTATGGTTCTAAAATATTTCGATCCCAAGGTTCCCAATAATGACAACTTGAAAAATACTATTCAGGCCATCGACTATGCGGTCAATATGGGGGCCCATATTATTAACTACTCCGGTGGTGGAACAGAATTTTCTCAAGAAGAATACGAAGCTGTTAAAAGAGCGGAAGCAAAAGGTATCTTATTTGTAGCAGCAGCTGGTAACGAGCGTTCTAATTCAGATAAACATCATTACTACCCAGCTGATTATAAACTAAATAATATTATTTCAGTAACTGCAATTGATCCCACAGCGGAGGTATTGAGTTCATCAAACTATGGTGTGGAAACAGTACACATAGCAGCGCCAGGACAAAATATTTTGTCCTGTTTGCCTCAAAACACTTATGGTTTAATGACGGGAACATCTCAGGCAACCGCATTTATAACTGGCGCAGCTGTATTAGTGATGGCCCACAAAGAACTTTACGGAAAGCCAGAAGAAGTTAAAAAATATATTCTAGCCACTGGCGATAGCACGACTTCATTAGTAGGAAAAACAGGAACATCGCGCCGACTCAATTTATTTAAAGCCTTAACTATCCTGGAAGGACAAAAAACAGCCTTCTCTGGCGTAGATACTGGTAATATTCAGAACCGAGATGTTTTCTCCTCGAAACAAAATAATCAAGATCCTAACAGCGGTTTTAAGGGTTTAACTGACGTTTCCACATTCGGAAAAGAATTTATAAAAGCCGTGAAAAAACCTGACAATAAAAAGAAGCTAAAACAGGCCGAGAAGCCAATAACGACTGAAGAGAATTAAACCCGCTGATTTTTAGATATAGACCAAAGTCCTAACGACAACGCTATACCGGCAACGAAAAGACCATTCATGGCTGGAAACAAAGGTCTAACGACATTGATAACGATAAACACAACACCTATTATCCCGAGGGCTAAACAAACGTTGCTAACAGTTATCTCGACACCCATAAAACGTCTATTAAAAGATTGTACTCGATGGGGAGATAATATCTCATGTTCTTTATTCATATAGCTGCTCATAACTGCTTCTAGTCGGAGCTCTATTTGTTTTAAATACTTCTCAATAACTTGGTCATCCCCGATTATTTTTTTCAATTCAATGTATTTCTGAGCTGCAAAACTAAGAGCTGACATCTCTTGAGCTTTGTTAAGAAAAATCTGGTGTGCACTATCATCTTCGATATTCATAACCACCGCATTCCACTTTTTATTAAGCTCATACAAACGGGGGCTTTCAAGTTTTACAATGTCATTGTAGCGAGCCTCAAGAACGCCACAGCTTGGGCATTCATCATTATTTTTACTCTTTAAAAATCCACATTTTGTACAACTGGTGAAGTCATGACGTGATTTTTTTTCAGTTGGATAAATCCCGCTCAATGTTTTCTGCGATAAAAGATAAAAATCCTCTTGGCACTCTGTACACTGAAACTCGGTATTGGAAGAATGATCCTCGCCGTCAGTGCAGTACAGCTTCTGACAGTGCGGGCAGCGAAAGAGAATTTCTGATGTTAATTCATTAATCATATGTTACCAATTATAGCATGACCAACATTTTACTCCAATTCAAGCTAAAATATCATTTTTATGTATTATCTATACTCTCGGGAATTTTAGTCGGAACTTCTTATATTCCCTATCCGGCTTGGGGCATTTTCTTCTGTTATATACCTTTGTGGTATGCGCTTATTCAAAGCGAAAAACAAAAAATATCTCTTAAAGAACAGTTTTTTCTGGCCTGGATTACACAGTTTATTTACACCATTATCGGATTTAACTGGATCGCCTACACAGCGATGGAGTTCGGCCATTTATCGCCCTTACTTTCGTATTCGGCTCTAATTTTATTTGCCGCCTTTATCCATATTCACATTCCCATCAGTATGACGCTGGCGACTTGGCTCAAGCGCCGGTTTAGCTTATCACAGACTCAACATATTTTCACCATTGCCATAGTTATGGCCCTGATTGAAAGAGTATGGCCAAGTATTTTTGAATGGAATTTAGCCTATGTATTTTTGTGGATGAGGTGGCCATTGTTTCAGTGGGCCGATACAGTGGGATTTCTGGGCCTGTCCGCATTTCTGCTAGTGGCACAAAGCGTGCTGCTGACAGCAACCTATGCTTTCAAAACTAGTAAATTGAAATCCTTAACCTTAGTTTTAGGACTGGTCACATCTATTGGATTACTTAACTGGACAGGATTACTAAAAGAAAAAAAATGGAGTCAAACTGACAGCAGTATTCGTTTTAGCATAACTCAAGGAAATGTTGGCAATGAAGAAAAGTTACTTTCTGAATTGGGAGCTCAGTTTCGCCCGACCATCGTCGGAAAATATGTAGATCAAGTCGATGAATATCTTGCCGAGAATCAACTGCCTGATATTATTTTGTGGCCAGAAACGGCGATGCCACTGGCACTAGATGATCATCTTTTGACTTATCCGCTACAAGCAAGAATCTTAAATAAAGTAAAAGCTTGGGATACTATTCTTATCACCGGAGCTTTTTCGCACGATCAAATAAAAAAAGATCACCTTGGTACGACATTAACTCGAAACGCTATTTTCTTTATCGGCCCCTATGGACCAGTGCAGCCGGCCTATCATAAATCGCAACTTTTAGCTTTTGGTGAGTATCTACCGCTGGGAGAGACGTTTCCATTTCTATATAAACTATTACCATTTGTGGGAACTTTTGAAAAAGGCCCCGGACCTGTCATAAAAACAGTTCAATTAAAGTCAGGAAAAAAGATTAATCTGGGCCCTCAAATTTGCTATGAATCTTTGGACCCAGCATTCTCTAGACAATTAGCAAAAAAAGGGGCGGAAATTATTTTTAATGTGACGAACGATTCCTGGTTTGGTGACTGGGCCGAGCCCTACCAACATATGGTCATGACGCTTGCTCGAGGCGTTGAAACCCGTCGCCCCTTAGTGCGGTCAACCAACACCGGAATAACAACTGTTATATTAGCTAACGGCAGCGAGCTTTCGCGCTCCCCTATTAATAAGCGCTGGATGGACTCATATGATGTTAAATATTTATCACAGGCCCCGCAATCACATTATACCACATGGGGACATTTTGATTGGCTGATTTTAGTTTTTAGTTTAGTTTTTATATTGTGGAGTGGTGCAAATGTCCGAAAAATTAAGTAAACTTGATTACCTCATTCATAATCTAGATTGGAATGAAATCCTTGAGCGCTTACAAAACAACACCACTAGCGAAATCAGTCGCTTTGAAATCAAGGCTCGCACAGTGCCCCTCGCTTCCCCTCAGATTGCAGAAAAAAGTTTCTATGAGATTGAAGCAGCCAGTTATCTTATAACTGCAGGCCTTCGTCCCCATATGGAAAGCTTAGACTTATTTGAGGTCTGGTATTCACGACTTAAAAAAAATGCCGTTCTAAAAGTTCTTGAACTAAAAGATGTACGACACTTCTGTTTAGAAGCCATGGCTCTGAAAGAATCTTTACGAAACCAAGACACGGCATGGGCTAAGGAAATTTATGATGATTTACTAGATAGCGAGGAACCTTTATCAGCTATCGATAATCTCATTACGCCTGGTGGAGATATTCGTATGGATGCCTCCGAGAGGCTCTATTCACTGTCTAAAGAAAAAGACACTTTAGCTAAGCAAATTCAAACTCAAATGGATCGTTTGGTTAAAGATCATGATATGGAGCATATGTTACAAGATAAGTATGTCACCACTCGTGAAGGCCGATGGGTTATTCCAGTAAAAGGAGGCCTTAAGCATTATGTCCCAGGAGTGGTTCATGCAAGCTCTCAGTCTAAGCAAACTGTTTACATAGAGCCGGAAGCGGCCATTCCAATGAACAATCGTTTACGACAAATTGATGTCGAGATCGAAGAAGAAATTGAACGCTTACTTATAGATATTTCCAACTATTTACACACAATTAAAAGTGATTTTGAAAAGTCCCGCAATATACTGTTAGACACTGATTTAATTTTTGCAAAAGCTCAGTTGACTGTTCAATTGGAAGCTCAGCCGTGCACTTTTGATCATCTTATCCATCCCTCTCAAGCTAAATCTATATTACTTAAAGACTTATTTCATCCTCTACTTAAGTTAGCTGGTAAAAATCCCATTAGTAACACCATACACTTAGACGAGAAAAAAAGTATTCTATTGCTGTCCGGCCCTAATGCCGGGGGGAAAACTGTACTTTTAAAATCCATCGGCTTAGCTGCGCAAATGGCTCGCTGTGGATTGCCCATTTGCGCCAGCAAAGACTCAATTCTTCCGTTCTTTAAAAATATTTCCACTGTTATTGGTGATGCTCAAAGTGTCGATGAAGACCTAAGTACTTTCGCCGCTCATCTTAAAAAATTAGACCATGCAACACTGCTTAATGGCACCGATAATTTAATCCTAGTCGACGAAATTTGTGGGTCAACAGACCCTGAAGAAGGTAGCGCCCTGGCACGTGCATTCATTAATGAGTATGCAAAAAATAAAGTTTTTGCTGTCATTACCTCTCATCTTTCTCCGCTCAAATCGGGATGGACAGCCGATGATGTTATTAAAAATGGATCGCTGGAGTACGACTCTCAAACGGGAAAGCCAAGTTACAACTTCTTGTCTGGAATCCCTGGAGACTCTTTAGCTTTATTGACAGCCAAACGCGTAGGTGTGAATGAGTCTATATTAAAACATGCTCAGGAGTTCTTATCTCCATTAGCAAAACAAAAAATATCTAGCCTAGAAGAGATTGAGAATCTTAAAAAAGATATATCACAGTTGCAGACTCAGTACCGACGAGATCTTAAAGAGGTCGAAAAAAGAAAACTAGAATATGAAGACAAAATCAAACAATTTGAAGAGTCTAAAGACCGCGAGCTTGAAAAAGCTTTAAAGCAAGCAACACAAAAAGTAGACAGTGTTATCTCGGAAGTTAAAGCAAAAGAAACCATGGAGAAGCATCGTAAACTTAGTGAAATAAAATATAATCTGCCGCAAATTGTAAAAGGAAAGCAGAGCTCAGACCCACCAAAAATACAAACTGCTGAAGAGTTTTCCGAAAAATTCCCTCCAGGAACAAAAATATTTGTGAACAGTATTAATCAAGACGGAATTATTCAATCTACACCGAATAGCAAAGGAGAGGTTTTTGTGCTTTCTCAGTCTATTCGTTTACAGATTCACTGGAGCGAACTAAAGCCGGCTCATAAGTTTTCAAACCCGACGTCCCAATTAGTTCGAAAAAGTGGATCAACTTCAATGGCCCTTGTTGATCAGGATCGCACACTCGACATTCGCGGAAAAACAGTCGACGAAGCCATTTCAAGCCTAGAACACGTTCTGGATTTAGCGACCACTCAGAATGAAGATCGCCTTAAAATTATTCATGGCCATGGTACAGAAGCTTTAAAAAAATCTGTTCGCAGCTTCCTATCAAGATCAGTCTATGTAAAAAAATGGAAAGCCGGCAGCCCCGAGTCCGGTGGCGATGGCGTCACCTGGGTCGAACTGGGAAATTAATAAAGGTGCCAGGCTACTTTTCGGGACGCGACGTATAAAAAAAGAAAGAGCTAATTATGAATCAGAATCGCCAAGTTAGAATTTTAGAATTGTTAAAACAATTTAATCCTATATACATTGATTTAAAGGACGACAGTCAAAAGCACGCTCATCATGTAGAGCATCTGGGTAAGGCCGCGGGTGGTGGAGAAACACATTATCGCTTAACTATGGTCAGTGATAAATTTGAAGGTGTATCACGCATAGATCGACAACGTATGGTCAACGATTGCTTATCTACAGAATTTGCACAAGGACTACATGCTTTTCAAATGAAACTTATGTCTCCGACTGAATACAAAACATGATCGAGCTTATTTCTGAAAATAAAAAATTTTTGGTGCTGTATAAACCTTCAGGCATGAGTATGCATAATCAGTCCCCGAGTCTTTCAGACTATTTAAAATCGCTTAAAAAACCTGAACACTTTATTAACCGTCTAGATGCGGAAACCAGTGGGTTGGTGATCGTTGCCACGGAACCTCAACTTCATGAGCCTTTGCAAAAAAGTCTGCAAGAGGGCACGAAAAAATATCGTGCATTACTCCGCGGACAAATTGATCCTGATGTCATTATTGAGTGGAGTTGGCCTATCAGCGATAAGTCCGAAGGACGCAGAAATCCTCAAGGTGAAAAAACCGATCAAATAAATTCATTAACTCGGGTTCAGATTATAAGATCTAATAAATATTTTTCTGAAGCTGAGTTGATATTAAAGACAGGTCGGCAACATCAAATTAGAAAGCACAGTGCCATAGCTCGACACCCTATCGTGGGAGATTCACGGTACAACGATCTCAAATATAATCAAAAAATAAATGAAATGTATAAAAACGATCGCCTATTGTTAGAAGCTGAATCTCTACAATTCGTTTTTCAAGGATCAAATTATTTTTTTGAAAAAAAGACGCTTATGCTAGATCGATTCTTTGTTTCCTAAACGATTTAAAAAATTCTTAACCAAGTCGTCCCGTGCCGCGCCGACGACGGGACGAGCCCCCATTTCATACATGCTATAAAGCGCATTTTGAGTTTCTAATAAAAATCGTGATGGACTAACTTTTCTGACCAAACCCTGCTTCTTGCGTTCACGACAATAACTTAATACAAGTTTCTCTTGGGCCCGTGTGATGCCAACGTAAAATAATCTGCGTTCCTCATCAACATCGCCGCCTAATCTTTTGTGCGGAAGTAAATCCTCTTCAAGACCCACCAAAATCACTACGGGAAACTCTAGTCCTTTAGACGCATGAAATGTCATTAGTTGGACTTTGTCCTGAGGTTGGTCATCTTCACCGACATCATCTCGCAGTTGCATACTGTCGATAAAATCTTTAATGGATCCAATATTAGGACCCTTAAGATTTAAATAACTTTCTAGAAGCCGTCCTACGATTTCAATAACTTGCCAACGTTTATCAAACATAGAATTTGATCCCGCCTTTGCGGAATCCACAGTTGTTTTGATTAAATAATCCCGATAGCCGCATTCACGCACTAAAAACTCAAATCGCTTTGAGATCGTATCGCCGACAGAAGCGTCCTCGAGTATTCGAGTCGGAAAAGTCCACAGCCAATTATTAAGTTCATCAATGATTGCACCCTGTTTTTCAGGAATATCAGCGTGGTGCCACTTTTTAGAGGCTTGAGGCAAATTCAAATTTTGGGTTTCGGCATAGGCAGATAGTTTTTCTAAAGTAGTATCACCCAGTCCACGAGGCGGAACATTGAAAATACGGCGAAAACTAACTTCATCATCATTCATTGATTGCTTAAGATAAGAGAGCCAATCTTTCGCCTCTTTACGGTCAAAAATAGATGTCCCACCAGTAATGGTATACGGAATTCTGTTTTTTCTTAAAGACGACTCGATAAACGCGCCTTGTGTATTTGATCGATACAATATAGCAATATCTTTATACTGATACCCTAACGATTTAAATCGATAAATCTCGCGGCAAACAAAGTCGGCCTCTTCGTCTTCATTATCTAGCACAAAGACTTCCGGCTTTTCGTCTTTAATGCTTGCTTTTTTTTCTGACTTTAAAACTTTTCCATGACGTTTTTCATTTTTATGAATAACCGCATTGCCTAGATCTAAAATGGATGAACTTGATCGATAGTTTCTTTCTAATTTGATAACTTCACAGGCTTTATAATCTTTAGGAAAATTCAAAATGTTTTGAATCTCTGCGCCGCGCCACCCGTAAATAGACTGATCGTCGTCACCCACCACCGTTAAATTTAAATGCTTCTGTGATAAAAGTTGCACCAAATTCATCTGTTGCGTATTGGTATCTTGAAACTCATCCACCATAATTTGCTGGTACTGCATTTGAGATTTTTCTAAGATCTCTGGATATTTCTTAAAAAGTTTTAATGGTTCTAGCAATAGGCCTTCAAAATCAGTAACACCTAGCTTAAGCAGGCTTTTTTCATAAAGTGGAGCAAGGACTTCTGCCATCTCATGATACTCTGGTAAATAACCCACAGGTAACGCTTTTTTAGCTCTTATAAGATGGATCAGATTTAAAATTTTATCCACATCAAATTTCTCTTTGGTGGAGTTTCGAATATTTTTCATAAGGTCTTTAACCACATGCTGAGAATCTGACTGATCTAATATTCCAAACTGCGAAGGCAAACCGATTAATTTATAGTTTTTGCGTAGCAGTTGCAGTCCAAACGAATGAAATGTCCCTGCCCACAAACCCTGAGACGGAGCTCCTACTTTTTTTTGTACCCGATGCTTTAGTTCGCGTGCTGCTTTATTCGTAAATGTAAGAACACAAATATTTTGACTTGCTGCAATTTTTTCATCGATCAGACGGCCTGTGCGCGCCACAAGAACAGTCGTTTTCCCTGATCCGGCACCCGCTAGGATAAGCAAAGGCCCATAGTTATGATTAACGGCCTTTTGTTGCTCGGGATTAAGATCTTGCAGCCAAAAACTCATGTAAAATAAATACTATTGTCGATTATGTACTAATGATTTTACTTCATCAGAAAAAATCACATCAATTTTTTCATTATAAACTTTTTGTACGAAACCAAGACCAAACTTAGGATGCATGATCTTCTGGTTCTCTACATACTTCGTTCGAACACTAAACGGCGTAGCTTCGGTAGACATTTTATTTTTGTTACGCACTTCATATTCACCGGTGTGGGCCGTCTTGCGAACTGCAGCCCGTCCCACATCGCTTTTTGCCTTACGAGCGGCGGCTCCCGCTTTAGGTAGATTATATGTTTTGCGGCCATTACAAACTTCACATTCTATTTTTGCACTGGTCTCGGTCGTATGAGCTAGCACGCGATGATAGCGATCAATATCACATTTTTTACAAAAAATATAAAAAGATTGGGCAACTGGGGGCAAGGTCAAAGTTTGATTCATGTGTACTCTTTCTTCGATTGATAGACACGAAATGCGTCCGTCAGTTTATTTTTAGAAATATCTGATGCACTTAAGTAAAAAGGACCTTCGTTATTTTGAATTCGTTTTTGCATTTCAATCATCGAATTTTCATTGGACGGATCTACGATGTAATCGGTAATCCCGTATTTTTCAAGAAAGGCTAAGTCTTCTTCTTTTGTGAAAAATCTTTCCCAACAGTTTGTGTCTACCTGGCAACGATAGGTCATAGTTTTAGCATGGGTATGCAATGGAGCATAAGAGCCAATCATTTCCAAGTGGCCATAATTAGAATGCAGCTTTAATGATGGACTTCCCCACTGAGTCATTCCCGAACATTGAACGACGTTCGCGTACCATAGTGCAAAAGCTTTGGTTAAAAATCCTAAGCCATAGTACTGCTGTTCACGCGGCAATATAGGGTTGATGGCACATAAATCATAAGCGACCCATTCACCTTTATGCATGGTAGGAATAATAATAAATAAAGAAAGCGGACACCATTCTTGACCCGGAGCTAACTCAAGCATCTCAACAATTTTTTTAGGTAAAGACTTAGTTCTACCCGCAAATCCAGCTACAAAGCCCGGCATAGCTGCGCAATCATAAAAAGCCCACCGTGGTATCGCCATACCTTTATCGCCGAAAGATTTCCATTCCAGTTGATAGACAGCCTCGGCAAAAGGCAGCTCATCCAAATGTAACGGATTTTTAAAAATAGGCTTTTTATTTTGAAACCAGTCCGTGACATGCAAACTTCCCGGACGCTCAATACTATTTTCCGGTCGAACGAAAACATAAGGCTGGATGTCATCAGATGACATCCATGAGGCTTTTTTTAAAAGAGGATTTAACAAGTTCGTTAATGACATTAATTTATTGGTCCAATCATTGTTTCAGGTCGTACATACTGATCAAACTGCTCTGCTGTTAAATATCCTAACTTCACAGCCTCTTCTTTCAAAGTTGTACCATTTTTGTGAGCGGTTTTAGCAATCTGAGCCGCTTTATCATAACCGATATGGGGATTTAATGCGGTCACCAACATCAAGGAATTATCTAAATGCTTTTTAATTTGAGATTCATTCGCTTTAATTCCATTTATGCAATGATCGACAAAGCTGTCGCAGGCATCCGCAATCAAGCGAATTGAGTTCAAACAATTAAAAACGATCAAAGGTTTAAAAACATTCAGTTCAAAATGTCCCGTGGCTCCTCCGATATTAACAGCCACATCATTTCCCAAGACTTGAGCGCACACCATTGTCATGGCCTCGCTTTGCGTGGGGTTTACTTTACCGGGCATAATTGATGAACCTGGCTCATTCTCTGGAAGTTGAATCTCTCCGATGCCACATCGTGGACCGCTTCCCAATAAGCGAATATCGTTGGAAATCTTCATCAAAGAAACAGCTATGGTCTTTAAAGCACCATGCACTTCAACTAAAGCATCATGCGAGGCCAAAGCCTCAAATTTATTTGGAGCTGTTACAAAAGGGATTTTTGTTTCTTGCGCAATTTTTTGAGCCGCTAAGACTGGAAACTTAATATGCGTATTTAATCCTGTACCTACCGCTGTCCCACCCAAGGCTAATTCGTGCAAGTGTGGCAAAGTGTTTTTTATCCGTTGGACTGAGTTTTTCATTTGTGTCGCGTAACCCGAAAATTCTTGGCCCAAAGTTAATGGAGTTGCATCCATCAAGTGGGTGCGGCCAATTTTTACCAATGAAGAGAACTCCTTGGTTTTCACCTCTAAAGCTTTTTGCATTTTCTCAAGCATGGGAATAAGACGACTGTGAATACGCTCAGCTACGGCAATGTGCATAGCCGTGGGAAACGTGTCATTTGAGCTTTGTCCTTTATTTACATCATCATTAGGATGAATTTCTTTTGACGGTAATTTAATATTTTGTAAAGTCATCGCTCGATTGGCAATCACTTCATTGGCATTCATGTTCGTTTGAGTGCCCGAACCAGTTTGCCATACAACCAAAGGAAATTCTTTATCTAGTTTCCCTGAAATAACTTCATCAGCTGCTTTCACAATAAATTCAGCTTTTTTAGAATCTAAAAGACCTAGATCAGCGTTAGCTAATGCGGCACATTTTTTTAAAACACCTAAAGCACTGATCATTTCACGTGGGAAACGGTCTCCGCCAATTTTAAAGTTTTCGCTAGAGCGTTGCGTTTGAGCGCCCCATAAAGCCGAAGCTGGAACCTTAACCTCACCCATCGTGTCTTTTTCAATTCTAAAATCTGCCATACGCTACTTTTGAAACTCCTTAAATAATTACTCTTAAGCTGTTATTTTTTCTTATGTTTTAGACTTTTAACCCCGCGAACTACCTGCCCCACGCTGGCTTGATCGGTGGGATATATAACAACCTCTTGAATATTAACATGCGGAGGTTGATTCACACACCACAAAATAGATTCGGCTATATCAGTGGCGCTAAGTGGCAACATATCGTCATAGATCAAGTCCGCTTTCTGCTGACTCCCTAGGCGAACTTTGCTGAATTCCGTATTGACCATTCCAGGCTCAATATTACTGACTCTTACTCCAGTGCCCTTGAGGTCCATTCTAAGACCTTCACTAAAAGCGCGCACTGCAAATTTTGTAGCACAATAAACAGCACCACCTTCGTAGACAAGGCGCCCGGCCACCGAACCCAAATTCACTATATGACCGCTGGTTGCGATAATGCGATCCAGAAGGACTCGCGTGGTGTAAAACAACCCTTTAACATTGGTATTCAACATGGCTTCCCAGTCGGCAATATTTGATTTTGAAACAAGCTCAGTGCCTTTGGCTAAACCTGCGCTATTGACCAAGATATCGATTTTTAAAGTTTTATTTTTATTTAAAAAGTCAGTCAGTGTTTTTAAACCTTTCGCTGTCTGAATATCAAAAGGTAAACAAATGACTTCGCGAGCTCCATTTTTCAAACACTGTTTTTTCAAATCCAGCAGTTTATTCTGACGGCGGGCGCTGATAATCAAAGATCTTTTTTGCTCGGCTAGCTTTAAAGCCACTGCATAGCCAATTCCCGAGGAAGCCCCAGTTATAAATGAATAAGTTGCCATATTATCACGTTATACTTAAAAAAAATAATAGACAATATATACCCTTAAATCAGATACTCCGCCTTATATGAAAAAATATTGGCTTATGAAAACTGAACCAGATGTTTTCTCGATTGATGATCTAAAAAAAAGCAAAACCACCCCTTGGGAAGGCGTTCGCAATTACCAGGCTCGTAACTACATGATGAATGAAATGAATGTTGGCGATGAAGTGCTGTTTTACCACTCAAGTACGGATCCTTCGGGAATTTTTGGATTGGCCACTGTCAGTAAAAAAGCTTTTCCTGATTTAACCCAATTTAATAAAAAATCTGAATACTATGACCCCAAAGCCACAAAGCAAAAACCTATTTGGTACTGTGTTGAGGTAAAGTATAAATCAACACTTACCAAGCCACTGACCTTGCACGAAATCAAAGAAATTTCCGCATTAAAAAATATGCTGGTGATTAAAAAGGGCCAGCGTCTTTCTATTCAACCGGTGACCGAGGCCGATTATAACACAATCATAAAGTTAACATCATGAAGTTAAAACTGCATCTGGCTCCGATGGAAGGGGTCACTGACTTTGTTATGCGTGATTTGCTGACGAAAATTGGTGGCATCGATCATTGCGTGACTGAATTCCTTCGCGTGACGAATCAGTTATTACCAGAATCTGTTTTTTATAAAAATTGTCCTGAGCTATTAACTCAATCTAAAACTAAAGCGGGAACTCCGGTTTTCCTTCAACTTCTGGGTGGCCAAGCCGAACCTTTAGCTGAAAACGCGGCTCGCGCAGCAAGCTTAGGAGTAGCCGGTATAGATCTTAATTTTGGTTGTCCCGCTAAAACAGTCAACCGCCACGACGGCGGAGCTACATTACTTAAATCATCAGATAGAATTTTTAATATCGTAGCAACAGTTAGAAAAAATGTTCCGCCCAACATTCCAGTCACAGCTAAAATTAGATTAGGTTTTGATACTCCATCAGTATGTATTGAAAATGCTCAAGCGGCAGAAGCTGGCGGGGCCCAATGGTTGACCGTGCATTGTCGCACCAAAACCGATGGCTACAAGCCACCGGCGTACTGGGAATGGATTCCAAAAATAAAAGGGCACGTCAAAATTCCCATTGTGGCCAACGGTGAAATCTGGGCCATCAGCGACTTCAAGCGATGCTACGAAGTAACAAAATGTGAAGACTATATGATTGGTCGCGGCGCACTTCGCGATCCTTTTTTATTTCAAAATATAAAAGGCCTAACCCAAAATAAAAATCCGCAAGAGCTTCTGTGTGGCTTCTATGACGCCTGCGTCACATACTCTAGCCCTGAATTCGCAACAGCACGCACGAAGCAGTGGCTTAATCAACTGCGCATTAACGACGAATCAACTCAAAATATTTTTGATCAAGTAAAAATCCTTAAAAAACCCATTGAGTTTAAACAAAAACTGGAGCAACTATTATCCCATGGCTAAAGTATTATTAATTAAAAAAAATCCGTGCCCTTACTGTGATCGCGCCAAAACCTTGTTAGACAACAAAGGCATTCAATTTGAAACGATCGATCTAACAGACAAATGGGATGAGCTGGACCAATGGAAACAAAAAACCGGCTGGAAAACAGTCCCCATCATCTTGATCAACGACAAATTGATCGGCGGCTACAATGACCTTCGCGCTTTAGATGACGAAGGCAAACTGGATGAGTTGTTGAAGTAACTTACTTATCGATTTTCACTTCAAGAACTTTTTTGCACTTTTCATCCATAGTTACAATCACGTCGTGCTCCTGACCGCCGGCGATAACAGCTACATCAAAACTTTCGTCTTCTGCCTCAGCAGGATAATGTACTTTAGATTTTAAAGAAAAATCTGTGCCGTAAAATTTCAGTGGTAAAACCGAAAGCACTTTCCTGCTGGCTGCTTTATTAACTCTTCGATCACAATCCACCATTTTTCCCGTGGGTTTAGCATGACTAAGAAGTGGCATGAAAAGCACTATGATCAAGCAAAAAACTTTTTTCATTCTAGGACTCCTTATTGATGATGCTTGAGAGTCTGAAGTGGTGCGACCTACAGGACTTGAACCTGTGACACCTTGCATGTCATGCAAGTACTCTACCAACTGAGCTAAGATCGCCTATTTAAGTGTCTGTAAAAATTAGCAATATGTTGATTAATATTCAACTCATTTTAATCAAAAACAGCTTGTCCTTGCCTGTTTTCTGAAGCTTCTGTAATGGTTAACTCTATGGATTTTCAGCATTTGCTTCCTTTTGGTATCACTGGGTTAACAGTAGCTGTTTTACATGCGGCAATGCCTACGCATTGGCTGCCTTTTGTACTGGCGGCGAAAGCTCAGAAGTGGACTTACAAAAAAGTGCTGACCATTCTGTCGATTGCAGGTCTTGGGCATGTTATGACGACGACTTTACTTGGAGCCGCCATCGTGTGGTTCGGCATAAGAGTCACCGAAAGTTTGGGACAAATTTTTATAGTCGTAGCTTCGTTGTCTATATTTCTATTTGGTCTTTACTACATTGTTCAGTATTTTCGTGGTCACCGGCATTCTCACTGTCGCCATGACCATCCGCACGTGCACGACTATAATAAAACTGCGAAGGATGGCTGGGCTATACTCAGCTTATTAGCACTACTTACGTTTTCACCTTGCGAATCATTTTTACCGGTTTACATGTCCGCGTGGAATACCGGATGGCACGGATTTTTTGTCTTATCTGGAGTTCTAGCCATCGGCACATTGCTATCAATGATACTGTTTACTTCGATCGCGTTTTTTAGTCTGAAACAAATTCGACTTCAGTTTTTAGAAAACCACGAAAAACTTATTATCGGAACTATTCTTATCATCCTTTCCTTGATCGTTTTTGCTATGGAATCCACCCATCACCATGGATAAAAAAGCTTTGGTCCTACAATATCTAAAACCCCATGAAGTAGAGTATCTATCGACTCGCTCTCAAGGTGCTGGCGGGCAACACGTTAATAAAACAAATTCGTGTATTCAACTTCGCTTTTCTGTTGGTGGATCCGATTTTCCCATTGAGCTTAAAGAAAAAATAACGCAAAAACTACAGCATCGTCTTATTCAAGACGACATTATTCAAATCCGCGTAGAAACCGAGCGCGATCAAAAATCTAATAAGGACACAGCTTACAAAAAGCTGATTGAATTGTTAGCTCAAGCCCTGACAGAGCCTAAAAAAAGAACTAAAACTAAGCCGACTAGATCTTCAATTAAAAAAAGACTTGAATCTAAAAAGAAACATTCTGATGCTAAAAAGTCTCGCACAGCCAAGTGGGATGAGTAAATAGCCCCGCGCCGTGGAGAATAAGCCCAATTGAATTGGGGCAAATAGCTGCACTCAGTAAGTCTATGCTGCTTATATTCATCCTTACGCTAGGCCTTGAGCTTGCTATAGATAACGCAAACTAAACAATTCATAAAAGGAGTATATTTATGGTTAGAGCAGCAATTGGTTTTTTTGTGTTAGCATTATTAGCTTACTTACTAGGTGCCGGCGGCGTAGCAGGTATATCTATGGAAATTGGGAAGGTGCTTTTAGTGGTTTTCTTAGTTCTAGCCGTACTATCGTTCCTAGGCTCTATGTTCATGGGAAAATCACCCAGAATTTAGTAAGCTGACTCCATAAAGGTTTTCATTCGCTAAGCCTTGAGGATAAAACCTCAGGGCTTTTATATATTATGGTTTTGAATCCAACTGTTGAAGGTCTTTCTCTAACTGCTCAAGCTGACTTTCTATCTGCGTAATCTTGTCATGCTCTGCTTTTTGTTCATTACTTTGCATCTCAAGGGCTACTGACAAAGCCTGAATTTTTATAATCATAAAAACAACAATGACGATATACTTTATGACTCTTTGGATATTTTTATAGATTGTAACTTTGTTTTGACCAAATACATTGTAGGCCTCTTTAAGCTCGTTGATGTGTGGATCAATGCCATCTATAATAATTTTAGCCAGTAACTCGTCAGGTATGGGTTTATCACTTTTGTAGGGCAAATTAACCATGTATAAAGTCACTAATGCCTTCATGGCCTTAGTCTGCATAATCTGTGTCATTTTAAAATAAACTCGATCCGGCAATTTTTCAGATTTAGGGTAATCCCAAAAACCTTTTAGTCCTTCTTGCATAAGTGCTTTTTCTGCCCACTTAACTACTTGCCGATCACTATACGTTAAGTTGAGCTCAACATCAGACAAAAGATCCTGTCTTTTTTTAAGTTTATGTATGAGGGTAAAACTTCTTTCAATTTTTTTATCGAAGCTTTCTTGCGTCAGCATTTGGTCTGGTTTATTCCAAATGCGCTGAAGCTTCCACCAAAGATACCGATCCCAAAGACTGCGAGTTTTTTTCAATCCCTGATTTTCAGCATACTGTACTATAGTATTTGCGTCGTAATCAAATATTGCCTGACAAGTTCGTGGACTTGCCCAAGCTGACTGCGCAAAAATTGTAAAGGCCAAAAAAAGACTCGTCAATCTTAAGGCCATAACTAAGTATCTTTACTTTTCCAGTTTTCTATCCATGCATCAAAAAATATTTCTAAGTTAACATCAAAACGATAATTACTAAGACGGTCCATAGCCATTTCTTGAACTCCGCATGATACAATGCTTTGAAAAAGGTGCAGATCATTTGAAATATTAATGCTGATGCCATGTTGACTGATACCTTCTTTGATCTCCAAACCACAAAAAGCAATTTTCCCATTATTAGTATACAATCCAATTCGCTGATCATCTATAAAAGTTTTTATGTCAAAATCTTCGAAAGTTTTCTGAGTAACTAATAATAAATATTCAACGAATTTCTTAACTCCAACTTTAATTTGGCGCAAATTCACAATAGGGTAAATAACAAGTTGGCCCTCAGAATGAATTGTAACAAGTCCTCCTCGAGTCGTACGCACTACAGGCAACGTTAAAGAATTAATGGGAAGCTCGGCACGACGACCCAATGTTATAACGGCCGGATGCTCTAAGCCCATAACACTTTGTTGATTTTTAAACTTAGCGGCCTTCCATAGATTTCTTTGAATCTGAAAAGCAGATTCAAAATCCATTTTCCCTAAGAAAGCACATTCTTCTCTATTGATAAACTTCAACACGATCGCTCTCTTTAAAATTAGCTCCTGAGTGAACAACTGCAACCGCTGCATCTTGTCCAAAGTAGCTAACGATCTCTAGAGTTCCTTTGCTGCGACCACGAATACGTCCTAAGTGGTAACCGATTTCAGGATCATAAATTTCCGATCCATCTTCCACTACCTTTAAAATATCCCCTATTTGTACTCCGGATATTTTTCCAACATTTAAATAAATTTTTTCTCCGCGAATAGCTGCAATACGACCTTCCCACTGAATATCGATTAATGCCTCTTGAATCTGCGGGATAAAATCAAGGAATGCATCTTTAATTAAAATTTTTAACAGCTCCGGATTGCTAGAAAAAAATTTGTCCCGTGCAACACGCTCAACGACGCGAGTATTATTTTCTTCTACTGTTATTGTTTTAACAGTATTAAAAACTTCGTTCTCCGTGCGTACGTTCATTATGCGCATGCGAACCACAACTTCGTATATAGTTTTAATATTTCTTAATATTCCCACTTGATCAGCCGAGTTTTTAAGTCGCACATCAATTATTTGGCCTTCTATAACTGTTGAAAATCCTTGCTTCTGTGAGTCCTGTGAAATTTGTTTTAAATCATATTCGTTGTTTTTTATGTACTGAGCCACCGGTTTTTTAAGCTGTACGAAGTCCACAGACTGTACACTGCTTAACTTTACTAATTCATCAATAAAAGCCTGCCGAGCTAAATCGCGCACCTCTGAAGATCGAGCCACTTGGTTTTTGTCTAAGAAAGGAAGAACCATAACTCGCTTTTTAAGTTCATTATCGGGTTTAACACGATAGTCTACATCTTGAATATGCTTTTTAACATCAGTTGGGGCGCCATCATATTTAGCGGCAATACCACAGCCTACTAAAAAGTAAGTCAAAGCAATTAAATACAATCTCATAGTCATAATTTCCCTATTAAATTAAGCTTATCATTCCCTAAATAAAACTCAAAATAAAACTCTATATTTCTATAAAATCAGTACGGCCAAAAAGTTGACGTGCCTCTTCGAAAAAGGAATCTGAAATTTCCACGCTTTGAGTTACTTCTGGCATTAATTCAACAAGACGATTGTCTATATTAAATAACAGCTTTACCTCTGTAGAGCCCTTAAAATCCGACATTAATGAGTGAAGCTGTGGATACTGGTCTTCCTTTAAAAGATCTAATCGAAAAGTAATGCGCTTGGTTTTTTTCAAAATATCGTCAAATGGTGCTATATTATCTACAATAATTTTTACTGCGCCTTCATTAACTTCTAATCCTCCGCCAATTAAAAGCGGACGATCATCTTTTAAATAGTGTCCACACTTACTAAACACATCAGGAAAGATAACTAACTCTGCTGTGCCCGAAAGATCTTCAACTTTAGCAAAAGCCATACGAGTACCCTTTTTAGTAATCATTTCTTTCGACTCTATAATTAATCCGGTTATGATCACTCGCTTTTTGTTTTTATCCGCAAATCGGCCATAAGATTTTTCGGCGTTCTTATCCACTGGGGGTAAAAGAATTTTACTTAAATCATCGATTGAATTAGAAGCCCAAATTTTTGCTAAATTTTCAAATCCCTTCATTGGATGATCCGAAAGATAAAATCCGATGACTTCTTTTTCATTGGCTAACGACTGTGATCTTGTCCAAATTTTTACTTCAGGCAATTTTATTTCTTCTTTATTATCAGCTAAGTCAAAAAGTGATACTTGGCCCGTCGCTTTATCTTTTTGAGTTTCCAACGCCCGGTCTAGAAACTGATGATAACCACTCATAAGCTGAGCTCGGTGATAACCAAAATCATCTAAAGCGCCTGCTTTGATCATAGATTCAATTACTTTTTTATTAACCCTGCGTAAATCCACATGATCAAAAAAATCTTGGATTGAAGAAAACTTTTTTTCTGGTCGGTTCTCACGGGCCTCTATAATGGCCTCAACAGCGGCTCCGCCTACACCTTTTATTCCACCCAATCCAAAATAAATTTCTTCTCCTTTAACGGAAAATAGATATTCAGAAAAATTAATATGCGGTGCGCGCACGACTAATCCGCGCTTCTGTGCATCTTTGACATATTTTACCACTTTATCCGTATCCGCTAGTTCGGTAGAAAGTAACGCAGCAAAAAATTCCGCAGGATAGTAATGTTTAATCCAAGCTGTTTGCGCTGTTATTACTGAATAGGCCGCCGCATGGGATTTATTAAATCCATAGTCAGCGAATTTCATCATTAAATCAAAAAGCTCATTTGCTTTATTTTTATCGTGACCGCGATCAGCAGCCCCTTGCATAAAACGCTGACGTTGATGATCCATTTCTGATTTGATTTTTTTACCCATTGCCCGACGAAGCATATCGGCTTCACCTAGATTATAGCCGGCAATTAAAGCAGCTATCCCCATAACTTGCTCTTGGTAAACCATAATCCCGTAAGTTTCGCGCAAAACTTCTTCTGTCTCTGGTAATATATATTCGACGGGGGTTTCGCCATTTTTACGTTTAGTAAATTCGGGTATATTAGCCATTGGACCGGGTCGATATAGCGAAGTAATTGCCGTTACATCTCCAAAGCCCGATGGCTTAATTTTTCGAGTGGCGTCAGTAATTCCTTCGCCTTCAAACTGGAAAACTCCTGCGGTGTCACCGCGAGAAAGTAATTCGTATATTTTAGGATCATCGATAGGAATATTTTTTTCTAAAACAGTTACTCCGCGATTTTGGCGCACCAGCTTTAAAGCATGACGAATATGAGTTAAAGTTTTAAGCCCCAAGAAGTCGAACTTAATTAATCCAATCTTTTCAGCATGCTTCATGTCGTATTGTACGACATTCTCATCCGCTGCGCCCTTATACATAGGCGCATGCTGAGTTAAGTTTCCATCGGCAATAATTACTCCAGCGGCATGTATTCCTGCATGACGAACCAGTCCCTCTACCTTTAAAGCTAAATCAATTAAAGTGGCTACGGTAGGATTCATGTCCATAGCCTCTTGAATGCGAGGTTCCATTTCGATAGCTTCCTTTAAACTAATTCCCAACTTATCAGGAATTAATTTACTAACCAGATCGACTTCGGGAAAAGTCATTCCTAAAACACGTCCCACATCTTTTAACGCAGCCCGTGTTTGCAGTTTACCGTAAGTTATGATTTGTGAAACAGATTCGCGTCCATATTTTTCGGTAACGTATTGAATAACTTCTTGGCGACGATCTTGGCAAAAATCGATATCAAAATCCGGCATCGATACCCGTTCAGGATTTAGAAATCGCTCGAAAAGCAAAAAGTTAGGTAGTGGATCCAAATCAGTAATTAAAAGACTGTACGCGACCAGTGATCCCGCCCCTGAACCTCGACCAGGTCCAACAGGAATATCATGATTTTTGGCCCAGTTAATAAAGTCCTGGACAATTAAGAAGTAACCATTAAATCCCATCCGATCAATCACGCCCAGCTCATAATCTAATCGCTTTTGATACTCTTGTTTTTTTTCTTCCGAAACTTCTAGTCCCATGGTCTTAGAGTGTTCAAAACGAGAGGCAAGTCCTTTTTCTGATTTATATCTGAGCTCTTCTTTAACAGTTCGACCCTCTGTAGTAGGGAATGTTGGCAAATGATAAATGGCTTTACCTTGATCATCTTTTAAATTGAACTTTACGTTACATCGATCTGCTATTTCTAATGATCGAGAAACTGCTTCAGGATTGTCAGAAAAAAGCTTATGCATTTGATCGGGGGATTTAAAATAAAACTCAGAGCTACCTAGTTTAAAACGATGCTCATCCGCTAAGGTTTTGTTGGTCCCTATACAAACCAAAACTTCTTGAGCAATTTGGTCCTCAGGCTCTAAATAATGAACATCATTAGTCGCTACCATCGGCACTTGGCAAATGATTGAGGCCTCTTTTAAAAACTTATTTATCTCATTCCATACCGGCAAAGTTTTACAAGTTTCTAGATAAAATCGATCTCCAAAAATATTTTTTAACGCTTTAACTTTAGCTAACGCAGCCTCGGGGCCCTCTTTAAGAAAAGTATCTACAATTTCTCCACGAAGACCACCGCTTAAACAAATTAAATCTGAATTGTGTTCTTTAATAGCTTCATAATCAATTCGCGGCTTCCAGTAAAAACCCTCTTGGTATCCTATGGTCGAAAGCTGACATAAATTTTGGTACCCTTTAAAGTTTTCCGCTAAAAAAACTAAACGACGCGGTCCTAACGCGACTTCTGAAAACCGTACATTAGGATCCTGTTTTTTGTCATGACGTGAGCCTGGCGCCACATAAGCATCTAAACCTAATATCGGCTTTACTCCTTTATCTAAACAGGCGAAATAAAATTCAATAGCACCGAACATATTCCCATTGTCCGTTAACGCTAAGGCCGGCATCCCATAGTCCGACGCTTTCTTCGCTAAGCCTTTAAGACGGCTAGCCGCTTCTAATAATGAGTATTCAGAGTGAGTATGTAAATGAACAAATGAACTTGATGTATTCATAATTACTCCCATTCGATCGTTGCAGGTGGCTTCGAGGTAATATCATAAACCACACGATTGATCCCCTTAACTTGGTTAGTAATTAGATTTGAAACAGTTTTAAGAAACAAAGGTTCAAAATCATACCAGTCTGCGGTCATGCCGTCTTGCGATGTAACTGCCCGCAGGGCCAATACATTTTCATAAGTGCGACCGTCGCCCATGACACCTACAGTTTGCACAGGTAACAAAACACAAAAAGCCTGCCATATTTTCGAGTAAAGGTTTTGCTCGCGAAGTTGCGAAATAAAAATGTGATCCGCTTGTTTAACGACATTTAATTTTTCTTCAGTTACTTCGCCCATAATACGAATAGCCAACCCTGGTCCTGGAAAAGGATGTCGACCTATTAAATCGTTGGCTAATCCTAATTCTTTACCTAAAAGTCGAACTTCGTCTTTAAATAACAACCGCACCGGTTCTACTAATTTCAAATGCATTTTCTCTGGTAATCCACCCACATTGTGATGAGATTTAATCGTCACGCTGCCACCGATTGATGATACACTTTCAATAACATCCGGATACAAGGTGCCTTGGGCTAAAAATTTGATTTCATTCTTATAAGCCACTAAGTGCTTTTGTAATGACTGCTCAAAAACATCAATAAATGTTTTCCCAATGGCTTTGCGTTTAAGCTCTGGATCAACAAGTCCCTTAAGGGCATTTATAAAATCTTTTTTCGCATCAACACCTACCACATTTAAGCCAATAGCATGGTATTGTTTAAGAACACTTTCAAACTCATCTTGTCGCAACAAACCGTTATCAACAAATACGCAGTGTACACGCTCTTTACCTAAAACTTTGGTTAACAGCGTTGCAACCACGCTTGAATCCACTCCGCCACTGAGGGCGCAAAGAACGTGATCTTTTTCACCGACTTGCTCACGAACAATATCTTCGCAGTGCTTTAAGGTGGACTTCGTATTCCAATTTTTCTCACATTTTGCAAATTCAGCAAAGGCGGCCAAAATTTCTTTTCCATTTTCAGTATGCGTTACTTCAGGATGAAATTGAAGAGCCCAGTAGCGGTCTGAATAAAAACCCGCCACATGATGCTCTGTTTTACAAAAAATATGTGCTTGGTCTGGGGTTTTATCAACGACATCGCCGTGACTCATCCATACTGTATGCTCCGACGGTATCGTTTTCCCCATAGCTGAAATATTTTTAGTCCACAAAATTTTCTTTAACCCATATTCTCGCGATGGCGAGGGGGTTACTTTTCCACCTAACTGATGAGCTAGCAGTTGCATACCATAGCAGATCCCCAATACTGGTGCCAACTCAACTAATTTTTTAACATCTGTTGTTGGGGCTTCTTGATCATAAACCGAGTAGGGACCACCACTTAAAATAATAGCGGAAGGATTAAAAGCAACAATTTCATCGAAAGAGGTTTTGTACCCCTTTATCTCGCAATAATAACCTAGTTCACGCAAGCGTCGTGCAATCAGCATGGTCACTTGCGATCCAAAATCTAAAATAAGAAATCCGTTCTTTATTTTATTCACAATTCTTTATTCCAATCTGTAATTCGGTGCTTCTTTAGTAATACTCACATCATGGACATGTGATTCTTTAAGTCCTTGTGCAGTCACCTGCACAAACTGTGCTTTGCGTTGTAAGTCTTCAATGTTAGACGCCCCTAAATATCCCATTCCGGACTTTAATCCACCAATCAATTGATGAATAATTCCGGAAGCATTACCTTTATAAGGAACTTTTCCTTCAATTCCTTCGGGTACTAATTTATCCAAGTCAGTGACTTCCATTTGGCCGTAACGATCTTTAGATCCTAGCTTCATTGCTCCCAATGAGCCCATCCCTCGGTAAATTTTGTAAGTACGACCTTGATAAAGCACCGTTTCACCTGGTGACTCTTCAGATCCGGCAAGTAAATTTCCAATCATCACAGTATTCGCCCCTAAAGCGAGGGCTTTAACAATATCTCCTGAGTACTTAATTCCACCGTCTGCAATAATAGTTTTATTTTTCTTTTTAGCCATTTGAGCACATTTCATCACCGCAGTTATTTGCGGCATTCCTACGCCGGCAATAATTCTCGTAGTGCAAATGCTTCCAGGTCCTACTCCGACCTTAACCACGTCTGCACCGGCCTCAATAAGCGCCGCCGTTCCGTCTTCAGTCACCACATTGCCCGCACAGATAACAATGTCTTGATACTTTTTCTTTAAATACTTTACTGTTTCAATAACGTTCTTAGAGTGCCCATGAGCCGTATCTACACAGATAATATCTACTCCACTTTCAACCATAGCGGCTGCGCGCTCATAAGAGCCTTCACCCACTCCTATCGCTGCTCCGCAGATCAAACGGCCTTTACTATCTTTAGTCGCCAACGGATAGGCAACTGACTTTTCAATATCCTTAGTGGTAATCAGTCCTTTTAGCTTTCCTTCTTTGTCGACCACGGGCAATTTCTCAATGCGATGCTTTTGTAAAATAGATTTAGCCTCATTTAAACTAATACCCTCTGGAGCGGTGACTAAGTTTTCTTTAGTCATCAAGTTTTTAATTGGCTGATTGAAGTTCGTTTCAAATCGTAAATCTCGGTTTGTTAAAATTCCGACAAGCTTTCGTTGAATAGTTACAGGTATACCACTGATTGAATACTTAGCCATAATTTGCAAAGCTTCACTGACGTAGTGATCCGGAGATAAGGTGATAGGCTCTTGAATCATTCCGCTTTCATACTTCTTAACTTTTTCAACTTCGAAAGCTTGATCTAGAATGGTAAAATTTTTATGAATAATTCCAAATCCACCATTTTGCGCCATAATGCGCGCTACTTTATTTTCTGTCACTGTATCCATAGCTGCAGATATAATTGGTGCATTCAAATAAATATCCTTGGCGAAATAAGACCTTGGAGTAATTTCTGTTGGTATGATTTCAGAAAACTGGGGAACTAATAAGATATCATCAAATGTTAGTGCTAATTCATTTACGCTCATATAAGACTTTCTTGTTTAAGATACCATGATTTGTACAAAATATAATTATCTGCGGACTTTTTTAAAAAACTAACTTCTTCGTCGTTCAATCGTCGCTTGAAAACTGCAGGGCGGCCTACAATTAAAGAATAAGGTTCAAAACTTTTGCCCTCTGTCACAAGTGACCCCGCACCTACAATACAGTGATCTGCTATTTTAGCACCGTCCATAACTATCGATCCCATACCTATAAGACATTGATCGCCTATATGACAGCCATGAAGAATAACATTATGTCCAATGGTAACCTCATCCCCAACATTACAGGCGTGCTGTCCGAATGTTCCATGCAATACAGAGCCATCTTGAATGTTTGTACTGTGCCCTATTTTAATCGGCATAACATCACCGCGCAAAGTTGTATTAAACCATATTGAAGAGTTAGCGCCAACTTGAACATCACCTATAAGACGAGCTCCATCCGCCACAAATACATTTTCACCAAGATCAGGAGTTTTTCCCCGCGCTGGAATCATATTCTTTTGCATTTGCCCCCCTTAGTTGTGATCAATCTTTAATGGCACTGTTTTTTTAAATTTAAAAACTCCGGTTGATTAAGAATGTTTTTAGCGCTCATTGACACCTCTGCCGTCATCACTTTTGATCGATGAATAAAAGAGGCCGTTGCAAACAACGGAACTTTTAAGTGCAAACATAAACTCATCGCATCCTCGGCCTTTAGCTTCATACTTTGGTAGCGTGGGTGTCCCGTCATATAAATGCGGACGAACTGATGATGTCCCGCAATCTCGACGAAAATACATTTGTCGATAGTAATATCTAAGCTTTGCAAAAGTTTTTCTGAAAACACATGGGGCGTTCCCATTGAAGCCGAAGGCGAAGACTGCGTTAACGTCACTCCGGCCTCCAGCTGGTTAATACCTACTGGCAAGATAAATCGACCTGAGGCATCTTTTAAAATCAAAAACGGACGTGTGGTTTCATTGTTCAATGACATGCCATAGGGCTTTAACTCGATCAGTTCTTCTTCTCTGAAACTCACATTCTCATCTTGCGCCTTAGAGAACAAGAAATCTGCAGACAAGCCTTTTAAAATTATGTCTTCATGATTCACTGTTGAAGTTCCCCTCTAAAAACACTTGGAAAAGCTTGAGTGATACGAACAGGAACTGTTTTACCAATTAAATCTGAGCTGCCCATAAAGTACACCAGTTTATTTTGAGTACTGCGACCTTGGGCCTTTCCTTGTTCATTAATACTCTCCACTAAAACATTCAATGTACGATCTTGGTATTTTTTAACCAACTCAAAAGCCATTTTCTCATGAGCTTCAAATAAACGATTGAGTCTTTCATTCTTCACAGGTTCTTCGACTTGGTCTGTAAACTGAGCTGCCTTGGTAAATGGACGAGGCGAATACATAAAAGCAAAAATAGTTTCAAACTCTAACTCTGTTGCTAAGCTCACTGTATCTTGAAATGCGTCTTCGGTTTCACCCGGAAATCCAACGATGATATCTGTCGACAACACCAAGTTTGGAATAATTTTTTTCATTTGATTGATTTTTTCTATGTACAGTTCACGCGTGTAGCCACGATTCATGCGTTTAAGAATTTCAGAATTCCCACTTTGAAATGGCAAGTGTACATATTCACAAATTTTATCCTGATGATCCGCCATCACATGCATCAGTTTTTCATTAAAATCTTTTGGATGAGACGTGGTGTACCGTATTCGCTCTATTTCCGTATCTGTAGCTACTTTCTTCAAAAGATCAGCAAAATCTGCTCCATCTTCTGAATTGTAAGAATTCACGTTTTGACCTAATAGCGTAACCTCTTTTACTCCACGCTTTACTAAATTACGCACATCCATTACGACATGAGACATCGGACGAGACTTTTCACGGCCTCGTGTGTAGGGAACAATACAAAAGGTACAAAAATTATCGCAGCCTTTGGCAATGTTCACAAATGTAGATACACCTGGGTTACGAACTAAGGTTTCTACATGATAAGGCGCTCGGTGCTCAAATTTCGTTTGAATAACTTTTCCAGGACCTGAAAAAACTTGTGAGACTAAGTTCGGAAGACTGTCAATATTGTCAGTCCCAAAAACGAAATCAATAAGGGGTTGATTCTTAATTAAGTTTTCTTTTTCTTGCTGTCCTACGCAACCACCAACTCCAATTTTTAGCCTTGGATTTTTTTCACGGAGCTTTTTGTAGCGTCCCACTTCTGAGTAAACTTTGTGAACAGGCTTTTCACGGATGGAGCACGCATTTACAATAATCAAGTCCGCTTCCTCAGGGGTTTTCACCGGAGCAAAATTAGACATTTCTAAAAGTGAGTACATGCGTTCCGTATCATTCACATTCATCTGACATCCGTACGTAGAAATATAAACTCCACGCCCCTGACCTAAATCAGCGCCTTTAAAAACAGAAGGGGTCGGGCTGTCATGAATTTGCATAATTACTTCCAATTTTAGTTGTTCTTTTAAGATGGTATGAGTTATAAAAACCCTTTGAATTTCAGTCAAGATTTAGAAGACAAACCCCGTGTTTTTTGAAAGGTTTTTGCCAATGAATCCTCGTTACAAATCTAATAAGAAATGGACCCAGTTCCCAGAGGACCTAACTCGTGGAATAAGCGATATATTTAAGCAGAATTTTGCAGCCCAATTGGTTGACTATATCGAAGTGCACGTTTCAGGGCGTTTTTATGAAAAAGAGATTATTCTGCAAGTCGGTCTGAATAAAAAAGGTGAACTACGTTTTACTAATTTCGAAGTTTCATTAGATCACAAAAATGATCCTACAAAAATTATTGAACAGGTTTATTTAGCCGTCGACGTCATAGCAAATCTTATAGCGGATTATTTTGAAAATAATGAAGAGCATGAACTTCCTTACGTCTGGACTGAGTTTCCTTTTAACAATCAAAAAGTTTGGATTCAGTACTCTTCAGAAAATCCAAGACTAGAGGCTGAAGCTAACAAGCTATTGGGAGAACTCAAGGATGCCCTTTTAAAAGAGGTTGATGAGGACTCTGCAGATATTTTAGATGCTACTGAAGAAGAGTTTGATGAGTTTGCAAAAAAACTAGAGCCTCAAATGTTTAAATCGAAAAATAAAACCAAAAAAGACGATATTCACTAGCTGATGAAAAAAATCTTAAATCCTGCTTTAATCTGGTTGAAACATATTCTTATTCTTTGTCTTATTGGTTTTTTCATTCGTCTTCTCTTTTATTTAGTACTGGCTCCATCGGATTTAAGCTTTTCCAACTACTCCTCAGAACTTATTTATGCTTTTATACATGGCTTACGCTTTGACTTAAGTGCTATCTCGTATTTTTCCTTGTTGTTCTTACTCTTCACATTATTCAGCAAAACACCTGCATTGATTTATCTAGGCGGGCTTAATATTTATCGTTTATTTATGTTTTTTTGGATTATCATCAGCATCGGAGACATCCTTTTTTATTCATTCTATACCGATCGCATCAATCTTATCGCCTTTGGTTTATTTGATGATGACACCGTGGGCTTGCTAAAAATATTTTGGAAAAATTATCCCGTGTTTAAAGTCGTAGGCATAACTGCATTACTTTGCGCCGTTGCTTACTGGAGTTCAAAAAGATTTACGTCACAATCTTCACTCATTCTAAATACAAGCTGGAAACTCAAAGTTTTTCTTTTTATATTATTCTTTATGTTAGGACGTGGAACACTGAGCATGTTTCCGCTAGGTCCTGATTATGCTGTTATATCTTCAATTCCCTTCATCAATCAGATGTCCTTTGGGACAGCTCATGCCCTGTTCCGCGCGGCAAAGCTGCGCAGCATTCAACAGCGACTTGGTTCTGCAGCTTGGGATGCCAATCTTAAAGAGTTCGGCTATCATACTGACGATCCTCAGGCAGAGGATCGTGCCTTCGAGGATTATTTTGACAATAAAATTCAAACCAGTCGCTATGACTTAATGAAATTCAAAACACAAAGCCACCAAGAATTATCAGACATCAGCAATGTCGTTTTATTTATGATGGAAAGTTGGGGCACCTATGGCATCACAGCCAGTGCGGAAAGCACTGCTTTTGATGTCATGGGAAAAATGACGGAGCACTTTAAATCAGACTACATAAATCTAAATTTTTTAGCGAATACCCCAGGAACCGCAGGGTCCTTAAGTTGTATTTTAGGTGGCGTACCGCAAAGGGCCATCAGCCCTTTTCTTACAGAAAGTTCTTACTTAAGTACTCAGCTAAGCACTTCTCCGGCCTTAATTTATAAGAATCAGGGCTATGAAACGTATTTTATTTATGGCGGCAATCCTGGCTGGCGCGATATCAACAAGTACGCCATTATTCAGGGATATGATTTTATTGAGGGTGAAATAGAGGTTAAAAAAGCATTAGATGAAAATAAAGTTTTCAGTGCAGGTAAACATGACTGGGGAATTTATGACGAAGATCTGTTTAGTTATATTAAACTAAAAATAAGTCAAAATACGAACAAGAAAAAACTGTTCGTGGTGATGACCACCAGTAATCATCCCCCGTTTGAACTGCCCGAAAATTATGACTTAAACTCTATCAAGGAAAGCACCAGCGCAAGTAATTTCCCCGACAAAAATCGCCTGATTGATGCAAAACTGGCTGAATATCGGTTTAGAACTTTTCGTTATTCATCTGACAAACTAGCTGATTTTATAACTGAATTAAGAACTCATCCCACCTATAAAAATAACACCGTTCTTGCTGCTACCGGCGATCATAGTTCTTGGTTGGTTAACTCCAATGCTAATGAACGATTAACGAAAGACTCTGTGCCTTTTTACTTATTTATCCCTGAAAAAATAGCTCGTGCAAAAAAATTGAATAAAGATGTTTTTAAAAGCGCTTACGGTTCACATATGGATATTTGGCCAACTCTTTATAATTTAACATTAAGCCACGCTGAGTATGAAAGCTTTGGACACGATATGTTTGCGGCAAGAAAGCTTACTTTTGCTCTAGACTCTGCCCGACTTATCGCAAACAAAGAGGCTGCGGTATTTGTTCACAATGGGGGCCAATCTAGTTATTTTATAAAAGTTCCGCAAAACCGAAATGGCTTTGTGCTGGACAATCTTTATGACACTGCACCAGAAAAAACAAAAACCCATGAGTTACTTGAAGTTAAGTACAGATCACTCATGGGCGCACTCGATTCGTATTTAAATTATTCCGCTAAGAAAGAACAGAACTAATAATCCCCATCATCATCGATAACCGGAGCGTCGGTGACGCCGCGGATTTCTTCGGCGTAGGATTGAACGTCTTCATCGGCGTCATTATCTCCCAATGCTGATTCATCGATTTCAAGTTCATGTATGGCTGATAGGAAATCTTTTTCAGACTTCATATCTTTTTTGATCATCTCTAAAAATTTATCCGGATAACGTCCCGTTAAGTCTTCGATATACTTTTCAAGCTTACCATCAATCAAAATGACTTTGCGGATTTGAATTTTCTTCCAAAGTAGTAAGTAATGGAAGCGGCAGTACCCTTCAACACCAGAGACTTGATCGCAGTCACGTACGCGACAGAGTCTTCGACCTTCAGAGTCTGTAAGGTAAACTTCTGTTTCTTTTTCATCTATATCATCGTCATCAACAAGATCCTCTGTAAGATCATCATCATCTTCTTCAACGGCCTTTAAATCATCCTCATATTCGGCAATTTCAGACTCACCAAAATCATCATCAATAAGGTCATCATCAAAGTCGTCTTCTTTTTTCTCGACTTTTTTAGTCTTCAGTTTAGATTTTGGAGCACTTTTTAAGGCACTCTTTATCTGCTGCTTTACGTCAGTCTTTGTCACCTTATCGCTATCTTTAGTTGCAGATTTACTGATTTGCGTATCTTTGAGAGCGGCATTTTTAGTTGCCTTAACGACAACTTTTTTAGCAATCTTTGTAGAAAGAGGTTTTTTCACGGGCTTTAAAACCTTTTTATTTGCCTTGGCTACTGGTTTTGTCTTCTTAGGTGCCTTTTTTGCCGTCTTTTTAGGCTTTGCGCTATTACTCTTTTTAACATTTAGTTTTGTTTTTTTTGCCATAGGCATTTAGCGTTGCGGTAATTTTTGAATAATGTCAACGTCTTTCTTTTTAAGGTGTTCATTGAAAGTTTTTTTTACTTCGGGTTTAATTCAACCGTCAGATTTTTTTATTTTATTAATCTCATCAGGAAAGGATTTTTATGGAAAATGTAGTGATTGTATCTGCCCAAAGAACTCCAGTAGGAAGTTTTCAAGGTCAACTTTCTTCATTAGCTGCTCCGAGACTTGGTTCTCAAGCTATTAAGGCCGCTTTAGAAAAAGCTCAGCTCAATTCATCCGAAGTCGACGAAGTTATTATGGGTGAAGTTTTAACTGCTGGCGTAGGGCAAGCTCCCGCACGTCAGGCCGCTATATATGCTGGAATTTCAAACTCTACACCGTGCATGACAATCAATAAAGTTTGCGGATCAGGATTAAAAGCAGTGATGTTGGCTGCGGACTCCATAAAATTAGGAAACACTAAAATTGCAGTAGCTGGTGGACAAGAAAATATGTCGCTAGCTCCACACTTGTTAGAAAATTCTCGTAATGGTTACCGAATGGGTAATACACAAATGACTGATTCAATGATTAAGGACGGCTTGTGGGATCCTTACAATAATTTCCACATGGGAAATGCGGCCGAGATCTGTTCACGTGAATTTTCTTTCACTCGTCAGGCACAAGATGAGTTTGCAATTAATTCTTATAAAAAAGCTCAAGCCAGTATTGCTAATGGTTTATTTAAAAATGAAATAGTCCCTATCGTTATTGAAGGAAAAAAAGGATCAATACAGGTTGATACCGATGAAGAACCCGGTAAAGCCATGTTTGAGAAAATGCCAGGGCTAAAACCAGCATTCGAAAAGGACGGTACCATCACAGCAGCTAATGCTTCAAAAATAAATGATGGCGCCGCCGCTTTAGTTCTTATGTCTGAGTCTGAAGCCAAAAAGCGTGGTTTAAAACCGCTCGTAAAAATTGTTTCTTATGCCACTTTCGCGCAAGATCCCAAATATTTTACGACGGCTCCCGTGGGCGCTATTAAAAAATCTTTAGAAATGGCCAATCTTAAAGTTGACGACATAGATGTCTTTGAAATTAACGAAGCTTTTGCGAATGTGGCGATGGCGGCGCAAAAGTCTTTGAATATTCCTATTGAGAAGTTAAATATTCGAGGTGGAGCTATTGCTATTGGTCACCCCATCGGTGGTAGCGGAGCACGTATTCTTACGACGTTAGTTCACATCATTAATTCTACGTCAGCCAAACGCGGTTTAGCATCGCTATGTATTGGCGGTGGGGAAGCTGTTTCTTTAGTTGTGGAGAAAGTGTAATTTATGGCCTCTAATAAAGTTTATGCAAATGCAAAAGAAGCCCTCGCTGGAGTCGATAGTAACATGACGTACCTGGTGGGCGGTTTTGGACTTTGCGGAATTCCGGAAAATTGTATTACTGCGCTTAGAGATTCAGGCGTAAAAAACATCACCTGTGTTTCCAATAATGCTGGAGTCGATGATTTTGGATTAGGTTTACTTTTGCAAACTCGTCAAATCAAAAAAATGCTCTCTTCCTATGTTGGAGAAAATGCGACCTTTGAAAAACAATTTATGTCCGGCGAACTAGAACTTGAATTTTGTCCTCAGGGCACACTGGCTGAACGTCTTCGAGCAGGCGGCGCTGGAATTCCCGCATTTTATACTCCGACAGGAGTAGGAACTAAAATCGCCGAAGGCAAAGAGGTGCGGGAGTTTAATGGCCGTCAATTTATATTGGAAAAGGGTATCACCGGCGACTTTGCTTTTGTTAAAGCTTGGAAAGGCGATAAATTCGGAAATCTTATTTATCGTAAAACCGCGCGTAATTTTAATCCCATGATCGCGACGGCTGGTAAAATCACAGTGGCTGAAGTGGAAGAACTTGTTGAGGTCGGCGAATTAGATCCCGATCAAGTTCATACGCCTGGTGTCTACATCCAAAGAATTTTTAAATCCACGAATCTAGAAAAACGTATCGAGCAAAGAACTGTTTCAAAAAAATAAAGGTGAATATATGCCACATTTACCGGAGGTAAATAAATGCCACTGACTCGCGAACAAATAGCTAAAAGAATATCTGATGAAGTTCAAGATGGATACACCGTTAATTTAGGAATTGGAATTCCTACTCTAGTGGCTAATTACATTCCATCGAATAAAACGGTTATGTTACAAAGTGAAAATGGACTACTGGGTATGGGCCCATTTCCAACTGAAGATAAAATTGATGCTGATCTAATTAACGCCGGTAAGCAGACAATTACAGCTTTACCTGGCGCTAGTTTTTTTTCTAGTGCCGACAGCTTTGCTATGATTCGCGGAGGTCACATCGATCTTACCGTGCTGGGTGCGATGGAAGTCGATGAAGAAGGAAGTATTGCCAACTGGATGGTTCCTGGAAAAATGATCAAGGGTATGGGCGGAGCTATGGACTTAGTTGCTGGTGCACGAAATGTCATAGTGGCCATGCAGCACACGGACAAAGAAGGAAATTCAAAATTAAGAAAAAAATGTACGCTGCCTTTAACGGGCGTTAAGTGCATTAAAAAAATTGTTTCTGATTTCGGTGTGATTGAAGTAACAGACGATGGATTCGTCCTTAAGGAGTACGCTCCAGATATGACCGCCGAACAAGTGGTTAAGGCCACCGAAGGCAAAATAAAAATTTCCCCAGATTGTAAGGCGATGAGCGTTTAGATTATGATTAAGTATTTTGTGTTTATAATTTTTTTAAGTTCCTGCGCCCTAAATGATATTACTGGAACAAATGTTCGAAGTTCAAATGAAACGACTGTAACTACAGGTCAGCAAGGTACAGTTTTGGTTTTCTTGTCAGCTCGCTGCCCATGTTCCAACAGTCATGTTGAGGAAATCCGCTCACTTTCACAAAAATATAAGTCCTTTTCGTTTGCGGCCATTCATTCCAATGCGAATGAAACTATTGAGGAAGCCAAAGTCTATTTTGATAAAAAAGATCTACCCTTTCCTGTATTAATAGATATCAACAACAAGTGGGCCAACCACTACCAAGCTTTCAAGACTCCGCATGCCGTCGTGCTAGATGCTCAAGGTGGAGTTATTTATCAAGGTGGAATTTCCAATAAACGCGTTTTTGATCAAGCCGATCAAAAATATTTGCGTACAACTTTAGAGATTATTGAGTCAAAGCGTAAGCTCGCCTCTTCAAAAGAAGAAGTTATGGGCTGCGGAATTAAAAGGAAACATCCTTAACAGGAAAGTCGATCCAGGATTCGTTTTTAGGAAAATTTTTAGGGCGAGGTTCGGTTAGGTTTTTATACTTTAAAAAAGCTGTCAGCCCACAAAGAAAAGCTTCGAAGGCGTGACTGTTTTCAATCATGCTTTTTGCATCTTGATGATATATAAAAGTAAAATTTCTTTCGTTCATCGCGTGAATAAATTTTTCACGCGACTCGTCGCCACCAAAGGCGGCGCGATGATCTTTTAGGGCTAACTTGGTTAAACCTAAGGCCTCACCCAAACGCCACATGGTAAGTTTTGGAAAAACTTCGATGCATTTATGCTTTAATCGATTTTTAATGAAGAGCGCCCGTGCTAGAAGAGGCGCAGAGTTGGCGCCCATAGCATGGTGCAAATAAAATTTATCTTCTAAATTTGATTGAAAATATAATTCTACGGCTCGCTGAGTATACGGCGTAAAAAGTTTCTTCGGCTTTTTCTTTATATCATTTTCGCGAAAATGCTGCCACATCCATTCAATGTGAGGTTCTTTACACAGCTCATACCCCGGGCACTTCAATGGACAAACCAAGCAGACAGGCATACTTAATGCCGTATCAAAAGCCACGTACTGAACTGATTGCTCCTGTTGTGAAATAAGTTCATGAATTTTAAGATCGCCAGAGACTTCGCCCTCGGATTTAATTTTCTCAAACAAACGAGATAAAAATATTTTTTTGTTCTCAGGGTAATATTCTAGAATAGCGACACAGGCTTTGTCTGATTTGCCCCCGGCTAAAGAAACCCCTATAAATCGTATGACGTCACCCATTTTTGCGGGTGAAGACTTTTGGGACTTATGGGCTTTGCCTTTAGACACTGAAACTTTTCTTTTTCGCATGCCTCAATCACTTTCTGGCGGCTATCTGGAGAAACCCATACCAGCACGCATCCTCCGCCCCCTGCTCCACATATTTTAACACCACTTGCGCCGTTGGCTATGACTAATTGAGATAAATGTTCTATTTCTGGACTCGTGAACGCTGGCGTTAATTGTATACGCGCTTTATATTCTCTTTGGAAAAGATCTGCCACTTGATCCCATTTTTTTGTTTGCACTACCGCATTCATCTCTTCAGATATTTGCCGAATATCATATAAAGCCTTTAAAACTTTTTCGTCTTTTTGCGTACAGGCTTTTAAAACTTCGAAATTATTTAAACCGCTGTGATGTGATTTACCTGTGTAAACTAATAAAAAATTATCCATCAGTGGCGTACCAGTTACATCTATAACTTGATCAGTTATACCTTCCGTAGAATAACCCAAAATCGACAAGCCGCCGCTGACCGCGGGATAGTAATCTTGGGTTCCCGTCGGAGTCATTAAAATCTGGGACTCAATATTGTGGGCACAATGAACCATATGGTGAATATCTTTAAACTTAGTCCCTGTCATCTCAGCGAAGGCCTTCATCATTGATATCATTAAACTACTACTGCCACCTAATCCCCCGCCAATTGGGCTTTCTGATTGAGTTTTTAAAGTAAACCCTGATTTAATTTTCTTTTGAAAAAACCGAATAACAGCTTGGTATAAAAAAAGTTTTTTATCTGGGCTGGATAAAAAATCTTCCAGATTTTTAAAATCCCAAGCTTGCTTATAGTCTTCGGATTCGATTCTGACTTTTGAGTTAGATTCGACATTAATTTCGGCTGTGGTCCATATGTCAATAGCCACATTTATGGTTCGACATTCGCCGACAAAGTTATAGAGAGGCCACATATCTAAGGTTCCACCAGCTAAATCGACACGTGTTGGAGATTTCACTTGAATCATTTGTTACCCTCTGTAAGTATTTTTTTAGATAAGTTGGCAAAGTATTCCCAATAAGACGTAGCATACTCAACGAAGTATTTTTGATCTTCAACAGTCACCTCAGCATATAATTTCTTATCTTTACTGTTTAAAGATAGTTTCATCGACCAGAACTCTTTCAAGGATAAAACTTCAACCTGTAAAATGGGCTTTTCAAATTTCGGCTGATCACCCTCGAAATACTGCTGTACTGTCATACTACGTATTCGGCTTAACAGACTCTCTGGAAAGGGTTCATTTAATACAAATTTCTCATTCAAACTATTTATTCTGATGCTTTTTATTTCATCTATTTTGTAATCAAATAAATGTTTTTTTTGAAAAAATATCCAGGGTTGTGTCAACTGCTGTGCTAATTCACCACTGCCCGTTAATATGTACTCTTTTCCATTTTCAAATAGTTGAAAATAGTTATCGCCTTCGAAGTTTTTTCTTTCACTAATCACCAAACGACTAGATTCCTTCCACTCGACTATACCCAAAGGTTGATCAAACCGAAATTCTGCCAAAGATGCCCCATCGCTTATTGCAACCTGCTGAAACACAGTTGTAGAAAGTTTTTTTACAACTGTATCTATATAGTTTGTGTCTGCCTCTATTGTGCTGCCTGTAATTTCCCAAACTTGATCTTTTTTGTTAAAAAATCTTGTTTCATATTTTTGAGTTATAGCTAGGAAATCTATTTTTTCAGTTTGAATATTTAGTTTGTATCCCGAAGGCGAAAGTCGTTCAGTACGTTCAAGATAAAAAACAACTGCAGCTAAGATCAAAGTTACACTTAAGAAAATGTAAAATCTATTTTTACGCATGTCTTCGCTTAAACCATAATGCTACACTTAAGCCTAAGAACAACAATGGAAGCGGCAAAAATAATCCCACAATCATAAACTTAAAATAGGTATTAAATTCCGGTCCCATAACTTTAAGTCGCGATGCCCCGGGCTCCTTCGGAGGCAATGCTAATAAGTCGGTCTCTTTAGCCATATAGGAAACTGTATTTAATAATAATTCTTTGTTGTTGGCTTGGCTAAAAAACATATTAGCGGCCATGCTGACGTCTGAAATGAAAACTAAATCTGCCACTGCTTTAGCCTTAGCGCCGTATTTAGTCTTAAAGTGAACAGCTAGATCAAAGCTTTCTGCCGTTCCTGAATAATCTGTTGTGTCTATTTGATCAATCGCTACCGCTTGATTTGAAGTACTTACTAATACCTCCACATAGCTGTCTGTAACTGCAGTCCTGGACTCAATTTCCTTCAAGGGGTGAGGGCGAAAGATAAGAATATTTTTTTGCTGCCCGAAATATTTTGTTATATCACTTTGCTCTGAGAACTGATTAGCTACAGTCGGCTGATCTGTACTGACCATCGGTCCATTGGGTGTATTTAAAATATTAAACGCGTAACGCGAGCTAAGTTGCCAACCCATTTTTCTAAGTATATCTACAGGTCCCGGTGATATAGCACCTTTGTCTGCAAACAACACCATTAACGGCTTTCCTTGGGAAAGATACATATCTATAGCAGCCATTTCCGTTTTCTGAAATGGCTTTGTTGCCCCAGCAATAATCAACAAGTCTGCGTCAGCGGGGATTGCCCCCGTTTGAAATAAATTTAGAGTTTCTACCTTATATGAATTTTTCTCTAAGGCCTGCTTAAATGAACTGAGAGAATTTTCATCGGCCAGTTGATCTATGCCTCGCTCTCCGTGACCCTCGAGAAAATAAACTACTTTAAATTTTTCTCGAGTCGTTTTAATAACAGCATTTGTAAAGTCTTGCTCTGTATACATAAGGCCGTTTTGCCCCTGATCCTGAGCTTCAACCCGATTCATTTTTCCCTTATAGGAAACAAAAGCCTCACCTAACCCTCGAGTAGCTCCAAATAGTTCTGTCAAACTAGGATTAGAATTCATTTCGACATAGCTTACTTTAACCTTTGAAGAATAGGTTTCAAAAACTTTAACTAAATTTGAAAAGTTTCTTCTGGTAAAATCTGTATTTTGCAGCCCTTCTTTATAAAAGAATCTCACCTCTAAAGGCTGATCTAAATAATCGATTATTTTCTTACTTTGATCTGAAAGAGTGTAGTGTTGGGTCATAGATAAATCAAACACATGAACAAATTTAACTGAAAAATAATTTACCAAAACTAGAAAAAACAATGTCACTATCAATACAGAACCCATGCTGAGACCATGTTTGGTGGTTTTCATTTGAAAAAAATCTGCTAGTAATTTTCTTTCTCGATAGCCTACGTAGGCTAATCCTACTACACCAGATATCAGCAAGAACCACATAAAAGGAACCCAAGTCTGCAAAGCAAAGTATAATCCACTGAGACTAACTAAAAAGGCTGAACTTAACCAAAGAATAAGTTTATTTTTTGAGTTCATAAAGATCTCCAGCGAGAAGATTCAATGACTCTTTCGGCCAAAAAACAAAAGAAAAAACAAACTGACAGAAAAAAGATAATGGTACTTGTCTTGAATACACCATCAACCAAAAGCTGTAAATGCTGACTGACTGAAACTTGCTCTAAAACTTTTTTATAAATCTCATGATCAACGAATTCAGATAAACCACCTAAAATCCAAATAATCAAATTTAAAACAATTCCAATAATAAACGCAATCATCGTATTGTTTGTTAAACTTGAAGCAAATAAGCTCATTGAAGCATAAACTGCACCAATCATAAGTATGCCTACTCCGGTCAAAACTGTAGGTAAGATTTGAAACTCAAACATTTTGGTCGTTAGTAATATATATATGAAAGCAACGACTTCGATTGCCAACAAGACGGACAACAGCGAAAAGTATTTACTGACTACAATTTGCCATGAGGTTACAGGAGAGGTCATCAGCAATTCAAAAGAGTGATTTTTCTTCTCTTCAGCTAAAAGTCTCATTGCTAAAGCTGGAGTAAAAAAAATGAAAAGCAAGTTCACCAATGAAAGATGCTGTAAAAAGACAGCATAGTGAATGTTTAATTGCTGGGGATTAGTTCCCAAATGATACATAGGGTTCGCAAGCAAAGTTGAAAAATTCTGGATACCCATTATAAAACTTATGCTAAATAAAACCGTGGCTACAAATCCCATTAAAAAAAACAATGGACTAGTAAAAAAACTGCGCACTTCTTTTCTAAAAATAATAAGGAATAAATTCATAACGTACTCTCATAGGTTAATCTTAAAAAGACATCTTCTAAGTTGTTTTCTTTAAGCGTCATCTCAATGAGACCTGCATTGTTTTTTAATATACACTGTAAAATGCCATCAACTGTAGCTTGATTATTGTCTATTCGAATAAGATACATATTGTGACTTGCACGCTCTACATCAAGTACGCCTTGTATTTTTTGCAATTGTTCAGATAACTCTGATTCATTACGCAGCTTAATAGTTAACTGCGTTTGCTGTTTTTTTATGTTTTGAATGTTATCTATTGAGTCCTCAAGAATAAGTTTACCTTGATGAATTATAATAATTTTATTACACGTTGCTTGAACTTCAGATAAAATATGTGTCGATAAAATTATAGTATGCTCTCCCTTAAGGTGGTTAATCAGGTCCCGTATTTCTGAAACTTGTTTGGGGTCCAGGCCTACCGTGGGTTCATCCAATATTAGTATTTCTGGACGGGACACCAGCGCCTGAGCAATGCCTACGCGCTGCTTGAAGCCCTTTGATAGATTATTAATTATTCTTTTTCTTACTTCGAGCAGCTGGGTTTTACCTAAAGCCATTTCAATATTGCTTTTGATTTCTCGCGAGTGCACTTTTTTAAGCTCCGCCACGTACTTAAGATAAGTCTCTACTGTCATATCTAAGTACAGCGGAGGATTTTCTGGTAAATACCCTATACGTTTTTTAACCTCTAAAGGGTTCTCAAAAACATCAAAGCCACAAACCGAAACTGTCCCCGATGTTGGCGACATAAATCCTGTAATAATTTTCATTGTTGTGGATTTGCCCGCTCCATTTGGACCTAAAAGCCCAACAACTTCACCTTTTCTAATTTCAAAGCTGATGTTGTCGATCGCACGACGCTCTCCATAAGTTTTAACTAAATTGTTCAATCGAATCATATGTTAAAGCATAGGAAAGTTTTAAACTGTAATCAACATTTCACGTGCATGATGATATGTAACGCGCCCTATCTTATCACCCTTAAGGGGGCGAACATGACGACATTCTACGATAACTACCGTGGTCTTAAGGCCTTCAGCGTTTTTATTTTTAGCTCCTTCCTTAATAAGCCACGCGGCAGATTGATGAAGCATTTCATCACTAATTTTTTGGTTTTTATTTTTTTGAATAATAGCATATGCACTGGGATAATCCTTTAAATGCAACCATAAGTCCCAACTTTTAGACTGTCTTAGTAATTTAAGATTATCAGCTGCCGACTTTCCCATCCAACAGTAAATGCCCGTTTCGCTATCCAAAACCAGTTTTCTAAAGTCGCCATCTGTTTTTTTACGTGCCGCTTGAAACTCCTTAATTTGAGCCTGTTTTTTAATATAAGTTTGAAATTTTTCTTCACTGAGATCACTCAGCGACTGGATTTCCTCTTTTAAAAAAGAAATTCTTTTTTGTGCACCGGATATTTTGGATTCAGCCAGCTTTGCCTTAGCAAAACAGTTTTGAATATTCCATGATACGCTCTGGGAGTAATTAACCAGATCCACCAGCTCGTCGGGTATTTCTTTAAAACCGTAAGTTTTTAAATGCTCCCCCAGATGATTGTACAATTTAATCTGAGGGTTGCGAATCTGCTCAGTCAGGGCTTTAAGCGCCTTTTGCTTTTTAACAATATCTTTTTTGCGCTGTGTTGTCCAAGTTTCATAGGCCGTCAAGGATGTCTGTACATGTTTTTTAGCTTTTACAGTTACAGCCTCACGCTGGGACAACCACTGCTTCAACATATAAGGAACCGATCTGGTTTCTAAGTCCTCTTTAGGTACAGAGTCCTCAAGAACTTCACTCAATTCTCTAGGCTTAAACCAGGACATTTTTTTCTTATCAATATGGGCCAAAAAGTTAGGCTGCTTCGGTATCAGTCTAAACTCAACTTTATAGCCCGTATTAAAGATGATCTCTAGAACTCGCCCCATCCTGGGAAGCAAAGATACACGGGTAACAATATTATTTTTCAAGTTTGCATTTAGAAAAAGCCCCATAGGCTTTACAGCCCTTAGTCTAGCCCAAGGGTTGGTGTCGTATATACCTACAAATGGGCGCTGTGTATCCATGTCGAAAATCAACCACATCAGCTTAGGTTCCTGCTCAAAGCGATAAAAACCCATAACCAATCCATTCTGACTTGTCATGGTGTCTTGAAGCTGCGCCCCCTCAAGTTGTTCACTCAAGTACTCTACTAAGGATTGAAATTCGAAATAGTGCGGCGACTTCATTTAGTCCTTACTCCAGATTGTAGTCTGGACCCTACAGTCTGTATATTCAGTATCCGAGATATCCTTTATGAAATCAACGATTGCGCATTTAATTGATGAAGAAATTTTGAATTCTAACTACTTACTAGAAAATGAAGATGAGTTCATCCAAAGAATTTGCAATCTTATATACAGTGAAATGAGTTATCTGAAAAAAATAGCTCCGACTGAAATTAATCAGGAGGTCGCTGAAGAAATTGAAGACCAAGTTCTTGAAGTTTATAAAATTAAAACCTACGGCTATTCAAGCCTTCAACAATATAGAAAAGTACATCGGGCCAAAATTACTCGAATCGGGTAATATCTGGTATCCATATTCAGTCTGCTCAACAAATGACTGCGAGCTTAAAAAATCGTCCCGAACAATGACTACACTTCGTCGCTTCACCAATTTTTTTATCACGTCATCGTTTTCATACGGCGATATAGAGCAGGTAGAGTATACTATTCGCCCACCATTTCGAGTCGATAGCCACGCGGAAGACAGCAATGAGAACTGCCTTACCGACAAATTCTGACTTCTTCGCTCTGTCCACTGACCAAACTCTTTGTTGTTTTCAATCAAATGACGCTCTCCCGTACACGGCGCATCGCAAAGTACAGCATCAAAATATTCCGGCATTCGCAATCCGTATTGATTGCCATCTAAGCCTTTTACAAAAATATTACTTCGTTTGTCTTTCGGAACATATTCATGAAGGACTCTCATTAAGCGCTCACGACGATCTTTAGATATTTCATTACTCATTAACTCACCCGTTCCATTCAAAGCTTCGGCCAAAATAAGCGTTTTGCCTCCGGGCGCTGCGCACATGTCTAATATCTTTTCTTTAGGCTTCACTTTTAAGGCCTGGGCCACCAAAATACTGGCTGGATCCATTTTGTAATACTCGCTCAATTGGCTATGAGGCTCTTGAGTATAAAACATATTCGGCCGCAAAGTGTATTTGACTGGTTCGCTCAATGACTTCCAAATTTCTGGCCAGCGCTGTTTATAAATTTTAAGAAAAAACTGATCAAACTGGGTATTAGGAACCATGCCGTATATCTTTACCAGAAGTTGCAAAAATCACATCCTCAGCAATATTAGTGGCATGATCGCCAATACGTTCTAAGTTTCGCGCAATAAGAACAAGATCTAAAAAGGTTTCGGCATTAGCTGCATTCTTTTTAATATTCTGTATTTGATGAGCTATAATACTGTTTTTGAAATGATCAACCTCATCATCCATTTTTAATACACTTTCAGCTAAAGAATTATTTAAATTAACAAAACTTTCTAAAGACAACTTCACCATTTGCCGAACCACCGTGGACATTTTTTCAATGTCACCGGCATTGAAGCTATGTCCACGCTGAATAATATCTTTAGTTAAATAAGCTATATTCACACATTGATCACCCATGCGCTCAATGTCCGTATTCATCTTAATTATTGATAAAATCATTCTTAGGTCTTTCGCTACAGGTCCTTCTTTAGCTAAAATCATCATACAACTCTCGTCGATTTTAACTTGAAGATCGTTAATGCTGATTTCATTTTCATGAACAGACTTTAAACCTTGGACATCCTGTTTAAGCAAACCCTCAATAGCTATTTTTAGTGCTACTTCCGCATGATTTCCCATGCTTAAAATATCTTGTTTTACATCAACAAGTTTACTGTCTATTGTTCTTTCCATAGAACTCCTAAAATGCGGGTTATAGCTTATTGTAGCTGTAAAATCACTGTTGCTTCAACGTAAAAAATGACTCATATTAATTATATGAGAATAAGCTCGATAGATATAGGCTCCAATGCTATTCGGCAAATTATTGTTGAGGTCAATACTGACAGTTTTGCGCGCAATCAATGGATTATTCATAAAAAATTTCGCGTGCCCTTACGGCTTGGCTCGGATGTTTTTAAATACGGGAGCATTCAACCCGAAACGGCGCAAGAATTAGTAGCCACTTTTAAAAAAATGGCTAAACTTAATAAAAAATATAGGGTTCAAAAAAATATGGCGGTAGCGACCAGCGCCATGCGTGATGCTAAAAATAACACCGCGATTGTACGCTTCATTCAAAAACAAACGGGAATAAAAATTAATGTTATATCGGGATCAACTGAGGCTAAGTACCTCCAGCAGTCGATTATTAAATCCAATCTTGTGAATTTTAAAAGTTCATTATTAATCGACATTGGTGGTGGCAGCCTTGAGTTAACTGCAATTCATAACTTAGCCGTGCATAAATCAAAAAGTTTTCCTTTAGGAGTGGTCCGGTTACTTAGTAAGATTCAACGCTCTCAAGCATCAACTTCGCACCAAATCAGATTCGCCATAGAAAAAGAAATGAATAAATACATTGGCCCTTTTTATAATAAAATTGTGTATAGAAGCTTTTCTAATGCCATCGGCACTGGGGGCAACTTTGATGCTTTGTCTAAACTAAAAATTGATCTTCTAAGAACTGCTCCGGCAACTAATTTATCACTGAAGGAAGTTGAAGCTATTTACTCTAAATGGTTAAGATTATCTTTAAATCAACGTTTGAAACTAAACATCCGTAAAGATCGCATAGATGTTTTAGATATCGCGATTCCATTAATAATTTTAATTTTAAAAAAGTTTAAAATTAAAAAATTAAAAGTTCCGCATACCGGCCTTAAAGAAGGTGTTATACATTCCCTACTTTAAACTCAACTGCATCATTCATCATCTTCAGCCGGAACAAAATCATCCTCGGTTAAGTTGGTTTTAACCAAGGTCTTTTCCATCAATGCTACTTGTACGCCAACATCTGCAGCCTGTTTTTTCTTTTTAACATAGCTGCCGTCGCTCATCATTGACCATGATTGAACACGATCACTCCAATACATTTGCAAAATATCCCAAAGTTTTTCACGGGCTTGCCGATCATACACTGGACATACAGCCTCGACACGAGCATGAAGATTCCGATACATCCAATCAGTTGATCCTATATAAAAATCACCATCGATGGGGTCTTCTTTGCCATTTCTAAAGTAAAAAATTCGAGAGTGCTCTAAGAAGCGCCCAATAGTTGATTGGACTTTTATATTTTTACTAAATCCTTTGTCTTCCGGGCGTATGCAACAAAAACCCCGCACGATCAGGTCAATTTTTACTCCCGCTTGAGATGCCATATACAACGCTTGCGATATATCATTTTCTTCCATGTTATTAAACTTGGCCATGATGTGACCAGGCTTGCCCGCATTCGTATGTTGCATTTCGCGTTCAATTAGACTTTTAAATTTTTGAAACATATTAATCGGCGCGATCAGCAGGTGCTGATAATCTTTTTTTAAAGATTTTCCAGTTAAATAGTTAAAGAACGCAATCAATTCTTGAGTTATATCTGAATGGCATGTCAAAAGCCCCACATCAGTATAAAAACGTGAAGTAACAACATTGTAATTTCCCGTGCCTACATGAGCATATGTTTTTAACTCGTCATTATTTTTTCGAATCACTAACGTAGTTTTAGCATGAGTTTTTAGACCAACAAGTCCATAAACCACATGCACGCCAGCATTTTCTAATTCTTGGGCCCAATATATATTTCGTTCTTCATCAAACCGAGCTTTAAGTTCGATTAAACAAACGACCTGCTTACCATTTTCGGCAGCGCGAATTAGGGCTTTAATAAAAGGACTATTGTCCCCAGTTCGATACAACGTCATTTTAATCGCTAAAACTTTGGGATCGTCTGAAGCCTCCGCTATAAATCTTTCGACCGAAGACGAAAAACTTTCAAAGGGGTGATGAACAAGTATATCCTGTTTGTCGATAATCGAAAAAATAGAATTTTGGTCTTGCAACACGGCTGGCACTACCGGCGACCATGGCAAAAACCGAGTACCCTCCTGAGCGAGCTCCTCCGCAAGTAATGTCACAAGAGCTTGTAAATCCGAAAAATCTAGGTCTAAGGGCAACTCATGTATATCCTCTGGTTTTAAATCAAGCTCCCTAACTAGAAAATTTTTTAACCATTCATCATCACAACTTCCAAATTCTATACGTACTATTTCAGCAAAACGCCTTTGCCTTACTTCCTCTTCGATGGTGGCCAACAAATCTTCTGCATCTTCATCTTCGCGATCGGAATCCGCATTACGCGTAACCTTGAAAGCCACTGTTCCCAGCACCTTCATCTCAGGGAACAACTCGTGAACAAAGGCTTTAACGACTTCGATAAGATGTATATATTTCAGCGAATCATCAATTTGGACCCACTGATCTATAAGTTTAGGTATTTTAACTCTTGCAAAAATTTTCTCATCAGAATCTTTGCCCTCTTGGATGAGTGACACTCCTAACGAAATGGACAAGTTGGAAATAAAAGGAAATGGATGGCCCGGATCAACCGACAACGGAGTTAAAATAGGATAAATGTGGTTTAAAAAATATTTTTTTAAATGATTTTTTTGAGCCTCACTGAGTTGGCCAAATGACTGAATATAAACTTTCTCTTTTTCTAAATCAGCCTTTATTTTATTGTAAACCTCAACTTGTTGTTTCACCATGGGCTCTAAAGAACGCGCAATCATTTGAAGTTGCTTTTTTGGCGTTTGACCATCAGATGATTTAGATGTTACTCCATATGCGACTTGTCGCTTCAGCCCACCCACTCGCTTCATAAAAAACTCATCTAGATTAGATGACGATATAGATAGAAACTTTAATTTTTCTAAAATAGGAGTGTTCGGCTCTTTCGCCTCTTCTAAAACTCGTAAATTAAAGTTCAACCACCCTATTTCTCGGTTATTAAACATCTCAGCCGAAGACAATGGGTGCTCATTAAATTTTTCTTTCTTTTTTCGACGTACCGGAGCGCCCTTTATTTTTTTCTTAGCTGGCGGTTTGCTTTTTTTAGGATTATCTTTGGATTTGGCTGTAGATTTAACTTTATTCATCTTATTCTCATTTTGATACAACTCATCCTTTAGTCTGGACGTGAATACCTTTTAAACAATTTAATATTAAATCAAGAACTAAGACAAGGTAACCGAAAAGTAGCTATGACTGGATCTTTAGCTCGATACCACGCACGACAGCCCCGCTATGTCCTAGACGCTAACGATAATAACCTTATTCGTTACTCTGGGGCTGGACGCCATAGTTGGGAGGAAAAAACCGAGCTTAAAAACATCTCTTTAACTGGACTCAGCTTCACTGCCCCAATAGACATAAAACCGCAACTGGGTGAAATTATACGAATTCAGTTTCAGGTGCCATCCTCTGAATCCATGGCCTGCCATGCTATTGTCACGCGAATTGAAAATATCAATGACTACGAGTGTGAAATTGCTGTTCATTTTTACAAACTCGAGCGCACTCAAAGAATAGCATTAGTCCAGGGGCTTACTATTAAAAATATGGGAAAAACATCGTACGCCGAAGATGTCAGCGCCGAGGATATAAAAAAATTAAACCGCTTGTCCAAAATATCACTTTTTATTTTTGTTGCCACTTTGTGGGCTTTATTTTTAAATATATTCTTTTTTAACTGATTATCTTTGGGGACACCCAATACGATTTAAAAATTCCTTTTTAGTAATGTACTTTCCACCGAAGGCTTCCGTCACCTCAGTGATCATTTGTAAATCCATCCAAACGTGCCCACTTGCTTTAAGATATTCTACTAATTGAATGAATGCATACTTCGATCCATTATCAATTTTATAAAACATGCTTTCACAGCTAAAATAGCTTTTTGACATTACTCCGTATATTCCTGCGACTAACTTTTCATCGATATAACATTCTAAAGACAACGCCCCGCCCAGCTTATGGAGAGCTGTATATGCGTGTTCAATATCTTTGTTTATCCAGCTTCCTTTTTGTCCACCTCTTTTTTGAAGACGACAATTTTTAATGACGGCGGAAAAATCATGATTAATTTTCACCACAATATGATCTTGATTTTTTTTAATCCATTTTTTTAAAGTCTGACCGATATGCAAATTTGAAAAGTCAAGAATGCCTCTTTTTTCAGGACAAAACCACAACAAAGGATACCCCTCATGAGGCCAAGGAAAAATTCCTAACGAATAAGACAGCTGCAAATTTTCCGCTGTCAGTTCTCCTCCTACAGCAATAACATCTTCTAGGGTCTTAAAAGTCCATGGATTAGGAAAACTAATCGTGGCTTGCAAGTTCATCTCCTCGACAGGTGTCGCACAAACCGCAAGGCGCATGATCATAGCCAAAATACTTATAAATCTCATTCATGCGGCAATGTTCTGTATTTTTTGCCCAACGTAATATTTCTAATAGTTTTTTTTGATGTTCTTTTTTTAAGATGTTTTGGTTTTCTTTTTTAAAAAGCTCTTCCTCTGGTTCTGTTACTGCTAAATAACCAAAGGGCGTGTCAGCTTCTGCCAATGATCCCCAACGATTCAAAATAGAAACGGCCGCGTTAACCCGATAGTCTTTTCTGTTCTTAAAAACCATTTGTTCCCGTAAAAAATCATATCCTTCCATGCTGACCTTTTCTGGATAAGTATGAATAAGATCATAGACTTTTTTTATAAATTCAGCTTCGGGGTAGGCCCAGTCTAAAAACTGCATTTGTATGGAGACGTCCTCTTGGTCATAAAACAAAGTAGCCTGGGATAGTTTACCATCTCTACCACCTCGCCCTATTTCCTGAAAATAAGACTCAAGTGTTGACGGTATTTCAGCATGATAGACAAAACGGATATTTGATTTATCAACTCCTAATCCAAAAGCTGGGGTTGCCAAGATAAGGTTATCTATATCTTTAATAAAATTGTTTTGATTTTTGCGTCTGACATGGGCGGGAAGATCTCCATGATATTTGGTATGAACTATTTTTTTAGTCTGTAAAAACTGTGAAAACTTTTCTAATGTCTGGATTAAGGAAAAATACACTATGCCGCTGGCCAGATTCGGCTGTGCTAGCAGATCTTTAAAAATGGCTTCAAACTTTTCTTCCTGTCCGTAGGTTTCAGTAACATGAATAGCAATATTAGTTCTTTCAATTCCACCTAAAATCATTGCCTGAGGATAGGAAAGGTTCAAAATTTGACATACTTCTTTTTGGACTACCGGCGTAGCCGTTGCTGTTAAAGCCAAAACCAAAGGACTTTCGCAAAGCTGGATGAATTTTCCCAGCTGCGAATACTCGGGTCTAAAATCATGACCCCATAAAGAGGCACAGTGCGCCTCATCAACTACAAATAAAGAAATCTTAACTTGTTTCAAAGCCTCTAGGAATTCAAGTTTTTTAAATCTTTCAGGTGTTACAAATAAAATATCCAAATCCTTAGAAGCCATTCTTTTTAATACTTTTGCTCGCTCCTCGAAAGATAATGATGAATTAATACAAGCCGCCTTTAGCCCTAGGTCTCGTGCTTTTAAAACTTGATCTTGCATTAATGCAATTAACGGAGAAACCACTAACACCATTTCCTGCGGTGGTTGCAAAAAAGCTATCATCTGATAACACAAGCTTTTCCCAGTGCCCGTTGGCATTAACGAAAAGACCGAAACACCACTAAGAAGTTTATCTAAAACTTCTTTTTGAACACCACGAAAGGCTTCAAGTTTAAATTTCTCTTTAAGTAACTGATCATACTTCATATGTTTTGGATGGCTTCAATCAGTTGGTTTTTAAATTCAGAATTTGTTATACCTTTTTGGTCTTCAAAATTTTTATAAAAGTTAGGCAAACTGAAAACTCCCAGAACTTTTCCGCCATCAAAGGGAAAACGATTTTTTGCTATTTCAAGCACAGTTGAGCCTCCTCTTGCGCCCGGAGAAGTCGCTAACAAAAACATTTTTTTATGCGCAAACACTTTTCTTTCCGGAATACGCGAAACCCAATCAAAGATATTTTTAAAAGCCGCTGAGTAATTTCCATTATGTTCGGCCAATGAAACTAAGATGAGGTCGGCTTCATCAATTTTCTGAGCAAATTTGTAAATAGCTTCCGGTATTACGGCCTCTTTATCCACAGAAAAAAGAGTTACTTCGAAGTCATTCAGATCTAAAACCTCTACAGAGGCATCCCTAAACAAGGATGCCGCATAAGTGGCAAGTTTTTTATTAATTGAGTTTCGACTGTTGCTGGCTCCAAAGGCTAAAATTTTGCGACTCATAGGCAATACCTCTTGTTTCTCCTGTAAGTTTTATCTATTTTTTAAATTATATGTAGTCATTTTTGTGTTTATTTCCAATTGAAACTGACTTTACATCCTAAAACCCGTATAAATTAGGGGCAAAGGAATCCCCCTCTATGAATTCATTCTCTGATTTTGGCCTTCTTCATTCTTTAACTCAGTCTCTTAAAGAGCAGCGTATCCAAAAGCCTACGTCAATCCAATCTCAAGTCATTCCTTTGCTGATGTCAGGACAATCTGTCGTAGGTGTATCAGAAACGGGAAGCGGGAAAACTTTAACTTACGCTTTACCTATTATGCATGCCCTTAAAACTTTGGAACAAGAGGGACAGCCCGTAAAGGATACGGCAGCTCCGCGCGCAGTCATTATGGTCCCCACGCGAGAACTCGGAGAACAGGTGGCCAAAGTTTTTAAGCTTTTTACTCATGGAACTCGATTACGCGTTCGCATGGCCTTAGGCGGCGTTGCTTTTGCGCAAGTCCGTCGACAAGTGGTAGATTCATTTGAAGTTCTCATTGCTACACCGGGAAGACTCGCGCAGTTATTAGCACAGGAACTGCTGTACTTACATGACGTTAGAACTTTAGTTTTTGATGAGGCCGATCAAATGCTAGATCAGGGTTTCCTTCCTGATTCTGACGCTATTGTTGCAGCATGTCCTAAACACGTACAACTTTCTTTGTTTTCAGCGACTATATCCAAAACAGTGCAAGAACTGATTAATTCACAATTCACTAAAGCTGAAGTTATTAAAAGTGCAGGCAGTGGAAAGTTAGTTCCAACCTTAATCACTAAAAATCGCATAGTTAAAGATGGATTACGATGGCCGGTGCTTGAAAAAGTTTTAAAAGAACCTTTAAAAAAAGAGCAATCCGGGACAATTCTTTTTACCAACACGCGTGAGCAATGCGATAAACTGGTGGAACTTTTAAAGTCAAAAGGCTTTGACTGCACTTTTTACCGCGGCGAAATGGATGCTAACGAGCGTCGAACTCATTTAAAAAAATTTCGCTCCGGAGAAGTGAATCTTTTAGTTTCAACGGACCTGGCTGCTCGCGGATTAGATGTTCCCCACGTCGGACGTGTTATTAACTATCACCTCCCCAAACAAATGGAAAACTATGTTCATCGAGCTGGGCGAACCGCACGCGCAGGTAAAACAGGATTAATTGTTAATTTAGTTACGGAGCGCGATGAAAGATTAATCGCTCAACTTGAGGGAAGAAAAATCGAAAGAAAAAAAACCGCCAAAGCTAAAAAATAGCTTACTGGGTCATCTTGCCCCTAAGCATAATATTAACACCATGGCCATCACCAGTCGTCATAATTTGCTGCGTGAACTGAGTTCCAACTTTATATGTAATTTTATGAACATCAGTCGGTTGTCCAGATGAAGGAATTGTTGGCGAAGTTTTACCGCCGGAATTTAAATCTATATTGGTTGGCTGATTAAAAAGAAATTCGCCAGGGTTAATATTAATAATTGAATACTTACCAAATGGATTACAAGAGCTTAACACCATCGTACCAATTGTAAGTAATATTATTTTTTTCATGCTTACATATCGGAATTCCACATAATAACTTAAGCAGTTCTGTACCAATGTAATACGTTTAATTATGATACAGTCGACTTAATCATATCTAAAAACTCATATGAAAAGCTGTGCACGTCCCCGGGCCATCGTGCTGACAAAAAATTACCGTCTTTCACAGAAAAACCCGGCTTAAGATCTGTGGGGCTATCCCTCCGAAGCGGCATCGGCCCTGCAATAAATTGATTTTTATCCTTTAAATATGATGTCACTTCCTTCTGAGTTGTCACATCGTACGTGCGGTAATAATCACCTTGCCATATCCGGGTCAAATTCCATGCTAACAGCTCTTGTGTTTGCAGAACACAAGTTACGTTCTTTTGATATAATACACTTTTGCCATCTGCATTTTGAGTTCGAGCTGCCAATAAAACTCCGTGACAAATCGCCGCAACAGGTTTGTCTTTTTGGAAAAAATTTTTAACTTTTTCTTGGATCAGTGATGACTCAAGGTACTCCCTCATTCCCTTAGCATGACCACCAGGCAGCAACAAAGCGTCATAGTCAGCTTCATTGATCGTCGACCATAAAATCGGCCGGTTAAATTCTTCTGATTTTTCAAGTTCGGCATAACTACTTTGCGCATTCTTATCCGCTATCAACATCGATGCCGCGGGCCCCAAGCCCTTTCCGGTTAACATTAGATCATCACAAGAGGCCGGTTGAGCATCCGGCGTGCTAAAAACGACACGTACACCGTTTTGCGATAATATTTTCCAAGGCACAGCAACTTCGCTAGGATCACAATCATTTTTGGGTAAAGGAACTAATACTGTTTTTTTCATATATTCATTGTGACAGAGAAAAAATAAAGTTACAAAATGTTTTCATTTTGTTATTATTTGGACATGATTAAACCGACGCTTATTGCCGTACCATTATTTGCATTGTTTATTGCCCTTGAGGCTTGGCTCAGTGCTCGTGCAAATATGCAGTCTTATGAAAAAAAAGATGCCTGGACTAATATTGGTCTAGGTTTTTTCAGTCTGATTGTTGGCGGCGCCCTTGGGATAATCTCTTTTACAATGTATGACTTTGCATCTCAATTTGCGGCCTTTAATATTGCTATGAATACATGGTGGCACTGGGCACTGATTATGTTGGCAGATGATTTTGCCTACTATTGGTTTCATCGCACCAGTCACGAGTCACGATTTTTCTGGAACATGCACGTAGTTCATCACTCAAGTAATCGATACAACCTTAGCGTGGCCGTTCGCCAAAGTTGGTTCAGTAACATCAGTAGCTGGATTTTTTATTTGCCCTTAGCTTTAGTGGGTTTTCCATATTGGGCCTTTGTAGCTGCGCATGGACTTAATTTAATTTATCAATTCTGGATTCATACCGAGTTTGTAAAAAAAATGGGTCCGCTCGAATGGGTCCTAAATACTCCATCACAGCATCGTGTTCATCATGCTATCAATCCAGATTATTTAGATAAAAACTATGGCGGTATATTGTGTATCTGGGATCGCCTGTTTGGCACTTATAAAGAAGAAGATGCTAAAAACAACAAGCCAAAATATGGAACGATCACCCCTTTAAACAGTTACAATATGCTGTGGATCAACACACATGGGTGGGTTGAAATGTGGCAAGGTATAAAAAAAGCCAAAACCTTCAGTGACAAATTAAAATGTATTTATGCATCACCGTATATGAAGCACATCACTACAGAAAACCAAAATAAGTAATTTACTTTTATTTCAGCGTATCGTATGACCAAGGCTAACAAAATTTCGGTTTAAATGAATTGAGGTTTTTATGCTTAAATGGACGTTATGCACTTTAATCTGCTGCCAAATTGCGCATTCTAATATGAAAACTTCTCAAGTTAATACTTCAACGACTGTTCAATTCACAAACCCGATTATTATTGGTCACCGCGGAGCCTCTGGGTACAGACCGGAACACACTTTAGAATCCTACAAATTAGCCATCAAAATGGGAGCAGACTACATAGAGCCTGACTTAGTTATTACTAAAGACAAGGTTCTTATTGCTCGACATGAAAACGAAATTTCTGGAACAACTGACGTGGCTATCAAGTTCCCTGACAGAAAAACAACGAAAACTATCGACGGACAGAAAATCACGGGTTGGTTCACCGAAGATTTTACCATAAAAGAAATCAAAACTTTGCGCGCCTACGAACGGCTTCCTTTTCGTAGCCAAAAATATAATGGAAAATTTGAAATACCTACATTTGAAGAAATTTTGCAGTTAGCTGAAAAAGAATCCAAAAAATATAAAAGAACTATTGGCGTCTATCCTGAAACAAAACATCCAACATATTTTCAAAGCATAAAATTGCCTTTAGAAGAGCCTTTAGTCGAACTTTTAAAAAAATTCAAACCTGCTGTTTATATACAATCATTCGAGTTAACAAATCTTAAGAAAATTAAAAGTATGATCGAAGCTCCACTTATTTATCTTATAGACAGTCCTGAATTGATCCCTTACGATTTCGTCGCAGCTAAAGATAAACGTACCTACTTAGATATGCTGACTAAGCCCGAAAACTTGAAAGAAATAGCTTCTGTAGTTTACGGAATTGGACCAGCTAAAAGATATATTATTCCCACTGATGTAAATGGAAACGAACTCCCAGCAACAGCACTTATTCAAACAGTGCATTCACTGGGATTAAAAATACATCCCTATACGTTCAGAAATGAATCTCAATATTTGCTCAAAGAATATAAAAATTCGCCTGAAGCTGAGTATATTCAGTTTTTTGAGCTCGGTGTAGATGGTGTATTCACGGATTTTCCAGATACTGCCATAAGAGCCAGAAAAAAATACTTAAAAGATAAAACTGCTACAGAAAAAAGAATTGAGAAAGCTAAAAGACTTCAAGAAAAAAGTGGAAAAATACCAACAACTAACGAGGGACCTTAAAAAATGAACAAAATTATAATTCTTGCTTTTACCCTAGTCTCTATCTTTGGATGCACAAAAAAACAGGATCAATCGACGGTCTGGATTTATACTTCGCTTTACAAAGACACCATTGCGGATGTGCAGCCTCAGCTGGAAAAAGCTTTTCCAGATATTAAATTTCAATTCTACCAAGCAGGCTCTGAAGAAGTGGCTTCCAAAGTTCAGGCTGAAAATTTAGCAGGAAAAATTCAAGCTGATATTTTAATTTCTTCGGATCGCTTTTGGTATGAAGACATGGCTGAGCAAAATAAACTTACAGCCTATAAAACTGAAGTACATGATAAAATTAATCCATTGTTTCGCCATCCAAAAGATTTTTATAACACATTAAGTTTTCCAGTAATGGTCATCGCTTACAATTCAGAGGCTATCCCAGAAAATGAAGCCCCTAAAACCTTTAAAGAACTCACTGATATTAAATGGAAAGACAAAGTCTCTGTAGGTAGTCCTTTAGCTTCAGGCACAAGCTTTACTTCTGTAGCTTTCTTGGTTGATAAGTATGGATGGGACTACTTCACTCAACTTCGAAAAAATAATCTTATCGCCGAAGGCGGCAACTCTGGCGTTATTCGCCGCTTACAAAGTAAAGAAAGACCTGTCGGAATAGTGCTTTTAGAAAATGTTTTACGTCTTACTAAATCTGATCCTCGCATCAAGTTTATAATTCCAACAGACGGAGCCATCGTTCAAAGTAACGTTTTAGCACTTGTTAAAAAAGAAAATGACGTCGAAGAAAAGCAAGCGACGATTAAAAAAATAGCTGATTGGTTTTTTTCTGAACCCGGGCAACAAGCTATGACAAAATCATTTATGTACTCTTCGACTACAGATTTGAAACCCGAAGGCTCTCCGGAGTTTTCAGAAATTTTAAAAGCCTCTAAACCATGGAGCCGTGAATTTATTTCTACAACTATGAAGGATCGTGAAAAAATTAAAGATCAATTCTCTAAAATAGTTTTTTAAGTATTTAGTGAAAAAAGCCTTTTATATCCTTTGTTTGATTATCGTCATAGGGCTATTTATAGCCCCCTTAGGATATCTATTTTTTGTTCCGAGCCTATCTGATCTTTTTGCGGTTTTACAAAATGAAAATACCCTTAAAGCGGCGAAAAATACTTTGGTCGTTTCAACACTGGTCAGTATTTTTTGCCTTTTGTTAGGTCTTCCCTTGGCTTGGCTCATTACCCGAACAGATTTGCCTTTTAAAAATAAGTGGCGATCTTTGTTTTGCTTACCTTATGCCATCCCACCGTTTGTAGGCGCTATTGGATGGATTATTTTGGCTAATCCGACTAGTGGAGTCTTAAATCAATGGTTCGGTTTAAATTTAAACATATATACTTTGGCTGGTTTAGTTTTTGTTGAAACAAGTTTTTTGTTTACCTTTGTACTTCTAACAGCACTTACTGTTTTAGATCGCATGGACTCATCACTGGAGGAAGCGGCCCGGTTATCTGGCGCCAGCGGCCTTCGCGTTTTTAAGGATATCGGCCTGCCTTTATTAAAGCCGGCCATCATCAGTGGATTTATTCTGTCGTTTCTGGCCACCGCCGCCAGCTTTGGCATCCCCGCTCTGATCGGCGGCCCGGCGCGGATCTACATGTTTACGACTCAGATCTATACCTACCAACGCATGGGAACCAGCAACGGCCTGCAAATGAGTATTGCCGTTTCTGTTATATTAGGCTTATTTACTTTAGGCTTGCTTTATGTTTCTCAAAAATTTTTTGGAGCTAATAAAAATTATACCGTAAGTGGAAAAACAGCGCGTCCATCTTTTATACCTTTGAATCGTTGGAAAATTCCAATTACATTTTTTCTGAGTGCGCTATTTACAATTATTTTTATATTACCGATTTTTGGCCTATTACTTTCATCACTTAGTCCGGTGCAAGGAGTATGGAATTTTGCTAGCCTTACTTTAAATAACTTTACTCGTGTCCTATTTGAAACCGAAGAAACAGCGCGCGCCATATACCAATCTTTTATATTAGGACTTTCCGCCGCAGCTATTTGCACCACCTTTTCTTTTTTCTTTAATTATTTCACCTACCGCACAACATGGAAAGGTCGTCAGTGGGCACAACTAGCCATTAGCATCCCCTTCTCCACGCCAGGTACTGTTTTAGCTTTGGCCCTAATCTTATCTTTAAGCCAAGGCTACTTCGGTCTTGGGCCGTCACTGTATAATACTTTGGGATTAATATTAATTGCCTACGTCATTAAATATTCAAGCCTAAGCCTAAAAACCATTGGTGATGGCTATCAACAAATACATCCCTCACTTGAAGAGGCCGCTCGCATTTCAGGCGCCGGCTGGTGGACGATCATGCGAACTATATATTTTCCACTATTAAAAACAGCCATGATGGCCTCTGTGTTTTTAGTATTTATGCCTGTTGTGAGCGAATTGACGATGACGATCTTATTGACTGGTCCTGGACTAGAAACGATCGGCACCCTTATTTTCCAATTGCAAGAATACTCGGATATGGGTGGCGGCGGAGCCTCCGTGCTTTCGGTGTTGGTTGTGGCCTTTGTGCTTTCTTTAAATTTAACTTTGAAAATACTCTCTAAAGGACGGTACGGTTTATGAGCCAAGTAACTTTTAAAAATGTAAGCAAAGAGTTTAAAGTAAATAAGGGCGTTTCATCATGGGCCGTGAAAGACTTTAATCTTCAAATTAATCATGCGGAATTTGTTAGTTTCCTGGGCCCATCTGGATGTGGAAAAACGACTACTTTAAGAATGATTGCTGGGCTTGAGGAAAACTCTCATGGACAAATACTTTTTGATCAAGACGTAGTGTCAGATCCTTTACAAAAAAAGTTTTTGCTGCCGGAAAAAAGAAACGTTGGAATGGTTTTTCAATCTTACGCTGTCTGGCCCCATATGAATGTTTTTGATAACATTGCCTATCCTTTAAAACTTAAAAAAATGAGCTCACAAGAAATTAAGAAAGATGTCATGGCGATTTTAGATCTGGTTGAACTGGCTGGACTAGAAAATCGAAAATCTCACGAACTTTCTGGTGGTCAACAGCAGCGTATTGCCCTAGCTCGCGGATTAGTGATGAAGCCTCGCATATTGCTACTTGATGAGCCCCTTTCCAATTTAGATGCAAAGCTGCGAGAAAAAATGCGCAAAGACATTCGGGAAATTCAACAACGCTTAAACTTAACGATGGTCTACGTGACGCACGATCAAAAAGAGGCTTTTCAAATGAGTGATAAAGTGGTGGTTATGAACCAAGGCCATATTGTTCAAGTGGGCTCGCCACAAGAAATATTGAATAACCCTGTAAATGAGTTCGTCGCAGATTTTGTAAAAAATTAGAAACTGATCTCTTACAAGGTGCAAAGCTACCCCTAATCACTCCTTAGGATATTGGATTTACGGATCGCATGACTTCTATTGGATTAAATAAACTGACTGATTAAAAAAAGATCTAGATGAAGCTGAAGATTTTCAACTTTCTTTGTGGTGCACCAGCTTCTTCTGCAAAGTCTTTTGATCTGACTTCGAAGAAGCGCACATTTGTGATTTACATTAAATAGGGGATCAAATCTCTTTTTTTGAAGCTTTTCATGTAATCTGTCTTGATGCCTCTTTTTATCAGCCTGATTGATCTGCTCATATTTTATGTTTGGAAAATACTGGTTTACGATTTTTAAATAAGTTGGGTGAGCATCTGATTTAATCGTAGAGGGAAAACTAACGAGATTCTTTTTTAATGACTCAAAGCCTGCTTTCATTTTCTCCACACGCTCATCACTTCGATAGCCATACTTTTTAACCGAGAACTGAGCTAACCTTCCTTTAGCCGGCATTTGTGCTACTTTTAGCTCTAAAATCTGATGATTCTCGTTAACAAAAATTGCAATACTTAGTGGCTTACATTTGGTGTGATGAATCGTTTCCATCTCGTCAAATTGAAGCTCTTTGGCTTGAAGCTTTAGTTTTTTCTTTTCTATATCGACAAGAGTTCTAAGCCAGAGAAATTTCTTGTATGTATTGTAATAGGTCATATTCAGAATTCTGGCGCAGCTTCTTAAGGAACTCCCTTCAACTAAAAGTTTGTGGAGTTTAAGGTTAAGATCCATTTTCTTGTGGCGATAATCAGGTTTTAGGGTTCTGGATGAGAATATTTTTTTGCACTGTTTACATTGAAATTTAAGAATGTATTGACGCGCTCTTTTAATGTGAAAGTAGCCTCGACGATTAAAGCCAACGCTTTTAAATTGATGCTGATGACAGGTTGGATTGGGACATAATTGAGGAGAAAAACTCATGTTAGTAGATAGCAATTGCAAGCCAAGCATACGCATTAAAGTAGACTTAATGCGCGTTCAAATCCGGATAAGTAAAGAATGATCCGTAAATCCAATATCTTAAGGAGAGGTTAGGGATTGCTTTGCACCTT